>JAPHUD010000007.1 GCA_026196775.1 Flavobacteriales bacterium
CACCCGTTCCACTCCAAGTTCCACCAGCTGTACCTGTTACTAAACTACTTAAGTTTATAGAGCCAGCTGCAGCACAAATAGGTGATGGATTGGTCCAAGTAGCTGATTGGGTAGGACATGCTGTTGTTACTGATATGTCATCAACAAAATATCGGATTGTTCCTTCTGTACCACTAACAGAAGTTGTAGTTGTAGCTCCGTCAGTGAAGAAGTTTCCAAAAGAAAAATAACGTAAGCCAGCAACAGTAGGTGTGAAAGTAAAGGAAATCAATGTCCAACCTGTTTTGTTAGTTATAGGCGTACCTGTATAATAGACATCAGGGGTTGTTACCCATACACACATGCTACCTGTATTTTGTCTTGCAGTAGTAAATTTAAAACCAATATTGCTCGTTGCTCGATTTGATTTATCAGCCAAAGAAACATAGGCACTTACATTGTATGTTGTACCTACTGTTAGAGGTGTTGATAATTCTCCTTGCAAGTACTCTCGATAAGGAGTACATCCTCCAGAACCATATACAACAATGTTTGTCATTGCATTTCCAGTCCTCGGTGCTTGGGTGCCCGGTGATGAGGCGTTAGTAGAAAAAGGGCTGCAATAGCAAGATGTAGCTAAGCTTGTATGAAAAATATCAGTACTACCATCATTTGGATAATCCCAATTTGCGATTGCATTAGTAAATTGACCTTCACTAGTGTACCATGAACACTGTAGGCTTGCTAAATTAACACTTTCAAAACTCGGATTTAAAACTAAATTTTGACCAAAACAAAATGAAGGGATTAGTAGTAAGAATAAATATATTTTTTTCATAGTAATATTAAAAGGTTAAAATCGTATTTTTTGTATTTGTATAATTGCTCTTAATGAAATTAGATAAAGCTATGGTAATATCATTTTTGTTTAATGAAGAAGCTAATGAGTAAAAATATATGGATAGAATATTACCTTGTTCATCAATGATTATTTCGCCATCTGATTGTTGTATTGTTGTCTCAATCTCTGAAAGATTAGATGGAGCATTTATTTCTATAATAGAAAAAGATTGTGTATCGAACTCTATTCCATTAACAATTGAAGTTCTTTTAATAAGTTGATTATCTTTGAATTTTTCAATTCTAATTAGATTATCATTAAAATCATAATAGTTCCATGTACCTTGTTTCATACCATCGGCATCTATTATTTCTGTTTTCGGATCTCCATTTTGATGATACTCAGTTTTAAACTGAGCAAACAATGAACTAGGAATTATAACTAATAAAATAAAATATAATCTTTTCATAAAAAATTGGTTTGTTATCTTTTCAAATGTAAAATAAAAAATACATATAAACAAAAAATCTTAACAATGAAGATAAAAGCTGCTGACTATTAAGGAAAAAGAAATTAAAGTTGTTTCTATAATAACTTAGAGTGCTTTTTGAATTGCTAATTTGATAAGTTACATTGTTATGTTTTAATAACTTTGTTTTATGCTTAATCTTTGATAGAGAAACTATAATTAAACAAGTAAAGTAAATATTTATAGTATATAAGATTTAAAATTATACACCACCCAAGAAAAAGTAAATAACTATAATGTTGCCTAATAAAAAGATACAAATGATAATAAAAAATAAAATACTGACTAATAATATAATAGAAAAACCAATTGTTTTAGATGTTGGTTTTAAACCAACAAAAAAGCCTAAACCAATAGTTATTTTTGCTCATGGTTTTAAAGGGTTTAAAGATTGGGGACACTTTAACGAAGTGATGGATTTTTTTATCACAAATGAATGTGTTTTTTTAAAATTTAATTTTTCTCATAATGGAGGAACTGTCGAACAGTCCATAGATTTCCCTGATTTAGAGATATTTGGTAAAAATACAATTACTAAAGAGTTGAATGATGTTTTATATGTATTAGATTGGATATATAAAACAGAAGAACTTCCTAAAGAGGAATTAGATATTAATGACATTACCTTGATAGGACATAGTAGAGGAGGTGGAATTGCCATGCTGGCAGCAAGTATGGATAAAAGAATAAAAAAAATAATTACTTGGGCTGCTATAAGCGATTTTGAAAGTAGGTTACCACCAAATTTATCCGAATGGGAATCTAAAGGCGTAGTTTATATTGAAAACATGCGAACAAAACAACAAATGCCAATGTATTATTCTTTTGTTGAAGATTTGCTTAACAATAGAGTAAGCTATAAAATAGAAAATGCCATTAAAAAGACCAATCAGCCACATTTAATCATTCATGGGGATAATGATTTAACAGTAAATGTCGAAGAAGCTAAGCAACTAAATGAGTGGAATAAAAATGCTGATTTGAAAATAATTACAGGAGCCAATCATACCTTTGATATTAGTCATCCACACAAAGAAGAACAACTTTCTGAAGCAGCTAAAAAAGTGTTAACGTATTCATTAGCATTTATAAAAAAAATGGTTTGATTTCTTACTATAAAAAATAAGGGATAAAATTTTGTAGGAATAAAAAAATATCTATTTTTGCATTCCTTTTTCAAGGGATGTTCTTTAAAGTATATCAATACAATTAAGCGAGAGTAGCTCAGCTGGTAGAGCACGACCTTGCCAAGGTCGGGGTCGCGGGTTCGAATCCCGTCTCCCGCTCATTTTAGTTAAGATAGTTGCTTGAGTGGTGGAATTGGTAGACACGCAAGACTTAAAATCTTGTGCCCATTAGGGCGTGCGGGTTCAAGTCCCGCCTCGAGTACAAAATAGGCTCTAGATTAACTTCTAGGGTCTTTTTTGTTATTGGCTCTCTGGTAAATCTGTAAGTTCCCAAACTATCCAATAGGGACAGATATAGGTACAAAACAACTCTTGTGAATATTAATTGAATGTGTAACTGGAACACTCCACTAGTGGAATGAATCGTTTGTAAAAAGAAGATTATTATAAGATTACACAAACGATGAATGTAACTAGGGGAGTGTGGGTAGGATATGTTAATTATTTTAAAAACATTAACTATTTTGTTATTATATACGTTAGGCATATAGGAAGTTTAGTTTTGAATAATTCCTAATTGACATGTATATAATTAAAAATTGCTAATTTCGCATAGAGAAAATGGATAAAAGGATTATAAATATTATTGGATTATTAGCTTTATTGGCTGCTATAGTTTATATTATAAAACAAATTAGCAAGAAAGCTGATACAAGATTATATTCTGATGAAGCTTATAAAAAACTTCAAGTTGACAAAAACCTTGAAAATTTAGATAAGGCAGTTGTTGATTATCACGAGAAAGGAAAGTGGGACAATAGCTTACTGAATAGATAAGGCAATGAGTATAACGCTAGATTTTGTTATATTATTCATATTAATTATACTTCCTGGATTAATTTTCAAACGATTTTATTTTTTTAGAGAATTTTCAAAGCAATTTTATACTAAAGGCTCTGTATATAAGTCTATATTTTATAGTATAATACCCGGTATAATACTTCAGATTTTAGGTTTTGTAATCTATAAAATATCCCGAAAAACTGAATTTACTAATGGGGATATTATTTATATGTACAAAGAACTGTTAGCTTCAGATAATGTTATTTATTCAGAATTTACTACTTATTTTATTGAAGAAGGAATTTACTGGTTCTTGTTACATCAACTTTGTGTTTTAGTATTAGCGATGACTTTAGGGTGGATTCTACCTAGACTAATAAGGATATTGAAATTTGATATCCGATATAAAATTTTAAGATTTAAAAATCAATGGTATTATGTATTTAGTGGTGAAATTCGTTCTTTTGAAAAATTCATCAATGCAAACAATATCTTGGGAGAAATAGATGGAGAAGAAAATAAATACAAATACTACCCCCCTTATGTGGACATATTAGTTGAAAGTAATTCGGATGTTCCTGATTTATATTCAGGATATGTTGTGGATTATGATTTGGATTATGAAAACATTCATGAATTAGATAAAGTATATTTATTAGGGGCACATAGATATAGAGATAAAAGAGATGGAGATGAGTTAAAAGGGATAGAAATAAAAGGCAACAGGGCAAAGATTCCAATTAAGGGGGATATTTTTATTTTAAAGGCAAATAGAATACTAAACCTAAATATTACTTTCATACCTTCTCCAGAGATAGTTGTTCCTAGAAAAAAATCATTAATGGCAAAAATTTATAGTGTCGGATTAGGTCTTAATCTTACTATATTTATATATTTTATTTTTGTAAAACTTCCTTATATAGAAGCTGTTTTTCCTTTTCTAACAAAGTATGTAGAAGATTTTAACTTTTTTAGTCGTTGTTATGTTGCTTTGTTAGTAACTCAATTCGTAAGTCTTTTTATCCCATCTAAAATTGTTAATACTGCTCTGAAAAAAGAAATAGCAGAAGCAGAAGCTAAAGAAATAGTTGATGATATGCTTAAAGAGATAGACGGATTTAGCGACAATGAAGAGAAGGGAGAAATATCAAAAGAGTCTAATATAATTACTGAACGAAAAAATATTATTACGTTTAAATATGTATTAAAAGATATCAGAAATAAGTTTCTAGCATTTTTGTTTGGGGCTATAATTTTTTACTTATTATTTTATGAGATTAAAATCTAAAACCTGCGCAGGTTATGTTTCTTTCAGTGGTTTTGATATTTAACGAGGTAAACCATCTCAAAGAACCCAAGATTGGTAAACATAATACAGCATAATCCTCGTACTACTAAAATTGAATATTATAAACTTCTAGTGCTTCATTATCTGCTACTTCAAACTGTAACTCTGGGTAGTTGGTAGTGTTATTTTTCGGAGTTACTAGAAATACCCCCGTATCACTAATGATTCTTACTTGTGGGTCATTTAACATAACGGTTGTAACACCATTTACCAATTCGGCAAACATAATTTGATTTTCCATAATATTAGATTTTAAATGAATAAATAAGGCTGATAGCCATTTTGCTGATAGAGAGAATTTCCCCCAAATCTTGTGCTAGGGGAGTTAGGAGGATTACCTTTTGGGTGGGGGTGTTAAATATGAAAAATAACAAGTAAAAACAGTGTGGACAGGGGGAATGTTTTTATTAAAAGCATTATTTTAGCACCCAAATTATTATAATTATGGATTATCACACATCGTTACAACCTATAGTAGAGTTTATTCAAGAATTAACATTTAAAGAAGAAGATAGAGAGATTCATTATGTTAGACCTTTTCCTGAACAGAATACTGTATTGATATACGAAAGTGAAATTTACAACAGCTGCAATGGTTATCATTTCGATGAATTTAATAAAAAGATAAAAGAAATTGTAAGAGAAATAGAAGATAAAATAGATAACGATTTAATTTCTAAAGGTAGTGATTATAAAAAAGAGATTCGTCAAATAGTAAAAAGTTTAAATAGATTAATCCAAGATTTATTTAATGATTACGGGTCTTATACTGAGAGAACTATTTATTTAAATGATAATCCTAGTATATTAGAAATGAAAATTGATGGTACATATATCAACTATGTATGTAATAAATATAAATGTGAACCTCAAATGATTTATGATACTAGAAATTATTCTAAACCAACAGAGTTTTACAAACTCATACATTCACGATTAATTAACTTAGAGCAATGCTTGTCATTCATATATACAGAAGTTCATAATATAACAGATAGTGTTATGAACCAGAATGAATTATTGGAAAGAATAGACTGTAAATTAAACCCCTCTCAATTTGGGTTTATAATGATAAAGTTTGTAGAAAATGGATATATAACACTCCCTCAAGTAAAAGGCAAAGGTTCTATTTCTAGGCTTGCTCAGTTATTTCATAAATATTTTAAAATATCTGGTAGTGTGAATAATGAACAATGTTCTTTAGGTACATTAGAAAAAGAGTTTAATGACAACTCAAATAGTTTAACTCATATCAATAGTAGTAAATTCTCTAACGCAAAAGGTGAATTTATCCTTCCACATATTGATAATATAAAATAGAAAACTCACTTTCGGGAAAGTAGTGAGATAGTACAGCCCTTATTTATTGATGAATTTTGTACTAAGTTTTTAGTTGTAAAAAAATAAACGAACTAAAAGCTTAGGCAATTAAGCCAAGAATTAAAAATCTTAAATACAATTATTATGGCTGCAAATAGCACTAATAACAATGACATTTTGGAAGTTAAAATTTCCGAGATGGTTACAACTAGGTTTAATGTTGTAACAGGTATGGTAGAATACACTAAGGGTAAAAATTACCAACCAATGACTGACTATGTGGAACGTTCCATGCTACGTAGTTTAAAAAACAGTGGACACAACATAGGGGTTGCTCCCTTAAGAAATATTCTAAATTCGGATTTTAGCCCACCCTACAATCCATTTTTAGATTATTTTGAATCATTACCAAATTGGGATGGGCAGACTAATTACATTGAAGAGTTTTGTAACTTAGTAGATGTAGAAAATAACGAGCATTGGATAGGATGGTTTACCAAGTGGCTTGTGTCTTTGATAGCAGGGGCTATTGATAAAAATGTAGTAAATCAACAAGTTCTTGTTTTAGCTGGTGGACAAGGTATAGGAAAAACCACATGGTTGAACCATATTGTACCTAAAAAGCTAGATAAGTACTCAAGTACAGGTTATTTAAATCCTGACTCTAAAGATGCTCTTATACAGGCTAGTGAATGTATCTTGGTAAATATTGATGAACTATCATCACTAAACAATAAGAATTTAGAGGCTTTCAAACAGCTTGTAACACAAATTAAGATTAGAGTTAGAAAACCATACGGGTTTAATCCAGAGAACTTGGTTAAAAGAGCTTCTTTTTGTGGTTCTACTAATGAAGAACAATTTCTTATTGATGCTACGGGCAATCGCAGATTCTTATGTTTTAAGGTAGGGGACATAGACTTAGACAGATTAGCAAACTTTAATATTGACAATGTTTTTTCACAGGCTTATGCCATGTACAAAAATGGTTTTAAGTATTGGTTTGATAAAGAAGAAAACAAGTTGATAGAAATAAACAACAGCAATTACATTTTACGAACTCTTGAAGAAGAAGCTATTATGAATGAATTCTGTCCTTGTAGTAAAGAGGAGGAAGGAATTAACATCTTTAAATGGACAGCATCAGAAGTAATGTTGTTTCTTTCTAATTCAGGTTTAATAACTAATAATGCTGCTTCTGCCCAACGAGTAGGAAAAGCTTTAATTAAGCTAGGTTATATAAGGTTTAAATCAAACGGTAGAATGTTCTACAAAATAAAAAAGAAGTAAAAATAATGTGGGTAGGGTGTATAAATTTAAACTTTACCCACAAAACAAATTTTAAATTATGAATAATCAAGAAATAAAAATTACCGATACAGAAAGAATGACTTTAATTAATCAGTATAGAATTCTTTCTCATTTAGAGATAACCGCTGAGTTAAAAGAGGAGTGTAAGAAAAGTTTAGTAATACTAGAATCTCGTTTACCTAACTGTTATTTTCTTTTATTAAGTGATGAACTAAAAAAAATGCCACTTGATGTTATTGAAGAGGTTACAAAAATATGGGAAATGTTTAACGATTTAAAAAAGCAAGCAGCACAATTCGAGAAAGAGGTGTCTATTGAAAAATTCAAATTCTTTGGTTTTCATGAATCTACTGAACATTATCTTGTGTATAGATTTCTAAGAATGGGTTTGAGTGTAAAAGACTTAAATGAACCATGGAGATATCGTAATAAAGATGAAAATTCATTAGAATGTTTTCGAGAAATGTTAGAAGTTTATAATAGCGTATTATTTTCAGCCAAAGACAATCAAAATGTTGAATGGAGTATAGATGATATAAACCTACTTGTAAACGTAATCAATAAATATGAAGTTGATAAACCAAAACAAGGAATGGTAGATGTCGCTGCATAATCGCAATTTTATAAAAGGTGTTAGCTTCGGTTAGCACCTTTTTCTTTTAAACTCACTCCCTCTATACACTAAAAAATGGTTAGTATGATTGATAATATTCATTAACTATTTGGGAAATATTTGACAAGCCCATATTGGAGTGTACTGAAAATATACAAAGAAGTTTATGGGATTCGTTGTATTCATCAAATAACTCTTTTAGCACATCGGTTACCTGTTCTGTCATCTCATCTATAATAGATGTTGGCAGTATTCCTGCATTATTCTTAAACTCTAAACACATTAGGCACGCATACATAACACCTTCCATCTCAATGTCTGGAATAAATAAGTTTGTTGTAAGGTTGTTTGACTTCTTTTTAAAATTTCTTATTAAGTCAGTTTTGAATTGGTCTCTAAAATTTGGTAGCATATTTTTCAACTAAATTATTATTGTTGGGCGAAAGGTCTTTTTATTTTTAAGGTTGTAGTGTTTTAAAATTGTGGTAAAAGTAATGTAAATGATAAAATGGAGAGTATGAAAATCTGTGAATGTTAATTATTCGTTACTATAAACTATAGAATATGGTGTAACCTTTGATTTTAGAATTAAATATTCATCACTTACGAATACTTTAACATTATTACCATCATCATCATAGCAAAAAAATAATTTAACTTCATCATTAATACTAACATCATAAACAATTAAGGAAGCCTTGCCATGAGTGAAATAATTTTTTATTACTATAGATTTATTCGAGTGGAATTCTATTTCCACATCATTTTTAACAGAACCATATTTTTCAGTTGTAACAGGGTCTATTAAGCTTATTGTATTAAATTTAAATGTAAATGTTGTTTGTGCATTAGTTGATATTCCGAGTATAAATACAAATGCTAAAAGAAATATCTTTTTCATAATTTGTTGTTTTATTTTATAATTTCAAGTAATAATTCAGAACCAAGATAACCACCATAACCTCCTTCACTAGGATTAAAATCATAATAAAAAGCTACAGCGTCTGTTGCCATTTCTAAATAAAAAGGAAAACCCTCAGTACTTAATATACTATAAGCTGTAGCTGGAAAACCATTTATTTCTACTTCATAAATATTAATGATTTCAGCATATATTACAATAGTATCGTTAGGATTGTTAATTTCTATAACCATACCATTCGCATCAGGTAAAATAGTAATAATTCTTTGGTTGCCTATATCTTTAGAGGGTACTATATGGAAGTCAGAATCATTTTCCCACACATACTCTCTTAAGACTGTGTATTCCTTTGCAATAATCTCTGATTGTGCGTACATATTTATACCTATGCCACACAATAATATTAATAATAGATTTTTCATTATAACTAGGGTTAATTTGTAAAAAGAGGGTATAATACCCTCTATTATTGTTTAAAGTATCTTACTACTCTTTTATTAAAATTAGGTAGATTCTGTGTTGGAGGAGTTACATAATTCATTTGTAATCCTGATTTACTTATATATTCTATTGTACCATCATATATAGGATTAGTATTTAAGCAACAGTAAAAATATAGAGATTTAAATTCATCTATAAAATAACTATCTACATAATTTATATTATCCCAACTATATTGAGTTTGAGTAAACCATACTGTATCTACATAAGCTTCATTATAATATCCTGTAGAAGAAGTATTAAAAGCACTATCTGACACCCATACTCCAACTATATTAGTTTCTAAGAACTCAATAGTCATATAAGCCATTGGGTCTTCTTGTTGTACTGGTTGTGGTGTGTCTTTCTTGTCATCTTTAGAACAAGAAGTTGATAAATATGCTGTTGCCGTTATAATAATTAGCATGTAAAGGTTTAGTTTTTTCATTGTTATTTAGTTTAGTTGATTAATACCTGTCAAATCATTTGTTTAGGCAAATATATATAATAACCACATACGGTTACAATAAAACTGAATAAAATTTGGAGTTTGGCTAAATGAATAAGACCGAATTCAATAGTAAGTTTGGAGCTTTTGTTAAAAGTAAAAGAGAAAAATTAGGTTTATCTCAATCACAGTTAGCTGCTAGGATTGGTAACAATTATCAAAATATTTCAAGATTAGAGAGAGGGGAAATTAGTCCAACTTTGTATTGGTGTAGTTTATTAGCTGAAGCTTTTGAAATGGAATTAGATGAACTTATAAGCGATTTTGTTAAAGTTTAGAATATTTATTACTTTTGTCCATCTTAAAGTTCTCGTACATGGCTACAAAACCTAAATTTAATTCAAAAAAAGCTGTATTTCAAGTTAGATATACGCCTGATTTAGAATTTTACAATCAAATGTATTCTCATACAAAGTTATTTTCTAAATACCCCCATTGGGAAACTGATCGCCTGAGACTTACTTTAAAAGATTTTGAAAAGAGACAAAGCTTAACAATAAAATATGATTCTATTGGTTATGAAACAGATGAATATAAAGAGTCATTAATTAAAGAGAATGTCGATTCAATAGAGGAATATGTTAATGGTAAAGAAGCAGGTAAAACAATTACTAGAATAGGTTTTAGAAAGTGGTCTCTTTGTCCCGTTAGCATGGAATTCGAAGATTTAAGGAAGATTATGAATTTAAAGTTATTGCAAAAAGACTTTATTAATTTGACAGGTGATGAGTATTCGGATATGACTGCAACAGTTACAGGTAATTATAAGGGGTTAGTTTATAGATTACAAGTCGGACCAATAAGAGATATAGAAATTCCTAATTTTATACATTATAATATTGACGCACATATAGATTCTAATTCAATAAAAAAATACACTGATATAGCATCTATTTATAGTTCATACCCTAAAGTGTCTATATATATTGATGTAGATATTTATCTAAGTGAAAATGCTATTAAGACAGGTTCTGTAAAAAATTTCTTTGAGGAATCTACTAAGTTGCATGATATTATAAATAAAAATCTTTTAAACCACATTTTTGACTCAAAAATATAACTATGTTTAAACAAGATACACTTGATATACAGCAACCCAAGGAGAAATTAGGAAAAAATATTACTTTAACTGGTGGTGAGTTTTTAGATAATATTGAAACAGGGCTTATTAATATTGGTGTAAAAGAAACTTTAATTGAAAAAAAGGAAAATGTCGAGGTAATATCTTCTGGACAAAATAATAAACTTCATGAAATTCCATCAAGAACGGCTATCTATCAACATATTCAGGATGATGAGGCAGTTAAAATTGTAAGAACTCATTATACTAAGTCTATATTAGATAATTTAGATTGGATTTCTGAAAATTTCGACATGAATGAACCTGATTCACTTCCAGTATTTAACGAAATGTTTGCGACAATAAACGAATATATCATTAACTCTCCTAAAGACCCTTTTTCATCTTTACTTCAAGGGTTATATGAAGGGTTAGTTTTTAATAGTATGTTTTTAAATTTGGAAGCTTGTAATTATATTAATATTTCCAAAATTCTTAAAAATCATAACAATCGAAAAAATTTGTCATATAAGGACGTAGATAAAGCATTAATTAAGTTAGAGTCCTTGGGAATTAATTCTACACCATTTTAATGTCTAAGGTTAAACATTTTTTAGATACAAGTATATTAAGACCAATTCACTCTTCATCTTCAGAGTATAAGAAGTATTTAAATAATAATCTAGGCAAGGATAGATATATCTCACACTATATTCAAAAAGAATTCGTAAATGGGTTAATAATTCCTATGATGAGTTTTTATTCTCTATTAAGAATGAAGCATATTACTAGTGTTGCAGATGCTTTAAGTGTTTGGAATAATAAATTTAATTCTAGAGAACTTAAATCGATTAATGTTTTAGTTGTTAATTTACTAAGCTCGCATTATATTGACCTTAATGATTTAAGAAAAAAGGATAGTGCTTCAAAACTTATTGCTGATTACATTAGAAGACTTTTATCACTACTTGAATTAAGGTTCAAATTTATAGGAGTTGATAATAATCTTTGCGTTAAAACTAAGTTAGTATTAGATTATGACCTAGATAAACTTGATAATATATTTTCTCAGTATTTAAAAGATTTTAAAAAAAGTGATGATTCCAAAATATGTAATATAAATACCTTTTTTAAAACTCATTCTAGCCAAATTGATAAAATCCAAAAATCTACTTTAAATATAGATAAAACAGATAGGTCTGGGTTAGAAAAAATTCAAAAGAATATAAAAAGCATAAATAATAATATGTCATGCGTAAAATGTGCAAAGTTAGGAGATATGATTATTTCTATTCTTACACCATCTAATATGAGATTAGAACATACTGATAATTCTTTTGATTATCTAATGGAGCTTCTTGAAAAGACACATTACAAACATCCTTCAGAATTAGCTATTCAAAAAAAGGCAGAGACAGTTTCTAAATAAAGAATGTATGCTTTGACATTAACCTAGCATTCTCTTCTTTTGTTATTCTAATATACTTCAAAAAGTTCTTCTCTGTTGTATGTCCAGTTATCTGCATGATGCTTAAAGATGGTACTCCTGATTTAAAAGCATTGGTAGCAAATGACCTTCTGGCACAATGGGAACTAACCAACTCATATTTAGGAGACGTATATTTGATTACTTGATTACCTTTAGTTTGAGTGATGCTGATTTCTTCGTCTATTCCTGCTAACTTTACTACTTCTTTAATGTATTTATTAAACTTCTGATGTGAAAGCATAGGGATATTGCCTCCGTACTTAGTAAGTGCTTGATAAACGAAAGGGTGTACAGGTATAATTACTTCTACTCCTGTTTTCTCTGTAATTATTTTAAGTAAAGAATTGTCGTTAATCATATTAGAGAAATTGATTTTATGGTAATCTCCTATACGAACACCAGTAAAGCACCCAACAAGAAAGATATCACGTACTCTGTCTAAATAATTACCTTTCAAATCTAATTTCCTTATTAACTCTAACTCTTCTAAGTTTAAGTAGATGGTTTCTACCTTTTCACGTATCATCTTAAAGCCTTTGTTACGGAAAGTTAAGTTAGTGTTTAAACCTTCTTCTGTAGCAACATTCATCCATGCTTTAATATTCTTAATGTGATTACCTATGGTGTTAGTTGCTAATTCTAAATCAGTTCTACAATAGTCTATAAATGAATGATAAAACTCGTAGTTTACATCATCAAAAGTTACTACCATGTTATGTTTTATTTGGTAGTCAATTATTTTGTTAATGGTTGTTTGGTTACTCAGAATTGTTCTCATCTTTAACACCCTACCCACCCTTTTAAAGTGCATTTTAGCAAACTCCACTAGCTCTGTGATGGTTTTTTCTTCCTCTACATTTCTAAGGCTTATATTTAGTTTTGCTCTTAGTTCTTGTGGGGTGCTTATGTCATCTAACTGCATTTCTCTCATCACTTTATAAATGATGGTCTTGTAACGGCTTAAAAGGTTGTTTAACTCGATGTTTTCTTTGCCTTTTACAACTTGCTTTTTAATGTCAAAAGTGTTGCTTGGAATACTAATACCCAAAGAGTATTTAATTCTGTTACCACAAAACATTATATCTGCATACAAATACGATGTTTTGGCTTTTTGTTGTTTTTGTCTAAATGTAACTGTCATAACTGTTAGTTTTATTAGTGAAACAAAAACACAAGAGTAGGTACACGAATAGGGACACCTATGGACAAATTTTAATGCCAAATAGGTGAACTATACGTTTGAAAAGATTTGTTGAGAGAGTGTCTATTTTATGCCAAAATCCTATAGTTGCTTGAGTGGTGGAATTGGTAGACACGCAAGACTTAAAATCTTGTGCCCATTAGGGCGTGCGGGTTCAAGTCCCGCCTCGAGTACAAAAAAACCTTTTCAGGATTCCTGAAAAGGTTTTTTTGTTTTTGATACTTTCTTCTATTTTCTACTTACCTCCACAATTTCTCTATAAGCACAGTCCTGTCTTCATATAAGGCTTGTACAATATAAATACCACTAGGCTGATTTTCTAACGAAACAAAATAGCTATTGTCGTTATTATTTTCATTAAACACAATTTTACCAGTAATATCATAAACAGCAACGGTTGTTAAAATTTGATTTGGAGAAGTAATTTGGTAGTTACCATTTCCGAAATTTTGTAGGGTCAACTGATTTTTTTCGATACTTTCAACAGAAGTTACAACTGGAGAAGCTAAAACAATAATGTTTTTAGAACTTTGTTCTGTACAGTTGTTATTCGAAGAATTTAACACAATAGTATAATCTCCAACCGAAGTGTACATATAATTCGGATGAGTGGCTGTTGAATTACCTCCATCACCAAAATCCCAAGAGTAAGTAGCAGCATTTTGAGATTGGTTAGTTATGTTGACAATTCCTCCTTCACTTAAATAAGTGGTGTCATTATCTAAAATAAAATCAGCAATAATTTGTGCAGGAGTGTTAATGGTAATGTTCATCTCATCAATAATTCCTTTATTAATACTTCTTACTAAATAAGCCTGAGCAGGTATATTATTTATATGTACAGAATCTGTAGTTGCTGATCCTGAGTATAAAACAGTATTATAAAAATCAAGAATTTCGTAATCCCAATTGGTATTGCCATGTTTTATTAAACTTATTGTTCCATCACCACTATTAAAACATAATTCGTCTGTAGAGGTTACAGAAAGAGCTGTGGAAATATTAAAGGTAAAAGTGGCAGCTCCTTGTTGCTGATTAAGAGTAAACACAATAGAGGTGTCGCCTAAAATAGTGTAGTGCGTGTTAGATGAAATATCTGTTAGACTAACCTTGTAGTTAGGGTTTAATGGAAAAATTTCTTCAATTGTTAAGGTGTAATTACCTGAAACAGGAATATTAGTGTAAATAGTAATGGATTTATCAAAAGAATACTCTGGAAGAGCATTGATAGATAACTCTTGTTCGACAGCAATTTGTGTGTAAATAGAAGGAACATTAGTATTAGGACTGAATAGCTTCCAAGCATCGTAAGCACCATCAAAACTTTCAGAAGCTCCACTTAACATTCTTACTATAGTTTCATCTGTATAGTTGTTTCCACTTATTTTAAACCTAAAAGCATTATTGTTACCTAAGCTATTTATGCCTATTAATAAGAACAAAATTGCAAGAAAATGAGAGAATAAATTTTTCATAATTTATATTTTGATAATGATGTAAAAGTAGATAGTAATTATTCTAAACTATACGGTATAAATGCTGAAAACCAGATCGGTAAAAACACTTAATGTAATTATAACCAACTAAGTATTTTCACTATTTAAAATCAGGTATTTTACGCTTTTTTCAAAGCTATATGTGAGTGAACTTTGGGGTATAGATTTTTTATCAAAAACAATAAAGATTTGAAAATTGAAAAACTAATAATAAATTTTAAAGTACTAGATATGAAAATTAGCATCCAACTTACTCCATTAAAACAAGCAATTATTGCCTCTATCATCGCAATTTTATTATTGTTTGCTACTAATAAGCTTAGAGCACAGTCGGTAATTAATAAGGTTAGTTTTGAAGCAACTCCTGAATATGTAGTTAAACAGTTTACTGCAAAGCATATTCAGAATAAGTTTTACTTCAAGTTTTTAATTCAAGATAATAGAGAAGAAATTAAATATGTATTAGAATCTTCTAATGACGGAGTAAATTTTAATGAAGTAAGCATTAAAGAGGGTGTTAAATCTCCAAATAACCAACCATTATTGTATTGCTATATTGTTAATGGCGAAGTTGTAAGGGATAGATTTTTTAGAGTTAAAATTATATCAAATGAAGAAGTTAATTATTCAAATTTGTTAGATTTTTCTCCTATAACAAACCAACCATTAGTTGTAAATCAATAAAAATTCTTTTTCACAAAGAATTGATATTCTGTTAAAAAATTGTATATTGCGTTATTCAATAGGCAAGGTTAGCTTAATTGTTGAGTTTTAATATATAATTTTTTGCATTTATGGATCCAATCAGAATTTTACTTACCGATGACCATTTAATAATCAGAAATGGTATTAAACAAATGTTGAAAAGACATAAACAATTTAAAGTAGTTGCAGAAGCAGGTTCGGGAATTGAAGCGATTAATTACTTAGATAAAAATTATAATGATATTGATGTAGTATTAATGGATATTGATATGCCCGAGATGAATGGTATAGATGCTACTAAAGTAATTACCAATTCTTTTGAAAATATTAAAGTATTGGTATTATCTGTTCATAATGAGGAGCCATACATTAAAAGTGTAATTGATGCTGGGGCTTCTGGTTATGCGTTGAAAGATGCTGATACAAGTGAAATAGTTAGTGCGATAGAAAGTATTGCTAGTGGTAAAAAATATTTTAGTTCTGAGGTATCTAACATCATGATTGATTCTTTAATGAATAAGCAAAAAGAACAAACTATTGAGACTGATGGATTAACTGAACGAGAAGTGGATGTAATTAAGTTAGTTGCTTCTGGAGCAACTAATAAAGAAGTTTCCGATAAATTATTTATTAGTTCAAGAACGGTGGAAACTCATAGAAGAAATATTATGGATAAGCTAGGGTTAAATAACTTAGCAGAACTTATTAAATATGCTATAAAAAAAGGCTATGTGAGTGTAGATTAATTCTTTACATAAGTGTATTCATTTTAAGTAAATTAATTTCTTCTTCCGTTAAAAATTCCACTGTACTCTGGATAAGGTTATTTGGTAGTAGATTATTTAGTCATATATAAAAAAAGCCTCTAAGTCATATGACTTAGAGGCTTTTTAGTTGTTAATTTACTTCTTAAGAAGTAGCTTGTAACTTAATTAAATTTAAAGCTGAACCTGCTCTAAACCAATCTATTTGTTGTTGGTTATAGGTATGATTCAATTTAACTTGTTCTTTAGTTTCATCTGCATGAGCTAACTCTAATGTTAATTGTTTGTCAGGAGCAAAGTCTGCTAAGTCAATAAAATTAAAAGTATCGTCTTCTCTAACTTTGTCGTAATCTGCTTCATTATTAAAAGTTAATCCTAACATACCTTGTTTTTTAAGGTTAGTTTCGTGGATACGAGCAAAAGATTTAACAATAACCGCCACAACCCCCAAATGTCTTGGCTCCATTGCAGCATGTTCTCTAGAAGAACCTTCTCCATAATTATGGTCTCCTACAACAATACTTGGTACTCCGGCAGCTTTGTAAGCTCTTGCAGTTGCAGGAACTTCTCCTTTAGAGCCAGTTAATTGATTAACTACTTCATTGGTTTTTTCACCAAAAGCATTTACAGCTCCAATTAACATGTTGTTTGAAATGTTGTCTAAATGACCTCTGTATCTTAACCAAGGGCCTGCCATAGAAATATGGTCAGTAGTACATTTACCTTTTGCTTTAATTAATAATTTAGCTCCGGTAATATTTTGTCCATCCCATGGTTTAAAAGGTTCTAACAGTTGTAATCGTTGAGAATCAGGTTTAACCAAGATTTCAATACCGCTACCATCAGCAGCAGGAGCTTGATAGCCGTTATCTTCTACATCAAAACCTTTGCTTGGCAATTCATCACCGGTTGGAGGATCTAATTTTACTTGCTCTCCTTTATCGTTAGTAAGTGTGTCTGTAATAGGATTAAACCCTAAATCTCCCGAAATGGCAATTGCAGCAACCATTTCCGGTGAAGTTACAAATGCATGTGTATTTGGGTTTCCATCAGCTCTTTTAGAGAAGTTTCTATTGAAAGAGTGAATGATGGTATTTTTTTCTTGTTTATCAGCACCGGCTCTGTCCCATTGTCCAATACATGGTCCACAAGCATTGGTAAAAATGGTAGCGTTCAAATCTTCAAAAGGTTTTAATAATCCGTCTCTTTCAGCGGTATATCTTACTTGCTCAGAACCAGGGTTAATACCGAATTCAGATTTTGTTGTAAGTCCTTTTTCAACAGCTTGTTTAGCAATTGAAGCAGCTCTAGCCAAATCTTCATAAGAAGAATTCGTACAAGAACCTATTAATCCCCAATCTACTTTTAATGGCCAATCGTTTTTAGTTGCTTTTTCTCTCATTTCAGCAATAGGAGTAGCTAAATCTGGAGTAAAAGGTCCATTTACATGAGGAGATAAAGTTGATAAATCAATCTCTATAACTTGGTCAAAATATTTTTCAGGATTAGCATAAACTTCATCATCTCCGGTTAAATGTTCTGCAACTTTATCCGCTAATTCAACAACATCAGCTCTATCTGTAGCTCTTAAATATCGTCTCATGGCATCATCATAACCAAAAGTAGAAGTAGTAGCTCCTATTTCTGCACCCATGTTACAAATAGTTCCTTTTCCTGTTGCAGAAAGTGATTTAGCTCCTTCGCCAAAATATTCAACAATAGCACCTGTTCCTCCTTTAACGGTAAGAATACCTGCTACTTTAAGGATAACATCTTTTGCAGACGTCCATCCATTCATTTTTCCAGTTAATTTAACTCCAATTAATTTAGGAAATTTAAGTTCCCACGCCATTCCAGCCATTACGTCAACCGCATCAGCACCACCAACACCTATAGCAACCATTCCTAAACCACCTGCATTTACAGTATGAGAGTCTGTTCCTATCATCATCCCTCCCGGAAAAGCATAGTTTTCTAACACTACTTGATGGATAATACCTGCTCCCGGCTTCCAGAAACCAATTCCATATTTGTTACATACAGAACTTAAAAAGTTAAATACTTCGTTATTTTTATTTAATGACTCTTGTAAATCTTTAGTTGCTCCAACTCTTGCCTGAATAAGGTGATCGGCATGAGCAGTTGAAGGAACAGCTACTTTACTTTTTCCGGCTTGCATAAATTGCAATAAAGCCATCTGAGCCGTTGCATCTTGCATTGCCACTCTATCGGGAGCAAAATCTACATACGATTTCCCTCTTTCAAAAGAAGTTGTTGCCACTCCATCCCAAAGATGAGCGTATAATATTTTTTCTGATAAAGTTAGTGGTTTACCCACTACATTTCTTGCTGCAGCAATTCTAGAAGGAAACTTCTCATATACTGCCTTAATCATTTCAATGTCGAATGCCATGATACGTTAGTTTTTAATTTATAAATGAATAAAATACTTGTAAAATGAAGCTTGAAGTGAATAAATGCTCTTGCCAACGCCAACTTAACCCATGATGGATATTCCAACTCTTTTGCTTTCTTGCTGCGAATTTACGATTTTTTGATTGCTTACAAAAATATCTTTTAGAAAGTTTAACACTTTCTGATAAATATTTAATTAGAGCCAATTTTGTTTAAACTTTATAACCTTGAAGTTCCTTAAAAGCTCAAATAAAAAGCTAGAAACTGAAAAAAAACTAAGTACTTGTTCTAATGTTTTTAGTCAACATTGAAACGAGAATAAAAACAAACAAAGAGGCTGTAATTCCAAAAATATTTGCATCTAAATCGAAAGGTAGAGCTGTTTTATTATAGGCCAATACCACAGTTGTTGTACCTCCGGCAATCATAGAACACAGTGCTGCAGTACTGTTGTTTATCTTAAAAAACATACCTGCCACTAAGGGAACTAACAAGCCTGAAACCATAAAGCCATAAGCATACAACATCAAATCTAACACATTTTCCATAGTTGAAGCTAGAAGAATGGCAAAAACACCCATGAACAAAGTAAGTAACTGTGTTATTCTCAGTACTTGTGAATGATTTTCAAGTTTAGGGAAAAATTTCTGTAAAATATCTGTCAATAAGTTTCCTGAAGAAGCCATGAGGCAGCTATCTGCTGTAGAAAGGATGGCTGAAAAATAGACTGAAAGCATAACTCCCATCAAACCAATAGGTAATATTTCTCTTAACAACAGCGGCAAGCCTAACTCTGCATCCATTCCTTCTGAACTAGCATACCCCAATTCTGCAAACATTCCCTGATCAGCAGCAACCCTAGCAAATAATCCCAACAAAACTCCCATAAAAGCCATAACAGGCCATTCAAAAAGTCCTGCAATAAACCAAGCTTTTTTTGCTCCTTTCTCACTCTTGCTGGCATAAATCCTTTGATATAACGTCATGCCCACAAACCAAATTGGAATAATGGTTACTGCCCATTTGACTAACATTTGCCACGAAACGTTAGTAAGCGACATAAAATCAGGGTGAACAGTTTTGCTAATTTCATCCCATCCACCAACAGCGTGGTAAGAAAGCGGAATCCCAACTAATGACAATCCTAATATTAAAACAATCCATTGAACAGTATCGGTATATATAACTGCAGTCATTCCGCCCATCACAGTATAAAGAATGGTTACGATTCCCATCACCAATAAGGCTGTTTGAATATCCAAACCGACAAATGAAGAAGAAGCTAATTTGGCACCTGCTAGAATTTGTGAACCAGTAAAACCTAAATAACCAATAGCAGAAATAATTCCTGCCATCAATGCCACTTTACCATTGTAATAATGTCCAAATAATTGAGGAAAAGTAGTCAATTTACTATCTTTTCCCAATTGATATACTTTTGGAATTAGAAATACTGCACTCACCCAAGCACCAATTAATCCTGTAAACAACATCCAAGAACCGGATAAGCCCATCATAAAGCCCAAACCTCCCAATCCAATAGAAAACCCACCACCAACATCTGTCGCTACAACTGATAGACCAATATGCCAGCTGCTCATGTTACGTCCACTTACAAAAAAGTCTTCAGTGGTTTTGTTTTTACGCAAAAAATAAAAGCCCATGCCTAATAAACCAAGCATATAAACTATAAAAACAGTTAAATCTACAATGTGCATCAGTAATTTGTTTTTGGATTAAAATTCAACAAGACATCAAGAATATAATTGAGAAAAAAGTAGAGAAATCAAATTCAATTATATCAATCATCAACAAAAATAACTAATTAAGAAAGGGTGACCAAATTGAGTAAGACTTAAATTATTAAGAGTTATCTTCAAATTATTTAATCGATGATAAACAACCTAAACGTTAAATCTTTTTAAAATTTACTACTTATAAAAATACATGTACCTAAATTAGTTACATTTGTAACCTTTTTAAACTACGACACAAATTAATGATTAATCAAAATATATATGGATATGAAATGGCTCGTATTTCGGAGGTGTATCTAAGTACTTTGTCATCTATTATGAAGCCTTTTGGCATTGAAAGGTATTTTGCTCCATTGCTTTTTTTATGTGAAAATAGTGGAAAGGTTACCCAAAAAGATTTAGCTGAAGCATTAAAAAGAGACAAAGTTTCTACTATGCGAATGGTAGATTATTTAAGCGAAAAAGGCTTATTAACAAGAACACCTGATTGCAACGACCGAAGATGTCAGATTTTAGAGGTTACTGATAAAGCATTGGAACTGCTTCCTAAAATTAAAGAGGGAGTACAACAAACCAATGATTTGTTGTTTAAAGATTTTACCGAAGAAGAAAAAGTAAGTTTTAAAAAAAGTATGGACAAACTTTTCACAACCATAGGTAGTTTACCCGAACCTGATTTTATAGTTAAAGCATATAAAAGAAATAATAAATAAACGATGATTAAAAAAATTAAAAATATAACACTAGTTGCCCTAACAGCAATAGTCTGGTCTTGTGGAGATGCCAAAAAAGATGCTCAGCAAGATCAAGGGAGTTTGCAAGTAAAAGGAATAAAAGTGGCTGCACAACCTTTTAATAGTGAAGTAAAAACCACAGCAACTATAATGGCTAATGAGCAAGTGGAATTGAAAGCTCCTATTGCAGGACAAGTGTTAGCCATTTATTTTGATGAAGGAGCTAACGTTAAAAAAGGACAACAACTCATCCGTATTGACGATCGCTCTTGGAAAGCTCAATTAGTGGGTGTAAACGCTGCGTTAGAGAATGCTCAAAAAGATTATGAACGTAAAAAACAATTGCTAGTGGTTGAGGGTAGCAGTCAGGAAGAAGTTGATAATGCTTTTTCTACAGTTGAGACCTTAAAATCTCAGGCAGAGGAGTTAAAAGTAAACATTGATTTAGCCAATGTAAAAGCTCCTTTTTCAGGAAAGTTAGGAATGAGGGATTTTAGCGAAGGGGCTTTTTTATCACAAGGACAAGTAATTACTTCTCTTACAGCAATTGATAAACTTAAGATAGACTTTACCATGGCTCAAAACCATCAGAACAGCATAGCAATAGGCAAAAAAATAATGGTTCTAATTGAAAATGACACCTTAGAAGCAGAAATTTATGCTATTAGTCCGGTGGTTAGTGCAGATTCCAGAACGATAAATGTTAGGGCAATGCTAAAACAAAATGAAGAAAAAATGTATATGCCGGGCGTTTTTGCTGAAATTATTATTACTACCAATTTTATTAATGATGCTTTATTAGTTCCAACACAAGCTATTGTTCCATCCATAACCGACCAAACTATTTATGTGGTAAAAAATGGAAAAGCACAGAAAAAAATTGTTCAAATTGGCAACAGAACTAAAGATTTAGTACATGTTACAGAAGGTTTGTCTGAAGGCGAAATAGTTTTAACAACAGGACTTTTACAAGTTAAAGACGGAATGCCTGTTACTGTAGAATTAATAAACTAAAAGTAATCCGATGACATTATCAGATATAAGTATAAAAAGACCTGTTTTAGCATCTGTTTTTGCTATCATAATTGTGATTTTAGGAATAGTAGGCTACTTGTCACTGGGTGTGAGAGAATATCCTAGTGTGGATCCTCCTGTTGTTACGGTTACTACAAACTATGTTGGAGCTAATGCAGAAATTATCGAATCTCAAATTACAGAGCCACTTGAAGAACAAATAAATAGTATTGATGGAATTAAAACACTAAGCTCTAATAGTACAGATGGCAGAAGCACCATTACCATTGAATTTTTACCCGAAATGGATTTGAATAATGCTGCCAATGATGTACGAGACAAAGTTTCTCAGGCAGTTAGAAATTTGCCACCAGATGCTGACCCTCCTATTGTAAACAAAGCTGATGCTAATGCTGAAACCATTTTATCCATTACTGTACAGAGTAAGAAAAGAGGACTGTTGGAGCTTTCGCAAATTGGAAATAATATTTTTAAAGAAAGATTACAAACAGTACCTGGAGTAAGTAGCATCAGAATTTGGGGAGAGAAAAAATATGCCATGCGTTTAGAGTTAGACCCAAGCAAAATGCGCGATTATAATGTTACTCCAATTGATATTAAAGATGCGTTAAGCAAACAAAATATTGAATTACCTTCGGGGAGAGTAGAAGGTGCAGAAACAGAATTAACCGTTAGAACCATTGGAAGGCTCTATACAGTTGAGGAGTTTGAAGATTTAATCATCAAAGAAGAAAACAACACCTTAATAAGATTAAAAGATGTTGGTTCTGCTCGATTGGGAGCTGAAGCTGAAAGAACCTTACTAAGGGGAAATGGCGTAATACCAATGGTTGGGATTGCTTTACAACCTCAGCCTGGTTCTAACTACGTAGAAATTGTTGATGAAGCTTTTCGTAGGTTGGAAATTATGAAAAAAGACTTGCCTGAGGATATTCAGCTAAATGTAGCCCTAGACAAAACCGTTTCTATTAGAAAAGCCATTAGCGAAGTTAAATCTACTATAGTACTCGCTTTTATTTTGGTATTGATGGTAATCTTCTTTTTCTTAAGAAACTGGCGAACTACTTTAATCCCTATCGTTTTAATTCCAATTGCATTATTAGGGAGTTTTGGATTCTTGTATGCTGCCGGATTTTCCATCAATGTACTTTCTTTGTTAGGTTTAGTATTGGCAACAGGTTTGGTGGTGGATGATGCCATTGTGGTAATGGAAAATATTTATACTAAAATTGAAGATGGTATGCACCCTATGAAAGCTGCTTTTCAGGGTTCTAGAGAAGTATTTTTTGCTGTTTTAGCCACCTCCATCACCTTAGTTTGTGTGTTTTTACCTATTTTCTTTATGCCGGGACTAACAGGCGAACTGTTCAGAGAGTTTGCCATGGTAGTTGTTGGAGCTATTGTCATTTCTACTTTTATTACGCTTTCGCTAACACCAATGATGAGTTCTCGAATGTTAAAGAAAAGCAAACGAGAAAATGCCTTGATGCGTGCTTTTGGAAAAATAGTAAATGTGAGTACCGAAAAATATATCGCTTCTTTATCCAAGTTTATGGATAAAAGATGGTTGGCATTTCCTATTTTTTTAGTGATGTTAGCCAGTATTTTCTTTATTGGTTCTCAATTACAATCGGAGTTAGCTCCAATGGAAGATAAAAGTCAATTGCGTATTATTTCTACTGCTCCAGAAGGAACTTCTTATGAAGCCATGGATGCTTATCAATATGAGTTGATGAAAATTATGGACACCATTCCCGAAAAAGCCTTTTTATTGGGAGTTACTTCTCCAACTTTTAGAGCTTCAACTGCTGCCAACTCTGCTTTTATCAGAATTACATTGGTAGAACCTTCCGAAAGAAAAAAATCTCAAGCTCAATTGGCAGGAGAAATTAACCAAATCTTAAAAAATCACACCTTTGCTAAATCTTTTGTAATTCAAGAAGCTACTATACAAACGAGTGGTGGTGGATTTAATAAATTGCCTGTCCAGTTTATTTTACAAGCTCCCGACTTAGAAAGACTAAAGGCTGCTTTGCCTGTTTTCATGGACAGTGTCCAAAATAGCCCTGTTTTCTCTATGTCGCAAGTGGATTTGAAATTTAATAAACCGGAAATTAAAGTAAGCATCAATAGAAATAAAGCTGCTTTAATGGGAGTTACCATAGCTGATATTGCTCAAACCTTGCAAACATTTTTAAATGAAGAAAGATTGGGTTATTTCATTAAAGATGGGAAACAGTATTTTGTACTTTCGGAAGCTAAAAAAGACAAAAAAGATGAACCTTTAGATTTGCATAACATTACCGTTCGTAATAAAAATGGCGAAATGGTTACCCTTGATAATTTAGTAGATATTGAATTAACTAGTCGTCCACCATCATTATTAAGATACAACCGTTATACATCAGCTACTGTAGAAGCCGATTTAGCTTCGGGTTTTGCCTTAGGCGATGGAATTGATGAAATGCGAAGAATTGCTTCAGTTGTTTTAGATGAATCTTTTAGTACCGAATTAGCCGGTACTGCTTCCGATTTTGCTCAAAGTTCTGATAGCACACTCATCATTTTTGTTTTTGCACTTATTTTAGTTTACTTAACATTGGCTGCTCAATTTGAAAGCTTTAGAGACCCGCTAACCATTATGCTTACCGTTCCATTGGCTTTGGCAGGAGCTGTATTAACCTTATGGGTTTTCGGGCAAACTATCAATATTTTTAGTCAGATTGGAATGATTGTGTTGGTTGGGATTGTTACCAAAAACGGAATTTTAATTGTAGAATTTGCCAATCAGAAAAGAGATGCAGGAATGTCGTTAAAAGAAGCTGCTTTTGAAGCGGCATCACAACGTTTCAGACCTATTTTAATGACAAGTTTATCCACCGTATTAGGAGCTTTACCAATTGCGTTGGCTTTGGGAGATTCCTCTACAAGTAGAATTCCTATGGGATTGGCAATTATTGGAGGCTTACTTTTATCGTTGGTATTAACATTATATGTAATTCCTGCTTTGTATACATACATAGCAAGTAAAGAGAATAAAATTATAGATGAAAAAGATTTTCAATAATTGAGATGAAGAAATTTTTAAATAAAAATAGTTTAGTTGTTGTATTGATTGGCTTTAGCTCTTTAGCAAATGCACAAACATTGCAAGAGTTGATAAATGTTGCGTTGGCTAACAATTATCAAATAAGAATATTGAAAAACGAAGCTCAAGTTGCAGCTAATAACAACACTATGGGTAATGCTGGGCAATTACCAACGGTAAGTTTGGATGGTGCCTATTCCACTTCTTTTAACAATACCCGACAAGAGTTTGCCGATGGGTCGGTAAGAGAAGGAGATAATGCTAAAAACACTAATGTAAATTTATCTGTTTTAGCTAATTGGACTATCTTTAACGGTTTTAGCGTTTATGCAAAAAAAAATCAGTTAGGATATTTAGAACAATTAGGAGAATTCAATTCTAAATTTTATATAGAACAAACCGTTTCTGATATTGTTATGGCTTATCATCAGTTGTCTTATGAATCTCAATTACTAAAACACTACCAACAAACGCTTGATATTTCTCGTTTTAGGTTAAATTTAGAACAAAAAAGAAAAGAAATTGGCTCAAGTACCGCTATGGCTTTCGGACAAGCCTTGGTAGATTATCAAACAGATAGCATTATGTTATTGAATCAGCAAAATACTATTAAAAACCTTGAAATTGAATTGAACAGAATTTTAAGTAATGATTTAGAAAAAGAACTTAGCATTTCTGATGAAGACTTTACTTTATTACCAATTCCTGCAAAAGAAGAACTTTCTAAAATGGTAGAAAGCAGTAATAATCAATTGGAGCAACAACGTCTGCAAGAGTTAATTGCTGAAACAGAGTTACGTATCTCCAAAGCCAATCGCTACCCTAAAATAGATTTGTTTGCCGGTTATCAGTACTCAAAAACTTTTTCTGAAGTAGGTTTTTTTAGCTCTAATCAAAACTATGGACCAACTGTTGGCATAAGTGTAAGTTTTAATTTGTTTAATGGCGGAGCGGTAACCCGAGAGATTAAAAACACTAAAATTTTTGCTGAAAATTCCCAATTAATCAAACAAGATGTTACTCAAAACATTAATGCAGATGTGCTGAAACTCTACAACGAACACGTTTCTTTAGGTGAAAGAATAACGTTGGCAAAAAGCAATGTAGCTACCATGCAAAAAGTGTATGAAACCGCCTCAGAACAATTAAAAAAAGGAGCTATAAATGGTTATGATTTTCGTCTAACACAATTAACTTTACTAAATAGCGAACTGACGTTAATGCAATTGCAATTAGCTTCAAAAGCAATAGAAATTAGCCTAAACAGACTTTCAGGCACTGTATTGAATGCATATATGGATTAAGGTTTTAGGTTGGATGTTTGAAGTTTGATGTTTATCGTCATTACGAGCGAAACACAGTGTAGCGAAGTAATCTGTCTATTATGATTTTATTTTTTTTCAAGTTTAACTTATAGACAATAATTGACTAATAACCGATAAAGTCTATCAATAACTCATTGTTCAAAACCACATACTATTTTAAACACAACTAACTCAGATTAACATTATTTTTGTGTAGTTTCAATTTAGTTTTATAATGCACTCATCACAACAGCAATATCGTTTATACCTTTTACTTGCTGTATTTGTATTATGGAGTTGTAAAACTACTCAACTACTTCCTGACAAAAATAAAACCGCAACTAAAAATAATACACCGCCTGTAAATGTTGTGTTTGATGAATTAGAAGAATCTGATGTAAAAAAAGAAGAAGTTTCTGCTACTGAACCAACTTTACCTAAAGAAGCACTAGAGCTTAAAACCAAATATGCCGAACTATTAGAAGCCTCTCCTAAAGAATTAGAGCATATTGAATTATATGCTTTTGTTGATGAATGGGTAGGCGTAAAATACAAATATGGTGGCACTACAAAAAAAGGAGTTGACTGTTCAGGTTTTACTAATTTGCTTTATAATAATGTGTTCAAAAAAGAATTGCCTCGCTCCTCATCAGATATAGCAGCTGTTGCCAAAAGCATTTCTAAAAAAGAACTTAGTGAAGGCGATTTTGTGTTTTTCTCTATTAGAAGCAACAAAGTAGATCATGTAGGTATTTATTTGGCTAACAATAGGTTTGTACATGCCAGTACTTCTAAAGGAGTAATCATCTCAAGTTTGGAACACCCTTATTATGCAAAATACTTTAAAAAAGGAGGACGATTAGAATGAATGTATTAATTACAGGCGCAAGCAAAGGTATTGGAGCAGCTTTAGTAAAACACTTTGCAACCCATACCGATGCCACTATTATTGCTTTGGCAAGAGACATCAAATTACTGAAAAACTTGCAAAATTTTTGTGCTAAAACATATCAAAAATCCATTCATGTTTATAAAGTAGATTTAAGTCAACCTGATTTTCAAATACCATTAAATGCTATTTTAAAAGAACATCAACACATTGATATTGTCATCAATAATGCGGGATTTTTAGCTCATGTTCCTTTTGAAAAAACAGATATACAAACTATTCAGCATACTTTCCAAGTAAATGTTTTTGCTCCTATGTTGCTTTTACAAAGTGTATTTGCTCATCTTGATGCAACAAAAAAATGTCATGTAATTAATATTGGCAGTATGGGTGGATTTCCGGGTTCGATAAAATTTCCGGGATTGGCTATTTATAGTGCTTCAAAAGCTGCTTTGGCAAATTTAACCGAGTGCTTGGCAGAAGAATATAAAGATAAAAATGTATTTGTAAACTGCTTGGCATTAGGCTCGGTGCAGACAGAAATGCTTAATAATGCTTTCCCTAGTTTTAAAGCACAAACTACTGCTGAAGAAATGGCTAAATTTATTTTTGATTTTGCTACTCAACAACCTGTTCTCATCAATGGAAAAGTTATTCCTGTTTCAGTGGATACCCCTTGAGAATGTTAAAAAATTTTAGGAATAAAAATTAGCATTCCTACCACCAAAGCAGCTATAGCACTTATTAAAACGGCTGCGGCTGCAATGTCTTTTATCGTTTTAATTTTTTCGTGTCTTTCCGGTGAAATAAAATCGGCTATATTTTCAATAGCGGTATTTACTAATTCTGTAAGCAAAACCAATCCGATTACAATTACTATTGCCAACCATTCTGTTGTTGATAGTTGAAAATACAATCCGGCAGCAATAACCATTATTGTTGCTACAACATGAATTTTAAATTTAGGCTCTTCTTTAAAAGCCACCTTTAACCCATTAAATGCATGTATAAAGCTTTTTATTCTTCGCATAATTAAACAAATAATTCCTCCAACACCTCTTTGGTTTTTAAGGTATCGAAATTTACTGCGTGTATTTTATAGAAATCCAATAAGGCTTGTAATAGGTTTGCTCTTAATTTATTATTGATAATGGTATTTTCCATTTCCTGATAATGGTATTGAATGATACCTAACACTATTTTCGATGCTTCTGAATCTATATATGCAGGATGAAAAGGCTTTATGGGTAAAAATACACCTTCTTGCAAATCGAAATATTTATTTTCTGCGTTTAATTTAGTGTTTACTTGTGGCGGAAATCCTAAATATTTAGCAAAAAGCGTTAAAAAATAAATGTGAAAATTAGCGTAGTTTTTTTCGGTTACATCCAACACCTGAACGCTATGATATAAAAAGTGAAACAAATCGCTATTTGGCTCCTCTTCTCTAATCGTTTTATAAATAACCTCTGCAATAAAAAAAGCAATACTGCCTTTGTAAACGTTAAAAGGAATATCCCGAAAAGGCACATCTAACTTAATGTCTTTAAGTTGTTGTAACCCTTTATTTTCTTTGTGATACGCATTTACATCAACTAATGACAAAGGTTGTAAATAAGCAAATTTATTAGCTGATTTTTTACTTCTTACTCCATTAATAATATAAGACTGCAATCCGAATTTTTCGGTATAAATTTTGGCAATAATGCTTTTTTCGCCATACTTAAACTGATGAATTACTATTCCTTTAGTGGTGTGGAGCATATGGGTTTAAAGTTATTTATTATTTGTAAAACTTCAGTCTTCAGGCTTCTGACCTAATTAAGTATAAGGATTTTTCCGGCTTTTTTCTGGCTACCATCTTCGCTATTAGCAAAAACCATATAAACACCCGATTTTACTCGTTCTCCATTAATGTTTTTACCATCCCAAATTGCTTGTCCACCCAAAGAAGTCGTTTCGTAAACAATGTTACCTTCAATATCTGTAATTTTTACATTTGAATTTACCACCATTCCTCTAATGGCTATTGTTCCATTAAAGTCCGGTTTTACAGGGTTAGGATAAACAAATAATTCGTAATCATCTAAAGCTTCAGTAGCAGTACTCTTATAAGAAAGTAAGCCTTTGCTCGTTGCAAAAAAAACTTCTCCAGTGGTGTGATTAATGGTTATATCTAAAATATGATTAGAAAAAAGCGGACTATTATCTTCAGTAAAATGAAAAACCTCTTCTGTACCGTCAGCACTCATTAAAAACACTCCGGAGTTTTGTGTACCAAACCATTTTCTATCAGCTCCATCTACAGCTATTGCTGTTACAGATTCTGTTCCTAACAATATTTCTACATTTCCATCTTGTTCAACAAAAATCTGATTGGCAGTAACTTCTCCATCAAAAACTCCATCAGGAGAGAATATTACAGCAACACCTTCATCAGTTCCTATCCAAATTTTACCATCTAAATCTTGTTCAATACAATAAATATTTGTTCCAGGAATATTTCCTTTATTAGAACTTCCGCCTAGAGTAGTAACTCTATCATCAGTAGTCGTATTGAATGTTTTATTTTCATCAAAAACCACAATAAGTTTATTAACAGGTTCAACTATCCATTTATAGTCGTTTCTATCTACCAAAGCACTAGAAAAATAATAACCTGAGTTGGTTATTCCAGTAAAAGCATAACTATACCAGTTGTTATCAGCTGTTTTCACATGTAATACTTTGTTGTTATTAGCAAATGAACTTGTCACCCACAAATTATCATCACTATCAAAGTTTAATGTTCCTACTTGAGTTGGGCCAAAAAACACACTGTCTAATGGGGAGTTTCTGGCATTATATACTTTGGTAACTTGTTCGTTATTTAATTCTATTAACCCATTAGACCATGAGCCTACAAATACATTGTCAATATTTTTTGGATGAATAGCAACAGCAACAAGCCCCGTTAAAATACCTCCTTCTGGATTTTGTATGGTTTGCGGAAATTTTACCCAAGTTCCTTCTTTTCTATGGTTAATATTATTCTGACTTACCTGGTTAACAAACCCACCGGAAACCATCCATAAATTATCATCTCGCATGTCTAATGCATAAGAAGTTGATGTGGAAGGGCCATCAGGAGTTATAAATTCAACAGCATTACTTGGTGTAACTTTTACTAATCCTTTAAAATTATCGGCAAACCAAAGATTGGCAGATATATCAAGTGTTACTTCATTAGAGACGCTAGCAACTCCGTTATAAGTAAAAATTTCTCTTAGAGGCATTAAATTTTCATCAAAAATCTCTGTAGAATATAATTTATTAACTGCTAATCTGTTGCTCGATAATACCTGTAAATTCTCTACATCCTGACCTGTTGCAGAAAAATGTTGCCATACTCCATTAAAATTAAAAAATATGGTATCTCCTAAACTAACAGCTGCATCATTAGCAGCAAACAACATGTTAGAAAAATAAACAATGCTACTGAATTTTCTATTTCCTAAATCAGGTAAAAAATTCCAATTATTAAAGTTAGATAAGTTAGGATTGTTAAAATCTGCGAAGAAAACACCGTCATCTGAGGCTGCATAGATATATTGATTATCCATAGTTACTGCATGTGTAATCATGTCTGCTCCCAAAGCACCATAAAAATAAGTGTCCGTAACTTCTTTTCTGTCTGTATCTAAAACCACAATACCAAAATCGGTAGAAAGATAAGCGTATTGATTTTTTAAATAAATATGATTAATTTTTTTTGAACCCATTATGCCACTAATTGTAATAAAGGGTATGTTAGTAATAGTATTATCAGTGTCTAATATATCAATGTTTCCATTTTGATATGTAATTATCACTCGCTGATTGTAAGGATTGTATTTGATTTTGCTCAATCCTATATCTGACAACCCGTTAACTAAGTTAAGTCGCTCAACACTATTATCCGATTGAGAATAAATAAAAACCGCAGAACCAGTAGCACAATAAACTTTTTGATTGCCATAACTAACCGAAACAGCATCGCTATAAGGTAAATGATCTCGCCAAGAGCCAATAGGAATATCTTGAGCCTTTACATCAATAAAAAGCAATAGGCTAACTGCTAGAATAAGTAACTTTTTAACGGTATTAAAAAACATAGTTGCTTTAACAGATTTGGAAAAACTTTATTGTGTAAAATTAATGAAAAAGTAACAAGATAAATGCAGTTAAAATGGATGATAAACATCATTAAAATTAAAAACCCCTTTACTTCTTTCGAAATAAAGGGGAATTTGATAAGAAAAAGGTAACATGAATAACTTTCAAAAGCAGATATTCATAAACTCAAGACGAATTATAAAATAAATAGGTTGCTTCGAGTTTGAAAATATTTTTTAATTAAATAAACAGTTAAGCTATTGTTTTACAAGTTCTATCGATTTGATTTTAATGGTTTATCCAAAAATGTTTTTTTTTATTCTTTTTTAATGTTAAGAATGATAATTTTGAGCAGAAACAAAAAATACAATATCAAGATATGTCAGAAGCAATAGAAAAAATCAAATGCCTTATTATAGGCTCAGGTCCTGCGGGATATACTGCTGCAATTTATGCTGCTAGAGCAAACTTAAAACCTGTAATGTATATGGGGATGCAACCAGGAGGTCAACTTACTACTACCAACGAAGTAGAAAATTTCCCAGGTTACCCAGATGGAGTTACTGGTCCTGAAATGATGATTCAATTGCAAAAACAAGCCGAAAGATTTGAAACAGATGTACGTACAGGTTGGGTTACTAAAGTAGATTTTTCTGGTTATCCTCATAAAGTTTGGGTAGATGACACCAAAGAATTGCATTGTGACACCGTAATTATTGCTACAGGAGCATCTGCAAAATATTTAGGATTACCTTCAGAGCAAAAATATTTAGCAGCAGGAGGTGGTGTTTCTGCATGTGCTGTTTGTGATGGATTTTTCTATAGAAACCAAGAAACGGTAATAGTTGGAGCGGGGGACTCTGCTTGCGAAGAAGCTCATTATTTATCTAACATTTGTAAAAAAGTTACCATGTTGGTAAGAAGTGAAAAGTTCCGAGCTTCAAAAATTATGGAAGAACGAGTAAAAAGAACAGCAAACATTGAAATTCTTTACAATACAGAAACTGTTGAAGTATTAGGAGAAAATGATTTGGTAACTGGAGTAAAAGTAAAAAACACACAAACCAATGAAGAAAAAGTAATCCCTTGTACGGGATTTTTCTTAGCTATCGGGCATAAACCAAATACTGATGTTTTCAAACCTTATTTAGAAATGGATGATGTAGGTTATATTAAAAATGTTCCAGGTTCCTCAAAAACCAATGTTGAAGGCGTTTTTGTTTCAGGAGACGCTGCCGATAAAACTTATAGACAAGCTGTTACTGCCGCTGGAACAGGCTGTATGGCAGCTTTAGATGCAGAAAGATTTTTAGCATCAAAACATTAATAAAAATTCATTTAATCTATACAGATAGCCACTAGCACTAATAAATTTGTGTGTTAGTGGCTTTTTTTCTTGCTAAAAAGCACTGAAAGCATCTTTTATGTGGTTGATTTTAGTATGCGTGGTGTTCATTACAATAGCAATAACATCAAAACGAGCGTTGAGGTCAATTTCGTTTTGCTCTAAATAATAATTTGCCCCTTCAATAAGATGTTGTTGTTTGGCTATAGTTACAGCTTCTTCAGGAGAACCAAAAAAATCGGTAGCTCGGGTTTTTACTTCCACAAAAACAATCTCATTATTATCAATAGCAATAATATCTATTTCAAACTTATGTTCTTTCCAATTAGAGGTAATGATTTTATAGCCTTGCTCTTTTAAGAATACTAAAGCTTTTTTTTCTCCTTGTTTACCTAAATCATTATGTTGAGCCATTTAATATTTAGATTAAAATAATGATATTCAAAAATTTAGGTTTTTTAGCTTAAAGATAGATAAGGTTAAGAATTAATTAAAATAATCTTTCATCTTATCGAAAAATCCTTTCTCTTTTCCGCTTAGTTTAGGTTGGAAGTTTTCAGAAGTTCTTAGTTTTTCTAATGTTTCTTTTTCTGATTTAGTAAGTTCTTGTGGAGTCCAAACATTAATGTAAATTAAGAAATCTCCCTTACCATAACCTTGTATGTTGGGTAATCCTTTACCTTTTAGTCTTAGTACCTTGCCACTTTGAGTTCCGGGTTCAATTTTTACTTTCACTTTTCCGTCTACTGTTGGAATTTCTATAGAAGTTCCTAATGTAGCATCAACAAAGTTGAGGTACAAATCATACAATAAGTTTACACCGTCTCTTTTAATATTTTCGTGAGGTATTTCTTCAATTAATATGATTAAATCTCCGGCAATACCATCTTTTGGCCCTGCATTTCCTTTACCGGAAACAGAAAGTTGCATACCATCTTCTACCCCTGCAGGAATGTTAATAGTTATTGTATCTTCTTTTCTAATTAATCCATCACTATTAGCATCTGCTGGCTTTTTGTCAATTATTTTTCCATCTCCACCACAAGCCGGACATGGTGAAGAAGTTTGCATTTGTCCTAAAATAGTGTTAGTAATTCTGGTAACTTGTCCAGTTCCATTACATTGGTTACAATCTTTAAAAGTTACACCTTCTGCGTTAACTAATTTGTTTACTTTAATTTTTTTCTCAACACCATTGGCTATTTCTTTTAAGGTCATTTTTACACGAACTCTTAAATTTGTTCCTTTGGTAACTCTTCTTCCTCTACTATGTCCACCTCCAAAGCCTCCAAATCCGCCACCGAAAATATCACCAAACTGAGAGAAAATATCATCCATATTCATTCCGCCACCACCGAAACCTCCTCCGGCAGCACCACCAACTCCTTGATGACCAAAACGATCATAACGTTGCCTTTTTTCAGGATTACTTAGTACTTCATACGCTTCAGCAGCTTCTTTAAATTTATCTTCAGCAGTTTTGTTATCCGGATTTTTATCTGGATGGTATTTTATTGCCATTTGGCGGTATGCTTTTTTTATTTCTGCTTCAGATGCATTTTTAGATACTCCTAATACTTCGTAATAATCTCTTTTGCTCATTATTGTAGTTAATCGTTTTGTTAATCGTTATTTATTATATAGGTTAACTTTAAACCTCTAACCTTTACTGTCCTACCACCACTTTAGTATATCTTATCACTTTTCCGTTGAGGGAATAGCCTTTTTCAACTTCATCAATTACTTTTCCTACTTCTTTTTTGCTAGGTGCTGGTATTTGGGTTATGGCTTCATGAAACTCAACATTAAAAGGTTCGCCTATTTGAGATTTTGCAGGTTCTAAACCTTTTTGTTTTAGAATGGAAAGCATTTTTTCATGAATTAATTTCATTCCATCTTTTACGGAATCAATATCTTTTGCATCTTGCATTGCTTTTGAAGCTCTTTCAAAATCGTCAATAACAGGTAGTAAGGCTGTTATCACTTCTTCACCAGCGGTTTTGTATAAGTCTAGTTTTTCTTTTTGAGTTCTTTTTCTGAAATTTTCAAAATCAGAATAAAGTCTAAGGTATTTATCTTTAGCTTCTTTTACTTCTATTTCCAATTGTTCTTCTTTTGTTAACTCCTCTGTGGAATCATTATTGATTTCAGAAGCTTGCTCGTCAGTTATGTTTTCATTTTCAGTTTGAGCATTTTCTTCTTGATTAACATTTTTTTCTTCTTCGGTATTTGCCATTTGTTCAATTTTTAAAATAGATTTTTAATGGAAGTCAAAAATTCTACCATTTGAAATGAAATAGTCAATTTGTCATAATTTTGTTGTAATGTCAGGAATTAATGACAAATTAAACTTAAATCGGAATGAAATAAGGTGGTTTTTATTTTTTTTCGAATTTACTAAGGGCATCAATTAGTGCTTCACCTCTTAGGTTTTTGGCTATAATTTTTCCGTCACCGTCTATTAAATAATTAGATGGAATGGAGTTTACATTATAAAGTTGAGCACCTTCAGAATTCCAACCTTTAAGGTCGCTAGTATGATTATCCCAAATTAATCCATCTTTTTCAATAGCTGTTTTCCAAAGATCAGTATTGGTATCAAGAGAATAGCCATAAACTGTAAAGCCTTTGCCGTTCTTAAATTTTTTATCTTTAAACATGTTGTAAGCTTTAACTACTGCTGGGTTTTCTCTTCGACAAGGAACACACCAAGAAGCCCAAAAATCTATTAAAACTACTTTTCCTTTTAGAGAGGATAATGCAATTTCTTTTCCTTCAGGATTGTTGAATTTTAAATCGGGAGCCATTTCGCCAATGTTTAACCCTGTATTTTGTTTGTACATAAAACCAAGAGTTACTAATATCATTAATAAAAGTGCAAATGTGGTTTTAAATTTCTTGATGATTTTCATTTGTTAAAGGTTTATTTGGAGAAGTTAAATCAATATTAGTGCCGCATTATAATCGTATAATTTCAGCTCCAATATTATTCAAACGAGTATCAATATACTGGTAACCTCTGTCAATTTGTTCAATATTATTAATAACACTTGTACCATCTGCTGACATTGCAGCAATAAGTAAAGCAACACCAGCTCTAATATCAGGAGAAGACATAGTGGTAGCTCTAAGGTTGTAGTCTCTGTTGATTCCAATAACGGTTGCTCTATGTGGGTCGCATAAAATAATTTGTGCTCCCATATCTTTTAGTCTATCTATAAAAAATAATCTACTGTCAAACATTTTTTGATGAATAAGTACAGTGCCTTTTGCTTGAATAGCTGTTACTAAAATAATACTTAATAAATCGGGAGTGAAGCCTGGCCATGGGGCATCGTAAATTGTTGGTATAGAACCATCAATCATTCGTTTAATCTCATAATGTTTTTGAGAAGGAATGTAAATGTCGTCTCCTTTAATTTCCAAATGAATTCCTAATCTTTCAAAAGTTTCAGGAATTCTTCCCAACATATCAACTCTACAGTTTTTTATAGTAATTTCAGATTGAGTTGTTGCTGCCAATCCTATAAATGAACCAATCTCAATAAAATCTGGAAGTAAAGTGTGAGTACAACCATTCATTTCTGAAACGCCTTCAATTTCAAGTAAATTAGAACCAACTCCTTTTATTTTTGCTCCCATACTGTTTAACATAGAGCAAAGTTGTTGTAAGTAAGGTTCACATGCAGCATTGTAAATAGTAGTTTTTCCTTTTGCCATTACGGCAGTCATAAGAATATTAGCAGTTCCTGTTACAGATGGTTCGTCAAGTAAAATATATTTTCCTTCAAGTTTGTCCGCTTTAAGGGTGTAAAAGGTATTTTTAGCATCGTATTCGTAAGTTGCTCCTAACTTAGAGAAACCTAAAAAGTGAGTATCTAATGGTCTTGCTCCAATTTTGTCGCCACCTGGTTTAGGCATGTAAGCAATTTTAAATCTTGTTAAAAGTGGGCCTAAAATCATTATAGAACCTCTTAATGAAGCAGCTCTTTTTTTGAATTGGTTGCTTAATAAATAATCGAGGTTTATACTGTCTGATTGAAAATGAACTGTTCCATTTTCAGCACGATTAACTTTAACGCCTAATTCTTCCAATAAATCAATTAAAAAATTTACATCTCTAATATCCGGAAGATTGTGTAAAGTAACTTTTTTAGCAGTTAATAAAACTGCGCAAACAACTTGAAGTGCTTCATTTTTTGCACCCTGAGGTGTTAATTCGCCTTTAAGTTTGGTTCCTCCCTTAATTTGAAAACTTCCCATTTAGTATCTTCTTTTTTTAAAATTACTTTTTGAACGTTGATTGTTGTTTTTCTTACCTCTAGAGGTGTTAGATTGTCTTTTGGTTTTGTCAACAGATAATATTTCGTCTGTACTTAAAAATTCAAAAGAATTTTCCAGTTGCAATTTTCCTTGTGATAAAGTTTTTAAGTCAGCAATAATTAATTCATCATTAACACTATCTCTATTAAAAGTAAGATAGGTTTTTTTCATTAAGTTGGCTATTATTCTAATAAGGGCATTTTTTTCTTCTTTTTCTTCAAGAAGAATAGCTTGGTCTATGAGATTTTCTATGGTTTTTCCATAATGTTTAAACCGGATGTTATTTTCTGGATAAGCTAATTTTTCAGGTTTTTTAGCAATTGCTTCTCTGTCAGGGAGTGGATAAGGAGAGTCAACATCTAATTTAAAGTCTGAAATAATAAAAAGATGATCCCATAATTTGTGCTTAAAATCTGCAATATCTCTGAGGTGGGGATTTAATTGCCCCATAACACTTATTATGGCGTTGGCAATTTTGTTTCTTTCTTCTTTGTTTTCAACAGTCATGGCATGGTCAATCATTTTTTGAATATTTCTGCCATATTCGGGAATAACCATTTTAGGTCTTCGGGTATTATAGTCTTTTTCTATGTTTTGCATTGTTTATTTATTATGTTCAATTGTACTTAAAAATCAAAAGTAATTATTTTTTTAGGGATTGTATTAATTCGTTTAATTTATCACGGTTAACTTGGCAAATTTTAACAAGAGTTGCTTGGTGCCACTTTGCTGAAAATTAACGGTTGCTTTTCCGTTTTCAAGATTGGTTATTATTCCATTACCAAACCTTTCGTGGTTGACCATAGTGCCTTCTTTTAAATCTAAACTTTCAGCACTAGAAGATGAAGATGTTACTTGTTGGTTAGGAGAGATTTTTTTTAAGTTTTTGGGCAATGGTGGTGGCGTATGCTGTTTTGTTTGTTGCTGATTAGAGCTTTTATAATTAGATTTATTTTGATAGTTTGAGGAATAAGCTTTTCTTTCAAAATCGAAAGATGCTGGTTGAGATGAAGGAATTGATTTTGGTGTTTGAAAGTCTAAAAATTCATCATCAATTTCAGAAAGAAAACGACTAGGTTCATTAAATTGTGCTGTTCCAAACTTATACCTCGAAACTGCATAAGAGAGTGTAAGTGATTTTTCTGCTCTTGTTACAGCAACATAAAAAAGTCTTCTTTCTTCTTCTAAATCTGCTCGTGAAGTAAGTGAAAGTTGAGATGGAAATAAATTTTCTTCTAAACCAACAATAAAAACATGAGGGAATTCCAAGCCTTTAGAAGCATGAATGGTCATTAACGTAACTTTATCTTTATCTTCATCTTTTTCATTATCTGCGTTGGTTAGTAGTGCCACATCTTGCAAGAATTCCGGCAAACCTCTTGGTGTAACATCCTCTTCTAACTCATTTTCGTTTTCACTGAATTCTTTCAAACCATTTAATAATTCCTGAATATTTTCATACTTACTTATGCCTTCTGGAGTTCTGTCGCTAAAAAGTTCTTTCAGAATTCCTGATGTAGAAGCAACTTCATGTCCTAAATCATAAGCATTTTTAGTTTGTAATTGAATTTGGAAACTTTTAATCATTTCTACAAATTGAGCTAACTTGTTTTTAGTTCCATTGTTAATGTCAACAGGGTAGTAGTTAATGTTGGTGATAATTTCCCAAATAGGTTTTTGTTGGTTTATGGCAGTAATGGAAATTTTATCAAGAGTAGTGTTTCCAATTCCTCTAGCAGGATAATTGATAACTCTTTTTAGCGATTCTTCGTCATTTGGGTTAACAATTAATCTAAAATAAGCCAACATATCTTTTACTTCTTTTCTTTGATAAAAAGAAAGTCCACCATAAATTTTATAAGGAATATTTTTTCTTCTTAATGATTCTTCAATAGATCTTGATTGATTGTTGGTTCTATAAAGAACTGCAAAATCTTTGTTTTTAGCTTTTTCTTGATGTTGGATGTCAAAAATAGCATTGGCAACAATTTTCCCTTCTTCATTTTCTGACGCTGCAGCATAAACCTTTATGTTATTACCAACCTCATTAGAAGTAAAAACATTTTTTTCTAGTTGATGTTTATTGTTCTTAATAATGTTGTTTGCAGCACCAACAATAGTTTTTGTTGAGCGGTAATTCTCTTCTAATTTAAAAGTTTTTAATTCTGGATAATCGTTTTTAAAATTTAAAATATTTTCAATGTTAGCACCTCTAAAAGCATAAATACTTTGAGCATCATCGCCCACCACACATATATTTTGAAAAACAGCTGCTAATTTTTTTACAATAATGTATTGAGAAAAGTTAGTATCCTGATACTCGTCAACTAGAATATATTTAAAACGATGTTGGTATTTATGTAACACGTCAGGAAAGTCTTTAAAAAGAATATTGGTTTTAAATAATAAATCATCAAAATCCATGGCTGAGGCTTGAAAACAACGAGCTTCATACGTTTGGTAAACTTCGCCAATTCGGGGTTTGGCTGCTTGTCTGTCTTCACTTTGTAATGTTACATCACTAACATACCTTGCTGCAGAAATTAAATTATTTTTAGCGCTAGAAATTCTGTTTAACACTAAGTTGGGTTTATAAACTTTATCGTCAAGACCTTTTTCTTTTAAAATGGTTTTAATAAGGTTTTTAGCATCTTGAGTATCATAAATTGTAAAATTAGAAGGGTAACCAATTTTTTCAGATTCGGTTCTTAAAATACGTGCGAAAACTGAGTGGAATGTCCCCATCCAAATGTTTCGAGCTTCATTGTAACCAATAATTTTACCAATTCTTTCTTTCATTTCTTGAGCAGCCTTATTGGTAAAAGTAAGCGACAAAATATTGAAAGGATCTACACCACTATTAATTAAATGGGCAATACGGTATGTGAGTACTCTTGTTTTTCCAGAGCCGGCACCGGCAATTACCATAACTGGACCTGCGGTAGTTTCAACAGCTTGTTGTTGAGGGGTGTTTAATTCTTTCAGATAATCCACTAATTATTAAGTTTTGAAATGTTCTTAAGAGAAAACAAAAATAAGAATATAGTCTTTCTGTTTTATGGATGTTGATAAAATGATTTGCTAAAAATAACTCAAGGAGTAATATTTATCTAGGTTATATCAGGGTTAATAATTTATAGAGAGGGGGTAACCAAGTACTATTTATGACTTTAACTTTCCAAGTGTAGTGTAATTTTATTATTGAAATTATTTTGTTAAATTAGTTTTAATCAGGAAAATTATTACTTTTAACAGTAAATTTTATAAAACATTCAAAACTAAACTATTATATATGAAAAAAATATTACTTTTTTTAAGCACTATTTTTATTTTAAATGTTGCTTTTACACAGACACAATATCATGACTATGTTGATGGACAAATTTTTTTAAAGTTAAAAGAACTTGTTCCTATTAAAAAATCAGAATTAAATCGTTTAGATGAACATTCGTTTAGTCAAAAAGAAAAATTATCAAATTATCCGGAATTAGCAAAGGTGCTTTCTAAGTATCAAGTAATTAATTTTGAACGTCCAAGTTATTTTACAGGAAAACAAGAATTGATGAAAATTTATCAGATTACTTTTTCTGGTTTTTCTAAAGTTGATGAAATGATAGAAGAATTACAGCAGGTAGTAGGAGTGGAATATGCTGAAAAAGTACCTTTATATTATGTTGATTTTGTGCCAAATGATCCACAACATTTTGGAACTAACAAATGGTATCATACACTAGTAGGTTCTGAAAATGCATGGAACATTAGTTTAGGAAGTAATACAGTAAAAATTGCAGTAGTGGATAATGCTGTGGCAACTAACCATACTGATTATACTATTTTCGCTCAACGAGATGTTGCTGATAACGATAATAATCCAACACCACCAACTGTTTATACAAGTAATGCGGGTTGGTCTCACGGAACTCATGTAGCAGGGTTAGCCTGTGCAGATATCAATAATGGAATTGGGATTGCTTCTTTAGGTGGAAACGCAGAATTAATAGCAGTTAAAACAAGACAAAGTGCAAGTACAAATACAGGATTGACTCATACCTACCAAGGAGTTCAATGGGCAGCTCAAAATGGAGCTCATATTATTAACATGTCTTTTGGGGGGGCTGGATTTAGTCAAACCTACCAAAACTTAATTAATTCCTTTCCTAATATTATTTTTGTTGCAGCTGCTGGAAATGATGGTGTTACTACACTGTTTTATCCTGCTGCATATAATAATGTTATATGTGTTGGTTCTGTTGATGCAAATGACAATAGGTCAAGTTTCTCAAATTATAATGGAACAACTCCTTATGTAGATATTGCTTCTCCAGGTGGTTTTAGCAATGGAGGATTGCTAAGTACGGTTTATACTTCTGGAGGAAATAGTTATGCGAAGATGGGGGGTACTTCTATGGCGTCTCCATTTGCTGCGGGGCTAATGGGGTTAATGTTGAGTATTAATCCTACTTTAACGCCTACTCAAGTTCTTAATTGTTTGTTGTCTACCGGAGTTAATATTAATCAAAATATAGGACCAAGAATAGACGCCTTGGCAGCTCTTCAATGTGTTCAATCAACAGTTACAGGAGACCCAATTCCAATGTTTTCAGGAGTTCCTACTTCAATTGTTGAAGGGCAGAGTGTTACTTTTACAGATGCGTCTGCAGATGGAGGGAATCCTATTACCAACTGGACATGGACTTTTCCGGGAGGGACACCATCATCTCATGTAGGGCAAACCCCACCTGCGATTACTTACCCAACAGCAGGTGTTTATGATGTTACACTTTCTGTAACAAATTCTCAAAGTACACAATCATTAACTAAAACGGGATACATTACAGTAACCTTACAACCTTTTGGAGCGTGGATTAAACAAAACTCTGGTTTTACAGCTGCTTCAAGAGGAATTAATCATATTTCAATAGTAGATGCACAAACAGTATGGGCAACGGCTTATGATGGTTCAGGAAATAATTCAAATATACAGCAATTTACCAAAACTACTAATGGAGGTAATACTTGGACTCCAGGTAATATTAATATTGGAAATAATAATTTAGGTATTTCTATGATACATGCCTTTGATGCTAATACAGCATGGTTAGCAGCTTATCCTACTGCAGGCGGTCAAACAGGTGGTATTTGGAAAACAACTAATGGAGGTACTACATGGACAAGACAAAACACGGCAACTTATAATAACGCTTCATCTTTTACCAATGTAGTTCATTTTTGGGATGCTAATGTTGGGTTTGCTCAAGGTGATCCAATAAATGGAGAGTTTGAATTATATACAACTACTAATGGAGGAACAACTTGGACACTAGTTCCGGGTGCAAATATTCCTAATCCATTAAATGCTAATGAATTTGGATATACAAGACAAATTGAAGTAATAGGTGATAATGTTTGGTTTACAACTAGTTTAGGACGAATATACCACTCTTCTAATAGAGGGTTAAATTGGCAGGTGTATCAATCTCCAATAGCTGATTTCGGAGGAGCTGTTACATCTTCTTCATCTGGTAATTTATCATTTTCTTCAGGAACTACAGGGTTGATTGTTGATAATAATGCTAATGTTTATAGAACAACTAATAGTGGTGCAACATGGACACAATTAACTACAAGTGGGTCTGTATTTACTAATGGATTATGTTTTATTGAAGGAACAAATATAGCTTTTACTACTGGAGCTGCTCCTGCTGGTTCTTCATTTAGTCAAGATGGAGGGGTGACTTGGAATATCATTGATACTGATCAACATTTATATGTTGAATTTCAAAACCCTTCTGTAGGATGGTCAGGTTGGTTTAATGCAAGTGCAACACAAGATGGAATGTGGAAATGGAATAATCTTTCTAGTGCTTTAGTTGCAGATTTTCAAGGGTCACCATCAAATATTTGTGTAGGAACAACGGTTAATTTTACTGATTTAACAACTGGGTCAACACCAACATCTTGGCTATGGAGTTTTCCAGGAGGAACACCCTCTTCTTCAACAGTTCAAAACCCGTCAATAACATATAATACAGCAGGAGCATACAGTGTTACTCTTACTGTTGATGATGGGAATGGACCTACAACTGTTACAGATTCTGCGCATATAACTGTAGTTAATCAACCAGCTATGCCGAGTGTAATTACTGGAAATGCAACTCCCTGTCCAAATGTAGTGGAAACATATTCAGTTGTAAATGATCCAAATATGCTTTATACATGGACAATTCCAACAGGGTGGACAGGGTCGAGTACTTCAAATAGTATTAACACAACTAATGATAATACATCAGGAACAATTTCTGTAACAGCAGATAATATTTGTGGAAGTAGTACAGCTAGAACGCTTAATGTAAGCATATTACAACCTCCAGTTGCTGCATTTACTTTTGTTGACAATGCAGGGACTGTAACATTTACAGATGCTTCAACAGGAGCAACAGGTTGGTCATGGGATTTTGGTGATGGAAGTCCTATATCTTCGCAGCAAAATCCAGTTCATACTTACGCTGCTACAGGAAATTATACGGTAATACTTACTGTGACAAATGCTTGCGGCACTAATTTAAATACACAAATAGTTAATATAATTATTTCAGGTATTGATGAGTTGGGTGTGAATGGAGTAAAGATTTATCCAACATTAATAACTGATCAGTTAACAATTGAAGGAATGACATTTTCTTCAATTCAAAATAAAGAAATAAGAATTGTTGATGTACTTGGTAAAACACATCTTGTTAAAATAATTTCAAGCACAAAAGAAGTGATTAATTTGTCTTTTCTTTCAAATGGAGTTTATTTTGTTTTGTTAGATGAAGGTAGAATTATACAAAAAATAATTAAAAAATAATTTTCAAGATTTGACTTTTTAGTTATAAAGAAAATGGATGCAACCATTTTCCATTAATAGACGTCATGAGTCTGTAAATTAAGTAAAAATATAGCATTAAACTAAGTATATTTGTTTAGTAACATAAAATATTTTTATATTTGACAATTAAATTTCAATTTTTTAAAACATAATAAAATAAACATAAATAATTAATTATGAAAAAAATAATTTTTACTATAAGTATTGTTTCTGCTAGCTTGTTTGGGTATTCTCAAAATGTTGGTATAAATACAACAGGAGCACTTCCAGATGCTTCTGCGGGGTTAGATATAGACTTTACTAATAAGGGGTTGTTAGTTCCTAGAGTTTCGTTAACATCAACAACAGATGTTACAACTATACCCGCTCCTGCGACAAGTTTATTAGTTTATAATACTAATGCAGCTATGACAGGAGGTGCGGTTGGTTATTGGTATTATGATGGGACACAGTGGGTGCAAGCATTAGGTCCACAAGGCCCTGCGGGTCCCGCAGGAGCAACTGGTCCTGCTGGTCCAACAGGAGCCACGGGTGCAACAGGCCCTGCTGGCCCACAAGGTCCTGCCGGTCCAACAGGAGCTACGGGTGCTACGGGTGCTACGGGCGCAACAGGACCAGCTGGTCCTGCCGGTCCAACTGGTCCACAAGGTCCACAAGGTCCACAAGGTCCAATGGGTCCTTCTTGGACTTTGACTACGCCATCTTTTAATGCGAATGGCAATGTTATAGTAAATGGTACTGCTGGCTCAGGAGGTCCGGTAACTTCTACACAAGCTGCGTGGTTAACTACTGGTAATGCAGGTATTGCAGCAGCCAACTTTATTGGACCAACAAATGCAGCAGATTTTAAATTTAGAACCAATAATTTGGAAAGAATGACCATTGAAGCTAATGGAGATATTGGAATTAGAACCACTACTCCTCTTACTAGTATTCATTATAGTTACAACACAGTTCTTTCTCAATTTCATACCATGTGGGACTTTAATAACACTACAGATGCAATTGCAAGAGCTCAAAGTTTGAATGCAGGAAATGGAAGTAGAGGTTGGTTCGGTATAACAAATTATAATGGAACAGCTCTGGCTGCTAATGGTATAATGGGGTTAGCGATGAATGCAGCAGGATCGGCAGCAGGTGTTGAAGGTTTTTCAAACAGTACTGCAGGAAATGGTGTTTTAGCTGGTTTTGTTGGTGGAAATACTTTAACTGCGACAGGTTGGGCATTGTTTTCTAATGGATGGGCTGGAGGAACAACTGCTTGGCAAAATGTATCTGATCAAAGATTGAAGAAAAATATTGTTACTATTGATGGTGCTTTAGGTAAAGTAATGCAACTTAGAGGAGTAGAGTATAATTTTGATAACTCTAATTTTTCTGGATTAGGTCTTGATACTGAAACTAAACAAATAGGATTTGTAGCTCAAGAAGTTGAGAAAATCTTTCCATATATAGTTAGAGAGGCAAACTTATATTCAACATCAGGAGAAATGGACAATGGAATGTCTCGAGAGCAAAATGTACATAAAGTTAAATCTTTAAGTTATACTTTGTTAGTTCCTGTTTTGGTAGAAGCTATAAAGGAGCAACAAACTATTATAGAACAGCTTGAAAAAAGAATTGAAGCATTAGAAAATAAATAATATAAATTTTTGCTGTTTTCTATTACTTTAAATATTTAAAGTAAAACAATTAACAAATTAACAAGATGAAGAAGTTATTATCTTTTACCATATATTTATGTATAGGATTGTTACTGTCCCCTACTTTGAAATCCCAAAACAATGCACTTGTTTTAAATGGTGCAGTTACAGTTATGAATGGAGGTACTGCTGCAACACCTATTTATGTGGTAATTAATCAAAATAATCCATCGGGTATTGTTAGAAATGGAGGGCATATTCATTCAGAAAATCAATATAACTATGTGAAGTGGGAAACCGGTACTAGTTCTGGGAGTTATGTAATTCCTTTTGGTGTAGGAGGAAATTTAGCAGACTATATTCCTTTTACATTTAACAAGACTACAACCAATTCGACAGATATTCAGATGTCAACTTGGTTTACCAATGTACCAAACTTTCCTAAACCTGCAGCAACAAATGTTGGTCCCGTAACTAATATGTTAAATTTTGCAGATTCTGTTCAATATGCTATTGATAGATTTTGGGATATTCAGGCTGCAAATAATACGACAGGAGATTTGACATTTTCTTATAGAGGAGTTGAAAATACAACTATTAATCCTACTGGGAATGTAAGAACGCAACATTGGAATGGAACATCCTGGGATGCTCCTGTTACTCCAGGGACGCCAGGTGTAACAGCAGGTATTGGTTCGGCAGGACCGTTTGCTGGACAAAATACTTTTTCACCTTGGGTACTATCTGTCATCCCTGTTTGTCCAGAAGATACTATTAGTTATGCGGGAAATCCTTTTTGTAGTAATGATACAAATACTTATTCTGTTTCTCATACTAATGGTACTTTAACTGGAACTTACTCGGCAATACCAGTAGGGTTGTCATTAAATACTACTACAGGAGATATTGTTCCAAGTTCAAGTACACCTGGTGTTTATACGGTTACTTTTACTGTTGCAGCAACTCCTACTTGTCCTCAATATCAAACATCAACAACTGTAACAATAGATGCTGCTGATGATGCAAGTTTTGCCTATAGTACTACTACTTTTTGTATAACAGGAACAAATCCAACTCCTACAATAGGTGGTACAACAGGAGGTACATTTACAATAACTGCTCCTGGATCAATTAATTCATCAACAGGAGAAATTGATTTATTATTGAGTGGATTAGGAACATTTACTGTTTATTATAATACAGCATCGGCTGGGAATCCATGTCCGTCTGTAGATTCAGTTCAAGTAACAATTACTGCGGCACCAATAGCCACTTTTAGTTATGATGCTCCTCAATATTGTTTAGACGCAGCAAATCCTATTTTAACTTATGCTCCTGGGGCAAGTGGAGGAACATTCACATCTAATCCATCAACAGGATTGAGCTTAAATAGTTCTAACGGAGCAATTGATTTATCAACAAGTTCGCCAGGAGTTTATACAGTATATAATACAATAGCAGCTTCAGGAGGGTGTTCTGCAGCAACAGACTCTACAACCATAGAATTATTACAAGTTGATTCTGCAATATTCAGTTATTCACCTACAACTTTTTGTATAACAGGAACTAATCCAACACCAACCATTAGTGGAACAACAGGAGGGACATTTACAATAAGTTCTCCAGGTGTAATAAATGCAACTACTGGTGAGATTGATTTAACCAATAGTGGATTAGGAACATTTACTGTTTATTATAATACTACATCAGCAGGTAATGATTGTCCAGCTGTAGATTCTGTTGTGATAAATATTGTAAATGCACCAGGAGCTACATTTGTTTATAATAATTCTCCATATTGCCAAGGAGATACTAACGAATTGCCAGTGTTTACGGGGAATAATTTTGCAGGAACTTTTTCAGCAAATCCTGTAGGGTTAGTTTTTATAAGTACTTCAACAGGAGAATTAGATTTAACAAATAGTGCAGCAGGAACCTATATGGTATATAATAATATTCCAGCATCTGGAGGTTGTGCTGCTGCTGTTGATTCTTTCCAAATAACAGTTAATGCAAGCTATTTTATTGCACAAGCAGTTCAAATTTGTCAAGGAGATAGTGCTTTGATTGGTGGGTCATATCAATTTACAAGTGGAGTATATAATGATACTTTAGCAACTCAAAATGGTTGTGATAGTATTATATCGACAACACTTACTGTTAACCCAGTAGTAGTTTCACAAATAACTGCAGGAATATGTCAAGGAGATAGTATTTTGTTGGGAGGGGCATTTCAGACTACAGCAGGAGTTTATTATGACTCATTAACAACTAGTTTAGGTTGTGATAGTATTATCGAAACAACCTTATCTATTACACCACAAAATACTATTGTAATAGATCCTGTTCTTCCATTGTGTTTTGGAGATGATATTGTACTAACAGCAACAGGAAGTGGAAATGGAACAATTACTTGGTATGCTGATGCTGCTGGAACTATAGTATTAGGAACAGGTAGTCCATTAGTAATTCCATCAACGTCAATAGGGGTGTTTACATTCTATGCAAGTGAAGTAGGAGGTTGTGATTCACCAATAGACTCTGTTCAGGTTATAGTTGGAGGGGTGCAAGCTGTAATTAATGCAAATCCAACAACAGGAGCAACTCCATTAAATGTGTTTTTCGGAAATGGTAGTACAACTGGTCCAGGAATATCATATGTTTGGGATTTTGGAAATGGAAATACAGATACTATTTTTGAACCATCACAAACGTATAATAATACAGGAACATATACGGTTACACTTATAGTAACCGATGGTATTTGTTCGGATACAGCAACTGTTACCATAACTGCAATTGGTGAGTCTGTTATTATTATTCCAAATGTATTTACTCCTAATGGAGACGGAAGCAACGACATGTTTATGGTTGATGGAGAAAATTTAGAGGAAGTTGAGGGGGTGATTTATAATAGATGGGGGCAAAAATTATATGAGTGGAACTCTGTAACAGGAGGATGGGATGGAAGGACTTTATCTGGAGAAGTTGTTCCTGATGGAACATACTTCTTTATTATAAATGCAAAAGGAACTGATGGAAAAGAATATTTTGAGAAAGGAACAGTTACCTTGATTAGATAATTAAATTATTTTTATACAAACTAACAAAGGAGTGGGCATGTCTCACTCCTTTGTTTTTCTATCAATTTACAGATAAATTTAATGGATTTTCTAAAAAAATTAACAAGCTATTGTTTATATAAAAAATAATTGTATTTTTGCACTCCATTTTTTTAGGGATACTAACTATTTTAATTAAATAAATATGCCAACTATACAGCAATTAGTAAGGAAAGGAAGAACAACTTTAGAAAAGAAAAGTAAATCTGCGGCTTTAGATTCTTGTCCGCAAAGAAGAGGTGTTTGTATCAGAGTTTATACAACTACACCAAAAAAACCTAACTCAGCAATGAGAAAAGTTGCAAGGGTAAGATTAACTAACCAGAAAGAGGTGAATGCCTACATTCCAGGAGAAGGTCATAACTTGCAAGAGCACTCTATTGTTTTAGTTAGAGGTGGAAGGGTAAAAGATTTACCAGGTGTTAGATATCACATCGTTAGAGGTACGTTAGATACTACAGGTGTTGAAGGAAGAACTCAAAGAAGATCTAAATACGGAACTAAACGTCCAAAGAAAAAATAATTAATACCAAATAAATATATAAAGGTTAATATAACAAAATGAGAAAGTCAAGAGCAAAAAAGAGAGTATTACTTCCAGACCCTAAATTTAGCGATGTTTTGGTAACACAATTCGTTAATAATTTAATGTTGGATGGTAAGAAGAGCGTTGCATTTAAATTATTTTATGACGCACTAGAAATTGTAGGACAAAAAGTTACTGAAGAAAATAATTTAGATGTTTTCAAAAAAGCATTGAAAAATGTTACTCCAGGAGTTGAAGTTAGAAGTAGAAGAATTGGAGGGGCAACATTCCAAATTCCACAGCCAATTAGAGATGAAAGACAAGTTTCTATGGGAATAAAATGGTTGATAGGATATGCTAGAAAAAGAAATGAAAAAACTATGGCTCAGAAATTAGCCGGAGAAATAGTTGCAGGATTCAAAGAAGAAGGTGCGGCTTTCAAGAAAAAAGAAGATACGCATAGAATGGCAGATGCTAATAAAGCATTTTCTCATTTTAGATTTTAAAATACAAACAAAGTAATTTACCATGGCTAGAGATTTAAAATATACAAGAAATATAGGTATTGCGGCACATATTGATGCTGGAAAAACTACCACAACCGAAAGAATACTTTTTTACGGTGGAGTAAGTCATAAAATTGGAGAAGTACATGATGGTGCTGCTACAATGGATTGGATGGAGCAAGAACAAGAAAGAGGTATTACTATTACTTCAGCTGCCACTACTTTAACTTGGCCTTACAGAGGAGATAATTATCATGTGAATATTATTGATACTCCTGGTCACGTTGATTTTACAGTTGAGGTAAATCGATCGTTAAGAGTATTAGATGGATTAGTGTTCTTATTTAGTGCAGTTGATGGTGTTGAGCCACAATCAGAAACTAACTGGAGATTGGCAAATAACTACAATGTGCCAAGAATAGGTTTTGTAAACAAAATGGATAGGTCAGGAGCTGACTTCCTTAATGTTTGTAAACAAGTAAGAGAAATGTTGGGTAGCCATGCGTTGCCTTTACAATTAAATATTGGTGCTGAAGATGATTTTAAAGGAGTTGTTGATTTGATTAACTTTAGAGGAATTGTTTGGAATGAAGATGATTTTGGAATGACATTTAATGAAGTGGATATTCCAGCAGATATCGTTGATGAAGCAAGAGAGTTAAGAGGTAAATTATTAGAAGCAGTTGCTGAATTTGATGAAACCTTAATGGAAAAATATTTTGAAGATGAAAACTCATTAACAGAAAGAGAAATTCTTGATGCATTGAGAGAAGCTACAATCTCAGGAAAAGTTGTTCCTATGATGTGTGGTTCTTCATTCAAAAATAAAGGAGTACAAGCAATGTTGGATATGGTAATGGAAATTTTACCTTCTCCATTAGATCAAGAAGCAATTGTTGGTATTAACCCAAGAACAGATGCTGAAGAAAAAAGAAAGCCTTCAGTAAGCGAACCATTTGCAGCGTTAGCATTTAAAATTGCTACAGATCCTTTCGTTGGAAGATTGTGTTTCACAAGAGCATATTCAGGAAAATTAGATTCAGGTTCTTATGTTTTAAACACAAGAACTGGAAATAAAGAAAGAATTTCTAGAATTTTTCAAATGCATGCTAATAAACAAAATCAAATTGACTGTTTAATGGCTGGAGATATTGCAGCTGTTATCGGATTTAAAGATATTAAAACAGGAGATACATTATGTGATGAGAAACACCCAATAGTGTTAGAGTCTATGGTGTTCCCTGAGCCGGTTATTGGTATTGCTATTGAACCTAAAACTCAAGCAGATGTTGATAAATTAGGTGTTGCACTTTCAAAATTATCGGAAGAAGATCCTACTTTAACTATTCATACTGATGAAGATTCAGGTCAAACTGTATTAAGTGGTATGGGAGAGTTACACTTAGAAATTATCTTAGATAGATTAAAAAGAGAATTCAAAGTAGAATGTAATCAAGGTCAGCCTCAGGTTGCGTACAAAGAAGCAATTACAGGAACAGTTGATCATAGAGAAGTTTATAAAAAACAATCTGGCGGTAGAGGTAAATTTGCTGATATTGTTTTCACTGTTGAACCACAAACAGATCCTGAAAAATTAGGACTTGAGTTTGTTAATGAAATTAAAGGTGGTAATATTCCTAGAGAATTTATCCCTTCAGTAGAAAAAGGATTCAAAGAAGCAATGAAAACAGGTGTTCTTGCTGGTTACTCAGTAGATAGTTTAAAAGTAACATTAAAAGATGGATCTTACCACGCAGTGGATTCAGATGCTTTGTCTTTTGAGGTTGCTGCTAAAATGGCTTACAGAAATGCATTACCTAAAGCTGGTCCAATTTTATTAGAACCAGTAATGAAATTAGAAGTTGTTACTCCAGAAGAAAATATGGGAGATATTGTTGGGGATTTGAATAGAAGAAGAGGTCAGGTAGAAGGAATGGACGATAGAGCTGGAGCTAAAATCATTAAGGCAAAAGTGCCATTATCTGAAATGTTTGGATATGTAACAGCATTAAGAACAATGTCATCAGGTAGAGCTACTTCAACAATGGAATTCTCTCACTTCGATCCATGTCCAAAAAACATTGCTGATGAAGTAATTACTAAAGTAAAAGGAAAAGTAGAAGCATAATAATTTTATATTATAAATAATAATGAGCCAAAAAATTAGAATAAAATTAAAATCATACGATTTCAATTTAGTTGATAGATCAGCTGAAAAAATCGTTAAGACTGTTAAATCAACAGGTGCTATCGTTAATGGACCAATTCCATTACCAACACACAAAAGAATTTATACAGTATTAAGATCTCCACACGTAAACAAGAAAGCTAGAGAGCAATTTCAATTATGTTCTTATAAAAGACTAATTGATATCTACAGTTCATCTTCAAAAACAGTTGATTCTTTAATGAAATTAGAGTTGCCAAGCGGTGTTGATGTTGAAATCAAAGTTTAAGTAAATTAATTATTAATATAAAAACAAAGTAAAATGCCAGGATTGATTGGGAAAAAATTAGGTATGACTAGCGTTTATAGTGCCGAGGGTAAAAATATACCATGCACGATTATTGAAGCTGGTCCTTGTGTTGTTACACAAGTCAAAAAGGTAGATACCGATGGCTATGAAGCTGTTCAAATTGCTTACGGAGAAAGAAAAGAAAAAAATACTCCAAAAGCTCTTCAAGGACACTTTAAAAAATCAGGTACTACACCAAAAAGAAAAGTTGTTGAAGTTGATGGATTGCAAGATTCAAATGTTGGAGATCAAGTTACAGTTGATATGTTTATTGAAGGAGAATGGGTTGACGTAATAGGAACATCAAAAGGTAAAGGTTTTCAAGGTGTTGTAAAAAGACATGGCTTTGCCGGTGTTGGAGATGCAACTCACGGTCAGCATAACAGACTGAGAGCACCAGGTTCTCTTGGAGCAGGTTCTACACCATCTAGAGTAATGAAAGGAATGAAAATGGCAGGGAGAATGGGTGGAAAAAGAGTTAAACAAGTTAATCTAGAAGTGGTTAAAGTTTATAATGATAAGAATTTAATAGTACTTAAAGGCTCAATACCTGGTCCTAAAGGTTCTTATGTAGTAATCGAAAAATAAATAGGAGGATAACAAATGGAATTAGTTATTAAAAATATAGAAGGAAAAGATACAAAGAAAAAAGCTGTTCTTGATGATACAGTTTTTGCTATCGAACCTAATGATCATGCTATTTATTTAGATGTTAAACAATATTTAGCAAATAAAAGACAAGGTACTCATAAGGCTAAGGAAAGAGGAGAAGTAAAAGGTAGTACTAGAAAAATAAAAAAACAAAAAGGAACAGGAACTGCTAGAGCTGGAGATATTAAAAATCCATTGTTTAAAGGTGGGGGTAGAGTATTCGGTCCAAGACCTAGAGATTATGAATTTAAATTAAATGTTAAACAAAAAAGATTAGCAAGAAGATCAGCTTTAAGTTATAAAGCAAAAGATGGGGCTATTACAATTTTGGAAGACATTAATTTTGAATCTCCAAAAACAAAAGAATATGCTTCAATTTTATCTAATTTAAATATTTTAGATAAAAAATCTTTAATAGTTATCTCTGAATCAAATAAAAATGTATATTTGTCGTCCCGAAATTTGAAAGGGACTAAAGTAGTAACTGCTTCAGAAATAAATACTTACGATATTTTGAATGCAAATATGGTAGTTATATCTGAAGGTTCATTAAGCAAAATAGAAGGAATTTTAAGAAAATAATTAAGATGGAGATTATAATTAAACCTGTTATTACTGAAAAAATGACTTCTCAAACGGAGAAGTTTAATCGTTATGCTTTTGTTGTTAATAAGAAAGCCAACAAGATTCAAATTAAAGATGCAATTAAAGACATGTATAATGTGACCGTTGAATCTATTAATACAATGAATTATGCTGGTAAATCTAAATCAAGACATACAAAAGCAGGATTGGTTTCAGGAAGATCTAATAATTACAAGAAAGCTGTTGTAACTTTGTCAGAAGGAGAAGCAATAGACTTTTTTAGTAATATTTAAGAAGATAAAATATTTTATTAATTATATGGGGGATATAACCCTCTAAAGAGATAAACAAAAATGGCATTAAGAAAATTAAATCCCATAACCCCGGGACAAAGACATAAGATTGTAAGTGATTTCAACGAAATTACAACATCTACACCAGAGAAATCTTTAACCAAAGGTAGAAGTAAATCAGGTGGTAGAAATAACGTTGGAAAAATGACCATGAGATACATTGGTGGTGGTCACAAGCAAAAATCAAGAGAAATAGATTTTAAAAGAGAAAAAGACGGAGTTCCTGGAATAGTTAAGTCTATAGAATATGATCCAACAAGAACAGCTAGAATTGCTTTAATTTATTATAAGGATGGAGAGAAAAGATATATTATCGCTCCAAACGGTATTAAAGTAGGTCAGGAAATAGTTTCTGGAAAAGGAGCAACACCTGAAGTAGGTAACACACTTTACATGTCTGAAATTCCTTTAGGAACTGTTATTCATAATATTGAGTTAAGGCCAAATCAAGGAGCTAAATTAGCTAGAAGTGCTGGTTCTTATGCACAATTAACTGCAAAAGATGGAAAATTTGTTGTAGTAAAACTTCCTTCAGGAGAAACAAGATTAATCTTAGCAACATGTCGTGCAACAATTGGAACAGTATCTAATTCTGAACACATGTTAGAAAGATCAGGTAAAGCAGGAAAAAGCAGATGGTTAGGAAGAAGACCAAGAGTAAGAGGTGTTGTAATGAACCCAATTGATCACCCAATGGGTGGTGGTGAAGGAAAGAACTCTGGTGGTCACCCAAGATCGAGAAAAGGATTACCTGCAAAAGGATTCAAAACAAGATCTAAAAAGAGTAAATCAAATAAATACATTATTGAAGGTAGAAAGAAATAATTAAATTATGAGTCGTTCGTTAAAAAAACCACCGTTTGTTCATTATAAATTGCAATTAAGAGTTGATACAGCTCAGCAATCTGGAAAAAAAGCAGTTATAAAGACTTGGTCTAGAGCTTCAATGATTACTCCTGACTTTGTTGGGTTAACCATTGCTGTTCATAATGGAAATAAATTTATACCTGTATATGTTACAGAGAATATGGTAGGACACAAGTTAGGAGAATTTTCTCCAACAAGAAACTTTAGAGGTCATGCTGGTAACAAAAAAGATAAAGGTAAAAGATAAAAATTAGTATATCATGGGTGTTAGAAAAAAAGAAAGAGCACAGCAAATTAAAGAGGCTAAAAAAACAGTAAGTTTTGCAAAACTTAATAACTGTCCTACCTCTCCTCGTAAGATGAGAAAAGTATCAGACATGATTAAAGGACAAGATGTTTTTAAAGCATTGGGTATATTACAATTTAGCCCTCAAGATGCTGCTAAGAGATTAGAAAAATTATTAAGATCTGCAATAGCAAATTGGGAAACCAAAAATGAAGGAGCAAGACCTGAAGAGAGTAACTTAATTGTTAAAGAAATTCAAGTGGATAGTGCTAGAATGCTTAAGAGAATTCAGCCAGCACCTCAAGGTAGAGCTCATAGAGTTAGAAAAAGATCAAATCATGTTACATTAATCGTTGATAGCAAAAATTAAAAATAGATGGGACAAAAAGTAAATCCAATTTCAAATAGATTAGGAATCATCAAAGGATGGGACTCTAACTGGTATGGTGGAAGATTCTATGCAGATAAAATAGTTGAAGATTACAAAATTCGAGAGTATTTAATGGCTCGTTTGCAAAAAGCAAGTATCTCTAAAATTATTATCGAAAGAACATTAAAAGTAATCACTGTTACTATTAATACATCTCGTCCAGGAATTATTATCGGTAAAGGAGGTCAAGAAGTTGATAAATTAAGAGAAGAGTTAAAGAAAATTACCAATAAGGAAATTCAAATAAACATCTTTGAAATTAAAAGACCTGAGTTAGATGCGAAATTAGTAGCAGATAATATCGCTAAACAAATAGAAGGAAGAGTTTCATTTAGAAGAGCAGTTAAAATGGCCGTAGCTTCAACAATGAGAATGGGAGCAGAAGGAATTAAAGTTTTAGTATCAGGAAGATTAGGTGGTGCAGAAATGGCAAGATCTGAAGGTTATAAAGAAGGACGAACACCATTACATACATTTAGAGCTGATATTGATTATGCATTAACAGAAGCACATACAACTTACGGAAGAATTGGAGTTAAAGTATGGATTTGTAAAGGAGAGGTTTATGGGAAAAGAGATTTATCACCAAATATTGGATTAGATAAAGGAAAAAGAGGCGGAAAAGGCGGAGGAGATTCAAGATCAAGAAAACCAAAAGGAGCTCCAAAAAGAAAATAATTTATAGAATACACAGTAGTAAAAGATAAAATATCATGTTACAACCGAAAAAGACGAAATATAGAAAAATGCAAAAAGGCCACATGAAAGGAAACTCTCATAGAGGCTCGCAAATAGCATTTGGATCATTTGCTATCAAATCATTAGAGGAGTGTTGGATGACAGCTCGTCAAATTGAAGCAGCAAGGATAGCAGTTACAAGATACATGAAAAGAGAAGGACAAATTTGGATTAGAGTATTTCCAGATAAGCCTGTAACTAAAAAGCCTGCAGAAGTTAGGATGGGTAAAGGTAAAGGTAGCCCTGAATTATGGGTTGCTACAGTAAGACCAGGTAAAATTATTTTTGAAGCAGATGGTGTACCTTTAGAAGTTGCTAAAGAAGCTTTAAGATTAGCAGCTCAAAAATTACCAGTGAAAACAAAATTCATGGTAAGAAGAGATTATACAGAATAAGCCGATATATTTAAATAATATAAACAGATGAAACAAATAGATATTAAGGATTTATCATTAGATGATTTGAAAGAAAAGTATCAAGAACAAAAAGATACATTAAGACGTGTTAGATTAGCACATTCAGTGTCACCACTTGAAAATCCTGCTCAAATAAAACAAGTAAGAAGAACAGTAGCTAGATTGAATACTGAAATCAGAAAAAGAGCAATTCAATCATAAATTATAGTGATAATGGAAAATAGAAATTTAAGAAAAGAAAGAATAGGTTTGGTTGTTAGTAATAAAATGGATAAGTCTGTTGTTATTACTGTTGAACGAAAAGTAAAACACGAAATTTACGGTAAGTTTGTTAAGAAATCAACCAAATTTATGGCTCATGATGAAAAAAACGATTGTAACATTGGTGACAAAGTAAAAATCATGGAAACAAAGCCATTGAGTAAAAATAAATGTTGGAGATTAGTAGAAATTATTGAAAGAGCTAAATAATTATGATACAAGCAGAATCTAGATTAAAAATTGCAGACAACAGTGGAGCCAAAGAGGTTTTATGCATTAAAGTATTGGGCGGAACTAGAAGAAGATACGCATCAATAGGAGATGTTATTGTTGTTTCTGTTAAACATGCAATGCCTTCAGGTAACGTTAAAAAAGGTGCCGTAGCAAAAGCAGTTGTTGTAAGAACAAAAAAAGAAATTAGAAGAGTAGATGGCTCATACATCAGATTTGATGACAATGCAGCAGTTATTCTTAATGATGCAGGTGAAATGCGTGGAACTAGAATTTTTGGACCAGTAGCTAGAGAGCTAAGAGAAAAAGAATTCATGAAAATAGTTTCTTTGGCACCTGAAGTTTTATAAATTGATATTATAGAGAATAGTTAAGTTATGTCTAAATTACACATTAAAAAAGGCGATACAGTAAAAGTAATTGCCGGTGAATCTAAAGGAGCAGAAGGTGTTGTGAAAAAAGTTTTCACAGAATCTTTACGTGCAATAGTTGATGGAGAAAAAGTTAAAAAAATCTCTAAACACACAAAACCTAATGCAGCAAACCCTAATGGAGGAATTGTTAAAGAAGAAGCGTCAATTCACGTTTCTAATTTAATGGTTGTAGATCCTAAATCAGGAAACCCTACCAGAACAGGAAGAAAATTAGATAACGAAGGAAAAAAAGTTAGATACGCTAAAAAATCAGGGGAGGTGATATCATGAGTTACGAGCCAAGACTAAAGAGACAATACAAAGATGAGATTACTCCATCTTTAATGAAAAAGTTTGAGTATTCATCAGTTATGCAAATTCCTAAATTGGAAAAAATTTGTATTAACCAAGGAGTTGGTGATGCAGTTACTGATAAAAGACTAGTAGAATCTGCAGTTGAAGAAATTACTATGATTACAGGTCAGAAAGCAAACCCAACTTACTCTAAAAAAGATATCTCTAACTTTAAGTTAAGAAAAGGTATGCCAATTGGTGCAAGAGTTACACTTAGAGGTGATAAAATGTACGAATTTTTAGACAGATTAATTGCTGTTGCATTACCTAGAACTAGGGATTTTAGAGGTATTGAACCAAAAGGGTTTGATGGAAGAGGGAACTTTACATTGGGTGTTAAAGAACAAATTATTTTTCCAGAAATAGATATTGATAAAATTAAAAATGTAAGTGGAATGGATATTACATTCGTTACTACTGCAAAAACTAACGAAGAAGGACAAGCTTTATTAAGCGAGTTTGGATTTCCATTCAAGAAAAAACAATAAGATATGGCAAAAGAATCAATGAAAGCTCGTGAAAGAAAACGAGAAGCAATGGTTGAAAAGTACGCAGAGAAAAGAGCAGCATTAAAAGCTGCAGGAGATTGGGATGCATTACAAAAATTACCTAAGAACTCATCAAAAGTTAGATTACACAATAGATGTAAATTAACTGGAAGACCAAGAGGTTATATGAGACAATTTGGAATTTCAAGGGTAACTTTTAGAGAAATGGCTTCTAATGGTTTAATACCTGGAATTACTAAAGCGAGTTGGTAATCCATACAAAATTGGTTAAGGAGTATAACTGATAAATTTATCAAAGTGTACTTTATACAATAATATATAAATTAAAAAAAATGACAGATTCAGTAGCAGATTATTTAACAAGAGTTAGAAACGCTGTAAGTGCAAAGCACAAAGTGGTTGATATACCAGCTTCAAATTTAAAAAAAGAAATGACTAAAATTTTGTTTGAAAAAGGTTATATCTTAAATTACAAATTTGAAGATGACGGTGTTCAAGGAAATATTAAAATTGCTTTGAAATACCATCCACAAACAAAAGTACCTGCGATTACTAATTTAACAAGAATAAGTAAACCAGGTTTAAGAAAATATGCTAATTCTTCAAACTTACCAAGAGTAATTAATGGTTTGGGAATCGCCATTCTTTCTACTTCTAAAGGTGTAATTACCGATAAAGAAGCAAGAAACTTGAATGTTGGTGGTGAAGTTTTATGTTACATATATTAAAAAGTTAAAAGATTTAGAATTATGTCAAGAATAGGAAAATCCCCAATATCAGTTCCAAGCGGAGTTGAAATAAAAGTAGAAAAAGGGTTAGTAACTGTTAAAGGACCTAAAGGAGAGTTAACTCAAGATATTGATCCTGTTATAACTGTAGAAGTTGATGGAGACACTGTGAATGTTGCTCGCCATACAGAATTAAAGCCTCATAAAGCAAAACATGGTCTTTACAGATCATTAATTGCTAATATGATACAAGGTGTTTCTGAAGGCTTTAAAACTCAGCAAGAATTAGTAGGTGTTGGATATAGAGCAAACGTTCAGGGTCAAAAACTAGATTTAATGGTAGGTTATTCTCACAATATAGTATTTGAAATACCAGCTGAAATTAAAGTAACTGCTGAAGCAGAGAGAGGTAAAAATCCAATCATTACTTTAGAATCTCACGATAAACAACTTATTGGACATGTTGCAGCAAAAATAAGATCCTTAAGAAAACCAGAACCATATAAAGGTAAAGGTATTAAGTTTGTTGGAGAACAACTAAGAAGAAAAGCCGGAAAATCGGCAGCTAAATAATTATAAATCATAATAAAAATTTGTTATGGCACTAAGTAGAAAAGACAGACGATTAAGAATAAAAAGAAGGATAAGAAAGGTAGTTAAAGGAACTAATGAACAACCAAGATTGTCTGTATTCAGAAGCAATAAAGAGATTTATGCTCAAATTATTAATGATATTACAGGAACCACATTAGTGGCTGCTTCATCAAGAGATAAAGATGTAAAAGCTAAAGGTAATAAAACCGAAGTAGCTTCAATTGTAGGAAAAGCAATTGCTGAAAAAGCTGTTAAAGCTGGAATTGAAAACATCGCGTTTGACAGAAATGGTTACTTATATCACGGGCGTGTGAAAGCTTTAGCTGATGCGGCAAGAGAAGGTGGATTAAAATTCTAATAAATATAGAACAAGAAATATTTAAGATGGCAAAAACAGATAATAAAAAAGTAAGAGCTACCGAAACTGAATTAAAAGACAGATTAGTAGCAATTAATAGAGTTACCAAAGTAACTAAAGGTGGTAGAAATTTTAGCTTTTCAGCAATAGTTGTTGTAGGAGATGAAAATGGAGTTGTTGGACATGGTTTAGGTAAAGCTAATGAAGTAACAGAAGCAATTACTAAAGGTATTGATTCAGCTAAGAAGAACTGTATTAGAGTTCCAATTATTAATGGAACAGTTCCTCATGAGCAAAATGGTAAGTTTGGTGGAGCAAGAGTTTTTATCAGACCTGCAGCTCACGGAACAGGAGTTATCGCTGGTGGTGCAATGCGTGCTGTATTCGAAAGTGTTGGTATTACTGATGTTTTAGCAAAATCAAAAGGATCTTCAAACCCTCATAATGTGGTAAAAGCAACATTAGATGCACTTGCTAACTTAAGAGATGCATACACAATTGCAGAACAAAGAGGAGTAGATTTAAATACAGTATTTAACGGATAGTTAAAATTTTTATAAGATGGCAAAAATTAAAGTTAAACAAGTAAAAAGTTCTATTAAACGTCCAGAAAGACAAAAAAGAACATTAATTGCTCTAGGTTTGAAAAAAATGAACAGAGTAGTTGAGCATGAAGCAACTCCTCAAATTTTAGGAATGATTGCTAAAGTTAATCACTTAGTAGAAGTAGTAAAATAATTAATATAAAAAAATAAAAGATGGACTTATCAAATTTAAAACCTGCGAAGGGTTCAACAAAACAGCGTAAGCGAGTAGGTAGAGGTCAAGGATCAGGAAGAGGCGGAACCTCCACAAGAGGGCATAAAGGAGCGAAATCTAGATCAGGATACTCTACTAAAATAGGATTTGAAGGTGGACAAATGCCACTTCAAAGAAGAGTGCCTAAATTTGGTTTTACCAACATAAACAGAGTAGATTATAAAGGTATTAACTTAGATGTACTTCAAAAATTAGCTGATGAGAAAAAAGTAACAGAAATTACTTTTGAAGTTCTTAAAGCAAATGGACTAGTATCTAACAATGATTTAGTTAAAATTTTAGGAAGAGGTGAACTTAAAGCAAAATTAGATGTTAAAGTTAACGGATTTTCCAAAACTGCTAAAGCTGCAATTGAGGCCGCTGGAGGTACAGCAACTCAGCTTTAATTAGTAATTAGACAGAATGAAAAGATTTATAGAGACCATAAAAAATATTTTAAGTATTGAAGAACTTAGACTACGTATTTTAACAACACTTGGTTTGTTGTTAGTTTATCGTTTAGGTTCTTATGTAGTTTTACCAGGTGTAGATTCTACTGCTCTTGAAGCTGCTAACGCTGGTGGAACTGGTGGTGGAATAATGGACTTGATTAATATTTTTGCAGGTGGTGCATTTAGTAGAGCATCAATTTTTGCTTTAGGAATCATGCCTTATATTTCTGCTTCCATTGTAATTCAGTTGTTAGGAATGGCTATTCCTTACTTCCAACGATTACAAAAAGAAGGAGAAAGTGGTAGAAGAAAAATTAATCAAATTACTAGAGTATTAACTATTGCAATTACTGGTTTTCAAGCTCCAGGTTATATCGCTACTCAGGTAGCTAACTATCCTGGTGTGGTGCCTAATGAAGGACCATTATGGTGGTTCTCAACAGTGCTTTTACTAATCACAGGAACTATGTTTGTAATGTGGATTGGTGAAAGAATTACTGAGAAAGGTATTGGTAATGGTATCTCTTTATTAATTATGATTGGAATTATTGCTAATTTACCATCTGCCTTTGTATTCGAAATAGGATCTAGATTCGGTATTGGTGGTGTTGGTGGTCCAATTATTTTATTGGTAGAAGTTGCAGTATTGTTGTTAGTTATTTTAGTTACCATTTTATTGGTTCAAGGTACAAGAAGAATACCAGTACAATATGCCAAAAGAATTGTAGGTAACAAACAATATGGTGGTGTAAGAGATTATATCCCTTTAAAAGTAAATGCAGCTGGTGTAATGCCTATTATTTTTGCTCAAGCAATTATGTTTATTCCAATGACTTTGGCTGGTTTTGGAGACTCAGGTGCTACAAGTTGGATTGTTACAACGTTTAGTAATCCAAATGGATTTGCTTATAACTTAACTTTTTTCTTAATGATTATAGCGTTTACTTATTTTTATACTGCTGTAACTATTAATCCAAATCAAATGGCAGAAGAAATGAAAAGAAGCGGTGGATTTATTCCAGGGGTTAAACCAGGAAAGAGAACTGCAGAGTTTATAGATAATGTGATGTCTAGAATTACTTTGCCAGGGTCAATTTTCTTAGCGTTAGTAGCTATTTTACCAGCTTTCGCTGCGATATTTGGTATAAATCAGGCATTTGCATATTTTTATGGTGGAACTTCATTATTAATTATGGTAGGTGTAATTTTGGACACTTTACAACAAATAGAAAGTCACTTGTTAATGCGTCATTATGATGGACTAATGAAGACTGGAAAAATTAAAGGAAGATCATCAAGAATGGGGATGGCAGGATAATTTAGAAGATTGATTTTAAATGGGTAAAATTTATTACAAGACAGACGAAGAGATAGAGTTATTAAGAGAAAGTTCTTTACTTGTTGGAAAAACATTAGCCGAAGTTGCTAAAATTATTAAACCGGGTGTAACAACAGCTGCGTTAGATAAAATTGCTGAAGAGTATATTTTAGATAATAATGCAAAACCGGGTTTTAAAGGATTATATGGTTGTCCGAGTACATTGCTTTGTTCAGTAAATGATGCAGTTGTTCATGGATTACCAACCGATAGACCTTTAGAAGATGGAGATATTGTATCTGTTGATTGTGGTGTGTTGAAGAATGGTTTTTATGGTGATGTAGCTTATACTTTTGAGATTGGGGAAGTTAAACCTGAAATTAAGAAGTTGTTAGAAGTTACCAAAGAATGTTTAAAAAGAGCCATAGAACAAGCAGTAGTAGGGAATAGAATTGGAGATATTGGATATGCAGTTCAGAGTTTAGCACACGAACACGGATATGGAGTTGTTAGAGAATTAGTAGGACACGGATTAGGAAGAGAGCTTCATGAGGAACCTCAAGTACCTAATTTTGGTAAAAGAGGAAACGGTATAATGTTAAAAGAAGGGATGGTAATAGCTATTGAACCTATGATTAATTTAGGTAAAAAAGAAGTGAAAGAAGGAAAAGATGGATGGACTATTCTTACAGTAGATGGTTCAGTATCTGCTCACTTTGAACATGATGTAGCTATCAGAAAAGGAAAAGCGGATGTATTATCATCACATGAATTTATTGAAGAAGTATTAAAAAATAAAAAGTAAAAATTATAAATGGCAAAACAAGCATCGATAGAACAAGATGGAACAATAATAGAAGCATTATCTAATGCCCTATTTAGAGTAGAGCTTGAAAATGGACACATTATTACTGCTCATATTTCTGGAAAAATGAGAATGAATTACATTCGTATTTTACCAGGAGACAAAGTAAAAGTAGAAATGTCTCCTTATGATTTAACAAAAGGAAGAATTTCATTTAGATATAAATAGAACAATTTAAAAAGAATAAAGCGATGAAAGTAAGAGCATCAATAAAAAAGAGAAGTGCAGATTGTATAATTGTTAGAAGAAAAGGACGTTTATACATTATTAATAAAAAGAACCCTAAATTTAAACAAAGACAAGGTTAATTTTGTTAATCATTTAATATTAGTAAATAAACTTACATTAATTAAAATAATATGGCAAGGATTGCAGGTATAGACTTACCAAAAAACAAAAGAGGAGTTATTGGATTAACTTATATTTATGGTATAGGAAATTCTTCTTCTAAGAAAATTTTAGAAAAAGCTAGTGTTGACTTAAATAAAAAAGTTCAGGACTGGGATGATGATGATTTGTCTAAAATTAGAAAAATAATTAACGAAGAATTTAAAATTGAAGGGGCTTTACGTTCTGAAGTGCAATTACACATCAAACGATTGATGGATATTGGATGTTACAGAGGTGTTCGTCATAGATCTGGATTACCACTTAGAGGGCAAAGAACTAAAAACAATTCTAGAACTAGAAAAGGTAGAAAGAAAACTGTTGCTAACAAGAAAAAAGTAACTAAATAAAAAATAATTTCAAGATTTGAAGTTTAAGGTTTAAAGTTAATTGCGTAACTCAATACTGAAAACTAAAAACTAAGAATTCGAAACATAAAAATTATGGCAAAGTCAAACGTTAAAAAGAAGAAAAAAGTAAATGTTGAAGCTTATGGTGAGGCACATATTCATGCGTCTTTCAACAATATTATCATTAGCTTAACGAATACTAACGGACAAGTTATTTCTTGGTCGTCAGCTGGTAAAATGGGTTTTAAGGGGTCTAAAAAGAACACTCCTTATGCAGCTCAATTAGCTGCTGCTGATTGTGCAAAGGAAGCTTATGAGTACGGATTAAGAAAAGCTAAGGTTTTTGTTAAAGGTCCTGGGGCTGGAAGAGAATCTGCAATTAGAACATTACACAATAGTGGTATTGTTGTAACTGAAATAGTAGATATTACTCCATTACCTCATAATGGATGTCGTCCTCCTAAAAGAAGAAGAGTATAATAAAAAGCTTAAGAACATAATTAATTATCGAAGGATATTGACCTTAATTCATAATTAGTTCTTATTAAATATTAATAACAATAAATAATTAAATAAAATGGCAAGATACAGAGGTCCCAAGTCGAAAATCTCTAGAAAATTTAGAGAACCAATTTTTGGTCCAGACAAGGTTTTAGAAAGAAAAAATTATCCTCCAGGACAACATGGTCCTAACAAAAGAAGAGGGAAACAATCTGAATACGCAATTCAGTTAGCAGAAAAACAAAAAGCTAAGTATACTTATGGTATTTTAGAAAAACAATTTGCTAATATTTTTGAAAAAGCGTCTAGAAAAACTGGTATTACCGGTGAATTATTACTTCAGTTTTGTGAATTAAGATTAGACAACATCGTTTACAGATTGGGTATTGCTCCTACAAGAAGTGCTGCCAGACAATTAGTAAGCCACAGACATATTACCGTTAACGGAAGTTTAGTTAACATTCCATCATACACGCTTAAAGAAGGAGATGTTATTGGAGTAAGAGAAAAATCTAAATCATTAGAGTCTATTTCTGCTTCATTAGCTGCTAATTCTGCTTCAAAGCATGAATGGTTAAATTGGGATGGAAATCAAATGTCAGGAACTGTAATTAACCTTCCGGAACGTCAACAAATTCCGGAAAACATAAAAGAACAATTAATAGTAGAGCTTTACTCTAAATAAACTTTAAACATATAGAATTATGGCAATTATAGATCTCCAAAAACCTGATAAAGTAATCATGAATAGTTCAGACGACTTTTTTGGCTCGTTTGAATTCAGACCTTTAGAACCAGGTTATGGTATAACAGTAGGTAATGCACTTAGAAGAGTATTATTAAACTCTTTACAAGGTTTTGCTATCACCTCTGTTAAGATTGAAGGTGTTGATCATGAGTTTTCTGCAATTAAAGGTATTGTAGAAGATGTATCTCAAATAATATTAAATTTAAAACAAGTTCGTTTTAAACAACAAATTGAAGATATTGATAACGAAAAGTTAATAGTTACTGTTAGTGGTCAAGAACAACTTACTGCTGGCGATATAGGTAAATTTACTTCAGCTTTCCAAGTGTTAAATACAGATTTAGTTATCTGTAACATGGAAAAATCTGTTAAATTCCAAATGGAAATTACTATTAACAAAGGTAGAGGTTACAAACCATCTGAAGAAAACAAACCTGCAGATGCTAGTTTCGGTTCTATTTCAATAGATTCTATTCATACTCCAATTAGAAACGTAAAATATTTCGTTGAAAATTATAGAGTTGGACAAAAAACGGATTACGAAAAATTAATTATTGATATTACTACTGATGGTTCTATTCATCCTAAAGATGCTTTAAAAGAAGCAGCTAAAGTGTTAATTTATCACTTTATGCTTTTCTCTGATGAAAGAATTACATTAGACTCTCCTGAAAGCTCTTCTATTGAAGAATTTGATGAAGACTCTTTACATATGAGACAGTTATTAAAAACTAAATTAGTGGATATGGATTTATCAGTAAGAGCACTAAATTGTTTAAAAGCTGCTGATGTGGATACTTTAGGAGATTTAGTATCTTTCAATAAAAATGATTTGTTAAAGTTCAGAAATTTCGGTAAAAAATCTTTAACCGAATTGGATGAATTAGTAGAAAGCAAAGGCCTTACATTTGGAATGAATGTAGCTGCCTATAAATTAGATAAGGAGTAATTAGTTATGAGACACGGTAAAAAAATTAATCACTTAAGCAGACAAGCACCACATAGAAAAGCTATGTTGGCAAATATGGCTTGTTCTCTTATTCAACATAAAAGAGTAAGCACAACTGTTGCTAAGGCAAAAGCTTTACAAAAGTATATTGAGCCTATCATTACAAAATCTAAAACTGATTCAACTCACTCAAGAAGAGTTGTGTTTAGTTACCTTAAAAGTAAAGAAGCTGTAACTGAACTTTTCAGAGAAGTTTCTACTAAGGTAATGGAAAGACCAGGAGGATACACAAGAATCCTTAAAACTGGTTTTAGATTAGGTGATAATGCTCAAATGTGTTTTATTGAATTAGTTGATTATAACGAAAACATGTTGAAAGATGGCGGAGCTAAAAAATCTTCATCAAGAAGAAGAAGAGGTGGAGCCAAAAAAGCAACTGAAACTACTACTGAAGTAAAAGCTGAAGAAACAGTAGTTGAAGAACCTAAAAAAACTGATGATGTTGTAGAAGAACCTAAAGCTGAAGAACCAAAAGCAGCTAAAGAAGAAGATGCAACTGAAGAAGACAAAAAAGAAGATGAAAAGAAAGACTAATACATTTTTTTCATATAAATAAAGTTTAAAAGGCGAGCTATTATAGTTCGCCTTTTTTATTGTATTTTACTATAATATCAAAAAAGGATAATGTAATTTTGTAACAATCTAAATTTATTTACAACTATGGAAAATAAAGCTATTTTATTATTGGAAGATGGCACCATCTTTTATGGAAAACCGGCAGGTCATATAGGAACAACAACCGGAGAGATTTGTTTTAATACTGGAATGACAGGCTATCAAGAAATCTTTACCGATCCTTCTTATTTTGGACAAATTTTAGTAACCACTACTTCTCATATTGGGAATTATGGAGTAAATAATGATGAAGTAGAATCTGATTCTATAAAAATAGCAGGTTTAGTTTGTAAAAAATTCTCTAACATGTATTCTAGAGAAAGAGCTGATGGTTCACTTCAAGCTTATTTTGAAGAACACCAATTAGTAGGAATTTCAGATGTAGATACGAGAGCCTTGGTTCGTCATATTAGAGATAAAGGAGCAATGAACGCTATTATTTCATCAGAAACAGAAGATATTGAGGTATTAAAACAAAAGCTTAAAGAAGTTCCGTCAATGGAAGGCTTAGAACTATCTTCTAAAGTTTGCACCAAAGAGGCTTATTTTGTTGGTAATGAAAATGCTAAACATAAAGTAGCTGTTTTAGATTTAGGTGTTAAAAAAAACATATTAAGATGTTTGGCAGAAAGAGATTGTTACTTAAAAGTGTTTCCAATGGATGCAACTTTTGAAGAAATGAAACAGTGGCAACCAGATGGGTTTATGTTATCTAATGGCCCTGGCGACCCTTCTGTAATGAAACCACAAATAGAAACTGTTAAACAAATTGCTAATTCAGGTTTGCCGGTTTTTGGTATTTGTCTTGGACATCAGATATTAGCGCTCTCAATGGGGTTAAGTACCTCAAAAATGCATAACGGACATAGAGGCTGTAATCACCCAGTTTTAAATGTACAAACTGGAAAAGGAGAAATTACTTCCCAAAATCATGGTTTTGTTGTAAACTTTGATGATGTAGCTAATTCAAACGAGGTAGAATTAACGCATAAACACTTAAATGATAATACGGTAGCAGGACTTAAAGTAAAAGGAAAACCTGTGTTCTCAGTTCAATATCATCCGGAATCATCACCTGGACCACATGATTCAAGGTATTTGTTTGATGATTTTATTACCAATATTGTTAAAAATGCTAAAGTAGCCGTTTAAATTTTTTTATACACATTCACCTAATATACTAAATCATGGAAGCCAAACAAGTAAAATGTTCATTTTGCAATAGAAGTAAAAAAGAAGTAGATGTTATGATTGCAGGTGTTACAGGACATATTTGTAACCATTGTATTCATCAAGCACAACAAATTGTAACCGAAGAAACTTCAGGAAAAGTTAACCAAGATTTATTTGCACAAATAGAATTGTTAAAACCAGCAGAATTAAAAAAACATCTTGATGAATATGTTATTGGTCAAGATGATGCTAAAAAAGTATTGTCGGTTGCCGTTTATAATCATTATAAAAGGTTAACTCAAAAAACAATTAAAAACCACGAAGATGTTGATATAGAAAAATCGAATATTTTAATGGTTGGAGAAACAGGAACAGGAAAAACTTTGTTGGCTAAAACTATTGCTAAAGTATTAAAAGTTCCTTTTTGTATTGCTGATGCAACAATTTTAACAGAAGCAGGTTATGTTGGAGAAGATGTTGAAAGTATTTTATCGAGATTGTTACAAGCAGCAAATTATGATGTAGAAGCTGCCCAAAGAGGGATAGTTTTTATTGATGAAATTGATAAAATTGCTAGAAAAAGTGATAATCCATCTATAACTAGAGACGTAAGTGGAGAAGGGGTGCAGCAAGCCTTACTTAAATTATTAGAAGGCTCAGCAGTTAATGTTCCGCCACAGGGAGGAAGAAAGCATCCTGAACAAAAAATGATTTCGGTTGAAACCAAAAATATATTATTTATTTGTGGTGGTGCATTTGATGGGATAACTAAAAAAATTGCAAGAAGATTAAGTACTCAAGTAATCGGTTATAAGAGTACTAACCAAGAGAAAATTGATGAAGATAATTTATTGCAATATGTAACTCCTCAAGATGTAAAATCATTTGGTTTAATTCCTGAGTTGATAGGTAGGTTACCTGTTTTAACTTACCTAGAACCATTAGATGCTAAAGCATTAAGGAGAATTCTTACAGAACCAAAAAATGCTATTGTAAAACAATACATGAAATTGTTTGAAATAGATAATATCAAAATTTCTTTTGATAAAGCTGCGTTAGATTTTATTGTAGAAAAGGCAATGGAATACAAATTGGGGGCAAGAGGTTTGCGTTCTATCTGTGAGGCAATTATGCTTGATGCCATGTTTGAGTTGCCATCTAAAAATGAAGCTGCCGAATTAAAAATTACAATGAATTACGCTAAAGAAAAATTTAATAATTCAAAAATTAGCAATAAACTAAAAGTAGCGTGATTTAATATATAAATGTAATAATTTGAAAATGTTATAATTAAAGTGAAGGGTTTCTAAATCTTTAATTTCTAATTTCTAATCTCTAATCATTTGGGAATAATACAACGACAAGCTTTTTTGAATACTTTCATCAATTATGCTGGGGTAGTAATTGGTTTTGTTAATGTTGTAATTTTATTTCCGTTATTTCTTAATCAAGAAGAGTTTGGACTAACCCGCTTAGTTTTATCATTAATTTCAGTAATGGCACAGATGTCATCATTTGGCGTGCATCGAATTGCTATAAAGTTTTTTCCTATTTTTAGGAAAGAAGAACGTAAAAATAACGGATTGTTTTTAATGCTTTTTTTATTGTCAATATCAGGTACAATTATCATTTCCTTAATTTATTTCTTGTTTAAACAACCCATCCTACATTTTTATCAGGATGAAGCCAGTCTTTTTAATGATTATTATAAATGGATTCCACTGGCAACATTAGGTATGGTGGTTTTTATTGTTTTTGAATCATTTTTACAAGCATTGAGAAAAACAGTATTTACCAATTTTTTAAGAAATATTATTGTCAGGGTATATTGGTTAGTAGCCTTGTTTTTTTATTATAAAGGGTATTGTACTTTTTATCAATTTATGTTGATTTACATGTTGGGTTACTTTTTTACTGCAGCATTGTGTGTTGTACAATTAATGGCTAATAAAGAACTTTCATTTGATGTTAATAAAACATATTTTAAATCGAGGCTGTTGAAGCCTATAATAAATTATGGGGGGTATACTATTTTTAGCGGACTTACTTTAATGTTAGTTGTAAATGTTGATACATTAATGATAGGAGCGTTACTACCTGAAGATAAATTAACTTTTGTTGGTGTTTATGCAGTTGCAACTTATATAGCCTCTGTAATCGTAGTTCCTAACGCTGCATTAGCAAGAATTGCATCGCCATTAATAGCTCATGATTGGAGGGTAAAGAATTTAAAAAATATAGATGAAGTATATAAAAAAAGTTCTGTACTCATGTCTTTTGCCGGAGGAATTATTTATGGGGCAATAGCTATTAATATTAATGAAATTTTAGTATTAATGAAACCTGAATTTGCGGCTGCTAAATATGTGGTTTTGGTATTAGGTTTTTCTAGATTATTAAGTATGACTTTTGGAGTAAACTATGCTATTTTGGTAGTTACTAAATTTTACAGAGCAGAGACATTTTTAGCAATATTTTTACTAGTATTGGTTGTTGTAACCAATTTATTTTTTATACCAATCTATGGTATTTTAGGGGCAGCAATGGGTACAGCTATAGCAATTATTATGTTTAATATACTTATGTTTTTATATATCAAGTACAAAATTAATTTACAACCGTTTACTGTTAAAACATTAAACATGTTGCTTATTGGAGGTTTCGCGGCAGCAATAACTTATTTTCTTCAGTTAAGTATCGAAAATCATATAGTATCAATAATTACAAAGTCAGCAATTTTCTGCTTTTTATATATACTTCCGGTTTATTTATTAAAAGTATCAGAAGATATTAACTCTGTTATAGATAAGTATTTGTTTAGAAGATAACTTTGTTTGGCATAAAGATATAGTTATGATAATTTGAATTTTTTAAGGATTTAAAAGGAACTGCTTTACCATTTTTATCTACTTCATAAATAGAGTAGTTAAAATTTAAAATAAAATCAATTATTTTTTGAGAGGATATGTTTGTATCTTCTAAATTATCGTTTATTATTTCGATGAATAAAATAGGTTTGATACTAGTTAAGATGTTTTTCATCCCTTTTAAAACATAAAATTCAGCACCTTCAACATCTATCTTTACCAATGTTATTTTATTAATTTTTTGCTCTATTATATATTCATCTAAAATTACAGAAGGAACACTTTCGGGCTCAATATTTTCAAATTTTTTAACTATGCTCGACATCCCAGTATTATCATCAGGAGACGCATAAATATTTATACTTTCATTTTTATCACTTACAATCTTTTTCTCAATTTGAATGTTATTAAAATTATTTCTTTCTACTGTTTCTGTAAGTTTTTTTAATGTTTCAGCTACTGGTTCAAAAGAATATACCTTGCCAGAATTTCCTACAATTTTTGATGCAACTAATGAATAGCTGCCAATGTTAGTTCCAACATCAAAGAATACATCTCCTTCTTTTAATGTGTGCTTTAAAAACTTTATTCCTTTATAATCAAAATAGTCTGTAAAATAAATTTGCTGTTGAATCCAATCTTTTAAGTGTAGTTTGATTTTTATATCACCATCATATAAAGTGTCTATAGTTAAATTATTAAACAGTTTTAAGGGATTAAAAAGATATTTATAAAACTTATAATAATTTTTCCTTAATAAGGGAATCTTAAAAAATAGTTTGAATAATTTAGCTATAATAATCATTTTTATTTATTATTGATTTTTTTTAAATAAGTGAAGCCTATATTTTGAGTATAAAGGATGCTAAATTAAATATTTTTGTTGGACTAAAATTAAGAGTTGTATGAGTAGTAAAAAAAGCATTATTTGTATTGCATCTAATACGTCTGACTTTATATTTAGTGATATAGATTTTTTAGCAAATAAGTATGAGGTTTTTGTTGATGTTCATAGTTGGAACAATAAGAAATTAACTCCACTTTTTTTTATTCAACAATTATTTTTTCTTATTAAACAGATAAAAAAAGCAGAAGCTATACTTATTTCTTTTGGGGGTTATTGGTCTTTTTTACCAACTTTAGTAGGGAAGTGGTTTAATAAACCGACTTATATTATTTTACATGGAACAGACTGTGCCTCTATACCTCCACTTAATTATGGAAGTTTAAGAAAAAAAATGCTCCGCTATTTTATTAAGAAATCTTATCAAAATGCTACTGCACTTTTGCCGGTTAGCTCTTCTTTAGTCCATATTAAAAACACTTATTATTCTGATGATAAATATAGTTATCAAGGATTTAAACATTTTTATCCGAAATTAAATGTAGATTATTTTGTTATTAATAATGGATTAGATGTTGACTTTTGGAATATAGAAAATTACCCTGAAAAAAATGAAAAATCATTTATTTCAGTATTTTCTGATGCTCAATTTATATTAAAAGGAGGTGATATTATTTTGGAAGTCGCTAAATTTTTTCCAGATTATAGTTTTTATATTGTTGGTTGTAAAATGCCTTTAAGTATAGGAGAAGTTCCTAAAAATGTTTCTTTTTTAGGAAAAATTGCTAAAGAAGAGCTAAGAAGTCATTATGGAAAAGCTCAGTTTCATTTTCAATTGTCAATTTTTGAAGGTTTTGGATTGGCTTTGTGCGAGGCAATGTTATGTTGTTGTATTCCAATAGTCTCTTCAGTAAATATTTTGCCAGAAATAGTAGGTGAAAATGGATTTGTTCTTGACAAAAGAGATGTAGAATTATTAAAAAAGACATTAGAAAATGCTATTGCCTTAAAAGATAAAAAAATGATGGGAGAAAAGGCACGAAACAGTATTGTAAAAAGGTATAGTTTGAAAAATAGAGAAGATAAATTAATATCAATTATAGAAAAAGGAAAAATATAAAAAAGTATCTTTTACGATTTATACTTTCTGAACAATTTTACTTCCGTATTCATTTTTGTATTTGTAACCATATTTTGTTGCTGATAACATCTCAGGTTCAAATTCAAGATCTAAAAAATCACAAACTTCAGCTACGGTTTCTTGTGGATTTTCAGTTAATGATTGTAAATCAACTTTATGAACATCTATTTCGTCAGGAATTATGTTTTCGAGTTCATTTACTTTATCAATGTGTTCTTTAGCGATGTCTTCGGATACCTCTTCACGTCTGCAAATACTTTCTATATTTGCTTTTTCATCTCGTTCCATTAAAATAATTTTAGGTTCTAGCTCTAAATACTCTTCAAGGGACATTTCACTATTTGGAAAGGGTCTTTTAACTACAGTTTTTTTTGGAAAGAAAATCCTTGCTATTTTATTTAACAAATGAGTAAAACGATTAGCTTTAAAAGATTCTCTAATTTGAATATGAAATATTAATTTATTTCCAGCATATTTTTTGCCTACGATATTAGTAATACCTCCTTTTAAATCTTCATTAAGCATTGCAATTTCAGGATGCCCTCCTAATATGGCTGTTAATAAACTTGTTCCGCTATGTTGTGCTCCTAATACTAGAATGTAGTTCATTATTTTATTAGTTTAGGTTAAAAAATATTATCTTAAATGGATTAATCATTATCACAAAGCTACATTTTTTAAGCTACTAATTAAAACATGAATTCAATTTATCAAGAAAAAAATGCAATGTAATATGAAATAAATATTACATTTACATATCAATTAAAATATTTTAAGATTTAAATTTAAAAATTATGAGAATAAGTGTATTGTTGTTAGTTATTATTTTTCCAATAATTATAAATGCTCAGGCACCGAGTTGGCAATGGGCTAAAAGTGCAGGAGGTACTAATAGTGATGTTTCTAGGGATATTGTAACAGATAAAGACGGAAATGTTTATGTAATAGGTCATTTTAAAAGTTCTTCAATAACTTTCGGAACTACAACTCTTAATAATGTTAGTTCATCAACTGATGACATGTTTATCGCAAAATATGATCTTTCAGGGAATGTGTTATGGGCTAAAAAAGCAGGTGGTTCAAATGGAGATTTCGGTTTGTCCGTATCTGTAGATGATTCTGGATATGTTTATGTGTCAGGATATTTTAAAAGTTCTTCAATAACCTTTGGAAGTTATACGCTTAACAATCCAGGGACACCTTATGGAACAGCTTTTTTGGTTAAATATGATGGATTAGGAAATGTAATTTGGGCAAAATCTTCATCTAACTCACCAAGCAGTGATACTTTTCAATCAGTTATCACAGATTCAAAGGGTAATGTTTATGTGACAGGACATTTCCAAAGTAGTTCTATTACTTTTGGAGCAACAACACTAACGAACTCTAATCCCTCACTCATGGAGCCAATTGTTGTTAAATATGATAATTTAGGCAATGTTGTTTGGGCTAAAAATGGTTTAGGAAATAGTCACGACAGAGGCTATGATGTTTCAGTTGACACTAGTGGTAATGTATATTTTACGGGTACTTTTGAAAGTACTTCTGTTACATTTGGTAATATAATATTAAACAATTCTGGATCTCAAAATGAAGATGTTTTTGTTGTTAAGTATGATGAGTTTGGAAATGTTTTATGGGCTAAAAGTGCGGGAGGTAGTCATGAAGATTTTGGTTTTTCTGTTTCAGTAGATAATAATGAAAATCTTTATCTTGCAGGATATTCTAGAAGTAGCTCAATAACTTTTGGAACAAATACTTTAACTAATTCGGGAACACCTTACGGAGACTTATTTATCGTTAAATACAATTCTTTAGGAAATGTATTATGGGCTAAAAAAGGATTAAATACATTGAGTAGTGATGCTTTTAATTCTGTATATGCTGATAATGCAGGTAATGTTTATGCAACAGGTCACTTCCAAAGTAACTCAATAACTTTTGGATCAACTACTTTAACAAATTCGAATTCACCAAATCAAGAAATAGTAATTGTTAAGTACGACAGTATGGGTAATGAGCTTTGGGCTTTGAATACAAGTGGGTTGAGTAATGATGTTGGAAAGGCTATTTATTCAGATAATAATGGAAATTTATATGTTTCAGGTGATTTTAGCAGCTCTTCAGTTAATTTTGGATCAATTGTTTTGAATAATAATGGAGTAGGTAATGGAGATATTTATATTGCAAAATTTGAGAATACTAGTTTAGGTGTTCATGAGCAAAGTATTTCAAGCAACATAGTGAATATTTATCCAAATCCTACCAATTCAACTATTACGGTGAATATAGAAAATAAAGAAAGTGTTAATGGATATAAAATAGAAATTAATAACTTGTTAGGTCAAACAGTTTATACTAATTCAATTAACTCAACAAATAACAGTATAGATTTATCAAGTTTAGGGAATAAGGGTATTTATTTCGTAAAAGTACTTGATGAAAATAACAACTTGATTGATGTGCAGAAAGTGATTTATCATTAACTTGTTTCTATAAAAGAAGCGTTAAGGTTATCTCAAAAGCGTAAGAGTACCTTTAAATATTTTAGTTGTTTCATTTCCATCTTCTATTAAGCTTATAGTAAAGATATAAAAATAGGTGCCTTCAGGTGCTTTCTCTCCTGCTTTTGTCCTTCCATTCCATTCTTCAGCAATTTGGTTAGACTCAAAAAGTAGTTGTCCCCATCGGTTAAATATTTTTTTATTTACAGCACTTAAACATCCTCCTGAGAAATTAAAACCATCATTAATTCCATCTTGGTTTGGAGTAAACACATTAGGTATTATTAATGACGAACTACCTTCTACAATTACTATTACAGTATCGTTATCAGAACAGCCATTGGTAGTACTTGAAACTACATAACTAGTTGTAACAATAGGTGAAGCAATAGGGTTTTGACAAGAAATACAACTTAAACCTGTTGGAGGACTCCACAAGTAACTTACCCCTCCATTAGCATTTAATTGAACAGATCCACAAGCTTCAATAGTGGTGTCGTTTGAAGCTATAATTGAGGAAGATGGATTAACTGTTAGACTTGTAGTAACAACACTATCACAACCTGCAATAGATTGAAGACTATCAGTAAATATACCTGAATTATACTGAAAGCTACCATTAAGAAAAACACTATCACCTTGACAAATAGCAACAGTAGTAGAATCATTAAAAGTAGGATTGACAACCAGGTTAGTAATGATTAAGCTATCGCAACCAAGTGTGGTGGAAAGAGAATCAGTATATTGACCTGAGCTATTTTGAAAATTACCAGCAAGAAAGATACTATCACCTTGACAGATAGATGCAGATTGAGTAGAACTATAGCTAGGATTAACAGTAATTGATATAGTTATGGAATCCACACAATTAATATTATTGGTTATTATTAAAGTAACATTATAATTACCAGCTCCATTATATAAATGGGAAGGGTTTTGAATGCCAATTAAAGAATCTCCATCTCCAAAATACCATTGCCAATTTACTATGTTCCCAATACTATCCACTGATAAGTCTGTAAAAAAAGTGCTATCACCCAAACAAGCATTAGTAGCTGAAAAGTTAGGAGAAAGGTTGCATGGAGAACTAGTTGTAACGGTATCGGCACATAAATAACTATCTGTAAAATTTATAGTATTTACTATAGTACTAGTGTTTACTAATGTATTTCCAGTTAAAGTTTGAACCGAATAATTTATGGGTGAAAAAGTTAAAGAATTAACTGTTAATGTTACATTTTGTTCATTACAAAAACTTTCTCCACATTCATTTGTTTTTACAATATAGATGTCTTCACTTCCAGCTCCAAAAGAAGTTGTTCCTCCAACAATTATTACTTCACCAGATGCAGTAATTTCATGTGTTCTGCCCCAATTATCTGTTAGTTCATTAGCAGTACCTCCATAAGATTTGCTCCAAATAACATTGCCACTAGAGTCTGTATTAATTAATAATAACTCATTACTACTTCCAAAACTACTTGTATATGCAGATATGATTAATTCTCCATTTGATTTTTCTTTTACTCCAACCCCAACATCGTTATTAGCCCCACCATAAGATTTTGTCCATATAACATTGCCATTTGTGTCAGATTTCATTAATAGAATATCAAAAGACGCATTACCAATTAACCCAACACTTAATAAGTTTCCATCGTTTAACAAAATCGTTTTATAGAAGGATTCTGAGGATGGTACTAATCCATATTCTTTAGACCATATAACATTACCATTTGCATCAACTTTAATATAGTTAGCATTATCCACATTTGAAAAATTGGTATTACCGGATAATATAAAATTACCACTTGGTAATTCTGTTATTGAGGTTGAGTGAGACCTTCCGTTTTCTCCTATACTTGTATTTGAAATCAAATTTCCCGAAGGTGATATTTCACAAAAATAAGCGTCAGAATTTCCTGTGCTGACAGTTAAAACTGACCCAGTAAAAATAAAATTTCCATTTGCTAGTTCATGAATATCCCTAAAATAATCTGGGGAAGAACCCGGAATTCTTTTTTCCCATTGTATATTTCCAGTGTTGTTTAATTTAAGGATATATGGATCTTGAGATGCTCCAAAACTATTTGTTAAACCACAAACAATATAGCCACCATCACTTGTTTGTTTAATAATTATACTAAGACCATCATCATCTAATATTCCTCCGTAAGTTTTTGTCCATTGTGCGTTTCCATTGGCATCCATTTTTATTATGAACCAATCCTTAGCACCAGCTCCAAAACTTGTTGTTTCACCCACAATAATATATCCACCATCTGTTGTTTGCTGAACAGAATGAGCTCTTTCATTTCCTGTTCCACCAATCGCTTTTTGAAATGTACTCACAGAACCTTGCGTACATTGAGAAATTACATGGTTTGTAATTAATAATAAAATAAAGAAGAATATCTGTTTCATAAAAATGGAACAAATATACATTAAAAATTAGTTATAGAAATTCCGTTAAATACTTATACACCTCTAATATGGTTTGTTCTTCTTTGTACCTGTTTATTAGAAGAATAAATATTATATTATTTAACAATTTCTTAAACTAAACAAAGCCACAGATTCTATATGAGCAGTATGTGGAAATTGGTCTACTAAACTGAATTTTTTTAATTCATAACCTTTCTCTTTAATTTCCAAAATATCTCTGGCTTGTGTAGCCGGATTGCAGCTTACATAAACGATGCGATTAGCTCCTAATTCTAATACTTTCTGTAAGGCTTTTTTTGCAATTCCTGCTCTTGGAGGGTCTAAAATTATAGTATCTATTTTTCCTGTGTATTCGGGATAATCAAATAAAAATTTATTGACATCGGCAGCATAAAAAGAAACGTTAGTTACGTTGTTTTTAGCAGCATTTTCCCTGGCATTTTCAATGGCTTCAGCAACAATATCAACACCTATCACTTTAGCGTTGGTTTTAGCTGCCATAATTTGTCCAATAGTTCCTGTTCCACAAAATAAATCCATGATGGTTTTATCCTTAAAATCAGCTTTACCTTCAACAGCATAACTTACCGCTTTTTGGTAAAGTAATTCTGCACATTTTGGGTTGGTTTGAAAAAAACTTTGCATGCTCACTTCAAAAGACAATCCTAATAAAGTTTCTGTAATTACATTGTTACCATAAAGTATGGTTTCGGTTCCTAAACGAGATTGAGCATTATCACCAATATCATCATTGGCAGTATGTATAATTCCTTCAACTCTATCAGTAAACAGTTGGTTTAACAACGCTACAAAACCATCAAAATCAAATTTATCTAAGCCATCGCTAGAAGTAACTAACTTAATAAGCAATTTACCTGTTTGGTAACTTTTTCGAACAACTAAAAACCTGAAAAAACCTTCTTTTTTAGGTGGATGCCAAGCCGATAACCCCGATTTCTCACAAAATAGTCGAATTTCTCTAAGCTTATTTTCAAATTCAGCATCAAAAAGTCCGCTGTCTTTTTCCAAATTTTCTACTATCCACCAAGTACCTCTTTTTTTGAAACCCAAAGCAAAACCGTCAAACTCTTCTTGTTTTACTACATCAAAACCTATGGCGCTAAAAGAGTATTCCATTTTGTTTCGGTAATGCCAATTTTCTGGCGAGCCAATATATTCATCAAACAACTCTTCTACATTTGGTAGTTTGGCTAATTTCTTATAAATGTCAAAAACTTGCTCTTGCTTGCTTTTGTGTTGAATTTCAATAGGTAAAGTAGCATAAGGAGCCCCCGAAATAGCTTGGTAAGGAAGTGTAACTTCATCGGGAGATTTTTCTAATACCTCAACCAATTTACATTCTGCAAAACTGCTTTTTCTTTTTACAACACGAGCACGTACTTTTTGTCCTTTAATGGTGTTAGGAACAAACAACACGTAATCGCCTTTTTCTGTAGCTATTTTAGCAATTCCTTTTCCGCCAAAAGCTACCGCAGATATTTCTAAATCAATTATTTGATTTCTTTTAATATTTTCCATTATATAGTTATGTAATATTTATAATTGATTTAAAAAAGCCATAGTATCAACACCATCAGCATAATCGCATAGTTGAGGTGATTGAGCTGCTCCAAAATTAACCGTTTCAAAAGTAAATTTTGTTTGACTAACCACACATTGTATTTCTTCTAATTTAGCTTGTATTTCTTTTTCTAATTGGGCTACTGAATCATACTGTTCGTAAAAAATTACACCAACAGGTGAGCTTAAACTGTTGTCTTCTTTAAGTAGTACAAAATTATTATCTAAAAGTTGTTCGCTATTTAGCAAATAGATGGCTTTGTGGTAATCGTAATTATTGGCGTATTTGTTATTATTTACCACTTCCTGAAAATCAAAAATAGCTTCAAAAAATGGTTTAAAATCATAATTTTTAGGAACGTACAGTTTAGCTACATTTCTACAACCCAATCCAAAATAATTAAAAATATCTTTCCCTAATTCAGCCAATTCTTCTTTGCTTTCCTTACCGTTAATTATGGCTATACTATTTCTGTTTTTTCTGATAATGGATGGATATTTTCCGAAATAGTATTCAAAATAACGAGCAGAATTATTGCTTCCTGTAGCTATAAAAGCATCAGCAGGAGTGTTTTTATTAAATTGTTCCGTAAAAATTATTCGCTCTTTAAATTCCGGATTGATGTGTGTTAAAATATCCGCAATTTTTTTAATTAAGGTATTATCTGATGAAGCACATTTTCCAATAAAAATATTTCCTGACATCAATACACTTAAAAAATCGTGAAAGCCTACTAATGGAATATTTCCTGCCATTATTACTCCAATTTTTTTAGTTTTTTCATCAGAAATGGAGTAGGTGTTAAGCCATTTTTTTAATTCATCATCTTTAAGCATAGCAGCAATTTCGCCAATAGCATTCCTAACATTTTCTTCTGTAAACCAGCTGTTTAAACTTTTCTGTCTTAAAATTAAATCATTAAAATCATCAAAGAATATTTTATTAAGCGATTGATTTTCTGAGGTTTTTTCTTGTGAATGAAACTGCTTGAGGAATTTCCCCAAAACAATAAAAGCAGTTATTCTTGTATCTAAATTCATATAAGTTTCCGTATATTTGCATGCGAAATTACGAACATAAAAATTGATAACAAATGGCAATTATAATAACAGATGAATGTATTAATTGTGGGGCTTGTGAACCAGAGTGTCCTAACAATGCAATTTATGAAGGTGGTGATGAATGGAGAGTAAGTGATGGAACTGAAGTGAAAGGGGATTATCAACTAATGAGCGGAAGCGCTGTAAATGCTGATGAAGCTCAAGAACCGGTTAGTTTGGATTTTTATTACATTGTACCTGATAAATGTACAGAGTGTAAAGGTTTCCATGATGAGCCTCAATGTGCTGCAGTTTGTCCAGTTGATTGTTGTGTAGATGATGAAGATGTTAGAGAAACGGAAGAGGAATTGTTAGCGAAAAAAGACAGATTACACTTATAAAATTGTAAGTGGAACAATATTGGTAAATAAAAACCGTGTATAGTTGAGAAATTATGCACGGTTTTTTAATTTTATATCATGATAAATAACATTAAACTTACTTTATTAATTGTATTGCTTCCGTTTTTAGGGATAGCACAAGAACTATCTGGCTTATTTAGCAGTGAAATAGATTCGTTAAATAAATACGGTAAAGAAATTATAGAAAGTAGTACTGACGAACAAAAAGCAGCGGCTAACACCAAATTTAAAGCTGTTTTAGAAGAAGTGTTGGCTAACAACGCTTCGTTTGATGCGGACTTTAGTAAAGTAGAGAAAATTAGTGTGTTAAAAGCTCATCAACTAAAAATTTATAATTGGACATTGCCACATACAGATGGCACTTATACTTACTTTGCTTTTACTCAGTTTAAAACAGCCGATGAAAAGGTGATAGTTACTGAGTTAGTAGATAAATCTGCGGAATTAGATAAGCTAGAAACCAAAACATTTACAGCAAATACATGGTTTGGAGCTTTGTATTATGAAATTATTCATGATAAGAAAATAGGGGAGGACTACTATACTGTTTTGGGTTGGGATGGAAATAATTTAATGACCAACAAAAAAGTGATAGATGTAATTGTGGTGGACAATAAAGGCAACATTAAGCTGGGAGCTCCTATTTTTAAGATGGAAAAAAGAACCCAACGCAGAGTGATTTTCGAATACTCTAAAATGGCAACCATGTCGTTGAAATACCATCCAAAACAACAGCAGATTATTTTCGATTTTTTGGTTCCGTCTAGTTCAAGGGTGAAAGGAATTTACGAATATTATGGTCCAGCATTAGATACTTTCGATGCACTAACCCTCAATAAAAACAAGTGGGTTTATGAAAAAGATGTGAAAATCCAATTAGATAAATCAGCGAAAGATAAAAACTGGAACGACCCGTTGAAATAAAAAAAAAGCAGCTTCAAACGAAGCTGCTTTTTTTATTTGTTGTTTTGTTTGAACTAGTGAGCATGTCCGTGATCAAGCTCTTCAGCTGTAGCTACTCTCGTTTCAATTACTTTACCAGTAAAATGTAAATCTTGGTCTGCCAATGGATGATTAACATCAACTGTAATAGTTGCATCATTAATAGATACTACTTTTGCAGGAACTACATTTCCATTTTGATCTTGTAGTGGTAAAACGTTATCTACAACTACTTCAGGAACTAATTGTCCGTCTTTTTTAAAGATATCTTGAGGTAACTCAATAATAGCTTCATCTGTTCTTGAACCATAAGCATTTTCTGCTTTAATTCCGAAAGAAAACTCATCTCCTTCTTTTAGATTAACAATATTATTCTCAAAATCAGGAATCATTTGACCGGCACCCGATAAAAATTTCAAAGGTTCTTTACCTTCTGTCGATTCGATTAACTCGCCTTCTGCAGAACCTTTATATAAGTTATAAGAAACTGCAATTACTTTGTTTGTACTCATTAAATTTTATTTTTTTGATTTATACAAAGTTACTTCTAATAATTTGGGTGACCAAATTTTAGGTGGAAAGGATATTATTTTTGAGATTTTGATTATACAAAACGTTTAGTCTTCATCACCAATTACCAACTTATATTTTTCTTTAGCTTGAATTTCAATGGCTTTTTCATTGTCTAAAATCATGGTAGGAATTCCATCAAAATCAGCAATTTTACCTGTTACATAAATGGTTTGGTGCAAAAGTATATCGTGAGGGTTATAGCTAAAATTTAATATGCTTTGCTTCCAAATAGCAATAGTAAAAATATGGTTAGGATAGTTGATGTCTAGGTTTAAAAATAAATGCCCGTTACGAGTTTCTTTTACACTTACTACAGTTCCTGCAATGGTAACTTTTTTACTACTACCCATTAATCTTTTGGCTTGTATGGTATTGTAAACTCCTTTAGGTAAATCTGGTTGATAAAGTGGTTTAACATCATTTTTTTGCTTTTCGGGCAACCAATCTGTAATGTTTTTCTGGCTTTCTAAAGTGTTTTCTTTCTCGCCTTCTAATTGGTGGAAAAAATCAATTCCTGTTGCAGCTTCAACTTCATCAATACTTACAGCATAATTGTTTAATGGGTAATTTATTTTTTGGTTGGGCATAATAAATCCAATGGCTTTTTGGTTGGTTAAATCCATTACTACTTTGTAATAATATGCTGGGATACTAACTTTATTAATGCCTCTTTCTATTTTTGGAAGTGTGTCATTTAACAAAGGACCGGTAATCACATAAAGCTGTGTAGTTGGATTGTTATAGATGTAGCCTCTTAAAATATCTTCTAACTCCCCCCATTTTTCTCTGTTAAACTCCGCTAATTGTGGTGACATATTAGAATAGAAATAGGATTCTGAAAGTGCTTTTTTACTCCATCTAAAATCTGCCGAAGGAGCTAAATGACCTCTATCGTAGCCAAATCCATCATACTCATAGGTACCATCTTTTTTTTCAGTTTTAAGGAAATAATCTATCTCAGTTGCCGAACCTGTTTTAATTAGTGAATCTTCTCTAAAATCGTTTGTTCTACCTGTTTTTCCGTTAATAATATCGGGTAAAATAATATGAGCAACCCATTTGGCTTGTTCGTGTGGTTCGGAATATACCAAGCTCATAGCAGCATGATGAATGACTTCTTCATTATCATTGATTTTGGGTAAACCGTATTGATATAAATCTTCTCGGAGTTTTGTAAGCTTGTAGGTTTCCAACTCTTTGTAAAGTTCTTCTTTTTGTTGGTCGAGTTTGTTGATTTCTTCTGTTAAGCTATCAATTTTTTCTTCAGAAGTCTGTGCAAAAACTGAAGTGCTTAATAATAAAATAAGATAGAAAAATAGATTGTAGCTGAATTTTAGCATTAAAATAGATGTTATACTTTAGAAAGTTAAAGCTAACAATAATTGTGCTATAGAAGTTAAGTGTAGATTATTATTCTTTAAACAAAGAATCAACAAATTCAACTTTATTAAAAACCTGAAGATGTTCTATCCCTTCGCCAACACCAATGTATTTTACAGGGATTTTAAATTGGTCGGAAATACCAATAACCACCCCACCTTTTGCAGTACCATCAAGTTTAGTAATAGCTAAAGCATTAATTTCTGTTGCTAAAGAAAACTGTTTAGCTTGTTCGTAAGCGTTTTGTCCTGTAGAGCCATCTAACACCAATAATATTTCGTGAGGAGCATTAGGAATAACTTTCTTCATTACATTTTTAATTTTAGAAAGCTCATTCATTAAGTTGATTTTATTGTGCAACCTTCCTGCAGTATCAATAATTACAACATCCATTCCTTTTGCTTTTGCAGATTGTAATGTGTCGAAAGCAACAGAAGCAGGGTCTGCATTCATTCCTTGTTCTACAATAGGTACATCAACTCTTTCTGCCCAGATTTTAAGTTGATCAACAGCAGCAGCTCTAAAAGTATCGGAAGCTCCGAGCATTACTTTTTTACCAGTTTTTTTAAGTTGGTGAGCCAGTTTTCCTATGGTGGTGGTTTTGCCAACGCCATTTACGCCAACAACCATAATTACATAAGGTTCGTCTTGTTTAGGTATAGTGAATTCGGTATAATTCTCAGTATTGTTTTCTTCTAAAAGAGCAGTAATTTCTTCTCTTAAAATTTTATTGAGTTCATCAGTTCCTAAATACTTGTCTTTGGCAACTCTATCTTCAATTTTCTCAATGATTTTTAAAGTAGTATTAACACCAACATCAGAGGTTACTAGAATTTCTTCAAGGTTGTCTAGTATTTCACTATCAACTTTAGATTTTCCAGCAACAGCTTTAGATAGTTTTGAAAAAAAGTTTTCTTTGGTTTTGGTTAAACCTTCGTCAAGCACTTCTTTCTTTTCTTTAGAAAATATTTTGAAAAAACCCATTTTATTATAAAGTGTTTGAGATAATGATAGAAGTTAAAAATTACTTCAATATAAAAAAAAAGCTTCTTTCCTTAAAATAAAGAAAGAAGCAATAAAATATTTTAGTAACTAAAAAGAGTAGAAATTTATTTTTTAAAAAAAGCTTCTACTTTATCTTTAGTAACGATTTCTTCTTTAAAGGCATAAGCTCCTGATTTAGGAGACTTTACCATTTTAATTACTTTTGTAAAATTTTTACCACCTTCTTTCTGAATAGATGCAACAACTTTCTTAGCCATATCTTATTTGTTTTATTTGAAATTTTCACTTTGTGAAAATTTCTAATTATTTAATTTCTTTGTGAACAGTAACCTTCTTAAGAATAGGGTTGTATTTTTTCAATTCAACTCTATCTGGAGTGTTTTTTTTGTTTTTTGTAGTAATGTATCTTGAAGTCCCAGACATACCACTATTTTTGTGCTCTGTGCATTCCATGATTACTTGAATTCTATTTCCTTTCTTTGCCATTTTATATACCTTTTAAAAATTGGACTGCAAACTTAGGAATTTTTTTTCAATCGATTTCATTTTTTTTAACTAACTAAATACTTTTTTATTTTTAATGAGCTTTTTATTCTATTTCTTCAGTGGTTAAAGGGATTTCTTCATTTATTCTTAACAACAAAGTTCCGTTAAAATAGTTTGGTTTTAAGGTTTTTTTATCTGTTTTTATATTAATGTTGTCAAAAACAAACTTTAATTTAATTTCTTCCGTTTCCGATACAATTGTCATTTCGTTTACAGGAATGTCATAATTGTTATTGGAGTTTTTGTAATTATCCATTAATTTTTTAATGAGTTTATCAAAATCTAAAGCACTTTTAAGCTGTTTGTCTTCAAGCAAAAGCAACATGTTTTCATTATCTTGTATTTTTAGCTCGTATTCTTTATTGTTTATTACAAAAGTTTGTAAAACAACATTGTTGTTGTAGTTGCTATTTACTTTAATTTGATAATCATAACCAGTAATAGTTAAAACGCTATTGTATTTATTTTCAGACGTAAAAGAAAAATAGTTTTGATTTTTAGTAGTGTAATGATGGGTATACTCTAACCCTAAGGCATTCATATAAACTTTAGCTTCATTTACTCTTTCCCATTTTCTTTTGTCTTGATTAAAACTTGCAATTTCAGTATCATAATTATTATTAAACCAAGGTTTTATTTTGGTTAATCCATGATGGTCGTTTAAATAATCTAAAATAGATTTTATATCGTTTTTAATTGAGTCAGGTAGTAGTTGTTCGTTTTTAGCTATAAATTTATGATTATAGTTAGTAGAAATACTATCTAAAACTTGTTCTTTTGTAATGTTATTATTTTCTAATAATTGGTGTGTTTCTAAAATGGTTTTTAGTCTGTTTACTTGACTGTTTTCGCTTACAGAAAACATTCCCCAAGGACCAAAAGATGTTATTAATATAGCTGTGAAAAGCGAAATAGGAATGAATTTAATATTGGTTTTGCCAATGGCAAAGTAAATAGAAACTAGTGTAAGCCAACATCCCAATAATAAAATAATATATCGGTTTATGGTAATACCATAATCTCCAATTCGCATATTAATAGCAATGAATAACATAATAATTAAGGGGAATAAAATAAAATAGTAAACCCTAGAGAAAGTGGCTATCCATTTGTTTTCTTTTTGTTTGGAATAAGGATAAATTAATAAGAAGTTTAGAATTCCTAATATAGCTACGCAAACTATTAGGTAAGAAACAATTCCTTTTGGCCAGTCCCAAGCGGCAAATATTTTAATACCATAACCGTATAGAATTAGTAAATACAACATTAATAATGGAAGTAATATGTATTGAGAAAAAATTTTTAATCCTGCGGGGTATTCATAGTCGTTATCTAAATCGGTTAAAGATGTTGGCATTCCGGCAGTAAAAAACCAAGTGTTAAACAAACCTGCAATGATTACCCAAAACTCAAAATAAAACTGGTCACGAATTTTTACATCAAACAATAAATTTAAGGAAACCAATGCCAATACAATTCCAACGTATAAAAATCCGGAATATAATACAGAAGTTAAAAACCTAATAAATAATACCTTGTTATATTGCCAAAAGCCATTAATTTCTTTTTTAAGAATAAAAGGAGCAAAGGCAACTAATAAATGGATAGTAATGTTGTAAATAGCATATCTTACATAAGGAAGAGTGGTGTTGAAAGATTCGTCAGAATTAGGTAAACTAAAATAAACACCTACTAAAATTAAGGTGCCTATTAAGCTGAGTAAAGCTTTTATTTTGAAAGAAAAATTTAGCTTTTCACTAAAAACAGTAACACAAAAAAATAAAGGAATACCTAAAGCAGCACAAAGCATTAGATTGATAATCGGAAATAAATTGCCTTGATAATGCTCATGCTCTATCAAATAAATAGCACAAACTACTCCAATAGTTGCCGATACTATGCTTAGCGGAAATCTTTTTAAGGCAGTTACAGCTTTTTCCTGAAGGTATTGAATAGAAGGAAGTTTCATGTTCTTTTTTTAGTTAAAAATAATTGTGAAAATAATAAATTTTATGCATCTAAGTACTAAACTATATAATTTTTAAGTTATTATAAATGTCTAACCAAAACCGTAAAATCATGAACCATTTTCAAAAAACCACCAAGAAAAATGAACGAATGAGATTTGTTTATTTTCAATTAGGACTATTAATTAGTTTTTCATTAACCTTTTTCGCTTTCGAATGGACGACTTATTATTCTGTGAAAGATTTAAAAGGGGTAAAAATAATTGATGATGACATAGAAACAGTTCTTCCACCAGTTAATCCCGAAGTAGAAAAGCCAATAGTTAAGACTGAACCTACTCCAAGAAAAAATATTGATAAATTAATAATTGTGGATGATGTAAACAAGAAAACTACTGAAGAGCCTACAAAAGAAGACCCTTATGTAGAGCCGAAATTTGATGATAAATGGGTTGAAGTTGAGCCACCAGTAATAGATCCTGACCCAATAGATTATCCTGATGAAATGCCTGGTTTTATCGGTGGAGATAAAGCATTGTATCAGTACTTATCTAATAACATTAAATATCCAAAAATTGAAATTAAAAGGGGAGTTGAAGGTAGGGTATATGTAGAGTTTGTGGTGGGGAAAAATGGAGAAATTACTGATATTAAAATATTAAGGGGTGTTAGTGAATCTATAGATGCAGAAGCTATAAGAGTGATTAAAGCTATGCCCAATTGGTTGCCTGGAAAACAAAAAGGTAGAGCTGTTAAAGTAAGGTATAAAATGCCAATTAGCTTTAAGTTGATTAAGTAATTATAAAGCTATGTATAATAGAAAAGCTTTCAGGAATGTTTCTTGGAAGCTTTTTTTAGATCTTTGTTTTACACAAAAATATCTGCATAACTTTAGCTAATAACTATTAACAAAACAATATTATAGTATAATTTTGAGCTATATTTTTTAATAAAATAAGTTAAGTGTTATGGAATCAAAAGAAATAAATAAAGCGGTTGTTCAAGATAAGCCAACGGGGAATAAGAATAACAAATTTATGATGGTTATTATCATTTTGTTATTGGGCTTTTGTGGTTATCTTATTTGGCAAAATCTAGAATTGAAAAAAGCAATTGACAAAGGAGAAATTGCTTATACAGAAGTTTCTACTGAAAGAGATCAGGTGCAAGCTGAATTGGAAGAAATGCTAAAAAAATATGAAGATTTAGAAACAGATAATCAGGAGCTAAGTACTGAGTTAGCAGCAGAGAAAGCTAAAATTGAGGAATTAATTAAAAAAGCTAAAGGTAAAGATTGGTCAATTTATCAGTTGAAAAAAGAAACTGAAACTCTTCGTAAAATTATGAAAGGTTATGTGGTACAAATAGATTCTTTAAACCAATTGAACAATAAACTGACTGATGAAAATAAAACAGTTAAAAATCAATTATCTAATGAGCAAAAAAAGGCTCAAGAATTAACAGAGAAGAATGAAGACTTAAATACATTAGTTACTGTTGCATCTCATTTAAAAACATTAAATCTTACTTCTTACGGTGTAAAAGTGAAAAATGACAATACCGGAAAAGAAATGGATAGGGCTAAAAAGGTAGATAAAATTAGAACTTCATTTACGGTACAGAAAAACACCATTACTAAACCCGGTAAAAAATGGATTTATGTTAGAATCCTTACTCCTGATGGCAGAGTTCTATCCGAAAAAACAGACGATTCTAATAAATTTGACTTTAATGGAGTAAGAGGATTATACTCTTCTAAAAAAGAAATTGACTACAAAAATGAAGATATGCAAGTAACCATTGATTGGATTAAAATTGATGAATTTCCTGTTGGTGAGTACAATGTAGAAGTTTACGCTGATGGTGTTGATATAGGTAAAACTAAGTTTACCCTGAAATAATTTAACAAAAGCTCCTGAATTCTTTAATTTTGCATCTAATTAAAAAAATTAGATTAAATCATGGAAAACATTGACGTTACAAAGTATTACGATTTAGCCGCAGAATTAATAATGACTTATGGACCTAAACTATTAGGAGCATTAGCGGTATTAATAGTTGGACTTTTTATTATTAAAGGATTAAATAAATCATTTAAAAACTTTCTAGAAACTAGAAAAATAGACCCTTCATTAAAACCATTCTTTTCAAGTATTGTAAGTGCGTTGCTTAAGACACTTTTGGCTATTAGTGTATTAAGCATGTTAGAAATAGAAATGACATCGTTTATTGCAATACTAGGTGCTGCTGGGTTAGCAATAGGCATGGCTTTATCTGGAGCATTGCAAAATTTTGCAGGTGGTGTAATTATTTTAATATTTAAACCATTTAAAGTTGGAGATTTTATAGAAGCACAGGGATATAGTGGAACTGTAAAAGGCATTCAAATTTTTAATACTATTTTAACAACTCCAGATAATAAAACCATTATAATTCCTAATGGTGGGTTGTCAACAGGTTCATTAACTAATTACTCAACAGAACCATTAAGAAGAGTAGATTGGACTTTTGGTGTTGGTTACGGAGATAGTACAGGAAAAACAAAAGAAGTTTTACAAAAATTAATTGATAGTAATGAATTAATTTTAAAAGATCCAGCTCCTTTTATAGCAGTTTCTGCTTTGGCAGATAGTTCAGTTAATTTTACTGTAAGAGCTTGGGTAAAAGCACCAGATTATTGGACAGTTTTCTTCGATATGAATGAAAAAGTGTATAATACCTTTAATAAAGAAGGTCTTAATATTCCATTTCCACAAATGGATGTTCATGTTCATAATAAATAATTTAAAAAATAATTAGAAAATATATAATGAAAAAAATCATTTATGCAACCATGATGTTGCTTGCAGGTGCAGGAATGGTAACTGCTCAAGTTGTTGATAAAGAATTAACTGAGGCAGAGAAAATAATAAAAGCTCAAGAAGCAGATAGTTTAGATGGTTGGAAAGTAGGCGGTGTTTTTGGAGCCAACCTTACCCAAGCTAGTTTTACCAATTGGTCTGCCGGTGGTGAAAACTCTGTAGCTGTAAATGGTTTGCTTAGCACTTTTGCTAATTACAAAAAAGGTCGTTCATCATGGGATAATACACTTAATCTTGCTTACGGTATGTTAAAACAAGGAGAAGAAGGCGGAGTTAGAAAAACAGATGATAGAATAGATTTTATGTCGAAATACGGTTATAAGGCTACCGAAAGATGGTATTACGCTGCTTTGGTAAACTTTAAAACTCAGTTTGCTGATGGTTACAACTATCCTGATGATTCAACAGAAATATCTACTTTTCTTGCTCCGGCTTATGCATTAGCAGCAATTGGTATGGACTATAAACCTCATGATAATTTTACTGCGTTTATATCTCCTTTTACTGCAAGAATGACTATCGTAAATGATAAAACCTTAGCAGATGCCGGTGCTTTTGGTGTTGATCCAGCTGAATTTGATCTTTTAGGAAATAAAATTAAAAATGGTAAAATACTTAGAGCTGAATATGGGGGGTACGTAAGAGTGATGTACAAAAAAGAAATAATGGAAAATATTAACTTAGAAACCCGTTTCGATGCTTTTTCTAATTATACTGAAGAACCAACACATATTGATGTAAACTGGGAATTATTACTCTCACTTAAGGTAAATAAATTCATCTCAGCAACTGTATCTACTCAGTTAATTTATGATCATGATATTGATATTGCTGTTGATAGAAATAACGATGGGGTTATAGATGGATCCGGACCACGAGTTCAATTTAAAGAAATATTAGGAGTAGGGTTGAATTACAAATTCTAAATCCCTTACCTAAATTAATTTTACACACAACCATTTCAAATTATTTGAAATGGTTGTGTTGTTTAATATCTCAAAATTTATTGATATTTTCGCCACAAGGCAACCGAACCAACATAATAACGTCTTAAGATAAAATTAAATGGATCGAGAAGATCAAGATAAATTAGAACGTCTTGTTAACGAGTGTGTTAAAGGCAATAGGCAAGCTCAAAAAGAGCTGTACAAGATGTATTATGGGAAAATGATGAGTGTTTGTTATCGTTATGCTAATAGTACTGATGAAGCCAAAGATGTGTTGCAAGATGGATTTGTTAAGGTTTTTCAACATCTTAAAAGTTATAATTTTAAAGGTTCTTTAGAAGGTTGGGTAAGAAGGATAATTGTAAATACTGCCATAGATTGTTATAGAAAAAATAAAGGCGTATATTTTGTAGAGGATGAAGATAATTACATTTTAGATGCTAATTATTCAGAAAGTGCAGAAAGTATTTACAGCAATTTTGGAGTTGAAGTAATTATGGAAGCCATTCAAGAGTTAACACCTGTTTATAGAACGGTTTTTAACTTGTATGTGCTAGAAGGTTACTCCCACAAAGAAATTGCAGATGAACTAGAAATAAACGAAGGGACATCTAAATCTAACTTAGCTAAAGCAAAAAGAAATTTAAGACAAATATTAGAAAAAAAGAATGCCCAAAAACATGGATAAATTCGAAAAATTAATAAAAGACAAAATTGAACAACACGAAGTTCCTTTTAATGAAGCCCATTGGAATGAGATGGATGCTAAATTAAACTCGTTAAAAAATGTTCAATACATTAAAAATATTGCTATTGCAGCTTCAGTTGTTGCTGTGGTAGCTATTTCTGCTTATTTTATCTCCAATAATAATATGGATGATAAAAATAGTATAGAAAATTACTCAACAGAGGTTAATACTAACGAACAAGCTCCTTTAATTAAGGAAGAAACTTCTAATACAAATAATACAACTATTAATACTACCAACAACGAAAATAATACCCAGGAAAATCATTCCAACCACACTCAAGTTATTGATGAAAAAATAACAGAGCAATTATCAGAAGAAAAAACACCTTTGTTGGTTGAAGATATTAAACAAAAAGAAATAGTTGATAATAAATCTCCTGAAAACAATAACAACACTGTTGCAGATTTAAATGTACAAGCAGAAGTGTTAAGCTCAACAGTATGTTTAGGTCAGCAAGTAGTGTTTAAATCTAAAGTTAACGCTTACAACCCATCTTATTTATGGGATTTTGGTGACGGAACAACATCTAATAATGCACAACCACATCATGTGTATGATAAAACCGGAAATTATCAGGTAAAACTAACTGTTGTAAATAATGAAACCAAGCAAAAAACAGTTGAAAATGTAGGAAGTGTAACCATTCTTCCAACACCAACTAAAGATTTTACTTATACAGAAGATGCATTAGCTCACGATAAAAATAAATTTTCTTATCCCGCTACAACGCTTAAAACAGAAAATCAAAACATTAGTGCTTATTTATGGAAAACGAATGATGGAAGAACATCTACAGAAGCAACGCCAAGTTTTGTTTTTGAAGATAAAGGAACTTATGATGTAAAACTAATGCTTACTCATCAATCTGGTTGTTATGTAGAGTTTACTAAATCGGTAGAAATTACCTTAGATATGGATTTGTTAGCTCCATCAGGATTTATTCCTAATAGTTCTATTGAAGAAAATCAAACGTTTATTCCTAAAGCATTATTAGGTTGGGATGTAAATTTCAAAATGATGATTACCGATAAAAGTGGCAAGTTAATATATGAAACTACTGATAAGTATAAACCTTGGAATGGTAAGCTAAACAACTCTGGAGAGCAACTTCCAAACGATATTTACTTATGGAAAGTGGTGACTTATGATGCAAACGGAAAAGCATATCATCATAATGGAACCATTCGCTTAATGAATAAATAAATCCCTTCGTTATTTGTTATCAGTTAACCGTTAATTAGTTGGTTGATAAAAAAATGTTATTCATTTTTCTTATTTTCGTATTTTATTATAAAAAGTATGAGGCAAGTATTATTAGTGTTAATTGTTTTAGTTTTAGGTTGTAGTGATAATAAGTCTGAAACTGATGATGTGTCTAAAGTCGAAGTGGACAATGAAACTATCTTAAATGAAATTAAAAATAAACTATCAGGTTTATGGGTAATTGAAAGAGGACATTTAGATTATATGGCAGTTGTTATAGATGAGAATTTTCTGACCATTACTACCGAACCTAATAATTTTTTAAGAGTTCATGAGTTTCAACTTCTTGATGATTCAACAATAATGTTTCATGAGTTTTATCCTGAAATGATTTTATCAGTTGATAATAGACCAAAAACAATATGGAAAATAAAAGATATTACAGATACTTCACTTATAATTGGATTATTTGTTCCTGAAAGTCCAAATGAACTAACTGATTTTAAATTTAAGAAATCTGATGAATCATTTTTTGTAGAAAATTAGAATAATATTTTTATTTCTCGTGTTACTTTTCAAAAATCCTCTCCTTAAATAAAATGACAAAATTCATGGTTTTATAAATTAAAACCACGGAATTTTGCATTTGTAATGCAAGCAGAAAAAACTCATACAAAGCAAAAAACAACTTGTTACCATTGTGGTGAAGATTGCTTGGAAGATACATTGGTTTTCGATAGTAAATCTTTTTGTTGTGTAGGGTGTAAATCTGTTTATGAAATTCTTAATCAGAATGATTTATGTAATTATTATGATTTAGAAAAAACACCAGGCATTTCTCCACCAAAAAATGTTTCTAAAAAACACGAATATCTCGAAAATCAAGAAATAGTAGAAAAATTAATTGATTTTAAGGATGATGAACGGATGTTGGTTACTTTCTATTTACCACAAGTGCATTGTAGTTCTTGTGTTTGGTTGTTAGAGAATTTGTACAAACTAAATCCACATGTATTTTCATCGAGAATTAACTTTCTAAAAAAAGAACTTAAACTGTCTTTCAATTATCATCAACTTTCGTTAAGGCAATTGGTGGAATTACTGGCTTCAATAGGTTACGAACCCGAAATTAATTTCTCAGATACATCAAAAGATAAAAAGTATAAAATAGACAGAAGTTTAGTCTATAAGCTAGGAATTGCTGGATTTGCTTTTGGCAATATTATGATGTTGAGTCTGCCCGAATATTTTGGACTAGACGATATAAAAGAACTTTCGTTTGCCAAATTCTTTGGATACATCAATATTTTACTTTCCTTGCCTGTGTTGGTTTATAGTGCGTCAGATTATTTAAAATCGGCTTGGGTAGCTCTAAAACACAAAACAATTAATATAGATATTCCAATTGTGTTGGGAGTAATAGCTTTGTTTTTCAGAAGTGTTTATGAAATTGTAAGCCACCAAGGAGCGGGATATTTAGATTCACTTGCAGGGTTGATTTTCTTTATGTTGTTGGGAAAGGTTTTTCAGCAAAAAACCTATGCCGTATTATCTTTTGAGCGGGATTATAAATCGTATTTTCCAATATCATCAACCATTATTAAGCAAAATGGAGAGGAGGTAAGTATTGCTGTTTCGGAACTTAAAAAAGGCGACATCATCTTAATAAGAAATAATGAAATTATTCCTGTAGATGCAGAATTGATAGCAGGTGAAGCAAAAATTGATAATAGTTTTGTTACAGGTGAATCCTTACCAGTAGAGATTAAAGTGGGTACAAAAATTTATGCCGGAGGAAAACAAAAAGGAGAAGCCATACAATTAAAAGTACTAAAAGAAATTTCTAACTCGTACTTAACACAATTGTGGAATGATGAAGCTTTTACCAAACAACATCAAGATCAGTTTGCAGGAATAACCAATACTATTAGTAAGTATTTTACTTTAATCATTATTGTAATTGCTTTAGGAAGTTTGTTTTATTGGTGGAATATTGATAAGAAAATTGCTATACATGCTTTTACATCGGTTTTAATTATTGCTTGTCCTTGTGCGTTAGCTTTATCTGCACCATTTACTTTTGGAAATGTATTGAGAATTTTCGGTAGCAATAAATTTTACCTCAAAAACGCTGCTGTTATAGAACAACTAGCAAAAATTAGCACCATTGTTTTTGATAAAACAGGAACACTTACACAGGCAGCAAATTCCTCTATTTCTTATATTGGAGAGCAAATGAATAACGAAGAATTAAATGCGGTAGCTTCTTTACTAAGACAATCATCACATCCACTAAGTAAACTAGTTTTCGCAACATTAGAAAACTACCGAATAATAGAAATAAAAGAGTTTGAAGAAGTGTTGGGTAAAGGAATTGTCGCAACAGTTAATGGAAAAACGGTGAAAATTGGTTCTGCCAATTTTGTTGAAGCTACAAAAGAAGATGCTGCAACAACATCTGTAGTTTATGTGAAAATTAATGATAAGGTTTTGGGAAGGTTTCAGTTGGAGAATACTTACAGAAAAAATCTGAAAACTGTAATTAATCAGTTGCAACAATATTTTAAGCTCCATTTAGTATCAGGAGATAATGATAGTGAACAACAAAGGTTATTAGCGTATTTTTCTAAAGAAAATACTTTTTTATTTAATCAAACCCCTGAGCAAAAACTTAAGTACATTAAAGAAATACAGCAGCAAAATGAAAAAGTAGCCATGATTGGTGATGGGTTAAATGATGCTGGAGCTTTAAAACAAAGTAATGTGGGGATTTCTATTTCCGAAGATGTTAATACTTTTTCTCCAGCTTGTGATGCCATTTTAGATGCTGCCGTTTTTGAAAAATTACCTTTATTTTTTAAGTATGCTAAAACAAGTATCAACATAGTAATTGCAAGTTTTATCATTTCCTTTTTATACAATATTGTAGGGTTGAGTTTTGCAGTTCAAGGATTAATGTCGCCTGTGTTAGCAGCTATTTTAATGCCTCTAAGCTCAATTACAGTGGTGGTTTTTGTAACTATAACAACTAACCTTTCTGCTAAATTGATGAAAGTAGGTTGATGTCATGTTTATCACTATCAAATTTAAAAGAAACACCAAAAAACATTTTCTAATTTGACAAAAGTCATGTTTTTTAATATTTACCAATCATACTTTTACCAAAAATTATGAGCGTACTATTTATATTAATCATTGTAAGTTTAGCGGTAGCTATTAGTTTTCTGGTAGCCTTTGTATGGTCTGTGAAAGACGGGCAATACGAAGATGATTATACACCATCAATGCGAATGCTTTTTGATGATGAGGTAAAAGAAACAAAAAATCAATCAAAATAAACTTTATAAATTATGACACAGCAAACAGAAAAGTTTTTTTATGACAATAAAATCGTAAAACTATTCGCTTATGCAACCATTTTTTGGGGCGTAGTAGGAATGTTAGTTGGATTGCTTGTAGCACTTCAAATGTATATTCCGGCATTAAATTTTAATTATGAGTTTACCACTTTTGGTAGAACCAGGCCATTGCATACCAATGCAGTAATTTTTGCATTTGTGGGTAATGGAATTTTTACCGGGGTTTATTACTCTTTACAAAGGTTACTCAAAACCAGAATGTGGAGTGATACATTAAGTTTAGTTAATTTTTGGGGATGGCAGTTAATTATTGTCTCCGCAGCAATAACCTTATTGGCAGGATTTACAACTGGAAAGGAGTATGCTGAATTAGAATGGCCTATAGATATTGCTATTACTTTAATTTGGGTAGTTTTTGGATGGAACATGTTTGCTACTATCTTAAAAAGAAGAGAAAGACATTTGTATGTTGCCATTTGGTTTTATATAGCCACTTTTGTTACTGTTGCAGTTTTGCACCTTGTAAATTCCTTTGAATTGCCTGTAAGCTTTATGAAAAGTTACTCATGGTATGCAGGTGTTCAAGATGCGTTAGTACAATGGTGGTACGGACACAATGCTGTTGCTTTCTTTTTAACAACACCTTATTTAGGGTTGATGTATTATTTTGTGCCAAAAGCAGCACAACGACCAGTTTATTCTTATAAACTATCTATTATCCACTTTTGGGCGTTAATCTTCTTATACATTTGGGCAGGACCTCACCATTTATTATATACTTCTTTACCGGAGTGGGCTCAAACATTAGGAGTAGTGTTTTCAGTAATGCTTATCGCTCCATCTTGGGGAGGTATGATTAATGGATTATTAACACTTCGTGGTGCTTGGGATAAAGTTAGAGATAGTGCCGTACTTAAATTTTTTGTAGTGGCTATTACTGCTTATGGTATGGCAACTTTTGAAGGGCCTATGTTGTCACTAAAAAGTGTAAACGCAATTAGCCATTATACAGATTGGACTGTTGGACACGTTCATATTGGAGCCTTGGGTTGGAATGGATTCCTAACGTTTGGTATGCTGTATTGGCTTATCCCTAGAATGTTTAATACTAAATTATATTCCGAGAAATTGGCCGGAGTTCACTTTTGGATAGGTACTATAGGGATATTAGTTTATGCTGTGCCATTATATTTTGCAGGATTTACACAGTATTTAATGTGGCAAGAATTTACTACTGACGGTTATTTAAAATACCCTAACTTCTTAGAAACAGTTACTGAAATTGTTCCAATGTATATGACAAGAAGTATTGGTGGAACATTATATTTGGTTGGTGCCTTATTAATGGTTTATAACATCATTAAAACAGTAAAACAAGGTCAGTTTGTAGACAACGAAGCTGCCGAAGCTCCTGCTTTAGAACCTGTTTATGCTCCTCATAATGGAGAACACTGGCACAGAGTTATTGAAAGAAAACCTGTTAAGTTATTAATATTCTCATTAATTGTAATACTAATTGGTGGAGCGGTAGAAATGGTACCAACTTTCTTAGTAAAATCTAATGTGCCAACTATTGAGGCAGTAAAACCATACACTCCTCTTGAATTACAAGGTAGAGATATTTATGTAAAAGAAGGTTGTTATAATTGTCACTCACAAATGATTAGACCATTTAGACATGAGGTGGAAAGATATGGCGATTACTCAAAATCAGGGGAATTTGTTTACGATCATCCGTTCCAGTGGGGTTCGAAGAGAACAGGACCGGATTTGGCAAGAGAAGGTTCTAAAAAGTTAAGAAAATCTCACTCTTGGCATTATAATCACATGGAAGACCCAACAAGTATGTCGCCAGGCTCTATTATGCCTGCTTATCCTTGGATGTTAGAAAAAGATATAGACATTGAAAGTACGCCTGCAAAAATTAGAGCAATGCAAACGTTGGGAGTTCCTTATGCAGAAGGTTATGACCAACAAGCTATTGAAGATTTGAAAAAACAAGCCAATGAAATAGCAGAACAACTCAAAACAGAGGGAGTTGAAAAAGCTGATGCTAACAAAGAAATTATTGCACTTATCGCTTACTTGCAAAGGTTAGGAACTGACGTAGAAAAATAATTTTAAAAAAGATAGAACTATGCTAAAGTTTATAAAACATAATATGGAAACAATTGGAGGGATAGAAATCTTTCCAATTATTTCGTTGGTTATCTTTTTCCTCTTTTTTATCGGATTGTTGGTTTGGGTAATTACTACCAAAAAACAATATGTAGATTATATGGAAAAGTTACCACTAGAAGATGATAATATAAAAAATAACGCTTATAACTAAGGAATCATGGAAAATAAAATCGAAAAATCAGAAATAATTGAAGGTTTGGATAGTAATGTTACAGACCATGAATATGATGGTATCATTGAATTAGATAACGCACTTCCGCCATGGTGGTTGTATATGTTCTATGGAACAATAATTTTTGCTATTATTTATGTCATTTTGTTTTTTGGAATGGGAAAATTTAAGCAGCAAGATGAGCTTAAAGCAGAATATGCTGTAGCTGCAGAAAAAATTGAAGCTTACCAAAAAGAACACGGTGCTGCTGTAGATGAAAATACCGTTGTATTAGTTACAGATGCTGATAAATTAGCAGATGGTAAAGCTATATATGAAAAAAACTGTGTTGCTTGTCATGCTGTAAATGGTGGAGGTGGAGTAGGGCCAAATTTTACTGATGATTATTGGATACACGGAAATAGCATTAATGAAGTTTTTAAAGTGGTTAAATATGGTGTTCCGGAAAAAGGTATGATTCCTTGGGAAGCACAATTAAATCCGGAGCAAATGCAAAATGTTGCTAGTTATATTCTGAACGAATTTACAGGTAAAAATGTAGAGGGAGGAAAAGAGCCTCAGGGCGAAAAAGTGAATTAATACCAATAAATTTTAAGTAAAATGGAAGCAAATACATCAAACGATAATGCTTCATTCAGAAACAGAATTACAACAGTTGATGATGAGGGGAAAAGGAAATGGCTTTTTCCAAAAAAGCCTAAAGGTAAGTTTACCAACTACAGAACTTATTTAAGTTACTTACTGTTAATTATATTATTTGCTAATCCGTGGATAAAAATTGATGGAGAGCCGCTTTTAATGTTCAATATTATTGAGCGTAAGTTTGTGTTGTTTGGTCAGGTTTTTTGGCCGCAAGATTTCTTTCTTTTTGCACTAATAATGATAACCATGGTTATTTTTATCGTGCTGTTTACTGCTGTTTATGGTAGAGTTTTTTGTGGTTGGATTTGTCCGCAAACCATTTTTATGGAAATGGTTTTCAGAAAAATTGAGTATTGGATAGATGGCGATTACAAACAACAAATTCAATTAAAAAAGCAAGCTTGGAACACTCAAAAAATTGTTAAAAGAGTTTTTAAGTATGGTTTGTTTTATCTTATTTCAGTAATTATAGCCCATACGTTTTTGGCGTATATTATTGGTTCAGATGAGTTGGTAAGAATTCAAACATCTCCTATTCAGGAACACCTTGTAGGCTTTATTACTATACTAGTTTTTAGCTGGGTTTTCTTCTTTGTATTTGCATGGTTTAGAGAGCAGGTTTGTTTAATAGTTTGTCCTTACGGCAGATTGCAAGGCGTTATGTTAGATAGAAACTCGTTGGTAGTGGCATACGATTATATTCGTGGAGAAAAAAGAGCTAAATTCAAGAAAAACGAAGACAGAGCATCAGAAAACAAAGGAGATTGTATAGATTGTCACCAATGTGTAGATGTTTGTCCCACAGGAATTGACATTAGAAATGGTACACAGTTAGAATGTATTAATTGTACAGCATGTATAGATGCTTGCGACTACATGATGGAAAATGTTGGACTTGAAAAAGGCTTAATTAGAATTGATTCCGAAAATGCAATTGCCGAAAATAAAAGACAATTTTTTACTACAAGAGCTAAGGCATACACAGCTGTGTTAATTATTCTTGTTGGATTTATTATTTATTTGTTTACCTTGAGAGGAAGCATGGAAGCAAGCATTTTAAGAACTCCGGGAATGTTGTATCAGGAACAAGAAAATGGCTTTATTAGTAATTTATATAATGTTAAAGTGGTAAATAAATCTAATAAAGATTTAAAGCTTACCTTTGAGCTTGAAAACATGGATGGCGAGGTTAAAATGGTTGGAATGGATACCTTAAGACTTGAAAAAGGGAAAAGCAACCAACAAGCATTTTTTGTAAATATTTTAAAAGAGAACTTGAAAGAAAAATCTACCACTATTAAAATTGGTATTTACAACAATGGAGAGCTTATTCATGAAAATGAAACCTCTTTTTTAGGACCTACTAATACTGCAAAATAATGAAATTCAATTGGGGAACAGGTATAACAATTTTTATAGTACTATTTGTAGTATCTATGAGTGCTATGGTTTTTAAAGCAAGTCAACAAAATGTAGATTTAGTTACCGAAGATTATTATGAAAAAGAATTAGCTTTTCAAGGATTGAAAGATAAAGAAGCACTTACGAAAAGCCATTTTGAAGAACAAGTTAGCTACAAAATTGAAGATGATAAATTGCAATTGATTTTTCCAAGCGAAGTAGAAGGAGAGATAAAAGGCAATATTAATTTCTTTAAACCTTCAGATGCAAATTTAGATCAATCAGTTGATTTTACTTCAGAAAGTAAGGTGTTAGTTTATCCTTTAGACTTGTTTTCAACAGGAATGTATAAGCTCAGAATAGAATGGCAAAATGCGGGGAATGCTTATTACAGTGAGCTTACAGTGGAATTGTAAAAAACTCCGTTAATGGAAATTTTAATCGTAGGTTTTGTTTTAGGATTTTTGGGTAGTTTGCATTGTATTGGCATGTGCGGACCAATAGCTTTTGCATTACCCTTAAAAAATAGCAGTGTAGGGTATAGAATTGTAGGGGCTTTAACTTATAATTTTGGCAGAATAGTAACTTATAGTATGTTAGGTTTTGTATTTGGCTTTTTTGGTCAGGGCATCAAAACTGCATCTTCCCAACAATTTTTATCTATTTTAATTGGTAGTATTTTAATCTTAGGAGTGTTAATTCCTTCCAAGTGGTTGAATAATTTATCGCCAACGAGTTTTGTCTATCAACAAATAGCCTTTGTGAAGCAAAAATTGGGAGCCTTATTAAAATCTTCATCACTTCACAACTTGTGGTTTATTGGCTTTTTAAACGGCTTTTTACCTTGCGGATTAGTTTACACCGCCATAGGTTCAGCCATTGCTTTGGGTGATGTGTATAAAAGCATTTGGTTTATGGCTGCTTTTGGTTTAGGAACACTTCCGTTAATGTTTTTAGCTACTCAGTTGGCAAGTGTGGTAAGTGTTTCCATCAGAAACAAAATCAGAAAATTCTTTCCAATTTTAATTATCATTATAGGGGTACTGTTTATCCTCAGAGGCTTGAATTTAAATATTCCTTATATCAGCCCAAAAATTAATGTAGAACGTCCTTTTGTGCAGGATTGTTAAAGACCTAAAGCACTAATAATAAGCTAAAAATATTATTCTTAAAATAGAATTACTACATTTGGGGTAAAGATATAATCTGGATAAACGTACCATTACGTTTATCCGGTTGTTAGGCAACAGTTTAAAACAACAACACCCAGAGAATGACTAAAACAAATTTTCTATTTGAGAACTTTAAGAATATTCAAGACTTAATAAAATTTGCAGACCAAAAAGCAGGTGCAATTTTAGTTATATGTGGAATTATTTTAACTGTATTTATGGGATTTGCAAAACCATTGTATATTGTTAATATTGATAATTTAGCAAAATGTGATAATCTAACAATTAGTATTTTGGTTTTTATTTTGGGATTAGTTTTAGCAATATTATTAGTTGTAATTTTTGGAATTTGCATTTTCAAAATTCTTAAACCAAAATTTGCAAAAAATTATTCCGAAGGTAGTTCTTCAATGTTCTATTTTGAGCATATTGCAAAATTGACAAAATCAGAGTTTAAAGAAAGAACAAAATCAATTTCGAAAAAATCAATCAAAAAAGATTTAAGTGAACAGATATATGAAGTTTCAAAAATATTAATGCAAAAAAATAAATATTGTGCAATTACAATGAATTTGTTATTTGTCGCAGTAATAGACTTACTATTATTTGTGTTTTTTTCAAATCAATTATAATGGGATTAAAACAAGATATACTTGATAAGATAAAGAAACATATGGATGAATCCTTCTCAGTCGAGGAAGTTTCATATGTGCCAACACTGGATGATTCAAAATTGACATTTGGCAATAAAGGATTAAAGTTTAACACTACTGTCCTTTATATCGATTTAAGAGGTTCAACTGAACTTTTAAACAAGCATAATAAGTCTACAGTTGCAAAGGTTCACAAAGCATATTACTATACAATTGTGAAAATTTCTAATTCCTTGGGTGGTGAAAACAGAAGTTTTAACGGAGACAGCCTTTTGGTTTTTTTTCAAGGCACATCAAAAGCAACTCTTTCTAACGCTGTTCAAGCTGCGATGATGATGACTTATATGTTATCTAGTTCAGAGGGAATTAGTAAACATTTGAAAAAATACACATCAATTGATTTTGGGATAGGAATGGACGATGGAGATGTTCTCTGTACAAAAGTTGGTATTGGAGGTACTTATGACAATAAAGATTTAATTTGGATTGGAAATCCAGTCAATAAATCAACAGTTTTAAGTGATAAAGCAAAATCTCCAAATCATATTTATATTTCAAAGTATGTATATGATAACTTATTAGATTACGTGAAGTATCATGAGAAAGAAGATAATTGGGGTAATAAACAAAAAGTTGACATGTGGACTCAAACATCTATTATTTATAATGGAGGATATATCACATGTTATTATACAAGTTATTATTGGACAGTTGAATAAAACCCTATCTACTCTAAGTATAATCAATCCCCATCTCCCCTATTTCCTCAAAGTATAACCAATCCTCAGTTTCAAGCATTCGCTTGGGACACTAAAAAAAAACATTATGATTTAAATAGATATGGTTATATTTGAGGTAAAGATATAAGTGTGAATAAAGAACACTAATGGTCTTTATTCGTATGTTGGAAAACCTTTAATTACTAAATACTTTGACTATAAAGCCTAGACAATTAATTGGAATCGGTATGGCCTTCACAGCACCTGGAAGAGGTGTGGGGTTGTTGTTTTGGATAGTCATAGCAGTTTTTGTTGCAGCCCCTGATTGGGAAGCTTTAACTATGCCAGCATTGTACTTATGCTTTTTAATGGGTGCCTATTTCTTATTTTCTAAAAAATATCTTGAAATAATTGATATTGAAAAAGGAATATTTAAAATTAGGATAGGTATAGGGAAGTTTAGTTATGGTAAAGAAAAATCACTTGAGAATTATAAATATGGAGTCTTACAGCAAGGCACTTGGGTTAAAAAGGTTGGACAAGGTATTCCGGGGCTCTCAATAAACGAGGGAATTTATAAAGAAAAATATTTAGGGCTTTTTTTAGTATCTAAGAATGATAATATGAAATCATTAATATATCGTGGAATTAAATCTGATGCATACGAAATTATACGTAAGTTTTTAACTCCTTCCAACCTGACGGTTTACAATGGTGCTAAACGAAAAGGGTATGAATTGAAACTATAAATGTTTCAAGCATTTGCTTGGAATAATTTTGGTTAATAACTCTTCTTCATCTGTTCTGTAATCAAAACAGCTTCTTTAGCAGCTTTTACATCATGCACCCTAAGGATGTTTGCTCCTTTCATTAAAGCAATGGTGTTTAGTACTGTAGTTCCATTTAGTGCTTCTTTAGGAGTAGTTTTAATAACCTTGTTAATCATAGATTTTCGGGAAACACCAACTAAAATAGGCAACTCAAAAATATTAAAATCGGCTAAGTGGTGCATTAATTCGTAATTGTGTTCTACCGTTTTGCCAAAACCAAAACCAGGGTCTATAATAATATCATTTACTCCTTTTTTAGTCAGGATATCTACTTTTTCAGATAAGAAAGACATTACTTCTTGGGTAACATTTTTGTAAGAGGGAGCTTTTTGCATATTTTCCGGGGTGCCTTGCATGTGCATTAAAATGTAAGGAACATTCAAATTAGCAACACAATCGAAAAGCTGATTATCCATGCTTCCCGCAGAAATGTCGTTAATAATACTTGCTCCGTTTTCAACAGCTTTTTCGGCAATTCTACTTCTAAAAGTATCAATAGAAATAATGCATTCAGGGAATTCCTGATGAATAAATTTAACGATAGGTAAAACCCTGCTCAATTCATCTCCTTCGCTAACAAAAGTAGCTCCCGGTTTGGTAGAATATCCGCCAACATCAATAATAGCGGCACCTTCATCTAAGTGTTTTTTTACCTGTGTAACAATTTCTTCCTCCGATATATAGCTGCCGCCATCAAAAAATGAGTCAGGAGTTACATTTAATATGCCCATTATGCATGGTTCGTCTAAATTTAATAAATTACCTTTGCAATTTATAAGTGTATTTTTTAAAAAAAATGTATCTTTCCGTTTTTCTTTTTCCATGGATATAATGTGTAAAAATTAATATGAATAAAACCGACAAACAATACGATTCTATAATAAAAATTTGCTCTGACATATTTACGAAAAAAATGAAAGATTATGGCAGTGCTTGGCGAATTTTACGAACAAGTTCATTAACCGATCAAATTTTTATTAAAGCAAAAAGAATCAGAACGCTTGAAGAAGTTGGTGAAAGCAAAATTAAGGAAGATGTTAAATCTGAATACATCGGAATAGTAAATTATTGCATTATGGCTTTAGTTCAGCTAGAATTAGGCTACAATGAAAACACCGAATTACCAGAAGAAGAAGCGGTAAAGTTGTATTCAAAATATTTTTTGGAAGCAAAAGAATTAATGCAAAATAAAAATCACGATTATGGTGAGGCTTGGAGGGATATGAGAATTAGTTCACTAACAGATTTAATTTTGATGAAACTACTAAGAACCAAACAAATTGAAGATAACAAAGGCAAAACATTAATTTCTGAAGGAATAGATGCTAACTATTTTGATATGATAAATTATGCAGTTTTTGCCTTAATTAAACTGGAATTTAAGAACAAATAAAACAGATAAGAACACATGAAAATATTGGTAACCATATCAAGAATTTTAGTTGGAGCTTTATTTATTGTTTCTGGGTTAATAAAAGCTAATGATACTTTAGGTTTTAGCTACAAACTAGAAGAATATTTTGAAAATGGAGCATTGGCTTACAGAATTAGAGATTGGTTCGGTTGGGACACTTTTTCATTAGAATTTTTAATGGAATATGCTTTGGGTATAGCCATTATTATGTGTGCTGCCGAAGTTATACTTGGTTTCATGTTGCTTTTTGCTACTAAAATTAAGTTGACACTTTATTCCTTATTGGCATTAACCATCATGTTCTTTTTCTTAACCTTACATACTGCTACTTGCGATACTTCTGCAACCTATACTAATTTAACTGAAGTTCAAGTAAATTCTCCTGAACATGCTAGGATGATAGAAAGAGCTGAAGCAGATAGTAAAATTGTAGTAGCAGAAGAGACCAATGAAATTGTGGTTTATAAAGAAGAAATGCCTGTTCAATGTGTTACCGATTGCGGTTGTTTTGGAGATGCCATGAAAGGCTCTTTAGGTAGAAGTTTGACACCTTGGGAATCATTTTTTAAAGATTTCGCATTAATAGTTCTCCTTATCCCAATATTCTTTTATAGAAACAAAATTAAGTTGAACACTACGCAAGATGATATTATTCTTTTATCCGGTGGTATAGTTGGTGTTATTTTACTTTCATGGGTATTTGGGTGGTACTTTCCTGTTTTATTTACCTTAATAGGTTTTGGAGCATATTATGCCATTAAAAAGTTCTTCAAAAAAGAAGTAAACCAATGGATAATCATAGCCTTGGTAACATTAATTACTTTAATTTTTATTAATTATACTTACAATCACCTTCCTGTAAAAGATTACAGGCCTTATGCAATAGGGAAAAGTATTCCAGACCAAATGAAATTGCCTGAAGGAGCCAAGCCAGATGTTTTCGAAAATATTTTTTATTACAAAAATAAAACTACAGGTAAAGTTGAGGAATTTACAGAAGCCAACTATCCTTGGGATGATGAAAACTATGAATTTTCTGACAGAACCACTAAACTTATTTCTATTGGAGATAAAGCAGCCATTACAGATTTTACAATAATTGGAGCAGATGAATACGACTATACACAGGATTATATGAATGATCCGGGGTATTTATTTATGATGGTAGCTTATGATATTAAAAAAACTGATGACCAAGCAATCAAAAAAATTAATACATTTGCCGACCAATGTTTTAAAGATGGACATTATTTTATTGGATTAACAGCTTCATCACATGACAATGTAGAGGTTTTTAAAGGTAAACATCAAGTAAATTATGATTTTTATTCTTGCGATGCCATTACATTGAAAACAATTGTTAGAGCAAATCCAGGAATAGTGTTGTTGCAACAAGGAAAAGTATTGGCAAAATGGCATGCCAACGATTTGCCAAATTATGAAGACGTTAAAAGTCAATTATTAAAAAAATAGCGGATAGTGTCACGGTTTATTACTAAAAGAATATTGTACGGATTACTAGTATTAGCGGGAGTTATTACTGTAGTGTTTTTGCTTTTTAACGTATTGCCAGGAGATCCTGCTCGTATGCTTATGGGGCAAAGAGCAGATGAAGAATCGCTTAGGGTTATCCAAAAAGATTTAGGATTAGATCAAACACTTTCAACACAGTTTGTGATGTATCTGAATGATTTGTCGCCTATTTCTGTTCATAGCACAGATGAAGAACATTATTTGTATTTAGATGATAATAAATATTCATATTCTACTCTTTTTACTGTTGGAGAAAATAAAGTTGTAGTAGTAAAAACACCCTACTTAAGGCGGTCTTATCAAACCAAGCGGCAAGTCTCTGAAATATTACTCGATTATCTTCCGGAGACCGCTGTTTTAGCAACTGCTGCCATATTATTTGCTTCCTTTTTTGGTGTACTGTTCGGAATTATAACTTCCTTAATGAAAGATACTTGGGTAGATAAATCCTTGTTGTTTTTATCTGTATTAGGGATGTCTATTCCATCTTTTTATTCAGCAATTATCATATCTTGGTTAATAGGTTTTGCCTTGCCACAAGCTACAGGTATAAATTTATTCAACATGACAGGAAGTTTATTTGAGTACGATGATTTAGGTAACGGAGAAATTTTGAAGTTAAGTAACTTGGTTTTACCTGCGTTTACTTTAGGTATCCGGCCAATTTCAGCTATCTTGCAACTTACCAGAAGTTCTATGCTTGATGTAATGTCGCAAGATTATATTAGAACAGCAAGAGCGAAAGGATTATCTAAAATGGTTGTAGTAATAAAACATGCACTTAAAAATGCGTTAAATCCTGTAGTTACAGCTGTTTCAGGGATGTTTGCTAGTTTGTTGGCAGGAGCACTTTTTGTAGAAATGATTTTTGCTTGGAAAGGATTAGGATGGGTATTGTATGATGCACTTACCAAATACGATTTACCAATAGTTATGGGAGGCGTTTTACTTACATCAACCATATTTGTTATTGTAAACATTATTGTAGATATCGTTTACGGAATGCTCGACCCAAGAGTTAGAGTAAGCTAAATAGCCCATTATTTTACCAATTAATTGAAGATATGCGTAAAAAAATAGTTGCTGGAAATTGGAAAATGAATTTGCAATTAAATGAAGCCAAACAATTGCTTCAAGATATTAAAGCATTAGAAAATAATGTTTCCGATGTTAGTTTAATCATCAACCCACCTGCTTTATATATTTCTTTGTTTAAAGAATTAGTAGAAAATTCAGCAATAGCTTTAGGAGCTCAAAATTGTTCTGAACATGAAGCTGGAGCATACACCGGAGAAATAGCAGCACAAATGATTAAATCTTGCGGAGCTAACTATGTTATTGTTGGTCATTCTGAAAGAAGAGGCTATTACCACGAAACCAATACAATTATTGCAGAAAAAATAAATAGAGCGTTAGCAGCTGATTTAACTCCTATTTTTTGTTGTGGAGAATTGCTTTCAGAAAGAGAAGAAAACAATCATTTTAAGGTTGTGGAGCAACAGCTAAAAGAAGGGCTTTTTCATTTAAATGAAAATGAATTTAAAAAATTAGTAATTGCTTACGAGCCTGTATGGGCAATAGGTACGGGAGTTACTGCTACAGCCGAACAAGCTCAAGAAATGCATGCTTTTATTCGTAAAGTGTTAAAAGATTCTTATTCAGAAGAAACTTCTCAAAACTGTCCTATTCTTTACGGAGGAAGTTGCAACGCCTCAAATGCAAAAGAACTTTTTGCCAATCCCGATATTGATGGTGGGTTAATTGGTGGAGCATCGCTTAAAGCAGCAGATTTCCTAGCAATTGCACAATCTTTCTAATTTAGTTATTCAAATATCACAGTTTTTGCATCTTAGTATAGTTAGTTAGATAATAAAACATCTTAAACTTATTTCCGTTTTTAATATGGAATTACGATATTTGTAAGTTATCTTTATGTTGATTAGAGCCAAACATATCATCTCATTTTTAGTATTGATTATTTCAATGCTGATGTATGCTCCTGAATTAAAAGCTCAGTGGAAGTTAGATGTTAAGGGGACAGTAAAAAATGAGGATACGAAGAAAAGATTTGAAGGAGTTACCATTACTGTTAAGCGTAATGGAGCAGTTTGGAAGACAATTAATACTCCTGCAAATGGAGAATTTGTATTGGAATTACCGCCAGATGCTGTTTATTTAGTAGAGTTTTCTAAACCAGGATTTACAGGAAAAAAAATAGAGTTTTCTACTAAAAATGTACCGCCAGAAGATGCTAAGTATGGCTTCGAATTTCCTATGGAAATGAATCTTTTTGAAGAGGTTGAAGGCTTGGATGTTTCTATTTTAGATAAACCAATCGCAAAAGTAGCTTTCGATCCTGCTTATGGATATATGGACTTTGATCCAAATTATACTAAATCTATACAAAAAGAATTAGAGCAACTAAAAAAAGATCATGAGCAGAAACGTAAAGAACAAGAAGCTGCTAGAAAAGCTAAAGAGAAAGAATATGCAGCAGCAATAGCTTCCGCAGATAAATTATTTAATTCTAAAAAGTATGCAGAAGCAAAACCACTTTACGAACAAGCTGCTAAATTATTGCCGAGTGAAACATATCCACAATTTCAATTAGGGTTAATAGCCGATGAATTAGCCGCAGCAAATGAAGCAAATGCTAGATATACAACAGCTATTGAAAGAGGCGATAAAGCATTTAGTGAAAGAAATTGGGAAAAAGCTAAAATGGAATACAATGCTGCAATTACTTACAAGCCTGAGGAAGTCTATCCGCAAAATAAAATTAAAGAGATTGATGATTTAATTAAGAACAAAGAGAAAATTGACAAAGAATATACTGACTTAATTACTTCGGGTGATGCTTATATGATAAATAAAGATTATGAAAAAGCAAAAGCTGACTTTGAGAAAGCTGCAGCACTTAAGGATTTTGAAGCTTATCCGAAAACCAAATTGAAAGAAATTGAAACTGCATTAGCAGAACTAGCAAAAAAAGCAGCTGAAGAAAAAGCCAAACAAGAAAAGTATGATGCCGCAATAGCAGCAGCTGATAAAGCATTGACAGCAAAGGAATATGATGTAGCTAAAGGCAAATATAATGAAGCATTAGGAGTTAAACCTGACGAACAATATCCCAAAACAAAACTGACAGAAATTGAAGGTTTATTAGCAGAGTTAGCTAAGAAAGAAGCCGAAGAAAAAGCCAAAACTGAACAATATAACGCTTTAATTTCAGCGGCAGATAAAGCTCTTGGAGCAAAAGATTACGAAGGTGCCAAAGGTAAATACAATGAAGCAATAGCTGTAAAATCGGAAGAAAAATACCCTAAGGATAAAATTGCAGAAATTGATGGGATTTTAGCTGAATTAGCTAAGAAAGAAGCTGAAGAAAAAGCCAAGCAAGAAAAATATGATGCAGCTATAGTAGCGGCAGATAAAGCTCTTTCCGAAAAATCGTATGATGCTGCTAAAACTAAATACAACGAAGCATTAACGCTAAAGCCTGATGAACAATATCCAAAAGGTAAACTAACAGAAATAGAAGGGATTTTAGCAGAACTTGCTAAAAAAGAAGCTGAAGAAAAAGCCAAGCAAGAAAAATACAATGCAGCCATAGCAGCAGCTGATAAGGCTCTTGCTGAAAAATCTTATGAAGCAGCAAAAGGAAAATACAATGAAGCATTAGGCGTAAAACCTGATGAACAATACCCTAAAACAAAACTGACAGAAATTGAAGGTTTATTAGCAGAATTGGCTAAAAAAGAAGCAGCAGAAAAAGCCAAAACAGAACAATACAATGCTTTAATTTCAGCAGCAGATAAAGCACTTGGAGCAAAAGATTACGAAGGAGCCAAAGGTAAGTACAATGAAGCAATAGCTGTAAAATCGGAAGAAAAATACCCTAAAGATAAAATTAATGAGATTGAAAGCATTTTAGCAGAATTAGCTAAAAAAGAAGCGGAAGCAAAAGCCAAACAACAAAAATATGATGCTGCTATAGCTGCTGCGGATAAAGCGTTAGCTGAAAAATCTTACGAAGCAGCTAAAGGTAAGTACAATGAAGCCTTGGAAGTGAAAGCTGAAGAAAAATACCCTAAAGATAAACTGAAAGAGATTGAAGGAATATTAGCAGAAATTGCTCGTAAAAAAGCAGAAGAGGAATCTGCTATGATGGCTCAAAAAGAGAAAGATGAAAAATACAATGCAGCAATTGCAGCAGCTGATAATGCGTTGGCTGACAAATCGTATGATGCAGCCAAAGGCAAATACAATGAAGCACTAGGAGTTAAGCCAAATGAGCAATACCCTAAAGATAAGCTGACAGAAATAGATGGCATTTTAGCTGAAATAGCTAAAAAGAAAGCTGAAGAAGAAGCTGCTAAAATGGCTGATAAAGAAAAAAATGAAAAGTATAATAGTCTGATTGCATTGGCTGATAAGGCTTTTAATGATAAATCTTACGAGCAAGCTAAAAGTAAATACAATGAAGCGTTAGGTGTAAAACCAAATGAACAACATCCAAAAAATAAGATTAGCGAGATTGATGGTATTTTAGCTGAATTGGCAGGGAAAGAAGCAGCTGAAAAAGCCAAACAAGAAAAATATAATGGGCTGATAATTGCTGCTGACAATGCGTTGTCGAGTAAAAATTATGAGACTGCCAAAGGTAAGTACAATGAAGCATTAGGGGTTAAACCAGAAGAACAATATCCTAAAGATAAAATTAAAGAGATTGATGATTTATTGGCAAAATTAGCGCAACAATCTGCTGAAACTGAATTAGAGAAAGAAGCAGAGAAAAAGAAAAGGGAATATTACCAAGCTGTAATTGCTCAAGCAGATGCTGATTTTTATGGAGATAAGTTTGATAAAGCCACTCAAAAGTACCAAGAGGCATTAATGATTTATCCAAATGAAGAGTATCCTAAAAATCAACTAAAAGCCATAGATGGAGCTAAAGCTAAAGCATTAGCAGAAAAAGAGAAAAACGATAAATACAATGCTTTAATTGCTAGTGCTGATGATGCTTTTAAAGCAGAAAATTACGATCAAGCTAAAGCTAAATATAAAGAAGCTCTTACTGTTAAGTCTTCAGAGACTTACCCTAAAAATCAAATTGATGAGATAGAAAAAATATTGGCAGCTAAAATAAAAGAACAAATTACTGTTAAGCCAAATGCTCAACAGCAGAAAAAAGAAGAGTATGATAGTCATATAAAAATGGCGGATGATAATTTTGGGAGTAAATCTTACGAAACAGCTAAAAACTTTTACAAAAAAGCGTTAAGCATCATGCCTAGTGAAGCTTATCCACAACAAAAAATTGAAGAAATAAATAATATTTTAGCTCAAATTGCTGAGGAACAACGTAAAAATAAAAGTGAAGCGTTGGCTTTAAAGGCAAAAAGAGAAAAGTATGACCAACTTATTTTTGATGCTGATAGGATGTTTTTACTTAACAAATTTGAAAGTGCTAAAGATAAATATAAAGAAGCATTGGTATTGTTTGAAGGAGAGCAATATCCTAAGGATCAATTAGTGAAAATTGAGGCAATGTTGGATAGACTAGCTAAAGAAAAAGAAGAGAATGAAATAGTTGTTAAAAATAGTACTCCACCACCTGGAAGTAGAGCCAAAATAGATGATAAAAGAGAGAAAGAGATTGAAGCAATGATGGCTAAAATATGGGAAGACAAAGAAAAAGACAAGGATAGGGTTTTGGCTGAAGAGAAAGCTATTTACAATAAGCAAGAAGAAGTAAGAATATCAACAAGTAAAGAAAAAACCAATAAAGCTCAAGAGGAAATTATAGCAACTTATGAGCAAATTGAAAAAATGCAAAAAGAGGGAGATAAGAAATATCTTGAAAATGAGAAAGAATTGCAATCTGATAAAGCGTCTTACAACAAACAAGAGGAAATTAGAATCAAATTCAATGTTGATAAAACCAATAAGGCTCAAGATGAAATTTTAGCAACCTACGAGCAAATTGAAAAAATGCAAAAAGAGGGAGATAAAAAATATTTAGAAAATGAAAAGCAACTACAAAGCGACAAAGAATATTATAATCAACAACAAATTAATAACATAAAATCAGCTAACGATAAAACAAAAGAGGCGCATACTTATGCTAATAAACAAAAAGATAATATGGGTAAGTATGCTAAAGACAATGAGCCTAGGTATCAACAAAAAGTAGAAGATTTATATACTTATAAAAGCAATATTCAGGAAGATAGGTGGATAATGGTAGAAAATGCTGATAAGAAGAGACAGAAAAATCAAGAAGCAATAGATAATCAACAAACTACTATTCAACAGAACCAAAAAGATTATGAAGCAAAAAGGAAAGATAGAGAGATAGATGTGAAAAAATATAGTAAAGATTTAGCAGCTTTAGAAGAAGTTAGAATAAATGCATCATTGAAAAAAGTGGAAGACAACAGAAGAGAACTTCAAAAATATGCTGACCAAATTGCTTTAATGCAAATAGAACAGACTAAAAAACATAAAGCTAAAGCAGAAAAAGTAGCTGCAGATAAACTGCTTTATATGGAATATAATGAGAAAAGAATTGCCGAAGAAAAACAAAAAAATGATAAGGCTACTGCTGAATTAAAAGATTATAAAATTCAATTAAACAAAGAGCAACAAAAATACCAGAAAGATGCTGATTTTAAACGTTCAAAAAATGAACAAGAAGCTATTGCTCAAAAAGAGAAGTTGAACAAACCAACTAAAGAACAATTGCAAAGAACTATAAATGCTGAAAAGCAATTACAGAAAGAAAAACAATTTTATACAGATTATCAATCTCAATTAAATGCTAAACAAATTGAAAAATCAACCAAAGCATCAGAAGAAGTATATGATGTTTATGTTGGAGAAAAGAAACTATCTAGCAATTTAGATCAGTTTGATAAAAAATACCCTCAAGGAATTACAGAAGAAGAAAGAGAAACAGGTAATGCAATTGTAATTAGAAGAATTAAAGTTACTGGAGACCATGCAGATGTTTACGAAAGAATCTTTTATAAATGGGGAGGAGTTTATTACTCTAAAAATGGTGTTAGTATTTCCAAAAACATTTGGGATAACGAATCTATTGAGAAATAGAAATTAATAGTTGCTAACAAACCCATCAATCATTTTTTTAGTTCCACAATTTATTTTTACATTTACGCTTCATAAAAATATTTCATGGAGCCCGTTAAAAAGCCAAGTTTATTTCAATCATTAATACCCATAGTTGTTTTAATATTACTATTAGTAGTAAATGTGGTATTTGTTTTTGGAGATAATGCATTAGGTGGAGCAAATCAAATAGTTTTATTAGTTGCCGGAGCAGTTGCTGCTGCTATAGGAATGTACAACGGATATACTTGGACATCTATTCAAAAGGGAATTGTAAAGAGTATTAAATCTGCCTTACCTGCACTTATAATTTTACTGTTGATAGGTGCATTAGCTGGAACATGGATGATAAGCGGAGTAGTACCTGCAATGATTTATTATGGGTTAGACATACTTCATCCGAAAATCTTTTTAGTAGCCACCTGTATTATTTGTGCAGTAGTTTCTTTAGCAACAGGTAGCTCATGGACAACCGCAGCAACAGTTGGTATTGCTTTAATAGGAATTGGAGATGTATTAGGCTTCAATAAAGGAATGGTAGCAGGAGCAATTCTTTCAGGGGCTTATTTTGGAGATAAGATGTCGCCTTTGTCAGATACTACCAATCTTGCACCAGCAATGGCAGGAACAGATTTAATTACCCACATTAAATATATGGCATTAACCACAATACCATCTATCGTTATCACATTAATTATTTTTTTAATTATAGGGTTTACATTTCAGTCGCAAGGAAGCGTTGCTGATGTTAATGAACTTAAAGCTGCAATCGAATCTAAAGTAGTTATTACACCTTGGTTATTTTTAGTTCCTGTTGTTGTAATATTATTAATTGTAAAGAAAGTAGATGCTATTCCAGCTTTGTTTATTGGTAGTTTATTAGGTGGCTTGTTTGTACTCATCTTTCAGCAAGATTTAATTATTGCTTTGGCAGAAAGCACCTCGCTTACTTTTGAAGCAGCTTATGAAGTTATTGTAAATGCTATGACAACAGATATAAGAATTTCCACAGAAAATGTGTTAGTAAACGAATTACTGCAAACAGGAGGAATGAACGGAATGTTAGGAACCATTTGGCTTATTATCTGTGCCATGATTTTTGGTGGGGTAATGGAAAAAACAGGGATGTTAAAAACCATTACTAAAACCCTAATTCCTTTAGCAAAATCAACAGGTTCTTTAATTGCAACGACAACTACTACATGTATAACTTTTAATGTAACAGCTTCTGATCAATATTTAGCTATTGTAGTTCCCGGAAAAATGTTTAGTAAAATTTACAAAAAAAGAGGACTACACCCTAAGGTGTTGAGCAGAACCTTAGAAGATTCGGGAACAGTAACCTCAGTTCTTATTCCATGGAATACTTGTGGTGCTTATCATTCAGGAGTATTAGGTGTTGCAACAGGCGATTATTTTATGTATTGCTTCTTTAATATTTTAAGTCCAATTATGACAATGATTTTTGGTTTTTTTAATATAAAAATTGCTAAACTTGTATCTACAGAAAAACATAACCCAAACGAATTAAATTCCGTAACAGAAAAATAAAAATTCAAAAAACTATGAAACGACCATGAGTAATAATTTTCTCACACAAGGAAAATGATTATATGGAAGTTACATCTGACCAATTTAATAACAATAAAAATATAAACAGATGAAAATATTTTACACTACTTTAATCACTATTTTATTATTAAACTTATCTAATCTTTTAGCTCAATCTAAAAGTTATACTCCAGAAGAGGTGGTTGATGCAAAATTTGGAATTCAAATGTACGAGCCATTAAACATGATGCTTGGAAAAGATACGATACGAAATGATGAAAATGGTTATGCCGCCAATGGTTTTATAGAAGATTTTTATAGTAGTGGACAATTACTTCACAAAGGTTTTTATGTTGACGGTCAGCTAAAAATTTACAAAAACTATTATCCCAACGGAACAGTTGAAAGAAACTTTAGAGTTACAGATGTGAAGAAAAGTAAGATGTCAATTTATTACAGTGATGGTAAACCAAAATCTGAAATAGAGTATGTAGATACAGAAGCTCAAAAATGGACAGATTATTATCCAAATGGAAATGAAGAATTTGTTGAAGAATACCACAAGTCATTCTTGTATTATATTTTTAAAGCTAATTATTTTGAAGATGGTAAGCCTGAAAATACATTAGAATTAACCAACAAAAAGAAGTTAATTTATGACCAAAAGTATTATCATAAAAACGGTAATCTTAAAGAGGAAGGTGAAATGAAATATAACAAAGTTTTGTTTGACTATGAAAGAATTGGTACTTGGACTAAATATGATGAAAGCGGAAAACCCATCAAAAAAGTTAAATATGCTAGTGGTAAAGTTCAAAGCGAAACCGATTTATAATCAATGCTATAATTGCCAAATATGAACATTCATTTTATTGCTATTGGTGGAAGTGCCATGCACAATCTTGCCATCGCTCTGCACAAAAAAGGGTATAAAGTAACAGGTTCTGATGATGAAATTTTTGAGCCCAGCAAAAGCAGATTAGCCAAGCATGGTTTATTGCCTCAAACAGAAGGCTGGAAAGAAGAAAATATCCGTACCGATTTGGATGCGGTAATCCTTGGAATGCATGCAAGAAATGATAATCCGGAGTTATTAAAAGCTAAGACATTAGGACTAAAAATTTATTCCTACCCTGAATATATTTATGAGCAATCTAAAAATAAAACCAGAGTTGTAATAGGAGGGAGTCATGGAAAAACCTCTATAACAGCTATGGTGTTACATGTGTTACAAAAAACTAATATTGATGCCGATTATATGGTTGGAGCCCAACTTGAAGGTTTTGAAACCATGGTAAAAATTACAGATGCTCCAGTTATTATTTTAGAAGGAGATGAATACCTTTCTTCACCAATAGATAGGAGACCAAAATTCCATTTATACCAACCAAACATAGCTTTGCTTAGTGGAATTGCTTGGGACCATATTAACGTTTTTCCAACTTTCGAGAATTATGTAGAGCAGTTTAAAATATTTATTGATTTAATTGAAGATAATGGCTATTTAGCTTATTACGAAAACGATAAAATATTAAAAGAGCTTGCCGAAAAAACCACAAAAAATATTACCAAAGTAGCTTATTCAACACCTAGTTACTATATAGATAACGGAACTACCTATCTGAAAACAGTTGATGGAGATATTCCTTTAATTATATTTGGAGAACACAATTTACAAAACTTAAATGGAGCTAAGTTAATTTGCAATCAATTAGGTGTTAAAGATGCAGCTTTTTATAAAGCTATTACTAGTTTTAAAGGAGCAGCAAAAAGGTTGGAGTTAATTGCGAAGAACAATAGGGTTGCGGTTTATAAGGATTTTGCACACTCACCATCTAAATTAAAAGCAACTACCAAAGCAGTTAAACAACAATACCCTAACAGAAAAGTAGTGGCTTGCATGGAGTTACATACTTTTAGCAGCTTAAATAAAAACTTTTTAAGCGAGTATGAAAATGCCATGAGTGATGCTGATGAAGCTTATGTTTATTATAGTGAACATACCTTGGAGCATAAAAAATTAGAACACATTACGCCTAATGAAGTGAAAAAAGCCTTTGTTTCTGATAATGTTGAGGTAATTAACGACTCTAAACAATTAGTAAGCTTATTAGAAAATAAAAACTGGAATAACAGTGTGTTGCTCCTCATGAGTTCAGGAAATTTTGATGGCGTTGATTTAAACGCTTTTGGCGAAAAAATAGTAGGGTAGTTTATAGACTAAGGGGTTATAAAGTGGAAAGATAATTTCAACTTCTGATTTTCATGTTGTAGAAATTTATTAATACCTAAAACACAAACCCAATTTCTTTCATATCGTATTCGTGTAGGTTGTTTTCATGGGTAAGTTGTAATTTCCCAGAGGGAGTAACACCATTAATTACGCCTAATACTTTTTGGTTGTTAATGAGATAAGTTCTTTCGGTATTATAGCCCAACAGATGGTTGAGGTAATCTTTGTTGATTTGTTGGAGTTTACCTGCTTTGAGTTGTAAATAGCGTTTTTCAATAAAAAATAACAATTGATTTAATATACTCTTTAAGTCGTAGCTTTTATTGGTAATAAGTTGCAAAGAAGTTGCTTGTTGTAAATGTTCATTAAAAACAGTTTGATTAATATTTACACCAATTCCAGCAATACAAAACTCAATTTTTGAATTTTTTAATGTGTTTTCCAACAACATTCCGGCAATTTTTTGTTTGCCAACATAAATATCGTTAGGCCATTTTATGCTAGTGTTTTTTATATTCAAATCTGTTAAAAAATCTAAAATACCTAAAGCACAAATTTTGCTTAATATAAACTGTTCGTTAATCAGTAAATTGGGTTTTAATACAATGGAAAAAGTAAGATTTTTATTAGGTGTTGTTTCCCAAGCACTACCTCTTTGTCCTCTTCCATTGGTTTGATTATCAGTGTATATAATCATCCCATCAGTAATAATTTTTGATTGGTTTTTAATTAAATTAGTAGCATAAATATTAGTTGAATCAACTTCATCTAAGCGAATAATTTGGCTTCCTAAAAATAAACAATCATACATAATATCCAAAATTAACTAAATAGTTCATGTTATGGGTTAACTAACAATTTTTTATAAATTGAATTACTTCAATAGGAAATCTGTAACTTTGCCACTTAAAAATTTATTATAAAAATTAATGGCAAAAGTAAAAAAGTTAGATGACACGCAACTCCTTGTAGATGTTATAATTAAGGCGTTGCAAGATGTGAAAGGGGAAGACATAGTGAGTATTGATATGCGAAAATTAGATAATGCTGTCACAGCATATTTTATAATTTGTACAGGAACATCAAATACACATGTTGCTGCTTTGGGTAGTATAGTAGAAAGGGAAGTAAGAAAAACATTGAAAGATAGAGCATGGCATACAGAGGGCTATAGAAATGCTGAATGGGTTTTATTGGATTATATTAATGTGGTTGTACACATATTCCAAAAAGAACAAAGAGATTTTTACAACCTAGAAGGTTTGTGGGCAGATGCGGAAATAACAAAGGTTAAACAAGCTTAAATAAAAATATTGAATGGAAAATAACAATAACAAAAAAGGAAATCAACCTCCAAAAAATAATAAAACCCCAAACAAAAAGCCGTTTAGTTTCTATTGGATTTATGCCATTGTAGGTATCGTACTATTATCACTTCAGTTATTAAATTGGAGCGGGGGTTCTTCTGTAATTACTGAAACTGAGTTTCAGGATATGGTGATGCAAGGTGATGTTGAAGAAGTAGTGGTAGTAAAAAATAAAGGTGTTGCAAGGGTTACATTAACTCAAGAAGCATTATCAAAAGAAGAACATGCTAAAAAAATAAAAAATAATAACTTTAATAGTGGTAATAGAGGACCACATTATACATTTGAATTTAATTCTTTAGATAATTTTGATAAAGAGTTGAAACAATGGTCGGATGAAAAAGGTTTGAAATACAAAACCGTAACCGAAGAAGATTGGCTAGGAGGTATAATAGGCTTTATCTTACCCATATTAATTATCGTTGGTATATGGATGTTTTTAATGAAAAGAATGTCTGGAGGCGGTGGTCCTGGTGGACAAATATTCAATATTGGGAAGTCTAAAGCTCAGTTATTCGATAAAGAGAAAAGTGTTAAAGTAACTTTTGAAGATGTTGCTGGACTAGAAGGAGCAAAAGAAGAAGTTCAAGAAATTGTTGACTTTTTGAAGAAGCCAGAAAAATACACAGAATTAGGAGCAAAAATTCCTAAAGGTGCTTTGTTAGTTGGTCCTCCAGGAACAGGAAAAACCTTGTTAGCAAGAGCTGTAGCAGGAGAAGCTAAAGTACCATTTTTCTCACTTTCAGGTTCTGATTTTGTTGAGATGTTTGTTGGTGTTGGAGCTTCAAGAGTAAGAGATTTATTTAAACAAGCAAAAGAAAAAGCACCATCAATTATTTTTATTGATGAGATAGATGCTATTGGTCGATCAAGAGGAAAAGGAATGGCTCAAGGAGCAAATGATGAAAGAGAAAACACATTGAATCAGTTACTTACAGAAATGGATGGTTTCGGAACAAACACTGGTGTTATTGTGTTGGCAGCAACCAATAGAGCTGATGTGTTAGATAGAGCTTTAATCAGACCGGGACGTTTTGATAGACAGATTCATGTTGATTTACCGGAACTGCACGAAAGAGAAGAAATATTTAAGGTTCATTTAAAACCATTAAAAATTGACGAAACGGTTGATAGGTTCTTTTTAGCAAAACAAACTCCAGGATTTTCTGGAGCTGATATTGCTAATATTTGTAATGAAGCTGCTTTAATTGCTGCAAGAAAGCAAAAGAAAGTGATTAATAAACAAGATTTTTTAGATGCAGTAGATAGAGTAGTTGGTGGTTTAGAGAAGAAAAATAAAATTATTTCTGACCACGAAAGAAAAACTATTGCTTACCACGAAGCTGGTCATGCAGCGGTAAGTTGGTTGGTAAAATACGCATCTCCTTTGGTAAAAGTAACCATTATTCCTAGAGGTAGATCTTTAGGTGCTGCTTGGTATTTACCAGAAGAAAGACAAATAACTACTACAGAACAACTAAAAGATGAAATGTGTGCTGCTTTAGGTGGTAGAGCTGCCGAGCAAGTAATTTTCGGAAAAGTTTCTACAGGTGCATTAAGCGATTTAGAAAAAATTACTAAGCAAGCTTATGCCATGATTAGTATTTATGGATTAAGCGAAAAATTAGGAAACATAAGTTATTACGATTCTACAGGTCAGTCTGACTATTCTTTTTCGAAACCTTATTCTGAAAAAACGGCTCAGTTGATAGATGAAGAAGTAAGTAAGCTTATTGAAGAGTCTTACGCAAGAACAGTTAAAATTCTTACCGAGAACAAAGATAAGTTGACTCAATTGGCTGAAATTTTATTAGAAAAAGAAGTGATTTTTAGAGACGATTTAGAAGCCATTTTCGGAAAGAGTTCTTTTGAAGAAGAGTTAAAAGAAGAGAAGAAAAGTTCTAAGAAAAAACAACAAGAGGAAGTTAAAGAAAACAAAGAAGAGATTGTTTCTGAAACTGTTCAGTCGGATGAAAAGAATGCCGAAAAAAAAGATGATAACATTGGTACAGCTCAAAGCTAAAAGTTGATGCAAAAAGATTGGGTTTTGATATATACAACAACAAATAACAATAGTGCCCAAATTGTAAAGTCTGTTTTAGGTAGTGAGGGAATTAATGCTGTCGTTGTCAATAAAAGAGACTCTATGCATTTGCATTTGAATAATGCTTCAATAGAAGTTTATGTTAAGTCTGATGATGCTATAAAAGCAGTAAACATTATTAATAAAAACGAATTATAGCGAAATGTTACAACGTGCCATAACTGGATTTTTATTTGTGTTGGTATTAATTACTGCCATTTATTTTGGTGCTTATTCCACGTTGTTTTTGTTTATGGTTGTTGTACTACTTGGTATAGATGAGTTTTACGCTTTGGTAAAGAAAAATAAGACTATTAAACCTCAAAATTTTCAGGGAGTTTTTATTGGACTAACCTCTTTTGTATTGTTGGCTTTTGCTGCTCAGCAAATTATGGAAATAAAATATACCTTATACCTTATTCCATTGTTTTTCTTAACCTTTATCATAGAGCTTTACCGTAAAAAAGACCATGCTTTTATTAATATAGCCTATACCATGTTAGGGGTGTTTTATGTTGCCTTTCCATTTGCCATGTTGTATCATTTAGGGTTTTATCAGGAAAATCAGTTTACAGCAACTTTTAGTTTTCAAATCATTATTGGCTTTTTCATTTTATTATGGTCGAGCGATACAGGAGCTTATTTAGCAGGAAGGTTTTTCGGTAAACATAAACTTTTTGAAAGAATTTCACCTAAAAAAACGTGGGAAGGAAGCATAGGAGGAGGAATACTGTCCTTAGTTGCAGCTTATGTTATCAGTTTGTTTTTTCATAATATTGAACTAATGGATTGGATGATATTGGCAATAATCACTGTAGTTTTTGGTGGTTTAGGCGATTTAGTAGAATCTATGCACAAAAGAAACTTAAATGTTAAAGATTCAGGAAATTTACTTCCGGGTCATGGTGGTATTTTAGACCGATTTGACGGCTTGTTTATGACTGTTCCATTTATATATACTTATTTAGTTATAGTAGCTAATTAAGTATATTTTCAAATAATTTAAAACCATATTTTTACTTCATTATTAACGAATAAAAACTATAAATAGCTACATATGAAAATTATTGATGAATTTAAATCATTTGCCGTTAAAGGGAATGTAATTGATATGGCTGTCGGTATTATTATCGGAGCAGCTTTCGGAAAAATTGTAACTTCTTTTGTAAATGATGTGATAATGCCCCCAATAGGGATATTAATAGGAGGGGTTAAGTTCTCTGAGTTAAAAATTGTATTGAAAGAAGCTGTAGGAGAAACTCCAGCCATTGCTATAAATTATGGTAATTTTCTTCAAGTAACATTTGATTTTTTAATTATTGCTCTTGCCATTTTTATGGTGATTAAAGCAATGAATACTGCTAAGAAAAAAGAAGAAGCAAAACCTGCGGCACCAGCAGCACCAACTAAAGAAGAAGTGTTATTAACAGAAATAAGAGATCTATTGAAGAAATGAGTTGGTTAATGCTTGTAATAGCGGGCTTATTTGAAGTCGCCTTTGCTTTTTGTTTAGGAAAAGTAAAAACGAGTGTTGGTACAACGTCCACATTATGGTTCATAGCTTTTTTACTATGTTTATCCATAAGCATGTTCCTATTAGTAAAAGCTACTCAGCATTTACCAATAGGGACAGCTTACGCAGTTTGGACAGGCATAGGAGCCGTTGGAACTGTTTTAGTTGGTATGGTGTTTTTTAAAGAACCAACCGATTTTTGGAGACTCTTTTTCATCACTACACTTATTATGTCTATTATCGGACTTAAGTTGGTAACGAAAGCATAAATCCTAAGGGGATTATTCATCACATAAAATCAATTTTAGCTTCATTTTAGACGATTTCTTAGGAACCTTTACATGCTTAGTCTTATTATCTATATACGCTAACTAACCTTGTTGTTAAAAAAATGTTGGTTAAACGCGTGTTGTAAAATCAAATTACCTCTTAAGAATTATTAATTTTAAACACTTATAAATTTTAGTTGTTTTTACCATGTTTTTAATATTCGATACAGAAACCACAGGCTTACCCCGCGACTATAATGCACCCGTTTCCGATTCGGACAACTGGCCCAGAATGGTGCAGTTAGCATGGCAATTGCACGATGATACAGGTAAATTAATTACAGCTAAAAATTACATTATCAAACCCGTTGGTTTTGATATTCCTATTGCTGTAGCCAACGTGCACGGTATTACCACTGAAAGAGCCTTGGCAGATGGTGAGGATTTGCAATTTGTATTGGAAGAATTTCAAAAAGATGTGCAACAAACCACCTACAACGTAGGACATAACATTGAGTTTGATGTTAATATTGTTGGAGCAGAATTTTACAGACTTTCTATAGCCAATAATTTAGTAGATAAAAAGTCGCTCGATACCATGAAATCCAGTGTGGATTTTTGTGCTATTCCCGGTGGAAGAGGTGGTGGATATAAATATCCGAGGCTAACGGATTTACATATAAAACTTTTTAATAAAGATTTTGGAGATGCCCATGATGCTGCTTATGATGTAGATGCAACGGCTCGTTGTTTCTTTGAATTGCTTAAGCTTAGGGTAATTCATCCCAAAGAAATTACCAATCAGGAAATTGTTTATGAAGCTCCTCAATTAGCAGAAGCCAATTTCGCTAAAAAAACTACCGATACTTCAGCTGAGGATGTTTTAAAAACTACTACTCCCATCTCTTCGGAGTTGGAAGCCTTAGATTTTGTGCATCTGCATAATCATTCGGAGTTTTCTACACTTCAATCTACCACAAAAGTAGCTGGCTTAGTAAAAAAAGCCAAAGAATTAGGAATGAGTGCCGTTGCATTAACAGATCATGGTAACATGATGGCAACCTTTCATTTTGTTAGAGAAGCACACAAAGAAGGAATTAAGCCCATAGTGGGTTGTGAGTTTAACCTTTGTGTAAACATGAAGGATAAAAACTTAAAAGATAATGGTTTTCAAACAGTTTTAATTGCAAAAAACGAAAAAGGCTACCATAATTTAATAAAGTTGGCTTCTTACGCCAATACCGAAGGCTTTTATTACGTTCCCAGAATTGATAGAGAATTATTATTACAATATAAAGAAGATTTAATTGCATTAACAGGTGGTATTTGGGGAGAAGTGCCTAATAAAATACTTTTTGAAGGAACCAACCAAGCCGAAGAAGCTTTTGTTTGGTGGAAAACCAATTTTGGCGATGATTTTTATGTAGAAATCAATCGCCATGGAGTACAAGAAGAAGAAGCGGTAAACAAAGTATTGTTAGATTTTGCTAAGAAATATGATGTAAAATACATTGCTACCAACAATACTTATTATTTAAATAAAGAAGATGCTGTTTCGCAAGATGTATTGTTATGTATAGGTGGTGGGAATAAAGTTTCTCAGCCAAAAAAATACATAGGTTCAAAAGGGAGAGAGTTTAGGTTTGGTTTTCCCAATGACGAATATTATTTTAAGTCGAAAGATGAAATGAAACAGCTTTTTGCAGATTTGCCAGATGCTATAGTAAATACTGCTGAGGTAGCTGAAAAAATAATACCTTTTAAGCTAGAACGTGATGTATTGCTTCCGAAGTTTGAAATTCCTGATGAATTTAAAGACCCAAGAGATGAAGAAGACTCAAGCTTAAAAATGGGAGAAAATGCATACCTCCGTCATATTACTTACGAAGGAGCAAAAGAACGCTATGGAGAAATTACTGATGAGATTAGAGAAAGAATAGATTTTGAGCTGGGTGTAATTAAAAATACAGGATATCCCGGATATTTCTTAATTGTAGAAGACTTTATTAGAGAAGCCCGTAGAATGGGAGTTTCTGTTGGGCCGGGTAGAGGTTCTGCAGCTGGTTCGGTGGTAGCATATTGTACAAAAATTACTAATATAGATCCTATAAAGTACGATTTGCTTTTTGAGCGTTTTTTAAATCCTGACCGTATTTCCATGCCCGATATTGATATTGATTTTGATGATGAAGGCAGGCAGTTGGTAATGGATTATGTGATTAAGAAATATGGAAAAAATCAGGTAGCACAAATTATTACCTACGGTAAAATGGCAGCAAAATCTGCTATTAGAGATACAGCAAGAGTATTTGATTTACCGTTGGCAGAAGCTAACTTATTGGCTAAGTTGCTTCCAAAAATGATTCCCGGAAAATGGAGCATAGATAGGTTTTTAAAAGAGAATGAAGAAGAAATAAAAAAAGTGCTTCGTAGCGATGAAGCTGAACGAATGAAGGAATTTATCCGCTATGCAGAAAGTAATCCAGCAGCTTCAAAAACCATACATCAGGCAAAAATTGTTGAAGGAGCATTAAGAAACACAGGAATACATGCTTGTGGCGTAATTATTACACCGGATGACATTACCAACTTTGTACCCATAGCCACAGCCAAAGATTCTGACATGGCTTGTACGCAATTCGATAACTCTGTTGCTGAAGATGCTGGCTTGCTGAAAATGGACTTCTTAGGATTAAAAACACTAACCTTAATTAAAGATGCGTGTAAGATTATTAAAGATAAACATGGTATTGACTTAGATCCTGAAAAGTTTGATATTGAAGACGAAAAAACCTATGAACTTTTTCAGAAAGGAGCAACCAATGGTATATTTCAGTATGAGTCGGATGGAATGCAAAAATACCTTAAGGATTTAAAACCTACTGTTTTTGCAGATTTAATTGCGATGAATGCACTTTATCGTCCGGGACCGATAGAATATATTCCTTCCTTTGTGAAGAGGAAACATGGAGAAGAAGAAGTGGTGTATGATCTTCCTGAAATGGAAGAATACCTTAAAGAAACTTACGGAATTACTGTTTATCAGGAGCAGGTAATGTTACTTTCTCAAAAATTAGCCGATTTTACCAAAGGTGAAGCAGATATGCTTAGAAAAGCCATGGGTAAAAAGCAAATTGCGGTGCTAGATAAAATGAAGCCCCAATTTATTGAACAAGCCAAAGAAAAAGGACATCCAGAAGATAAATTAGAAAAAATTTGGAAAGATTGGGAAGCTTTTGCAGCTTACGCATTTAACAAATCTCACTCTACTTGTTATGCGTGGATAGCTTTCCAAACAGCTTATTTAAAAGCCCATTATCCTGCCGAGTACATGGCATCTGTTTTAAGTAACAATATGAATGATATTGATAAAGTTACTTTTTTTATGGATGAGTGCAAACGCATGAAAATTAAAGTGCTTGGTCCTGATGTAAATGAATCGGTATATAAATTTACTGTAAATGCTAATGGAGAGATTCGTTTTGGTTTGGGAGCGATTAAAGGAGTAGGGGAAAGAGCCGTAGAATGTATTATTGAAGAAAGAAAGAATGAAGGAGCTTATGCTTCTATTTTTGATTTAACTAAAAGAATAGATTTAAGAGCTGCCAATAAAAAAACCTTAGAAAGTTTAGCTTTAGCAGGAGCTTTTGATTCCTTTCCTAATACGCATAGAGCACAATATTTTGCCGAATACGATAAAGGTACTTTCTTAGAAATGGCTATAAAATTTGGCAATAAATTTCAGGATAATGCTAATTCAGCTCAAGTATCTATGTTTGATATGGTAGAAGCTGAAGAAGAAATTGACGAACCTCAATTGCCACACTGTGAAGAATGGAGTACATTAAAAAAACTTAATGCTGAAAAAGAAGTAGTAGGAATTTTTATTTCAGGGCATCCTTTAGATGATTTTAAGTTAGAAATGCAGAGCTTTTGCCGAGGAAATTTAAGTGATGTAAAAAACACATTAGAAAACAAAGGAAAAGAATTAGCCATTGCCGGTATTTGTACAGGAGCAGAAGAGAGAATGACTAAAAATGGAAAGCCTTTCGGAATTCTTAAAGTGGAAGATTATGAAGGTTCGCACGATTTCTTTGTTTTTGGAGAAGAGTACGTAAAACACAAACCTTATTTTTTAGAAGGTCAGTATTTGTTTATAAAAGGTAAAATTCAACCCAGACAATGGGCAAAAGATGATAATGATGTTGAGTTTAAGATTGCTAGTATTCAGCTACTTTCTGAGGTAAGAGAAAAAAGAACCAAAAGAGTAATTATTTCGCTAACTAACAAAGCACTTACAACAGATGTGTTAGAAGAAATAGAAGTAATTATTAAACAACACCAAGGAAATGTACCTTTTAGGTTAATGGTGCAAGATGATGAACATGGTGTAGTAAACATGAATTCGAGGACTAAAAAAGTAGAAGTATCTAATGAATTTTTAGAAAAGTTAGATAGTTTGTATCAAATTAAGTATAAAATTTCGGAAAGTTAAAAAAGTATAAAAATCAAAGAATTGTAATATTTGTTACAAAGTAAATTGATTTATTAATTGTAATTTTGAACAAAAGAAATCAGAGAAATAATTTAAAAAGATAATATTATGGCATTAGAATTAACAGACGCAAACTTTGAAGAAAAAGTTTTAAAATCAGACAAAGCAGTATTAGTAGATTTTTGGGCAGAATGGTGCGGACCATGCAGAATGGTAGGACCAATTGTCGAAGAATTAGCTAACGATTACGAAGGCAAAGCAATAGTAGGTAAAGTTGATGTAGATAACAATCCTGAAGTAGCGGCTAAGTTTGGAATTAGAAATATACCAACTATTTTATTTATGAAAAATGGTGAGGTAGTAGATAAACAAGTTGGCGCAGTGCCAAAACAGACATTAGCAGCTAAATTAGATGCTATTTTATAATAAGTTTTAAATTTTAGTTAATTGTTTTAAAAGCTGCTCGGAGTAATTTGAGCAGCTTTTTTGTTGGTTGATTTAAACTTGAAACGCCAAGCCTACATCAGTCCTCTACCAGTTTTCTTTATTTCACCGCTTGCGGTTAGGTCATCAATCAATTTATCAAGAATTCCGTTTACGAAAATTTTACTTTTAGGAGTACTATAACCTTTAGATAAATCAATGTATTCGTTTAGCGTAACTTTTACAGGAATAGATTTGAATTCAGTTAATTCTGTCAATGCCATTTTCATTAACAAAATATCTACCATAGCAATTCTTTCAATTTCCCAATTTTTGGTTTTATTGGCAATTAGTTGAGCATTTTCAGCTTCGTTTTTTATGGTTTCCCTAAAAAGTGTTTTAACAAATGCTATATCATCTTCTTCATCACTATAAACAGGCATAATTAAGTTGGTATTATCTCCTTTCGCATCAATTTTTTTGATGGTTTTAATTACCATGCTTAGCACAAAATCTATTTCATCATAACTCCAATAAATACTTTTTTCGCTTATTTCAGAAATAAAAAAATCGTTTTCAGCAATAATTTTTTTGAAAATAGCTACGGCAAATTTTTTATCTTCTTCAAAACTGCTGTTTTTAGTGGACATGTATTCCTCATAAACAGGGTGTTTTCTCATAAAGTTCATTAGCTTTACTAATAACTCCTGATCGTTACTCCACAACAGTTTTTTATTGTTTATTGCCGTTTTAAGTTGAATGTTTTCACTTAGCATTTTAAAAACGGCATTGTCTATAAATTTGGTGTTAGGATTTAAATCCTCGGCTGAAGGCAATCTTTTTTGTTTAGCTTCTTCGTTTTTAAGCTTAGAATAGTGAATAAGTTCATCACCTATAGTTAGGAATAAAAGATACAAATCGTGCATTCTTTCAAAACTATGGAATAGATCTTTTTCTATTTTTTGTTGATTATCGCTTCCCGAGTGGAAGTAAGCATAAAGTGCTTGAAATGTTTTTATTCGTAAATACCTTCTGCTAATCATTTATCAAGTTTAAAGTCAAGATTAAAAAAAAAACACCTTCTTCTCGTTTGAAGAAGGTGAGTGATGAAATTGAATTATTTTAAAACGAAAGTTTTATTTTACCTATTGCTTCAATACGTTCTTCTGCCATTTTATTAGCAATAGCATAAGTTGGTATATTCTCATCTTGAGAACGTTTAATTATAGTAGCTGTAGTATTGTAAATATCTTCTGCTTTAGCCATTGCCCATTCAGGAGAAAGTTCTTTTACTTCAGCATAACAATTAATAACACCACCTGCATTCAACATAAAATCGGGAGTGTAAATCATCCCTTTTTGCATTACAGCTTCGCCATGTTTTCTTTCTTCTTTTAGCTGGTTATTGGCAGCACCAGCAATTATGCTACACTTTAAACGAGATAAAGTATCATCATTTATAGTAGCACCCAACGCACAAGGAGCGTAAATGTCCATGTCTAAATCATAAATCTCGTTTAAACCTACTACTTGAGAACCAAATTTTTGAGCAATATTTTTTAAAGTAGCTTCATGAATATCAGAGATAAAAACTTTAGCACCTTCTTTAGTTAAATGCTCAACTAAATACTGTCCAACATGACCAACGCCTTGTACAGCAATTTTTTTACCAGCTAATGAGTCGCTACCGTACTGAGCTTTAGCAGCTGCTTTCATTCCAACATAAACACCATAAGCAGTAACAGGAGAAGGATCGCCACTTTTTCCGGGTAATCCGGCAACATGGTTGGTTTCCATATTTACCCAAGTCATATCCTGAGGAGAAATTCCAACATCTTCGGCAGTAATATATTTGCCACCAAGTGAATTTACAAATTTTCCAAACCTTCTGAATAAAGCTTCATTTTTTTGAGTTCTTGAATCACCAATGATAACAGCTTTTCCGCCACCAAGGTTTAAACCTGCCAAACTGTTTTTGTAAGACATTCCTCTAGAAAGCCTTAGTACATCATTGATGGCTTCAGTTTCATTATTATACATCCACATTCTTGTTCCACCTAAAGCTGGACCTAAAGTGGTGTTATGAATAGCAATAATAGCTTTTAAGCCTGTAGCATTATCTTGGCAAAAAACTAACTGTTCATGGTCGGTAGTAGTCATATGACTAATAACCGGATTTTCAGCAAATGCTTGTTCTTTAACTGCTGTCATGTCTTTTATTTTATTATTTAATGAGTTTGTTTCGTGTTTAGTTTCTAATATTAATCCCTAATTTTGCATTTAATAAAAGAAGGATATTATCAGGTTCCAAAATTAGTGTTTTCTTGTTAATACAGCTTTTTTTCTTCAATTTATAATGGTTAATTTTTTTTGAATGAAGTCGCTTAAATACCTTAATAAATATTTGTTTAAATATAAATACAGATTACTATTTGGGTTTGTATTTATTGTATTATCAAATATTTTTGCGGTTTACCCTGCTCAACTTATTAGAGAGGCGTTAGATTTAGTTGAGGCAAAACTTAAAGGAATTGAAATTACAGATACTTCTTTTTTAACAGAATACATGGATGGAATTCCGCTTACCAAAGTTGTTTTAATTTATGGGGCTATTGTGTTTATTGCGGCAATAATAAAAGGTGCTTTTACTTTTTTTATGCGTCAAACTATTATTATCATGTCTCGTTTGGTAGAATATGATTTAAAAAATGAGGTGTATAACCATTATCAAGATTTAGATGCTTCTTTTTATAAGTCTAATAATACAGGTGATATTATGAACCGTATTAGTGAAGATGTTACCAAAGTAAGAATGTATTTGGGACCAGGAATTATGTACAGTTTAAATTTGATTGTATTGTTTATAATTGTTGTACCTATTATGTTTTCTATAAGTGTAAAACTTACTATGTATTCACTTATTCCTTTACCAATTTTATCCATCATTATTTATTATGTTAGCAATGTAATCAATCAGCAAAGTTCAAAAGTACAAGCCAAACTATCTGATATTACAACGCTTACGCAAGAAACGTATTCAGGAATTAGAATTATTAAGTCTTTTGTAAAAGAAGATTATTTTAATAAAGAACTGAATAAACAAAATGAAAATTACCGAAGTCTTTCTATGAATTTGGTAAGAACTAACGCTTATTTTGCTCCAACAATGTTGTTGTTAATTGGGTTGAGTACCATTTTTACCATTTACATTGGCGGACAAGAATACATTGCCGGAAACATTACCAAGGGAAATATTTTGGAGTTTGTAATTTATATTAACATGCTAACCTGGCCGGTAACAGCAATAGGTTGGGTATCTTCAATTATTCAAAGAGCATCAGCATCTCAGGAGAGAATAAATGAATTCTTAAATACGAAATCCAAAATTAAAAATCCAACAGATAAAATAGAAGAAGTTAAAGGTGATATTGAATTTAATAACGTTTCATTTACTTATCCTGAATCAGGTATAAATGCCTTGAAAAACGTTTCTTTTAAAGTAAAACAAGGAGAAACTTTAGCAATTGTAGGAAGAACAGGTTCAGGAAAATCTACTGTAGTAAACCTTTTATTAAGAAATTATGACTTAAACGAAGGAGCAATTTTGATAGATAATAAAAACATTAAAGAAATCAATTTAAATCATTTTAGAGAAAATGTGGGGTATGTGCCTCAAGATGTGTTTTTATTTTCTGATACTATTGAAAATAATATAGCTTTTGGCTATAAAAACAGATTACCTGAAAAAGAGATAATAGAGCAAGCAGCCAAAGATGCTGTTATTTATGCTAGTATAAAAGAATTTGATAAAGGATTTAAAACAAGAGTAGGAGAAAGAGGAGTAACTTTGTCAGGTGGACAAAAACAACGTATTTCAATAGCTAGAGCTATTATAAAATCGCCAAAGATTCTAATTTTTGATGATTGTTTGTCGGCCGTAGATACCGAAACCGAAGATGCTATTTTAAATAATTTAAAAAGAGTAATGGAAAATAAAACGTCTATTATTGTGAGCCATAGGGTTTCAACAGTTAGAAATGCAGATAAAATTGTAGTGTTGGAAGAAGGAAAAATGGTAGAGTTTGGTACACACAATGAGTTGCTTAATGCTAAAGGAGCTTATTATAAAATGCACGAAAAACAATTGATGGAGGAAGCTAGAAAAAATGATGAAACGAACCAAGATTAATCCTTTAATACATATAATATAAATATAGTTTAGTGAGTTTCATCCCGATAACTATCGGGATGACCGATTTATAAAAATGTAAAAATATACAGATGAAAATGAATAATTTAGCGTTTTATAATTAAGATGATGAATATGAAATAAATAGTAAAAATATCATTCATGCTTTTAATCTTAGCAAGTTTAGTCGCTTGTGCTAGTCAAAAAAAATACAACGGAAAAAGAAGGACAAAAACTACTATGGGATTGATGTAATAAATTAAATTATGGAAAAACAATTAAACATATTCGGAGAACCACTTATTACCTGTAGTAACGAACCATTAACAGGTTTTTTTAGAGATGGCTGTTGTAATACAGACGAAACAGATAGTGGAGTACATACTGTTTGCGTTGAGGTTACTGCTGAATTTTTAGATTTTTCTTATAGTGTAGGAAATGACCTAATCACCCCTGTTCCAGAATGGGATTTTAAAGGACTAAAGCCTGGAGATAAATGGTGCTTATGTGCTGCTCGCTTTCTTGAGGCATATGAAAATAATGCTGCTCCAAAAGTAGTGTTAGAAGCTACTAACGAAAAAACTTTAGAAATTATACCAATGGATGTATTGATAAAACACGCATCATACAGCAAACAAAATCAATAAAATAATAAAATATTTTATGTTGTTTAGCTTCAAAAACAACCTAAACTATTGATTTTTAAAAGGTTTTGACTGATTGGAAAAACATGAAAATTATTTTTAAAATATTACTTGTGAACTAATATTTAATGTATAAATTTGCAACCCTTTTTAGGACAAAAAATAAAAGATATGGAAGCTATTAAATTTGTAGAAAACGATTTGTCTCAGATAAATCAATACCCTGAATTCAAATCAGGAGATACGATTACTGTATATTATAAAATTAAAGAAGGTAACAAAGAAAGAACTCAGTTTTTCCAAGGAGTAGTACTTCAGAGGAGAAATTCAGGAGCTAACGAAACATTTACTATTAGAAAAATGTCTGGTGGAATTGGAGTTGAGAGAGTTTTTCCATTTGCTTCTCCATTTATTGAGAAAATTGAAGTGAATAAACATGGAAATGTAAGAAGAGCTAGAATTTTCTATCTAAGAGAAAGAACAGGTAAATCTGCTCGTATTAGAGAAAAGAAAATGGTTAAAAAATAAGCTTTTAATAATAGTTTAGATATGGTTAAAATCCTTAGGAGTATTCTTCTAAGGATTTTTTTTGTGCTTTTGGGGTTTGACTCTGTTAATAACTATTCATTAGTTGATAGATGTAATTTTTCAAAAATTTAGGACAATGACTTAAGTTTGTGTGAGTTTTAAAACACAGATGCAAGCCAACTTGAAAAAAGATAAAAAAGAAGAAAAAACAACCACTCCTTTGATGAAACAATACAATGCCATCAAAGCAAAGTACCCTGATGCGTTATTGCTTTTTAGAGTAGGAGATTTTTACGAAACTTTTGGTGAAGATGCCATTAAAGCCGCCAATATTTTAGGCATTGTATTAACCGCCAGAAATAACGGTTCTTCTAAATTAGAATTGGCTGGTTTTCCACACCATTCCTTAAATACTTATTTACCTAAACTAGTTCGTTCAGGATTGCGCGTTGCTATTTGCGATCAATTAGAAGCTCCAAGCAAAGAAAAAAAAATAGTTAAAAGAGGTGTTACGGAATTAGTAACGCCAGGAGTTACCCTCAACGATCAAATTTTAGATCATAAATCCAATAATTTTTTAGCTGCAGTTTGTTTAACAAAAAAAGGTGCTGGGGTGGCTTTTTTAGATGTTTCAACGGGTGAATTTCTTGCTGCTGAAGGTAGTATTGAATACATAGATAAACTGTTGCATGGTTTTAAACCTTCTGAAGTGCTTTTTAAACGCAACGACAAAAAACAGTTTCATGAACTTTTCGGCAACCAATTTTATACTTACGCTGTTGATGAATGGGTATTTACAGAAGATTTTGGTAGAGAAACACTTCAAAATCATTTTCAAACGAAATCGCTAAAAGGTTTTGGCGTTGAAGATTTTTCCAATGCCATTGTAGCTGCTGGAGTAGCCTTGCATTATCTTTCGGAAACGCAACACGAAAAAGTGAAGCACATTACCTCTTTATCGAGAATTGAAGAAGATAAATATGTTTGGCTCGATAAATTTACCGTTAGAAACTTAGAATTAATCTACTCTCCTAACGAAAATGCTAAAACACTTATAGACATTATTGATTGCACTATTTCTCCAATGGGTTCTCGTTTAATGAAACGTTGGGTTACCTTGCCGTTAAAGGATGTCGCTCCAATTAATGCTCGTCTGGAAATAGTAAATACTTTTGTTAATCTAACAGATTTTGCTACAACCATTAGAACAGCCATACACGAAATTGGAGATTTAGAAAGACTGGTTTCAAAAGTAGCCACAGGAAGGATTAACCCAAGAGAAGTGATGCAGCTAAAACGAGCGTTGTTGGCAATAGAACCCATAAAAACAGCTTGCTTGTCTATTGATAATGCTGCCTTAAAAAAGATTGGAGAACAACTTAATCCGTGTACTATTTTAAAAGACAAGATAGAAGCTACCATTTTTGACGACCCTCCTGTAGCTATTGCCAAAGGAAATGTAATTAAAAATAATGTTGCTAAGGAATTAGATGAACTCCGAAAAATATTACATTCTGGAAAAGATGCCTTGGTAGAAATTCAAGAAAGAGAAAGTGAACTTACCGGTATTCCAAGTTTAAAAATTGCATTTAATAATGTTTTCGGATATTATATTGAAGTAAGAAATACACATAAAGACAAAGTGCCTCCAACTTGGCACAGAAAACAAACACTTACTCAGGCAGAGCGCTACATTACTGAAGAACTTAAAGAGTATGAAAGTAAAATTTTAGGTGCTGATGAGCAAATTTTAGTACTCGAAACACAATTATTTAACGATTTAGTGTTAGAGTTGGCAGATTACATCACACCTATTCAGTTAAATGCTGTTTTAATTGCACAACTCGATTGTTTATTGTCGTTTGCAACTATTGCTAAAGAACACAACTATACTAGACCAGAAGTTAACGACACCAAAATTATTGACATCAAATCAGGAAGACATCCGGTTATAGAACAACAATTGCCTATTGGCGAAGAATATGTTGCTAACGATATTTACTTAGATGATAGTCAGCAACAAATAATAATGATTACCGGACCAAATATGTCAGGAAAATCAGCCTTATTAAGGCAAACTGCTTTAATTACGCTGTTGGCTCAAATTGGTTCTTATGTCCCTGCCAAATATGCTATTATTGGTGTAGTTGATAAAATTTTTACCCGAGTTGGAGCTTCCGATAATATTTCTCAAGGAGAATCTACTTTTATGGTAGAAATGAACGAAACAGCTAGTATTTTAAATAACCTTTCAGGAAGAAGTTTGATTTTGTTAGATGAAATTGGTAGAGGTACAAGTACTTACGATGGTATTTCCATAGCTTGGAGCATAGCTGAATATTTACACGAACATCCTACACATAAAGCGAAAACACTTTTCGCTACGCATTATCATGAACTTAATGATATGACCAACAGCTTTAAGCGAATTAAAAACTTTAATGTTTCTGTTAAAGAAATTAATAACAAAATTCACTTTCTAAGAAAATTGGAACAAGGTGGAAGCAACCATAGCTTCGGTATTCATGTTGCAAAAATGGCGGGAATGCCCAAAATTATGTTGGATAGAGCTAACGACATCCTGAAACAATTAGAAAACTCGCATGTAAGCAGCAGTAAAAATAAAAAAGTAAGTACTAAACCAACGGTTGAAGATATGCAATTAAGCTTCTTTCAATTGGACGACCCTGTTTTAGAACAAATTAAAGAAGAACTAATTAACATTGACATTAATACACTTACACCCGTTGAAGCGTTAATGAAACTCAACGAGATTAAAAAAATGGTTGGGGGGAAGTGATTGAAGTATGAAAATGCTAATTTTTAAGATACTTATCTAACAAATAAACAATAGTCGCCATAGCTCCGGCACCCATTTCCAATTCTCTTTTGTTTACTGCTTCAAACACATCTGTTTCCGCATGGTGGTAGTTAAAATACAATTGAGAATTAATGGCAATACCTATTTGCAGCATATCCGGATATTCTTCTCTTAAAGGCATGATATCAACACCACTATAACCTTTCTTTATTTTAGTTAAATCGTAATCAAATAATAATTTGTCGAAAGATTTTACAAAATCTAGGTGCTTATCAGAACCTAAAATATCATACCCTAACGGTAAAAAGCCACCTCTATCGCTTTCGATGGCAGCAAGGTGTTTTTCTTTGTTTTGCTTGGCTAGTTTAGCATAAGTTTTTCCACCAAAATTGCCATTTTCTTCGTTCATAAATAATACACAACGTAAGGTATGTTGTGGTTGATAATTCAAGGTTTTTAATATCCTTAACGCTTCAATAGAATGAACAATTCCTGCCCCATCATCATGAGCTCCTTCACCAACATCCCAAGAATCTAGATGTCCACCGAAAGTAATAATTTGGTCATCTTTCCCTTTCATTTCGGCAATAACGTTGTAAGTTTTTACATTTAGTAAAATTTTACAATCCATTTCTAAGGCAATAGCAACATTTTCTTTTTTTAACCAAGCAGAAAGCAAATCTGCATCGGCAGTACTAATAGCTGCTGCAGGAATTTTAGGTGTTTTATCATCATAAACCAAAGACCCCGTATGCGGATGATTATCGGTTGGTGTTGCCAACGACCTAATAATAACCGCTTTTGCACCTAATTTACTAGCTTCAACAGCTCCAAATGCGCGTATGGGATAGCAATAGCCATAAGCACTAAAGGTATTGATAAGCTTTTGGTCGAATGCCTGATTGATAAATACAATTTTGCCACTTACCTTAGATTTATCTATAGTTTTCAATGCTTCATAATCTGCCACTTCCACCACTTCTCCTTTTAGCAAACCGTTGGTAGCAATTGAACCACCTAAAGCCAATAAATTCAATTTATGAAATTCCTTGTTGGCAGTAGAAATCCATCCCGCTTCTTTGGTACCTCTTTTCCAATAAGGGGCATTTATCTCTTGTAAATAAACGGTATCAAAACCATAAGAAGAAAGTAAGTTGTAACCCCATTCTACCGCTTTTTGTGCTTCTGCAGAACCGGTAATCCTTGCTCCCACTTGCTTACAAAGCACTTCTAAATTTTTATAGGCATGACCTTTTTCTAAAGCCACATCATAGATAGAACGAATAAACAAAGAATCTTCTTGAGCTCTAAGTAAAAAAGGCGTTACTATAACTAACAATAAAGCGTATATTTTTTGCATTCTTAATAAATTTTGCAATGGTAAAAATAAGCAAATAAGCTTTTTAATCTATGAAGAAAAAATAAAATGCTTGTAATCAGAAATGTTAATGGCTTTACTGTTTCAACAAACTAATCAATTCATTAGCTGCTGCAAAAGGAGATTTAGTATTATTCAACACTTCTTTTTCCAGAACCTTTAGTTTATCCTGTATAGCTGTATTGTCATTAAACATAGCTATTAATGCCTGATTAATTTCACTTTGCAACCAATGTTTTACCTGTTCTTTTCGCTGCGTATCAAAAAAACCGTTGCTCACTACTAAATGCTGAAAATCTTCCATTATTTTCCATATTTCAGGAATATTGGTATGCTCTAATGCTGAGCAAGTTTCAACCTTTGGTGTCCATGCATTTTTATTGGGCGGAAATAAGTGTAAGGCGTTTTGATAAGCTCTTTTGGCAGTTTTAGCTTTATCAATATTATCTCCTTCGGCTTTATTAATTACAATAGCATCAGCCATTTCCATAATGCCTCTTTTAATGCCTTGTAATTCATCTCCTGCACCAGCCAACATTAATAACAAAAAGAAATCTACCATTAATTTCACTTCCGTTTCCGACTGACCAACACCAACAGTTTCTACCAATATTATTTCGTAACCGGCAGCTTCACATAAAATAATACTTTCTCTTGTCGCTCTAGCCACACCACCCAAGGTTCCTGAAGAAGGGGAAGGTCTAATAAAAGCATTTTCCTGAGCAGAGAGTTCATTCATTCTGGTTTTATCACCTAAAATACTCCCACTACTTTTGTTGCTACTTGGATCTATGGCTAAAACAGCTACTTTTTTATGTTGCTGCTGTATTAAAAATATACCCAACGCTTCTATAAAAGTACTTTTTCCAACGCCTGGTACTCCTGTAATACCTATTCTAAATGATTTTCCTGATAAAGGCAAACATTTTTCAATAATTTGTTCAGCAATAACTTGGTGCGATTTATTATTACTTTCAACAAGTGTAATCGCTTTACTCAATGCATTTCTATCTCCTTTAGCTATTGCACTAACATATTCATCTACAGAAAGTAGCTTTTTTTTATTGAGTTTATTGATATTTATTTGCTTTTTCATCAGTTTATACTCATTGTTTTTTATCGGTCAGATGTAACTCCCAAATAATCATTTTCCTATCTGATTAATTTTTATTTATGGTCGTTTCATAAAATAATAAAGTATAAAAGTAACAATTTAAAAAAACTTACGTTATATGTTTCATGGTACAGATTTAAGGATTGGTCGAAATTTTTATTTCATTTATCTAAAAACTGTGTTTTAATGTTGAGTTGACTACCTATCGCTTCACTTAAAACCTAACGTTATGGACTCAAATTTAATCTTGTTCCTAGTTACTGCACTGTTCCTTGGAGCTATTTTCGGAGTACTTTACATCATGAGTAAAAACTACAAACCGAAAAAAAAAAGAAAAGAGCATTTAGAGGCTTTAAGAAGACTAAGAGCACTGAAGAATAAACAAAGAGTGAAAGCCTAAGCTGATTGATTTTTAATTTAATTTACCGCAAATAAAATTTGCGATAATGATTTCTATTGCCAACTTTGTAAGTGTATAAATCTTTTTAAAAGTTGGAAAATAAAGAAAGTTATTTAACATTAAACAACTCTTATACAGGAGAGTACAAGGAAAAAGGCAGCAAGTTTCTAGCGTACGCTTTTCCTGTTCTTTCCGAAAATTCCTTTAAAGAACAATTATCCATTATTAAAACTGAACATCCTAACGGGCGACATTTTTGCTATGCATTTCGCTTTGGAATTAATGGCGAACAATACAGGTATAATGATGATGGAGAGCCTAAAAACTCTGCAGGCTCACCCATTTACGGTCAATTACTATCTAAAGAATTAACCAATATTGCTATTGTAGTAGTTCGTTATTTTGGTGGTACAAAATTAGGAGTTGGCGGATTAGTAAATGCCTATAAAACTGCTGCAAAAGAAGCATTAGAAAATGGCAAAATAATCACTAAAAAACTTACTGAATCGTATAAAATTGAATTTAATTATGATAAAATGTCGGCAATAATGGCTTTTATCAATCAGCACCAATTAACGGTTACCAAACAACATTTTGAGCTAACTTGCTTTGTTGAAATTGAATTGGAAAAAGCTAATGCCGCAGACATTATCGAACGGTTTAACGAAATCCAAGATATCAACATAAAAAAAGCACCTAATTATTAGGTGCTTTTTTGTTATTAAATTTTCTTATTGTTTGTTTTTCAGTTCTTCATTTTTTTTAGCTCGTTGCATTGGATTTTCACCATAGCCTCCCCAATTGTAAGTTTTTCTTTCGTAAAGTTCAAACTTGCTAGGTTGCATTTTCGGAGGCCAGTTATTATTACTTAAATCAACATCTGCTGTTTCTAAAAATGGGTCTAATTCTATTCCTGCTAATTCTTTTTCAAAGAAAAATACTTTAGAAACATTTTTGTGATTCATTTTCCAAATTTCTGCGGGAATTCTAACCACTTCTTTGGAACCATCGGTAAAAGTAAACTGAAGAATAAGTGGCATTACTAATCCTCCAACACTCTCGAAGCTTACCGTGTAATAGTTGTATGTTGAATTTAAAATAGCAACATCTTTTTCATTAAGGTTAGATAAGTATTTTTGATACTCCACTTTGTCTATTAAATTCACTTCAAAAGGGTCATATTTATCATAAAAATCCATTATAGAAGGATCCTTTTCTTCGTACGTTTCTTTTACTTCTTTAGGGTTTCTTATTTCACCAATTCCTTTCTGTTCATTAGCTTTCATTTCTTTTTGAATGGCTTTTTCTACTTCCGGATTTTTAGAATCTATTTTAAACCATTCTACATTTTTAATGGCAATATCTACATGGTCGGTAGTGTAAAACCAACCTCTCCAAAACCAATCTAAATCAACCGCAGAAGCATCTTCCATCGTTCTGAAAAAATCTTCAGGTGTTGGATGTTTAAATTTCCATCTTTCGGCATAGGTTTTAAAAGCAAAATCAAATAATTCTCTTCCCATTACGGTTTCTCTTAAAATATTAAGAGCCGTAGCCGGTTTACCATAAGCATTATTACCAAATTGAAAAATAGATTCTGAATTAGTCATAATAGGAGAAATGTATTCTTTATCTCCTTTCATATAGTCAACAATTTTGTGTGCCGGACCTCTACGAGAAGGATAATCTCTTTCCCACTCTTGTTCACACAAGTATTGCGTAAAAGTATTTAACCCTTCATCCATCCATGTCCATTGCCTTTCATCAGAATTAATAATCATAGGGAAGAAATTATGTCCCACTTCATGAATAATTACGCCAATCATAGCATATTTTGTTCTTTCAGAATATGTTCCGTCTGGCTCTGGTCTTCCGCCATTAAAACATATCATTGGGTATTCCATTCCAATTCTTTTAGAGTGAACCGAAATGGCTACTGGATAAGGGTATGTAATGGTATGATTTGAATAACTTTTTAACGTATGTGCAACCACTTTAGTACTGTATTGCTCCCAAAGCGGATTTCCTTCTTTAGGATAATAACTCATTGCCAAACTTTTTTTATCTCCTAAATCGACAGCCATGGCGTCCCAAATAAATTTTCTTGATGAAGCAAAAGCAAAATCTCTAACATTAGTAGCACTAAAACTCCATGTTTTAGTGTCGTTAGATCTAGATTTTTCATTCTTTTCAGCTTCTTCTTGAGTAATAATAATTATTGGTTGCTTGTATTCATTTTGAGCCGCTGCAAATCTCTTTCTTTGTTCCGAAGTAAGTACATTATTTGCATTGGTTAATGTTCCTGTTGATGCAATAACATGGTCAGCAGGAGCTGTAATGTTTACTTTAAAATCCCCAAAAGGCAAAGTAAATTCTCCTCTACCTAGAAATTGCTTATGTTGCCAACCTTCTACTTCATTATAAACCGCCATTCTAGGATAAAACTGAGCTATAGTATATAAGTAATTGCTGTCTTCTTCAAAATATTCATAACCCGAGCGACCGCCAATTTCGTCTCTATCATTAATGTTATACCACCATTTTATTTTGAAAGTATAACTTGCCCCAGGCATTAATGGTTTGGGCATATCTATTCTCATCATCGTTTTATTAATGGTTACAGGTAAATCATTCCCTGACACATCTTTAACATAATCTAATTTAAAACCACCATCAAAATTGTTGTGCAAATCAGCAATTTCCTTAAACGACATTTTGTTATTAATACTTCCTGTTTCAATTAGTTTGGTGTCAGAATCCTGAGCTCTCATGTTTTGATCGAGCTGAACCCAAAGGTATTCCAATTTATCTGGTGAATTATTTTTGTAGGTTACCGTTTCTTTGCCGTAAATTTTTTGCTCTTTATCATCTAAGGTAATATCAATAATATAATCTGCTTTTTGTTGATAATATCCGTGACCTGGAGCACCAGAAGCTGTTCTGTAAATATTAGGAGTAGCAAATTCTTCTTTTAACTGTCTGAATTTGTTTTTATTGGTGTTTTCTTGTGCGTTAATAATGCCAAATGTACTTACTAATAGTAAGCCTAAAGTAATTCGTTTCATTCCTGTTTTATTTGATGTTTTTCTGATTTTTTATAGTCGTTTAATCTAAAATTAAAGCGTTGTTCACCCACTGTAAGGTAGATGATGTTTACATGTTCTTCAAAATAATTATTTAAGATAGTTGATTTTACTTCCACGGAACTTATTGAATCTATTGGTGATGAAGTAAAGTAAACCAACATATCATCATCTGCTCTCACTTCTTTTCCAAAAAAATGGATGTCAACAGCTTTATCGTTTACCATAATTTCAATATGCTTTTTGATGAAATTGAAAATGATTTCATTGGCTTTTTCATGTTCTTTTTCTGTGCCAAGGTGTAATTCTGGATGACCTTCTTTTTCTAGGGCATATTCTAAATCGTGACCAATAAACTTAATAGAAGCTTCAAACAATTGTTCTTTTTCGTTGAAGTTAATTTCTGTAATAGACACATAATATTTATGCGGTACAAAGCTGACCAAAAGTACTACTAATGCTATATAAATGAAATTCCTCATGAAAAAATGAAGTGCTAAATTAAGCATTAATTTAAAACTGCTAATGCTTTTTCCATAGCTGCATCTAAACCGTTTAGGTTAGCACCACCTGCTGTTGCAAAAAATGGCTGACCACCACCTCCACCTTGCATTTCTTTAGCCGCTTCTCTAACAATATTACCTGCATGTAATTTTCTTTCGGTAGCTAAATTATCAGAAATGGCAATGGTTAAATTAGGTTTGCCATTAATTTCTGCACCCAAGACCAAGTACAGATTATCTATCTGGGCTTTTAACTGAAAAGCTAAATCTTTTATGGTTGCTGAATCTACAGCAGTTAGTTTTTTGGTGATAACATTAACACCATTAATATTTTTTACTTCGTTTAATAATTCTTCTTTAATGGCTTTTGCTTGTTCTTTGCCTTTTTGCTCTTCTTCTTTAAGCATGGCTTTTTTGATGTTATTCAATTCATCAATAATAACCGCATCCAACTTAATTTTTGTAAAATCTGCAATAGCATTGCTCAATACTTCTATTTGTAGAGAACCATTTGAAGGAGAAATTATATTTAGAGTAGGCATATCACTCACTTTAGCATACTGTTGCAATAAATTATGCTGAGCAATATTTATTTTATTAATAATTTTATCAGTCACCAATCCTGATAATGGGTGTTTCGTAATAATATCAATTTTTTCTTTTAGATAATTCGCTGCACCTTTTGATGTAACCGCTTCAATTCTTCTAATCCCTGCTGCAACAGAGCCTTCAGAAGTAATTTTAAACAACTCAATAGCTTTAGTATTGTTTACATGAATTCCTCCACACAATTCTTTAGAATCTCCAAACTGAATCATACGAACCTTATCGCCATATTTTTCGCCAAACAACATCATGGCTCCTTGCTTTTCAGCTTCTTCAATAGGAATTTCTCTATGTTCACTTAAGTTGATAGCAGCTTGAATTTTTTCATTCACAAAGTCTTCTATTTGTTGTAATTCTTCCTCACTTACTTTTTGGAAATGAGAAAAATCGAAACGTAAATAATCGGCATTTACCAACGAGCCTTTTTGTTCTACATGCGTACCTAAAATTGTTCTAAGCGCTTGGTGTAATAAATGCGTTGCTGAGTGATTAGCAGCGGTTAGTTTTCTATCGTTACTAACAACAGCTTTTACAGGTGCTGCAACATCTTCAGGCAATTCTTTAGTGAAATGAACTATTAAATTGTTCTCTTTTTTAGTGTCTAAAACAGTAATTTTCTTTCCATTAACTTCTAAATAACCTTTATCGCCTACTTGACCTCCACCTTCCGGATAAAATGGTGTTTTTTCTAAAACAATTTGATATTGTTCTTTATCCTTGGCTTTAATTTTTCTATAACTTACAATTTTTGTTTCACTTTCTAAATTATCATAACCAATAAATTCCGTCCCAAAAGCATTTTGAACAGTAATCCAATCTCCGGTTTCAATTTTGGTAGCAGCTCTAGAACGATTTTTTTGTTCTTCTAACTCTTTGTTAAAAGCATCCATATCCACTTTAAAACCATTTTCAGTTGCCATCAACTGAGTTAAATCTATTGGAAAACCAAAAGTATCATACAATTCAAAAGCAAACTTGCCATCAATGGTTTTTGAAGTTGCTGATGCTATATAATTTTCAAATCGAGAAATGCCTTTGTCAAGCGTACGCAAAAAGCTATCTTCTTCTTCTTTAATTACTTTTGTAATAATTTCTTGTTGATTAACCAATTCGGGAAAGAATGCGCCCATTTGTTGAGCTAAAATTTCTACCAACTCATAAATAAAAGCTTCTTTAAGATTTAGAAAACTATAACCATACCTGATAGCTCTTCTTAAAATTCTTCGGATAACATATCCAGCTCCATTATTTGATGGTAATTGTCCATCTGCAATAGAAAAAGCAACTGCTCTCACATGATCGGCAATAACTCGAATAGCTACATCGGTTTTATATTGTGTATCTAATGAGTTTTTATAAGGAATACCCGAAATCTGAGCTATTTTGTCGGTTAATGGAGAAAAAACATCAGTATCATAGTTCGATTTTTTTCCTTGTAATACCATTGCCAAACGTTCAAACCCCATTCCTGTATCCACATGTTTTGCAGGAAGTGCTTTTAATTTCCCATCAGCCATACGGTTAAATTCCATAAATACTAAATTCCAAATTTCAATAACTTGCGGGTGGTCATTATTTACCAACTCTTTCCCTGGAATTTTAGCAATTTCTTCATCACTTCTAATATCCACATGAATTTCAGAACAAGGACCACAAGGGCCTGTATCGCCCATTTCCCAAAAGTTATCTTTTTTATTGGCTTTTAAAATTTTATCTGTTGTCAATCCGTTTTTTTCTAAAAGATCTTTCCAAAGCTCAAAAGCTTCGGTATCTTCAGGAGTTCCATCTTCTGCATCACCTTCAAAAACGGTGAAATACAACCTGTTTTTATCAATTTTATAAACATCAACTAATAATTCCCAAGCCCACTCTATCGCTTCTTTTTTAAAATAATCTCCAAAACTCCAGTTACCCAACATCTCAAACATAGTATGATGATAAGTATCAACACCCACTTCCTCTAAATCATTGTGCTTACCCGAAACACGCAAACATTTTTGAGTATCAGCAATTCTTTTATCCACAATAGGAGAGTTACCTAAGAACAAATCTTTAAACTGATTCATTCCCGCATTGGTAAACATCAACGTAGGATCATTTTTAATAACCATTGGAGCAGAGGCTACAATTTTGTGGTTTTTTTGTTTGAAAAACGTTAAAAAAGCTTCACGAATTTCTTGAGACTTCATAAATATAGAATTATATAATTAATTGATAGTGATTATTTTTAGTCTTTTTAATGCTTTTAAAAAATGTTAAAAAACTACTAAAAGCAGCGATTTTAAACCATGTTAAGGCATTTTTGTTATTTTTGTCAAAACTACATAAATTTTTTCGTTGGAGATTCTCAAATAATCAACGAAAAAAAGAAATAAATGGCAAAAGTAAAATACAGATATAATCCACATACCTTAAGCTATGATAAAATTAAGCTTACTTGGCGTCAAAAACTGTCAAGAGCGTTATATTTTTTAGGAGCTAGTTTGGTTTTTGGTGTAGCCATTTATGCGGTTACCTATTCTTTTGTAGATTCTCCAAAAGAAAAGAAACTTAAAATTAGAAATGCTGAGTTACTTGCTCAATATGAATTATTGAACAAAAAATTAGAAAAGCTAGCTGTTGTTGTTGAAGATGTTCAAAAAAGAGATGATAATATTTATCGTGTAATTTTTGAAGCAGAACCTATTCCCGCAGAAATTAGAAAAGCTGGTATTGGTGGTGTGAACAGATATGAAGAATTAGAAAATTTTTCTGATGCTGATTTGATTATTTCTACAGCAAAAAAAATAGACCAACTTTCCAAACAGTTATATATCCAATCTAAATCTTTTGATGACGTTTTTAAAATGGCTAAAAACAAGGAAAAAATGTTGGAATCTATTCCGGCAATTCAGCCTGTACAAAATGAAGATTTAACTAGAATGGCAAGTGGTTATGGAATGAGAACACACCCTATTTTAAAATATACTAAGTTCCATGCAGGAATGGATTTTACAGCACCTGTAGGAACGCCAATTTATGCTACAGGGAAAGGAACAGTTATTCAAGCGGATAACAAAGCAAGTGGTTATGGAAATCACGTTAGAATTGACCATGGTTATGGCTATGTCACTTTATATGCCCACATGAGTAAAATAAAAGTTAAAGAAGGCGAAAAAATAAACAGAGGTGACATTATTGGTTATGTTGGAAACACAGGCTTATCTGCCGGACCACACTGCCACTACGAAGTTAGAAAAAATGATATACCTGTAAACCCTGTAAGTTTTTATTTCAACGATTTATCTCCAGAAGAGTTTGCTAAAATGGTTGAGCTATCTAATGCTCCAACTCAATCTATGGACTAAGCAATGTACAAATTGCTAACTAATTAAAACTACTTTGGAAGAAATTTTCACCAATTTACTCGACTTAATAGGAACTTTTGTTTTTGCAATAAGCGGTATCAGATTAGCTTCTCGTAAACAAATAGATTGGTTTGGTGCTTATATAATTGGCTTAGTAACTGCCATTGGTGGTGGAACAGCCAGAGATGTATTATTGGATACTACTCCTTTTTGGATGCTAGACAGCAAGTATTTTATAACAACAGGAGTAGCCTTGCTAATTACCATTTTATTTAAAGATAAATTATTTAAATGGGGAAATACCTTATTTTTATTTGACGCCATAGGTTTGGGCTTATTTACAATTGTAGGAATTAGTAAAAGTGTAGATGCGGGCTTTCCATTTTGGGTTTGTATTTTAATGGGAGCTATTACCGGTTCTTTGGGAGGGGTAATTAGAGATGTTTTATTAAATGAAGTACCTTTATTATTGCGAAAAGATATTTATGCTTTAGCATGTGTAACCGGAGGAATAGTTTATTTTATTTGTATTCACTTTAGTGTTCCTATTACAATAACAGAGCTAATTGGAGCATTTATTGTAATATTGGTTAGATTAGTTGCGGTAAAGTTCCATATTCATTTACCAGTGCTAAACTCTATTGAAAATGATGAAGGGTATTAAAAAAATAAAATAAAATTTAAATAATTCTTGCGGAGAAAGAAAAAAAATATACTTTTGCAGACCGAAATAAATTTTAAAAAACAGAAAAGATGAAAAGAACGTTTCAACCATCCAGAAGAAAAAGAAGAAATAAACATGGTTTTATGAGCAGAATGGAATCTGCTAATGGTAGAAAAGTATTAGCAAGAAGAAGAGCTAAAGGAAGAAAGAAATTGACTGTGTCTGACGAACCAAGACATAAGAGATAATCATATTTATATAAATTAAAGGGATGCAAAAGCATCCCTTTTTTTTGAACAAAATTTTAGGTTTTGTTGAAAAATAAGCCTTTAATCAATCAGCAAATTAAAGTAATTTCGCAAACGCAAGAAATAATTATTGAAAATAAAAATAAATAGAAAATGCCAAAAGATTCATCCATCAAACACATTTTAATTATAGGTAGCGGTCCAATAGTAATAGGTCAAGCATGTGAATTCGATTATGCTGGCTCTCAAGCAGCTCGGTCACTAAGAGATGAAGGAATAGAAGTTACCTTAATCAACTCTAACCCTGCTACTATTATGACGGATAAAGTTATTGCTGATAATATTTATCTGAAACCACTAACGGTTGAATCTATTGAAGAAATTTTACAAAAACATGATATTGATGCTGTTTTACCAACAATGGGTGGACAAACTGCTTTAAACCTTTGTATTGAATGTGATGAAACTGGTTTGTGGGAAAAATACAATGTAAAAATGATAGGTGTTGATATTGCCGCTATTGAAATCACAGAAAACAGAGAAGCATTTAGAAAATTAATGGAAGATATTGGTGTTCCAATGGCTCCACAAACAACTGCAAAATCCTTCTTAGAAGGAAAAAAAGTAGCTCAAGAATATGGATTTCCTTTATGTATTAGAGCTTCTTATACCTTAGGAGGAGCAGGAGCTGCAATCGTTTACGATGAAAAAGAATTTGATGAATTATTAAATCAAGGCTTACATATTTCTCCTATTCATGAGGTAATGATAGATAAAGCGATGATGGGGTGGAAAGAGTTTGAGTTAGAATTGTTGAGAGATAAAAATGATAATGTTGTGATTATCTGTTCTATTGAAAACTTTGATCCAATGGGGATTCATACAGGAGATTCTATTACAGTTGCTCCAGCAATGACCTTATCTGATACCACATATCAGAGAATGAGAGATATGGCAATTAAAATGATGCGTTCTATTGGAGATTTTGCTGGAGGTTGTAATGTGCAATTTGCTGTTAGTCCTGATGAAAAAGAAGATATTATTGCCATAGAAATTAACCCAAGGGTTTCACGTTCATCCGCTTTAGCATCAAAAGCAACAGGTTATCCTATTGCAAAAATTGCATCAAAATTAGCTATCGGTTATAACCTTACTGAATTAGATAACCAGATTACTAAATCTACTTCAGCTTATTTTGAACCAACGCTAGATTACGTTATTGTAAAAATACCTAGATGGAATTTTGATAAATTCAAAGGAGCTAATAGAACCTTAGGACTTCAAATGAAATCTGTTGGAGAAGTAATGGGTATTGGGCGTTCTTTTCAGGAAGCTTTACAAAAAGCTTGTCAGAGTTTAGAGATAAATAGAAATGGTTTAGGAGCTGACGGAAAAGAATTGACTAACCAAGATGCTATTTTAAAAAGCCTTGAAAACCCTAGTTGGGACAGACTTTTCCATGTTTATGATGCTATTAAGATGGGGATTCCTTTTAAAACCATTTTCGATAAAACAAAAATTGACCTTTGGTTTTTAAGACAAATTGAAGATTTTATAAAACTTGAAAAAAGAATTGAAGCCTATACGTTAGATTCAATGCCAAAAGACTTAATGTATGAGGCAAAACAAAAAGGTTATGCAGATAGACAAATTGCACATTTATTAAAATGTTTGGAAAGTGAAGTATATACCAAACGAAACGAAATGAACATTAAACGAGTTTACAAACTTGTTGATACTTGTGCAGCTGAGTTTCCTGCTCAAACACCTTATTACTACTCTACTTTTGAAGATGAAAATGAATCTATAGTTACAGACAGAAAGAAAGTAGTTGTGTTAGGGTCTGGACCAAACAGAATAGGACAAGGAATAGAGTTTGACTACAGTTGTGTACATGGAGTACTAGCCGCCAAAGAAATGGGCTACGAAACCATTATGATTAACTGTAACCCAGAAACTGTTTCTACAGATTTTGATACAGCAGATAAACTTTATTTTGAACCTGTTTTTTGGGAACATATTTATGATATTATTCAACACGAGAAACCCGAAGGAGTTATTGTTCAGTTAGGTGGGCAAACTGCTTTAAAATTAGCTGAAAAACTAGAAAAATACGGAGTTAAAATTATAGGAACTTCTTTTGAAGCACTAGATATAGCTGAAGATAGAGGACGTTTTTCAAATGTATTAAAAGAATTAAACATTCCATATCCAGAATTTGGAGTAGTTGAAAGTGCTGAACAAGCATTGCAATTATCTAAAGAATTAGGATTCCCGTTATTAGTTCGTCCTTCGTATGTATTGGGTGGGCAAAAAATGAAAATTGTTATCAATGAAGAAGAATTAGAACATCATGTAGTAGATATTTTAAAGTCTATGCCTGACAATCAAATTTTGCTCGACCATTTTTTAGGTGGTGCTATTGAAGCAGAAGCAGATGCTATTTGCGATGGAGAAAATGTTTACATTATTGGAGTGATGCAACATATAGAACCCGCAGGTATTCACTCTGGCGACTCTTATGCAGTACTTCCTCCTTATAACTTAGGGGATTTAATTATTACTCAAATAGAAGATATTACTAAAAAAATAGCTGTGCGATTAAAAACAGTTGGTTTAATAAACATTCAGTTTGCTGTAAAAGATGATGTGGTTTATGTAATTGAGGCTAACCCTCGAGCTTCTAGAACGGTTCCTTTTATTGCTAAAGCATACGATGAACCTTATGTCAATTATGCAACTAAAGTAATGTTAGGAGCCAAAGTAACAGATTTCACTTTTAATCCTAAGAAACAAGGTTACGCTATAAAAATTCCAGTATTTTCTTTCAATAAATTCCCTAATGTGAACAAAGAATTAGGTCCGGAAATGAAATCTACAGGAGAAGCCATAAGGTTTATTGATAGCTTAAAAGACAAGTTCTTTAGAGATATCTATGCTGAACGAAATTTATATTTAAGTAAATAATTTAAATGTGTAAATTTAAACATGTGAGAATTTTATAATCTCTAACTTTTTTACTTTCTATTGTTTTATGCAAATCCTACGCACTATACTCATAATTGTACTTGTTTACTATGCATTCAAGTTTTTATTTCGATTTTTATTTCCTATAATTTTGAAGAGTTGGGTGGATAAAAAAACACAACAATTTCAGCAACAAAACAATTTTATGGATAGCGAAAAAGTTAAAGAATTTGCCAAACAAAAAGAAGGTGAAATAAAAATTAAACCTACCAATAAATCACATAAACCTGACACAGATAATGTTGGTGATTATGTAGATTATGAAGAGGTAAAAGATTAAATAATAAATAACCTTAGACAAGCAAATTACGTTAGTTAAAGTGTTACCTTTATAAAGTATTCACAAAAAATATATATTATGAAAAAGATTATTATAGGATTAAGTCTAATTTTTATTGGAAGTCAGATGTTTATGTCTTGTAGCTCTGAAAATGCAGTTGTAAGTCAGTTTTCTAAAAGAAAATACCTTAAAAACTTCAAAGAAAACAAACTAAACAATAATGACAAAATTAAACAAAGAGAAAACACTTACGAATTAGCCGAAATTGAATCAAAATCAAATGAAGAAATTACGCTAACAGTTTCTATCACTGAAGAAATTAATCTCTCTACAACTATAACTGAAAACAATCAGTTAGCAAGTACTGTAGAAACTTCAGCTGAAATAATTGAAAAAGAAGCTTTTGAAACATTAAAAAGTAAATCAGATTATAATTGGAATAGTTACAATAGAACTATAGATTTTTCTAAAATGAATGATGCTAATAAAGCTTTTAAGGGAGAAAACATTGCTAAACATAACTTTCAATCAAAACAAGCACATGATTTAGTATTGATTTTATGTGGTATATTTTTACCTCCTTTAGGTGTGTTTTTATATGAAGGAACTATTACTAATAATTTTTGGCTAGATTTATTATTAACCCTTTTCTTTTGGTTACCAGGAGTTATTTTTGCTTTCTTAGTGATGTATGGTGGAGTTTCTATTTAGAAGAATTTAGAAGAATAAACGACAAAAGCCTTAGAACTCTGAGGCTTTTGTCGTTTACATGTGTTTTCAACTTTCATTTGCATCAGGCAAATAGAAAATGAAGTCAAAATTTTGATTAAGGAAGTAATAAATCCTTTTACTCCTTTATTGAACTCTCAACCGCTTGTTCTATTAATTGGTCGGAAAGTTCTTTGCCTAAGTAGTTGTTTACTAAATAGCGTCCTAAATAAATGAGAGGAGTTAATACTATCGCAATAATTAATTTAAAGGTGTAGCCTGTAAGTGCTGCATTTACATATTCACTGGTACTCATTTTACCTGTCAGCCAAAAGGCAATGCCTAAAACAATAAAGGTATCTATTAATTGAGAAACTACGGTAGAACCTGTACTTCTTAGCCAAATCATTTTTCCACCAGTTTTATCTCTTAATAACCAGAAAATAAATACATCTACAAATTGAGAAACCAAAAAAGCAACAATACTGGCAAAGATAATCCACATGCTTTGTCCAAAAACCGCCTGAAATTGCTCGTCAGTGACAGCGGAAACGCCTTTGGCAGCGGGAATATTGATAGAGAAAAATAATACAACAAAAGCGTAGGCAATTAACGAAGCGGTAATAAAAGTCAGTTTTTTAACTCCGTTTTTTCCATAATATTCATTGATTAAATCAGTGGTAAGAAATACTACTGGCCATGGAATAATACCTATACTCATAATAAAAGGACCTAATTGAATGATTTTTCCACCAATAAGTTCTGCTACAACAGCATTGGTAATAAAGATACCTGCTAAAATGGTAAAAACAATATCTCTTTTGGTTTTAAACATTAAAGACAAATTTATTTTTAAAGTTCTCCTTTATCTAATAAAATTTTGGTTTTTAAAATTCCTGCGACAGAAATGCTATCGGTAATTTCTCCATTCATTACCATGTTAAAAGCTTCATCAAAACTTACTCTTTTGAGTTGAAGTACTTCATCCTCGTCAGGTTGTGGAGCAGAAAAAGTTAAGTCTTTAGCAATATATATAATTCCTAACTCGTCAGAAACTGAATTACTGAGGTGCATTTCTAATAATGGCTTCCATTGTTTTGCAGTAATACCTGTTTCTTCTAATAATTCTCTTTTGGCAGCATCTAAAGGTGGAATATCTAATTTTCCACCACCTTCACAAATCTCCCAACTGTATTGATTTAACGGATAACGATACTGGCCAACCAACCAAGTGTTATTTTTTTCATCTAATGGAATAATACCAATGGCTAAATTTTTAAAATGAACAGTTCCATAAATTCCCTTGTTTCCTCCTGCATTTATAACCTGATGCTCGGTAACACTAATCCAGTTATTATCATATTTCAATTGACTTACAAGTGTTTTCCAAGGGTTATTCATTTTTTGTTTTGATATTGTTTTTATAAATTAGCTTCCAAATACTTTTTTCAAAAGGTCAGTTACTCTAGCAGCAGGATTTTTTCTGATATTCGCTTCTTCTTTTTGTATCATTAAAAATAAACCTTCCATTGCTCTTGTTGTAACGTAATCTTCTAAATCAGGGTTTTGTTTTTCAATAAAAGGAATTTTGTTGTAAGTGGTAATAATTGGATTCCAGTATTTAGTTACTTCCACTTGTTCAATAGCATTTTTTACTATTGGATTAAATTTTATTTTTAGTTGAGCAGAAGTTTTTTCCCTTAAGTAGTTGGTAGCAGCATTGTCTTCTCCTTTTAAAATAGCAAAACCATCAGAAATACTCATGTTTCTAATAGCATCAATAAAAATTGGAGCAGCTTCTTTACTTGCTGTTTCGGCAGCTCTGTTAAGCGTTAACACAAAGTCATTTACTTGATTTTCCATGCCTAACGCTATTACTTTTTCTTTTACTTTAATGGCTTCAGGAGGAAAAGGAATAAAGATTTCAGGGTTTTTATAGAAACCATCCATTTTAGAAGTTAAGTCAGTAGATTTATTTGTTCCAACGGTTAAAGCTTCTTTTAAACCACCAATAACTTCACCATTGGTTAATGGAGCTTCTCCAGTAGTTTGTTTGTTTACTTCTTCTAAAACGCTGGTCATTTCAGCACAGCCTAAGATTAAGAATGAAGCTGTTGCAAGTGCTAATAATCTATTTTTCATTTGTTTAATTTTTAATAAGGATTTATTATCATTCAAAACTACATATTTTTTAAATAATTCAGCATAAGCTTTAAGCTCATTCCAAAATTATTAGAAACCTTAGTATGATTATTAACAGTAGATTAGTTTTTTTCTATATTTGGAGAAATATATATGATGATTTTACTAATAATTTTTATATTATCAATAATACATTTAGCTTTATATTACCTTAATGCAAAAGGTAAAATGAATATACCCGATTACATTGTTTTCGTTATATTATTCTTAGCTAATTTTTTCATTTTACCACGTTATTTTTATCGAGTACCAAGTGAAACTGAGGTTTTATGTGGAAATCCAATTATAGCAATAACTTTTGTTTTTTGGCTTTTAAGCTCAATAACTACAGTAATTATTATCTGATTTGGACTTTTTTACTTAAGAAAAAACTATTTAAGTAAAATCGATTATACAATTATATTCTTTAATTATTAAGACAAATACTCAAAAGTACAAAACACAAAGTTTTGCGTGGTATCAAAAGGAGTAGGATGGTCGATATAAAAACTTTCTACTAATTTAAAATGTTGGTTAAAAGTAGTGGTAAGGCTTTCTGTAGAGTATTGTTGAATTTCAATGCCGCTACATTTTTTAGGACCATTTTCAGAAAAAGTAGCAATAGTCATCTTGCCATTTTTGTTTACTGTATTGTTTACCAAATTAAGGTAGCTTTTTACATCTTTTTTATCGGTTAAAAAATGAAAAACAGCTCTGTCGTGCCAATAATCGTACTTTTCTGTGGGATTAAAAAGTGTAACATCTTCAACAATCCATTTTACCTTATTGGCTTTCTCGGCTAATCTTTCTTTCGCTCTATTTATAGCCGCTTCAGAAATGTCTAATACCGTAATGTTGGTGTAACCTAACGTTAATAAATTATCTACTAAAAAACTATCGCCACCACCAACATCAATAATGGCAACATTTTTATCTTTACAATGTTTGGTAATTTGTTCTAGAGAAGTTTTGGGAGTTGGCTGATACCAGCTTACTTCATCTAATTGCTTGGAAGTATAAATGTTTTGCCAATGTTCTTTTCTGTCCATTTGTGTTTAATTTTTTACAAATTTCAGCACTTGTTGTTTGTTTGCTGCATGAATAGTTAAAAAATAAATTCCCGCAGGAAGCGATTTAATAACAATACGATTAGTGAAGTTATCGGTTTTTTCAATTAGTACTTTTCCGCTGATATCGGTAATAAAAAAAGTATTTTTTTTATTTAGAGGCAAACCAACTATTGTAAGTTCTTCTTTAGCCGGATTTGGATAAATAGCCAAATCAGCAGTATTGTTAAGTTCGTTTACGGTAAGTGCATCAGTATTAAATTGTGTTTGAGCAGCATCGGCATTTTGTTGAAGATGTAACAAGTTATCTCCTGCCAATAAAGCAAAAGCCACTATATGTTTACCACCTGGAGTAATCGAAAAGTTATCAGCACTAATAACATGAGCTACATCATCACCATTAAAACCACCTGCCAATAAAATATTGGTGCTAAGGGCAGTATGTTTTTCTAAGGTGGTGAAACCATCATTAATGTTTATACTGCTACCACTTCCGTTTACATCTATTGCATGTGCTACTAGATTGTCGGTGGTTAAGAGTTTTATTCCTGCATATAAAGAATCATTATCAAGAACATAAACATAGCCTAATTTTCTGCTGAGGTCTGTTCCTGCTTTGTTTACACTTGGTTGGAGAATGTCCCAATCGGCAAAAATTCCTGCATATACATTGTTAAGTGTTGTTCCGCTTTGGTTTTCAATTTCATACACAACAATTACAAAATGGTCGTTTGGAGAAGTTGGGTACGCATAAGAAAGTTGTTTAATACTAACTTGCATGGGGTTTGGCGATTGTAAATCATCCATAAAACTAACTAAATCTAAAGCAGAAACATAAGGCGGATGGTAAGCCACATTAAAAATACTTCCAAAATCTTGGTCGAAACCACTTGCTCCTCTAATAGGGTCTGAAACTCTTGTAGAGCCATCACTAATCATAAATCCTGCTTCGTAGAGCAATTGTTTGCCTTTATATATAAAGCCCCTACCAACATTGTTGTTATTATCATTAAATCCAATTTTACCCTTGCTGGTAATGGTGGTACTAATAAGGTTTTCCTCTAAATGTATATAATCGGGGTTGATAAGCAGGTTAAAATAATGGTTGTAAGAAAAAGTGCCGTTGCTTATAGTTGCCTGAAATAAAATATTTTCGTTGAGGTTAGCCCCCGAAAGAATTTCTACTGTAAATGGTTGGATGTAATTGCTGGCAGTATCGAGCATGTTTAAGTTGGGAAAACTGTTTATATTATTAATAATGTTTACAAAAGGTGAGGAAGAACTGAGTGTTACACTAATGCCATTAATAGGATTTAAAAAGTTGGTAAGTTCAGTAATAATTCGAAGTGTATCACCATTCTTAAACAAATTATTGTTGTTGTCGGTGATGTTTTTGTTGGTAATATCTGCAAATTGTGCTGTTGTGTTGTTTAACGCATCAAAAAGATTTAACCTACCTGTACCAAGTTTATTGATGTAAGATGGATTTTGTGTACTGATGTCATCTGTAGTAGCTTTAAGTTGGGCTGCTACTTGTTGAGCGGTATAGGTAGGAAATTCATTTTTTACAATAGCAGCAGCAGCAGCAACTATAGGGGCAGACATAGAAGTTCCGCTGTTAGTACCATAGTTGTTGCCAACAGTGGTGAAAATTATTTCTCCCGGAGCAGCAATATCAATATGGTAGCCGAAATTGGAGTTGTTTTTTCTAATGTCACTTTGGTCGGTAGCAGCAACATTTAGTACACCATCATAACTTGCAGGATAAAAAGGTGTTTCTAAATTGTCATTTCCTGCTGCAGCAACTATCAAACAGCCTTGGTTTATTTGAGCATATTTAATAATATCTTCCTGAAAGCGACTGTTTTCATAGCTTCCCCAAGAGCAATTAATGATAAAACAACCGTGATCTGCGGCATAAACGACTCCTTGATAAGCGTGCGTTAAAAACCCCGCAGCATTAGAAATTTTTACAGGCAAGAATGTAGTGTTGAAGCCTACTCCTGCAATTCCGGTAGTGTTGTTAGTGGCAGCAGCAGCAATTCCTGTTACCGCTACTCCGTGCGAGGTAGATTCAAAAAGAGCATTATTGTCATTCATGCCCAAATCCCAACCGTAGTAATTATCAATGTAGCCGTCATTATCATCATCAATTCCATTTATAGGGTCGGCATAATTAATTTTAATTTTTGAAATTAAATCAGGGTGTGCTGGTTCCCAACCTGTGTCAGTAATACCAATGGTTATAGAAGTATCTCCTTGATTGATGTTCCACGCATTAAAAGCGTCAATTAAATTAAGATAATATTGTTGAGAAAGTAGCGTGTCATTAGGAGTAAAAGTCAATTCGGGTAAGTAATAAGGTTCCACATACTCCATTATTTTAGAGGCTGCGATTCGCTGTATAGCGGTTTCAATATTAACTAACTGAGCATTAAATGTAAGTTGGTAAATCAGCGATAAGTCAATAAAATTAGGATGGTCTTCTTTGCTTTTTTTTGGAAATATTTTTTGAAGATTAGTTGTTCCTAGTTGAGTGCTGATGTTGGCAAACTGTGGGTGATTGATTTTATCATTAAAACAAATATTTCTGTACTGTTCTTTAACCTTAAAAATAAGGGTATTATTTAAATGGTTATTTTTTTGACTAAAAGCACTAAAGCTTAATAGCCATAAGAATAGTAAAGGTAAAAGGTATATTCTTTTGATAAACATTCAGTTAGTTTTAGGAATGTAAATTTAAGAAAATAACATGAATGTAGGATGTGTCTATAGATATCTTGTTGCTTAGAAATTATTATTTTAAATTGAATGTAGAAGTCAATAAAAAATAAGATTCTTCACTTTATTTTTCTATTCCTCATACTTCGGAATGAAAATTTTTGTTCAGAATGACAGTACTGATGGGCTTGTGTGATGGAAAAGTCCCCCTTCGGGGGATTTAGGGGGCTTTTACTCCACCCACAATACCAATCCTTTTAAGTATTCACCTTCGGGATGGAAAATGTTTACTGGATGGTCGGCAGGTTGAGATAAATGATACAATACCCTAACATTTCTTTGTGAGCTAATGGCTGCTGCCATAATAGTATCGTAAAATAACTTTCTGTTAATGACTTGAGAGCAAGAAAAAGTGAATAATAACCCACCAGATTTCATGTTTTTTAATGCCATTTCATTTAGTCTTTTATAACCCTGAACAGCTTTGTGCATAGACTTTCTGTGTTTAGCATAAGCAGGAGGATCCAACACAATGATGTCGTAAATTTCTTTATTTTCTTTTAAGAAAGTAAGCGTATCAGAAACAAAAGATTGATGGTTAGTAAGTTGGTTTAGCTCAATGTTTTTATCGGTTAATTCAATTGCTTTTTTAGAACTATCAACAGAATGAACTGCTTTGGCTCCATTTTTTAATGCAGCAACAGAAAAACCTCCTGAATAGCAAAAAGTATTCAACACCAATTTGTCTTTAGACAATTCTCCCAATAGTTTTCTATTTTCTCTTTGGTCGATAAAAAAACCTGTTTTTTGTCCTTCAACCCAATCTAAATGGTAGTTGCAATCGTATTCTGTGCCAATTAATTTCGGATATTCAGCTTGGTATAAATATCCATTTTCAATTTTTAGGTCAGTTTGTTTTTCAAGGGTTTCAGCACTTTTATCGTAAATGGCTAATAACTTTTTGCCATAAATTTTTTGTAAAGCAGCAACAATTTGTGGCTTGGCAAAGTGCATTCCAGCTGAATGAGATTGAATAACTGCTGTACCATTGTAAAAATCTATGATTAATCCGGGTAGTTGGTCTCCTTCAGCATGAATTAATCGGTAAATGTTGGTAGCAGAATTTTCGGTTAATTCCATTGCTTTTCTAAGTTCAAAAGCATTGGTTAATCGTTTAAACCAAAAATCATCATCGATAGATTCTTGCGTAAAACTTATAATTCTAACAGCAATGGTTCCATCTTGAAAATGTCCTGTGGCTAGGAAATTATTGTTTTCATCAAAAACATTTACCAACTGACCATCAGTAAGTGGTTCGGGTGGAGTAGTGTCCACAACAATTTTTTGAATAGCTCCTGAAAATACCCAAGGATGTTTTCTTTCAATAGATTTTTCTTTGTCTTTTTTGAGGATTACCGAAGGATAGTTCATGGAATAAATTTAGGCTTTTTGGAAAGCTACCATTTTTAAAGCAGTTATGGCAGCTTCATCGCCTTTATTACCATGTTTTCCACCAGAACGATCTATGGCTTGTTGCATGGTGTTATCGGTAAGTACTCCAAAAATAACAGGTTTGTTGTATTTCAGAGCCACATCTTTAATTCCTAAGGCAGTAGCATTACAAACAAAGTCGAAATGTTTGGTTTCTCCCTGAATAACGCTTCCTAAGCAAATTACAGCATCTAAGGTAGTTTTTTCTAATAGTGTTTGAGCTCCTAATGGTAATTCAAAACTTCCCGGAACATATTGAATAATAATATTTTCTTTAGCAACTTGATGTTTTAAAAGGGTATTGTATGCACCGTTAAGTAAACCTTGAGTAATTTGTTCGTTCCATTCAGCAACAATAATAGCTATTTTCATGCTAGCACCATCAGGAATGGATGTAGCATCATAATCTGATAAGTTTTTGTTAACAGTTGCCATAATGTTGTTACGTTTTTAGGGAATTAAATTGCTTATTTCGCACTCATCGTTTCAGCTCTAGCGATGTATTTTTCTACATCCCTTGCTTCAGTAGATTCAGCAAAATCTTTTTTAATCTCTTTGTATTTCTTAACCGCATTAGCATAGTCGCCTAAAGTTTCGTAAGCTATACCTGCTTTAAATAAATAAATAGGAGAAGTAAGTTTATTACTGTTTTTCTTAGCTGCTTTTTCGTAATAATCTACTGCATTTTCAATATCATTTAATTCCATGTATGAATCGCCAATAGCACCCAAAGCAACAGCACTAATAATTACATCATCAGAGCTAAATTCTTTTAATTCATAAATAGCATCTTCAAACATGCCCATATTTCTGTAAGCAATACCTAAGTAATAGTGAGCTAAGTTGGCAGATTTTGTACCGCTGTAAGTTTCAACGATTTCAATAAATCCCATGTTTGTTCCGCCATCGCCATTAATAGCTAGGTTTAACGAATCTCTTTCGAACTGTTGTTCAGCCCAAAACATATTTTCTTGTGCTTCAGATTCTATTGGTGGAAGGTAAACTTTATAGTAAAAAGCAAAAGCTGCAATTACCAATATGATTGCACCTAATGCAACGGTAATAGGCATTTTATTATTTTCTACAAAGTTCTCGGTTTTACTGTAAACCTCTTGAACATCAACAATTACTTCCGAATTTTCGTCTTTCTTTTTTGCCATTTTGTTTTCTTGTTTTTTATAGGGTTGCAAAAATAGTTTTTTTAATCAAAATAATAACGATTTGCTCAATTTTATCTTTAAAAGCCTCAAAGTTGGACTTTCCCAACGCACAAAGCCTTTTTAGTTAATAGTTATTTGTTAATTGTAGCGTTTAGTTAGTTTTAATCTTCTAAACTTTTAACCTTATAAACTCCTAAACCACCTCTAACCGTCATTCTCGAAATTTTGGAGTGTAGCGTAAAAATTATCGGGAATCTTATTTGTTTTTTAGCCTTTCTTTTGTCTTGATACAAAAGAAGTAAAAAATCAAAGGTCGGGGTTTCCGATTAACCAATAAATAACTTTTTACAATTAACAAATTTGCGTCTTTGCGAGATACTTTTTGCGTGTGTTGAAATTTGTGTTGAAATTAATTTCTTGTTTAATGGGCTAATTTTTATATTTTTGAAGAGATATAAAACAACAGAGATAAAATATACGCTATAAATTAAGAAAATAGCATATGTTTAGTTGTTGGGTTAATAATATGGAATGAAAAATCTAATATTTATTTTTTTAATAATTACAAAATTAGCTTTCGGACAAGATGAGGCTTTTTTTTACCCTAATCATTTTGATATTGCACCTAACAAGACTTATAGAGAAATACATAAGAATTTTCTTAACTGGAAAGACAGAAAAAATAATCAAACAACTAATAAAACGATAGAAGTTTATAATAATGAAGGATTAAAAATAAAAACAGAACTTCCTCTCTTTAATCGTTCATCAACTATAATTAATTACTTATATGATAATTGTGATAATTTAATTTCAGAAATTAAATATTACAGTGATAGTATTTTTAAACCTGATTCAATACTTATTAATTACAACTATGGAGTAGACTGTCAAATAAAAAGAAAAATAATTTATTCGAATATCAATAAACACAATACTACTTTTAAAAAAAATAGCAGATATGACACAATTCAATACTCGTTTAACAGTACTAATAAAATTACATTAGAATCTCAAACCACAAATGACTTGTTTTTTGGAAATTCATCAAGTTTGAAGAATTACTATTATGATAATGGACAGGTTACTAAAACTATTAAGCAAGTACCTAATGGAAACTTTGTAGATACAATAATTCAATATTATAAGTATGATAATTATCAGAATTTAAAAATCAAAAATAAAATAACTATAGAGGAAAGAAATGTAACTGATACAGAAACAAAACTATACTTTACTACTGAGAAAATTAAATATTATTATGATATAAAAAATAGATTGACAAAAAAGATTGAGAATACATCAAAAACTAAATATTTTTACAATAATTTAGGACAACTTAGTAAGGTGAAACAAATAGAAAGATCATTATTTTGGAGACTATTCGGTTCTATTGATTTCAAAGAATTGTATACTTACAATATAGATGGTAATCTAGAGAAAATAATTAGAAAGAACCATCTTGTTTTATTCGGTTTAATATCTTATAAAATTGAATATCGTTTGGAATATTATTAATAAAAAATCTTCCCTCCGCTATCTCAAGTGTCCACGCATGGGGTCTGTTAGCAAGCATTTTGGGAAACACACTGCAAGATATGAAACCAGAGGATTTAAAAAATAGGATGATTTCGATACGAGTTAATGAACCGTATGATTGGAAACAAGGAATTGTGACTGGACGGATAACTGATGTTAAGGATAATCAATTAATAATATCATTGACTAAATCACTTAGAGGACAGAAATTCAGGAGTAATACAATGATTGCTTAACCAAGATACCAAGGTGATAACTTTGAAACTTTAATTAAAAAAAAGCAGTTGACTATTGGAGGTACTTTGGTTAAAAATAATTCCAGTGAAACAGATTATATTTTGATTGGTAATTTGAAACTATAATAGTTAGATTTAAATAAATCTCCCGCTACCTCAAGCGTACACACTTGTGGTTTAATAAATTAAAAGCTTTTTTCTTGGTGTTCTTTACGAAAACTTTCGTGTCTTTGCGGTTAATGAATAATCTCCAATCTTCTCCTAAAACCTACTATCCCCATCTAACATTCTTCCTAAACCACCTAAAATACTTCCTTCGCCTTTGCTTTTCCCTCCATAACTTGGTGCTGAAGCTAATACTCTATCGGCTAATCTGCTAAAAGGTAAGGACTGAATCCATACTTTACCCGGACCGGAAAGTTGAGCGAAGAAGAAACCTTCGCCACCAAATAAGGTGTTTTTAATGCCACCAACAAATTTAATGTCGTAATTTATGGTTTGGGTAAACCCTACAATACAACCAGTATCCACATTAAGTACTTCACCGGGTTGTAAGTCTCTTTCTATAATAGTTCCTCCGGCATGCATAAACGCCCATCCGTCACCCTCTAATTTTTGCATAATAAAACCTTCACCACCAAAAAATCCCGTGCCTAATTTTTTCTGAAATTCAATGCCAATGTTTACTCCTTTAGCAGCACACAAAAAAGCATCTTTCTGACATATAATTTTACCGTTATAAGTTTTTAAATCGATAGGAACAATTTTTCCCGGATAAGGAGCAGCAAAAGTAGCATGTCTTTTATCAATTCCCTGATTGGTATAGGTAGTCATAAACAAACTTTCGCCTGTTAATACTCTTTTTCCTGCCGAAAATAACTTACTCATTATTCCTTGGTTTTGACTGCTGCCATCACCAAAAATAGTTTCCATTTTAATGTTGGAATCCATATACATTAAACTTCCGGCTTCGGCAATAACTGTTTCCTGAGGATCTAGTTCTATTTCTACACATTGCATGTCATCGCCAAATATTTTATAATCAATTTCGTGTGCGTTCATGGTTTTAAGGTTTAAATTGAATAATTTTCCTGTGAAATAATAATTTTATAAAATGTCACAGGTAATCTCCGTATAATTTTTTCATTTGTTTCTGTAATTTTACAAATAAAAAAATCATGTCGATTTGAACAACAAAAATAATAGAATTAACTTCACAAACTAATTATTAAAATGAAACTTATTTCTTGGAATGTAAATGGTATTAGAGCCATCGTTAAGAAGAATTTTTTTGAATTTATTGATGAATATCAGCCTGATGTGTTGTGTTTGCAAGAGACTAAAGCTCAAGATGAACAAGTACAAGAGGCTTTAGCGGAATTAAAAGGTTATCATATTTATTCTAATTCTGCTGAAAAAAAAGGATATTCGGGAACAGCTATTTTGACTAAAAAAGAACCTATAAACGTATTTTTTGATATTAACCAAACAGAACACGATAAAGAAGGAAGAGTTACTACAGCCGAGTTTGATGATTTTTATTTGGTGACGGTGTATGTTCCCAATTCTAAAACAGATTTATCGAGATTAGGTGATAGACAAAATTGGGATGCTCATTTTCTTAACTTTTTGAAAGAATTAGAAAGCAAAAAACCTGTAATTGTTTGTGGAGATTTTAATGTGGCTCATAAAGCCATAGATTTAGCTAGACCTGCTGCTAATTACAACAAAAGTGCTGGTTATACACAACAAGAGATTGATGGTATGAGTAACTTTGTAAATGCAGGGTTAGTAGATACTTTCAGATACTTTTACCCTGAAAAAAAAGATATGTACAGCTGGTGGAGTTATAGGGGGGGGGCTCGTTTTAAGAATGTAGGTTGGAGGATAGATTATTTTTTGGTTAGTCAAGCCTTTTTACCAAAAGTGAAATCGGCTGCCATACACATGGAAGTTGATGGTTCAGACCATTGTCCGGTAAGTATTGAATTGTAAAAAGTTAAAGAGAACATGTTGCAACCATCTATTCCATTAGCAGAACGACTTAGACCCAATTCTTTTGAGAATTATGTGGGACAAAAGCACCTTGTTGCCGAAGGAAGTACTTTGCGTAAGCTGATAGAGATGGGAACTATTCCTTCTATGATTTTTTGGGGACCACCGGGTGTAGGAAAAACAACATTAGCTAACATTATTGCTCAATATGCCAAACGACCTTTTTATACCCTTAGTGCAGTTAATTCAGGTGTAGCAGCGGTAAGAGAGGTAATAGATAAAGCTAAATCGCAACAGTTTTTTGGCACGAATCATCCGATATTGTTTATTGATGAGATTCACAGATTTAGCAAGTCGCAGCAAGATTCTTTGTTGGGAGCAGTAGAAAAAGGCATTATTACACTTATAGGAGCAACAACAGAAAATCCATCTTTTGAGGTAATTTCAGCTCTTTTATCGCGTTGCCAAGTTTATATTTTAAAAGAACAAACCAAGGAAGATTTGTTGGAATTAATAGATATTGCTCTTACTCAAGATGAATACCTCAAAAAAAGAAAGATAAATATTAAAGAATACGAAACGCTGTTGCAATTATCGGGAGGAGATGCCAGAAAATTACTCAATACCCTTGAAATTGTAGTAAACAGTTTGCCTGATGATAAAACGCCTATCACCAATGATTTGGTAATGGACATTATTCAGCAAAATTTAGTGCGTTACGATAAAACAGGCGACCAACATTACGATATTATTTCTGCCTTTATTAAATCCATTAGAGGTAGTGATCCCAATGCAGCGGTTTATTGGCTTGCCAGAATGTTAGAAGGAGGCGAAGACCCTAAATTTATTGCCAGAAGATTGTTGATTTTATCCTCTGAAGATATTGGAAATGCAAATCCTACAGCTTTAGTAATTGCCAACAATTGTTTTCAGGCAGTAAATGTAATTGGTATGCCCGAATCTAGAATTATTTTATCGCAGACAGCCATTTATTTAGCTACATCAGCTAAGAGCAATGCTTCCTATATGGCCATAAATGAAGCCCAAGCATTGGTTCAAAAAACAGGAAATTTGTCTGTTCCGCTACATATAAGAAACGCCCCAACAAAATTAATGAAAGAAGTAGGTTACGGAAAAAACTATATGTACTCACATAACTATGAGGGCAATTTTGCTCAACAAGAGTACCTGCCTGATGATATTAAAAACACTAAATTTTATGAGCCGGGCAATAATGCTAAAGAAAGTAGCATCAGGAATTTTCTTAAAGAAAATTGGAAAGATAAGTACAAGTATTAGTTAAGTAGTACTTAAATTACTTAGGAGTTAAAAAGTTGATTTTTCATCCAAAAACACACGATTTTTGACAAAATTTACCACCTAAAGAGAATAAAAGTCAAGCAAAAAACACTCTTTTTTCACCCCTCAAAAAAATAATTTAAAAATTATTCTTATTGATAATCAGTTTGTTATCATTTTTTACACTACTTTGTATTGCATAGTATTAGTTTTTGTATATATCTTTGCAATGTAAATTAATTTGTATAACATTTAAAAAAATATTAAAAGATGAAAAAAGTAATAATGGTAGCCATGTTTTTAATGAGTAGTATCTTAATAACTACTAAAGCAAATGCTACCACCATCAAGAATGACGATAACAGTTGTTTGTTAGAAGATAAATTAGAAAATAATTTAAAATTGCCGGAAAGTTTAAAAAAGCAATCTAACAGCGGAGTGGTAAAAGTAGAATTTAAGATAAATGTCGATCGCCAAATTGAAGTGCTAAATATATCTGGAAACAAAAAAGAAGTTACAGCTTATGTAAAACAACAGTTGGAATTATTGGGAGAAGACATTTGTGTACTTGAAAAAGGTATTGTTTACCACATTAATATAAAAATTAAAATAGTTTAATATGAACATAGAAAATACACAGGCTCAGATGAGAAAGGGAGTGCTGGAATATTGCATTCTTTCTATTCTCAACAACGGAGAAGCCTATCCGTCAGAGATAATTGAGCAATTAAAACAAGGAAAGTTAATAGTAGTAGAAGGAACACTTTACCCGCTTTTAACTCGATTAAAAAATGCCGATTTGCTTTCTTATCGTTGGGAGGAATCTACATCAGGACCACCCAGAAAGTATTATCAACTTACTGATAAAGGTAAAAAATTCTTAGAAGAATTAGCAACAACTTGGGACGACCTTGTAGCTGCTGTAGAAATTACCAGAAAACCAACTAAAAAATAAAAACAAACTTTCAAAACGACAATCATGAACCAAACATTAACAATAAACATAAGTGGAATAGTTTTTCATATAGAAGTGGATGCTTATGAAGCGCTTAAAGTCTATTTAAATACCATTAAAAGCTATTTCAATAATTCTGAAGAGCGTGAAGAAATCATGCTTGATATAGAAGCTAGAGTGGCAGAAATTTTTGCTGAAGCTCAAAATGATAAAAATCAGGTAATTGTAATGGCAGATGTAAATAAAGTAATCGCTATTATGGGAGAACCTGAGCAGTATTTAACAGATGAAGAGGAAGAAATTCCTGCTCAAAAAACGCACAGAAAAAGAGAGGATAAAAAACTTTTTAGAGACCCTGATGATAGAGTTTTAGGAGGTGTAGCTTCCGGATTAGGTGCCTACATTGGCTTAGATACTGTTTGGATCCGACTGTTTTTTGTTGCTGCATTTTTTATGGGTTTTGGTATTCTAACTTACATTATTTTATGGATAGTAATGCCAGAAGCTAAAACCACTGCTGAAAAATTAAAAATGCGTGGAGAACCTATCAATATTAAAAATATTGGTAAAGCTTTTGAATCTGAAGCTCAAAAAGTAGGTGAAAAACTACAAAATGTTGATACTAACAAGTTTTCATCAAAAGCAGGAACAGTGTTAGAGAATATTGTAATGGCAATTGCTAGTTTCTTTACAGCTGTTTTCAATATTTTCGGGAAAGTGTTAGGGATTGCTTTCTTGTTTGTAGGAACTTTTATGTTGGTAGTTTTATTAGCATTACTTTTTGGTTCTACAGCAATATTTTCAATTTCTAATGATGGCGTTTATTCCATGGCATCACAAGATTTTTTTAATTTGATTTTTGTAAATCAAGATCAATTTTATTTGGCATCTATAGCTGTATTTTTATTAATTGGCGTGCCTGTAATAGGTTTAATTTTTCTGTCTATCAGAATGTTGTTTAAGGTTAGATCTCACTACAGTGTTGGATTAACCTTTGTAGGATTGTTGGTAGTAGGAACCATTTTAGCCTTTATGGTAGGAACGAGGTTAGCTGTAGAAATGTCTGCCGAAGAAGAGTTTGAAAAAACAGAAATTATTTCGCCTGATTTTAACACTTATGTAATTAAAACTAACATTACAGAAATGCCGGGACAAGGTGTTTTAGAAGATAAATTTACCAGTATTTCTATTGAAGGAGATATGATGTATCAACGATTTGTGGAACTATCTGTTGAAAGAAGTAAAAACGACAGCATGATGATAACCACTAATTTTTCTTCCCACGGAAAAAGCCCGAAAGATGCACTGAACAAAGCTAAAGCGATTAACTATGTTCATCAGCTTAATGATTCGATACTATTTTTTCCTGATTATTTAGCTACCAATAAAGAACATAAGATTAGAGGTCAGCAAGTAGAAATTACGGTGTATTTACCACTTTATCAGAGCATTTATTTAGATAAATCTACCAAAGAGCTAATTTATGATATAGACAACTTTACTAATACCTATGATAAGAAAATGGTTGGTAGAAAATGGGTGATGTTAGAGCAAGGATTAACCTGCTTAGATTGTGATGATATTGAAGGCATCACCTCTAAAGAATTGGAAGAGTTAAAAGCCTTAAAAATGGTGGAGTAATTATTAATCTATAAAAAAAAGCGGTGGTTTTTAATGTGAAAGTTTACACCGTAATTAAGAACTGCATGGAAGATTAAAATCTGAAATGCAGTTTTTTTTATCCTTCAAAAGTAAAAGAAAGCAAAAACATTTTAGAACGCAGTTGACCAATAGGAGTAGAGAGTGCAGTACCATCATCTTCTAGTAGGTTAAACAATCCGTACGACATTTTTAGTTCTATCCCAAACTTAAAATACTGCAAGTAAAAGTCTGTTCCAAAACCTATTTGTCCTACAATATCATCTCGTTTTAGTTTTACAATAATATCACTTAGTTTGGTAGAAAAATTATCGGCATCGGCATTAGAAGCTAAATCTAAAGTATAGGCAGCTCCACCAATAATGTAAGCACTAAAGTTATTTAGTCTTACAGATTTATATTTAATGTTTAAGGGGAAATTAATCAAAGTAGATTCAATGTCTTTTTGGTAAGTTTCAACACCTTTCATGGTCTCAAAAGTGTAAATTAAACTTCTGGAGGAGAAAGCTAAGTTGGGTGTAAACCTCAAACCGAAATAATCGCCCATATGTAATTCTGAAATAATTCCTAAGTTAAAGCCTGGTGCGGTTTTCGGTTCCAAAATCATTAGAGAATCGTTGAAAGTTAAGTCTGTTTGGTCTCTTTTAACCACAAAGTTGGCAATGTTATAGCCTAATAAAAAACCAAAGTGCATAAAGCGTTTCTCAAACTTAGGTAAGTTTTTGGTATGCTCTCTTTTGTTGTATGTCTGTGCATCAGCATCAACAAAACAAAGGGTGAAAAGTAGAATTAATATGATTTTTATAGATTTCACTCGTTTCTTTTTTGTTATTGGGTAAACATAACGGAATCTAATTAAAATTATTTGCTTGCCTTGTAAATTGTTGCTATTCCAAATAAAAGGGTGGTTGCTTTTGCATTTTTATAGCCTATTTTTTTGAGTAGCTGTACAAAATCTTCACCATCAGGAAAAGCATACACCGACTCAGGTAAATAGGTGTAAGCAGCAGTATCTTTAGAAACCATTTTTCCTATTCCTGGCAAGATTTTATTGAAGTAAAAATTATACAGTTGTTTTATCGGAAATTTTCTTGGTTTAGAAAACTCTAAAATTATTCCTGTACCGTTTGGTTTTAACACACGCAACATTTCTGTCAACCCTTTTTCTAAATTCTCAAAATTTCTTACACCAAAAGCAACGGTATAAGCATCAAAATAAGCAGTCTCAAATCGTAGGTTTTCAGAATCACCAAATTCTAAGCTGATGATATTATCAACACCTTTCTTCTTAATTTTTTCCTTACCTACATTTAACATTCCTTCAGAAATGTCTATTCCAATAATTTCCTCAGGATTTAATTTTAACGCTTCAATAGCAAAATCGGCAGTTCCTGTAGCAATATCCAATATTTTTTTAGGCTGATGAAAAGCCAACATTTTAACGGCCTTTTTTCTCCAAAGAATGTCAATTCCCAACGATAAAAAGTGATTTAAAAAGTCATATTTATGCGAGATATTGTTGAACATGGTAGCCACCTGTTCTTTTTTGGTTTCTTGTTTTTCTTTGTAAGGAATAACGGTCATTCAGCTAAGTGGTTTAAAGTTTCTTTTAATAAAATGTTTTTGTCTATTGGTACAACGCCAACTTTTTCGCAAACCAATCCTCCAGCAAGGTTGGCAATTTGAGCAATAACGTCATTAGGTTGTTTTAAAGCTAAACATAATGAAGCTACACTAATTACGGTATCTCCGGCACCAGAAACATCTGCAATATTTCTTAAATGAGCAGGAATATGTTGGTGAGAAGAAGTATTGAAAATTAACATGCCATGTTCTGATAAAGTAATTAAGGTTGAAGTAGGGTTTAGTTCTTCATGCAACAATTTCAAAGCATTAATAATGCTATTCAAATCAGAAGTTTTAATATCTAAATTTAATCCTTCTCTCAGTTCTTTAAGGTTAGGCTTAAATAAAGTAACATTTTTATAAGCCATAAAGTTTTTCTTTTTTGGATCTACAGTTGTTGGGATATTTTTGCTGTTGCAAAGTTCCACTATTTTTTCGATAAGGGTAGGGGTAATAACACCTTTGTCGTAATCTTCAAAAATTACAACATCTACTTTTTCTGTAGAAATGATATTTTTTATAACATCAAAAAGTGTATTGCTCTCTTGGTTGTTGAGTGGTGTTTCTGTTTCAGAATCCACTCGTAACAATTGGTGGTTATTGCCAATTACTCTAGTTTTAACGGTGGTTACTCTATTATCGAGTTTAATTAATCCTTTAGCAGTAAGTTGTGAAGAGGTAAGCAGATGCTCGAAAGCAGCACCATCTTCATCGTTGCCTATGGCGGAACACAAAATAGGGCTGCCACCCAATGCTTGTACATTAAGGGCTACATTGGCAGCACCTCCTAAACGATTTTCTCTCTTTTCCACAGCCACAATAGGCACAGGAGCTTCAGGAGAAATGCGATCAACTTTGCCAAAATAATAGGCATCTATCATTACATCACCAATGATTAAAACATTGAGTTGATTAAAATCATTAAATAACTGATGTATATCTTTTTGATTTATTGATGGTTGCTTCATGAAACTTCTTGGTAGCGTTTAATTGCAAAGAAACGCAAAAAAGTTAGGGATTTTGTATATGTAGGACAGGAAAATGAAGAAATCTGAAAAATAGTTCATCCATTTGATGGAGAAATATTTTAATCGAAAATATAATGTATGACTTCAAGCAATAAGCATATAACATCAAACCTTTATTCCATCCACCAAGCTAATGTCAAACTGAACTAAATTGATAAATTGACTAACCCTATCTTCTAATTCAGTCTGTGTTAAATATTCTAATCTTTCTGTTCCAAATTTCTCTACACAAAAAGAAGCCATTGCAGAACCATAAATTACAGCACGCTTCATATTATTAAAAGAAATATCGCCTGTTTCTGCTAAATAACCAATAAAACCACCAGCAAAAGTATCTCCAGCACCTGTTGGGTCAAAAACATCTTCTAATGGTAATGCCGGAGCAAAAAATACATTTTCTTTATCAAACAATAAAGCTCCATGCTCTCCTTTTTTAATAATTAAGTACTGAGGTCCTAAAGCCAAAATCTTTTGAGCGGCTTTCACCAAAGAATATTCACCTGAAAGTTGACGAGCTTCTTCATCATTAATAGACAATACATCTACCATAGAAATAGTGCTTTTTAATTCATCTAGAGCAATATCCATCCAAAAGTTCATGGTATCCATTACAATTAATTTCGGACGTTTATGTAAGCCATTAATTACTTTCTTTTGAACAGCTGGAGCTAAATTTCCTAACATTAAAAAATCACAATCTTGGTAATTCGCTGGAATTTTAGGGTCGAATGTTTCTAATACATTTAACTCTGTAGCCAAGGTATCTCTTGTATTCATATCATTATGATATTTACCTGACCAAAAGAAGGTTTTTTCATTTTCTCTGATTTCCAATCCTTCTAAATTAACATTATGTTTTTGTAACATTTCCATTGCTTCTTTAGGGAAATCGCCACCAACAACAGATACGATATTGGTTTTTTTAACAAAATTTGAAGCAGATAAACTAATGAAGGTAGCAGCACCACCAACAATTTTATCTGTTTTTCCAAAAGGGGTTTCAATAGCATCAAAAGCCACTGTTCCTATAACTAATAAACTCATTTTTTATATTTTAAATTGATTGGTAAAATTAATGTATTAAAATCGGAAAATTTAAATTACAAGCAATGAAGTTTTACCTAAAAATCAACTTCGCCAATTCCTTGTCTAAGAATTTCTGGTGTTTCTCCTGTACAATCTATCACTGTTGAAGCTTCATTGTTTCCAAAACCTCCATCTATAACTAAATCTATTTGTCCATCATATCGTTCGTGAATTAACTCTGGGTCGGTAGTGTATTCTAAAATTTCGTCATCATCGTGCACAGAAGTTGACAACATAGGATTTCCTAATTGGTTGACAATTGTTCGGGCAATGTTATTATCCGGCACACGAATACCAATGGTTTGTTTTTTAGATTGAAACAATTTTGGAATGTTTTTATTGGCATTTAAAATAAAAGTATATGGTCCAGGAAGTGCTCTTTTCATCATTTTATAGATATCAGTACCAAACTGAACAGTATATTCTGAAATATTACTCAAATCATAACATATCAATGAAAAATTAACTTCTTCTAACTTAACTCCTTTCAGTTGAGCCATCTTCTCTACTGCCCTTTTATTTGCCATATCGCACCCCATACTGTAAACAGAATCTGTTGGATAAACAATTACACCACCTTTCTTTAACACATCAATTACTTGTTGTATTCTTCTTTCATCAGGATTTTCTGGGTAAATTTTTATTAGCATTGTTTTGGAGTTATTTGTTATTCGTTAATAGTTAATTGTTATCAGTTCACGGCATATCAGTTCATAGTTGGTTACCGATTAACTATTAACGTATAACCATTAACTTTTTTATCCTAAAACTTCAAACCTTAAACCTGAGAACTAACAAAATTACTTATTCCCCTTAGCATGGTCGGCTAAAAACTGTGCTAAACCGCTATCTGTTAATGGGTGTTTTAACAAACCAGTTATCGCACTTAGCGGACTAGTTACTACATCGGCACCGATTTGAGCACACTGTATAATGTGCATAGAATGACGAACTGAAGCAGCTAAAATTTGAGTTTCGTAACCGTAATTGTCATAAATCATTCTTATTTCAGCAATTAAATGAATTCCATTGGTTGAAACATCATCTAACCTACCAATAAATGGAGATACATAAGTTGCTCCAGCTTTAGCTGCTAGCAGTGCTTGTCCTGCTGAAAAAATAAGCGTACAGTTGGTTCTTATTCCTTTTGAAGAAAAATATTTAATAGCTTTAATTCCGTCTTTAATCATAGGTACCTTTACCACTATTTGAGGATGTAATGATGCTAAAAATTCTCCTTCTTTAATTATCCCTTCAAAATCTGTAGCAATTACCTCAGCACTAACATCTCCATCTACAATATCACAAATGGCTTTGTAATGTTTCATAATGTTATCATAACCTGTTATTCCTTCTTTTGCCATTAATGACGGGTTAGTGGTTACGCCATCCAAAACACCTAAATCTTGTGCTTCTTTAATTTGGTCTAAGTTTGCTGTGTCTATAAAAAATTTCATGTATCTGAATTTATGGTTTGTATTTTTTTACTTTTTAATTATTTTCCAAATAGTTCTTTAATCACATTGATGGTATAATCTATCTCTTCTTTAGTATTATATTTACTGAAAGAAAAACGCAATGAAGGTTGCTCTTGATTAATTCCCAATCCACTTAATACATGCGAACCTACTGAGCTTCCTGATGAACAAGCACTACCTCCAGAAACACAAATCCCTTCAATATCTAAGTTGTAGATTAACATTTCATCCATATCTGAATGAGGAAAATGAACGTTTAAAACCGTGTACAAACTATCTCCTAAAGGATCTCCATTAAATTCAATGGTTGGCAACACTTTTTTAAGTTCTTCAGCCATGTAACGCTTTAATCCTTTAATGTGTTTTTCGTGGCTTTCCATATCTTTATGGGCAATTTCCATGGCTTTAGTCAATCCAACAATACCATAAATATTTTCAGTTCCTGCACGCATATTTCTTTCTTGAGCCCCTCCTGTAATTATTGGTTTTAGCTGCAAGTCTGAGTTAACAAATAAAAATCCTGTTCCTTTTGGTCCGTGAAATTTATGAGCCGAACAAGTCATAAAATCTATTTTTAATTCTCTAACATCAAAAGGGTAATGCCCTACTGTTTGTACTGTATCAGAATGAAAATAAGCTTGGTATTTTTTACAGATTTCAGCAACTTTTTTAAGCGGTAATAAATTGCCAATTTCGTTGTTAGCATGCATCAAAGAAACTAAAGTTTTTTTATCTTTATTTTCTTCAAGCAGTTGCTCTAAATGGCTCAAATCTATGTAGCCTTTGTCATCAATGTTGACCAAGCTCAATTTAATATTATTATGCTTTTCAACACACTGAGCAGTATCTATAACTGCATGATGTTCAATAGTAGAGGTAATAATATGATTTACACCTAGATCTTCAGTGCAACTTCTCAACACCATATTATCTGCCTCTGTTCCTCCCGAGGTAAAGAAAATTTCTGACGGAGCAGCATTAATATACCCTGCAACTTGCTTTCTGGCTTTTTCAATTATAGCCCTAGATTGTCTCCCTAAAGCATGAACAGAAGAAGGGTTTCCATAATTCTCTTTCATTACAGGAATCATTGCCGCAATAACTTCTTCATCCATTGGAGTTGTTGCGGCATTATCTAAATATACTTTCATTTATTTGTTATTCATTAATTGTTACTCTATTCTTATAACCTCCCTAAACTTTTAAACCAATCTAACCATTCCTTCCACATCTTTAATAATCTGCTGAGCTAATTCGTCTGCTTTTTCTTTAGTTGTATTTTCAGCATAAATTCTAATAATAGGTTCAGTATTCGATTTTCTTAAATGCACCCAACCGTTATCAAAATGAATTTTAACACCATCTATGGTATTAATTTCTTTATCCGTGTATTTTTGTTGCAACTGAATCAATAGCTCATCAACATTAATATCGGGAGTTAACTCAATTTTATTTTTTGACATCACATAATTCGGATAACTGTTTCTTAATTCCGAACAAGTGATATTACTTTTAGCTAAATGTGTTAAAAATAAGGCGATGCCTACCAAAGCGTCTCTACCGTAATGTAATTCAGGATAAATAATTCCTCCATTGCCTTCGCCACCAATAATGGCATTTTCTTTCTTCATCATTTCAACTACATTAACCTCTCCTACTGCCGAAGCAAAATAAACACCTCCTTGTTTTTCAGTAACATCTCGCAATGCTTTTGTTGAAGATAGGTTAGAAACCGTATTTCCTTTCTGATTTTGCAACACATAATCAGCAACAGCAACCAACGTATATTCTTCACCAAACATTTCTCCATCTTCTGAAACGATTGCCAACCTGTCCACATCTGGGTCAACTACAAAACCTACATCTGCCTGTTGTTTTTTCATTACAGAAGCTATTTCTGTAAGGTTTTCCGGTAATGGTTCCGGATTATGAGGAAAAATACCATTTGGATCGCAAAACAATTCAATTACTTCTTTAACACCCAACGCTTTTAATAATGGTGGCAAAAAGATTCCACCAGTGGAATTCACACAATCTATTGCTACGGTAAAGTTTTTAGCTTTTATAGCAGCTACATCTACCAACGGTAAATCTATCACTGCGTGTATATGTTTATCTAAGTAAGTGTTATCAACTGAATATGTTCCTAATTCATCAACATTTGCATATTCAAACTCATTGGCTGCTGCCATTCTCAACACTTCTTCTCCATCAGTAGCAGAAATAAATTCTCCTTTCTCATTAAGTAATTTTAGAGCATTCCATTGTTTAGGATTGTGGCTAGCTGTAAGAATAATTCCTCCCGAAGCATTTTCCATAGTTACTGCAACTTCTACTGTGGGTGTGGTACTCAAACCTAAATCTATCACGTTTATACCTAAACCTTGCAAGGTTCCCACAACTAAATGCTGCACCATTTCTCCCGAAATACGAGCATCTCTACCAATTACTATACTTACCTCTTTTTTATTTGCTCTTTTTTTTATCCAAGCTCCGAAAGCCGAAGTAAATTTTACAATGTCTAAAGGGGTTAAGCCTTCATCAGGCATGCCGCCTATAGTTCCTCTAATTCCTGAAATTGATTTTATTAATGTCATATAGAAAATTTTGGACAAATTTAGCTTAATTCTACCGAACTAGCAATCTAAAATTAGTTGTTAAGTGTTTTTCAGGTTGTTTTTGATAAACAAGCAGAGATTCTAAATAATTTTATGCCTTACCAGAAAATTTTGAGAGTGAGGTTACTATTTACCATTGGTTTTTATGTGTTGGAAAATCTACTTTAGTTAGATCATATGGACGCTTATCTTTCATCAACCAAAACTACCAGTTCTTTATCTAGCGGATGAAGGTGCTGCATTAAAGTTGGGATAATATCCATTCCGTAAAAAAGTAACAAGGAACTCATATTATCGTGTCGCTCTTGTAAACCACCATTTGGAAAAAGTTTATCTTTTATGCTCCTAATTTGGTTTACAGCAACTTCCTCACGTTGTTTTTCTGCTTTTAACAGACGAGCTTCAATATTATTAATACCGTTGATAGCTTTCTGCAATTCTGCATTTACCACTGCTTGCAATGTTTTATCCAACTGAACAGCTTTGTTTTCGATAGTTTCGTACAGTTTAGCAAGTTGTTCTTTTTGTTGGGAAAGTGCTAAATTAATATCGGCATGTTGGGTAACATATTCTTTTATTAGTTCTTCTGTATCTTCAAACAATTGTGGGACTTCCAAGCTTAATTTTTGCATTTTTTTAGTACTTCCTGCATCTATTACTAACACAGAATTTCTTAAAATTAACGTAGGAAAAAATACGTTGTTTACATTAAACATGTCTTTTAGCTGAAACCAATAAGCCAGCTCTCCGCCTCCACCTATGTAAGCCAAGTTAGGTAAAATCACTTCTTGATAAAGTGGTCGCATTACTACATTCGGACTAAATTTTTCGGGATGATTGTTTAATTCCGTAAGGATTTCTTCTTTGGTAAAACTTAAATTGGTATTCAATACCTTGTATTGTTCATCTTCAACAACAATTCGTTCTCGTAGGTTGTTGTCAAGATAAAACAAATTAATTTCTCGTGGTGTAACCTGACTTTTATACCCTAAATCAGTTAATTGCTGCGTAGTTTTTTCTATAAATTGGTGGTTCTTTTGTGCTACTAATTCTTGCTCAAAATAAGGAATCATGCTTTTTTTCAATTCAGCATCATCACCATCAATAATTACTAAACCATATTCACCAAACAGATGGTTGACCAAGGCTTTTGTTGCTTGTGTAAAATTATTATTGCTAGTATAAAACTGTCTAAACAGTTCCACAATTTTATCGCCACCGTTTCTATCGCCAAGCAGCTCCTCTAATTGTTGAGCTACATGTGGAGCATTAGTTAAACTTAATCTACCAACCGCTCCATCTTCTCCTGCTTCTTTTTGTATGGATAACCTTTCATTAAACAAGTTAAAATGGTTGATTTCCTCAAAATCGTGATCTTCTGTTGCCATCCAAAAAACGGGAATAAAATCATTTTCTGGATAAGTAGCTTTAAGCGTTTTAGCTAAATTTATAACCGAAATAATTTTATAAAGAAAATATAAAGGACCTGTAAATAAATTCAGCTGATGTCCTGTAGTGACGGTAAAGCAGTTGTTATTTTTTAATTGCTCTATGTTTTTTTTAACAGCATCACTTAATGGTAAACCTTTATATTGATGATGAAGTTGTTTAGTAAGCAACTCTCGGTTAATGGTAGTTTGTTTACGTTCAGCAATGGCGTCAGCAAAAGCTTGAAGTGAACAATTATGATTAATAAAAGGGTGTAATTTTTCATCATCAGTCAAATAATCGTTGATTAACGAAGAAAAAAATGTTGTTTGTGAATAGGGTATTGTTTGTTTGTTCATTTAGTTAACAGTTTATCAGTTCTCGGTTCTAGGTTGACTTCCAATTAAAATCTAACTTCAAATTAAACAATTGGTACATTGTTATATTAAAAAATTAGAACATTAAACCACTTCTCCATACAAATCAAAATCTCCGGCAGAAGTAATTTTAACATTAGCAAAATCTCCTATTCTCACATAATACTCAGCAGCATCCACCAACACTTCATTATCTACTTCAGGAGAATCAAATTCAGTCCTACCAACAAAATAACCACCTTCCATTCTATCGAAAAGTACTTTAAATGTTTTTCCTACTTTCTTTTCATTGAGATTAAGTGAAATTTGTTGTTGTACTGCCATTACTTCTTCAGCACGAGCTTCTTTTTCTTCGTCCGTAAGTGTATCTTCATACTGATAAGCATGGGTATCCTCTTCATGAGAATAAGTAAAAACGCCCAATCTGTCGAACTGCATTTCCTGTATCCAAGCTTTCATTTCTTCAATATCTTCTTGTGTCTCACCTGGAAAACCAACAATGAAAGTAGTTCTAATGGTAATTTCAGGAATAATAGCTCTGATATCTTTTATTAACTGAGTAGTTTTTTCTCTGGTAGCTCCTCTCCTCATGGCTTTTAACATATTGTTTGAAGCATGTTGTAAAGGAATATCTAAGTAATTACATACTTTCGGATTGCTTTTCATGGTTTCAATAATATCCATCGGAAAGCCTGTTGGGTAAGCATAGTGTAACCTTATCCATTCAATTCCTTCTACTTCTGATAATGCATTAAGCAAGTCTGATAATCGTCTTTCTTTATAAATATCCAACCCATAAAAAGTAAGTTCCTGAGCAATTAAAATTAACTCTTTAACGCCTTGTTTAGCTAAATTTTTAGCTTGTTCCACCAATTGTTCTATGGGCACTGATTCGTGTTTTCCTCTCATTAGCGGAATAGCACAGAAAGAACAAGCTCTGTCGCAGCCTTCGGAAATTTTTAAATACGCATAATGATTAGGCGTAGTAATAATTCTTTCGCCAATTAATTCGTGTTTGTAATCGGCTTTTAGCGTTTTTAATAATCTTGGTAATTCTTTCGTCCCAAAATAGGCATCTACCTCGGTAATTTCTTTCTCCAAAGAATCTTTATAACGTTCGGAAAGACATCCGGTAACGTATAACTTATCTACAAAACCTTCTTTTTTAGCTTCGGCATATCGTAAAATAGTGTCTATGGATTCTTGTTTGGCATTATCAATAAATCCGCAAGTATTAATAATTACAATTTCGGAATCGTCTTGTTCAGCTTCGTGCTCCACCTCAAAACCATTGGCTTTAAGCTGTGTCATTGCTACTTCCGAGTCGAATAAGTTTTTAGAACAACCTAATGTAATTACATTTACTTTGTTCTTTTTTAGGGTTTTCGTTTTCAAAGAGATTTCAATTAATTTTTTGCAAAGATACAATCCGTTTTTTAGACTTTTGTCCGAAAAACGTTAAATGAGGTTAATGAGTTCGTTTTATCGACAAATCAAGTTTTTTTATTCTTAAGCTTTCGCTTTTATTGCTAAATTTGTCTCCTTAAAAAAACAAACTTTTGCTTATGAATTTTATTGAAGAACTAAAGTGGCGAGGAATGGTTCACGACATGATGCCGGGAACTGAAGAACAATTTAAGAAAGAAGTAACTTCGGCTTATATTGGGTTTGACCCGACTGCTGATTCTTTACACATTGGGCATTTAGTTCAGATTATGACTTTAGTTCATTTGCAAAAATCAGGACATAAACCTTTTGCTTTAATTGGTGGAGCTACAGGAATGGTAGGAGATCCTTCAGGTAAGTCTGCAGAAAGAAATTTATTGACTCCTGATGAAGTGCAACAAAATTTAGAAGCTATAAAAGTACAATTGTCAAAATTTTTAGATTTTGATTGTGGAGCAAACTCTGCAGAAATGGTAAACAACTACGATTGGTTTAAAAACATGAATTTTTTAGACTTTATTAGAGATGTAGGTAAACATATTACTATTAATTACATGATGAGTAAAGATTCTGTGAAAACCAGGTTAGAATCGGGCATGTCGTTTACTGAATTTTCTTACCAACTGGTGCAGGGCTATGATTTTTACTGGTTAAACACGAATAAAAATTGCAAAGTACAATTAGGTGGATCGGATCAATGGGGAAATATTGTTACCGGAACAGAATTGATTAGAAGAATGTCGGGCAACGAAGCTTTTGCTGTAACTACCCCATTAATAAAAAAAGCTGATGGAACTAAGTTTGGAAAAACAGCAGGAGGAAGTGTTTGGTTAGACCCTGAGAAAACTTCGCCTTATGCCTTTTACCAATATTGGATAAATGCTTCTGATGATGATGCTAAAAATTACATTAAAATTTTTACGCTAAAACCAAAAGAGGAAATAGATAACCTTATCAAACAACATGAGGAAGCTCCTCACTTGCGTATTTTACAAAAATCGTTAGCTGAAGATATTACTGTTAGAGTCCACTCGCAAGAAGATTATGATGCTGCTGTAAATGCTTCTGAAATTTTATTTAAAACTGGTGATGAAGCGGTTGAGGGATTAAAAAAATTACCTGAAAATTTATTCAATGCCGTTTTTGAAGGCGTTCCTCAAGCAGAAATACCTGAAAGCAACTTTAATAATGGTATTCCTATTATTGAATTATTAGCAGCTCAAACCAACTTTTTAACTTCTAATGGTGAAGCCAGAAGAGCATTAAAAGAAAATTCTATTAGTGTTAACAAAAGTAAAGTTGACGAAAATACTGTGGTTGATGCTTCATTTTTAATCAATAACAACTACTTGCTTTTACAAAGAGGTAAGAAAAACTATTTTGTGGTAAAGGTTGGATAAATTAACAGTCAATGAAAAAGACCATTGTTATCTTGTCCATCATTTTGGTTGTTATCTTACTTTCATTTGTTTTGATTGCTTTTTATAATCATACAGACAATACAACAATAGATGTTCCAAATCAAGGCACTTCAAGTGCTTTACCTGTAAATGATACATTAGCAACTACAAAAGATACTATTATTGCTACATCAAGTAGTTTTATTAAAATAGGTTTATTGGAGCTTCCTAGTTTAGCAAATGATGAAGTAATTATTGAACATACAGGCTTTCGTCTGGTATATAGCGAAACACACGAACAAGCTAAATGGGTGGCTTATGAATTTACAAAAGCAGAAACATTGAAAAAAGTGGATAGATCTGATGATTTCAGACCTGATCCAAAAGTACTTACCGGTTCAGCAACATCAACCGACTACAAAGGTTCAGGGTTTGACAGAGGACATTTAGCTCCGGCTGGAGATTTATCTTGGTCAGCAGAGGCTATGAGTTGTTCATTTTTTTATAGCAATATGAGTCCGCAAACGCCTAGTTTTAACAGAGGTATTTGGAAAAAATTAGAAGAACAAGTTAGAGATTGGGCTAAACTATACGATACCATTTATGTGGTTACAGGTCCTGTTTTAGAAGATAGTTTGCCTACCATTGGAGAAAACAAGGTGAGCATTCCGAAATATTATTACAAAGTTATTTTGGAGTATAAAAGCAATACTACAAAAGCGATAGGCTTTATTTTACCCAATGAAAAATCAACTTTTCCATTAAACAACTTTATTGTAAATATCGATAGTGTTGAGAAAATGACAGGTATCGATTTTTTTCATCAACTCCCTGACAGTATTGAAATTGAAATTGAAAAAAGTGTTTGTAATGCTTGTTGGGGGATGAATTAGAAATAGGAGATAGGGGGATCACCTTCTCCTCAAGGGAACCAGCAAATGTTCTAAGCCATTTAATCTTATTTCGTGCATGGTTTCTAATAAAACGCCTAATTTACCTTTGGGAAATCCTTCTCGTTGAAACCACTCTAAATAAAATGAAGGTAAATCGCAAATAAGTCGTCCTTTGTACTTTCCAAAAGGCATTTTCATTCTAACCAATTCTATGAGTAATTCCGGGTTGCCTTCGTTAGTTTGCATTTATTTGGTTAATGGTTCGTCCAACAAATAAAAGTCTATAAATTCTCTAACACAACCATCGCCTCCTTTGGTTTGTAGAACTAAATCAACGGTTTCTTTTACTTTTAGTACTGCATCGGCAGGACAAGCACTAAAGCCAACAGCTCTCATTACATGTAAATCATTAATATCATCACCAATAATGGCTACTTCAGCAAGTGTAATGTTTAGTTTTTCGCACCATTGGTTAAGAATTTCCAACTTAGGTTCTTGACCAACATATAGGTGTTTAATATTTAATAATTCGGCACGAGCTTTTACCACTTCCAATTTGTATCCCGATGAAATAATACCTGCTTCAACTCCAACTTTTGGCAACGCCATTATTGCCATTCCATCTTTAGCATTATATTTTTTAAACTGGTCGCCATTTTCTGTAAAAAACATTCCCGCATCAGTCATAACACCATCTACATCTAAAATCAATAATTTAATGTCTTTCATCTTAGACCTGTCAACAAACATTGGTCTGGTAAGCATATTTTCAAGATCTAACTGATTATTGGTGCAAAACAATTGTAAATTGCCCAAAGACAATTCATTGATGTTGGCAATAGCAAATTCAGCACAAAAATCATTCAACGATTTTTTTTCTCGAGCTAAAAATGAGGTGATATTTTGAGTAAGGATTTTCATTATATAATTTTATAGCCAACACTATTAGCTACAGGTTCTATGGCTGATTTTAACGCTGCAAAAGATTCGTGTGTTAATTGTTGTGAGGCATCCGACTTAGCAACAGCAGGATTTGGATGAGCTTCTATCAACAAGCCATCAATTCCCATTGCTACACAAGCTTTTGACAAACGTTCAACTCCGTATCGGTAACCTAAAGCATGACTTGGGTCTAAAATAATAGGCAGGTTAGTGTATTCTTGTAAATAGGCTACTCCACATAAATCTAAAGTAAAACGTGTTTTTGTTTCAAAAGTACGTATGCCCCTTTCACACAAAATAACGTTTTCATTTCCTCCGGAAAGCATAAACTCTGCTGCCTGAACAAATTCTTGTAATGTTGTTCCGAAACCTCTTTTTAATAAAACAGGCTTGCGAGTTTTAGCACATGCACGTAAAATACCCTGGTCATACATGGCTTTGGCACCAATTTGAATCACATCACTGTGTTCTATCACTTCGTCAACATGCGTGGCATCTCTAACCTCGGTAATAACTGCCAAACCATGTTGCTCTCGCATTTTAACTAATAATTTTAATCCTTCCAATCCCAACCCTTGGAAACTATAAGGGCTTGTACGAGGTTTGTAGCAACCGCCTCTTAAGGTGGTTAAATTAAGTGACTTTAACAATGCTGCACTTTGTTGAATTTGTTCTTCAGACTCTACCGAACAAGGTCCGCCAATCAACAACGTATTTTTTGTGTTTCCACCAATGGTAACGTTACCAATTTTTACTTCACGAGTTTCACTTCTGTAAGCTCTAGAAGCAAGTTGCATATCGTTTTCAAACACCCAGTGCTTTTCGGTAAAAGCAGCTACATCATTGGGTACTTCTTTTACAGAAGATGAAGTAATTAATACTTCTCTATCTTGAGAATGAATGTGAAAAGCCTTAATTTTTTCAGCTAACTGACTAGCAGTTGAGGCATTAATATTTTTATTTAAATGAATTATCATATTTCTCCTTTTATCAAGTTTACAAAAGTAATAATTCCAACAGCATTTCCTTCTGCATTTAGCACAGGAAGATACATTACCGGAAAAGATTGTTCTCTTACTAAATTCAGCATGTCATCTACTGTTGCTGTATCTAAAATGGTTACAGGCGTTTTATTAATCATTTCCTGCGTATTCATTCCTTCAATATTGTCTAAATTCTGCAACAAGGTTCTTCTTAAATCTGCATTGGAAATTATTCCTTCAAATTTTTTATTCTTCTCCACTAAAGTTACGCCTAGCTTTCCAAAAGTTATTTGTTCTAAAACATTTTTAAGCGTAAGTTCAGATATATCTATAATTGGACATTCTTCTCGAGGAATCATAAAGTCTTTTATCTTAAAAAGAGAAACTATCTCTCGTTTGGTTAAATCCATCAATGCTTGTCCGACACTAGCGGCCTTAAACAAAAAACTCCCAGAAACCGAAGTATGTACCCCCATATTTCTCAAAATAAAGGATACTTCTCCATTTACACCACCATCAACATGTACATTTTTATTTGGATATTTTTGTTTGAAATTTCTGATTTTTTTAAAGTTAATAGGATCAAAAACACCTCCACTTTGTCCTGGAATAGTTGCCATTATCAGGATGAAATCAAAATCGCTAAACTTATCGAAAGCACTAATATCAGTTGGTGTAATTATCGCTAAACCTTTTTGCCCTTTAATGTCGGCAGGCATTTTAAAATCTACAGGCAACTCTTCGTACTGAAAAGTTACATATTCCACAGGATGCTTTCTTAATAAATCGAAATACTTTTCTGGCGTTTTAGTAATGATATGTAAATCTATAGGAAGTTTACACCATGTTCTAATATCGGCAATATCATCAAAAACACGAATATCATCATTACAATCTACATGCAATAAATCTACCTGATGAGCTTCTAAATCTGCAATGGTTTCTTTTAAAGGTCTTTTGTTATCCGAATAGATAGATCCTGATATTTTCATTTAGTTAATTTCTATTATACATTGTATATACTCTCGAATGTCAAAACTACTTAATTTTTTGACTAAAAAATAAGCTTATTTAAGGTGATTTTTGATTTAAAACACTTGTGAAGCCACTTTTGTCAACAATCTACAAGTCTATAGATAAGCCTGTTTTAAAGGTGTAAATAGTTTTAATTATTGGCACTATGGGTTTGTGTTCGTAAGAGATATCGAAGGAATTAGCAAAGGATATTCTTTTGGCAATCTTTGTATTTAAAATTAAAGAAGCATTTGTTCTGTTTCTAAAAGCCGAAATATCACTATCGTAGCCCGTTTGGTAATAGCCTACAAAATTAATATCTACATTCTCATTGGCTGTCCAACGAAAAGAAATATAATTGGAAGATTTTACTAGGGCTATTTCAATAGTTTGATTGGTTTCTGGATGTGTCCAATTTTCATATTCGTACAAGGCTCCAACTCCAATTACCAAACTTAATGATTTGCTTTTAAACATATTCCATCTAATTCCACCACCACCTAACAAACGTGGATGTAAACCTCTAAAGTTATCATAAGAATATTGAACAAAGTTTTCGAAGTTAATGGTTTTCTTTCTGAAATAATTAACTCTAAAATGCACAAAACCGAAATTTAAAAAATCTTCATTATTAACTTTTAAATAATCGAATTTTGCCAAGCCCATAAAAGCATGTTTACCCGGATAATACAAGGTATTTACATCTACATTATAACCAAAAAGGTTTACAGGCTCGCTGGCTGCGGAACTTCTGTTATAGATATTCATGCCGGCAGTAATTTTACTTTTAAAGAAAGTTGCTGTATCTTTTTCTAAACGTAACCGCTCAATGTTGAGTACTTGTCCGACAACTGCATGAGAAAATAAAAAAAGAATTATAAGTGAAAATAGATATTTTGCTTTTACCATGTGGCAAAATTAGGAAAGATAATAGGTACGGGAAAAGGTTAACTCTTAATTTGTACTAAGCTTTGTTGTAAAGACTATATTTTTCATTTGGAAAGGATGTGGGGTACTATTCTTGAAACTTATACCAACACTACTAACTAAAACCCTATAAAACCTTCTCTAAAAGAGCGTGTTTCAAGTAAATTACGATAATCTGCTATTATTCGGGTAATATACTTCCCTTCTTTATCAAAAATTAATTTTGTAAAATAAGAACTGGCTGCACTTCCTCCATACATATATAAATAAATATATTCTCCGTTTAACGAAGAATAAAGCTCTATTTGACGTTTAGAATATTCTCCTTCACATGTGTAAAAATCAAATAAATCGTTATATACCTCCTTTGGAATTGTTTGTTTATTTCCATTAAGGATTATCTCAATGCTTTTTATTTCTTCATAAGGTAAAGGCATTTCATCTTCTTTATAAGGAATTTTTCCGTTAGTAATACTATAACAAAAATCTGCTCCATAAGGATTTTTTCCGTTTATAAGTCGACAACCATACCCCTCCTTTTCTACTAATGTGATTTGATTAGCAACTTCATCAAATTTCCCCAAACTTATTTTAAAATGAATTTTTCCAAGTCCTTTTAAACTATCCTGAAACACAACCTGTGTTGTATCGCATAATTTTCTTTTTATTTGTGGTAATAAATTTCTGTTAGAAATGAATTTTAAATGACTGCTATCTTTTTTAATCATGGCTTGTACTATAGCCAAATTAGCATTGGTAGTATAATACATCCTTACATCCTCATATACTTTGAGCATTTCAAAATAAGTAGTGTCAATTGATTTTAAATGTATCCTGTATTCTTCTTGCTTTTGCCCATAAGAAAGCATCGATATTAGTAAGCTAAATAACGATACTAGTATTATTTTTAATATTGATCCATTTATTTTAATCATAGTATTTTAGATTCAATTCCTAACCAATATATAAGCATTAAGTGATGTCGCTACGAGGAGCCAAATAAAATAAGGTAACACCAACAGTGTTTTTACTTTTAACTGAGGGAGATAAGCAAAGAAGAAATAACCCATCAATACCGTAAGTAAGACAATGATAAATAATCCGAATGCAACTTGATGGTATTTAAAAAAGACTGGGTTCCAAGATACATTCAATATCCATTGTATCACAAATAAAACTATTAGTAGGTTTCTGTTTTCGTTGAGTTGCCATACGTACGCCATGAAAACGGCAAAACAAATCATTATGGTTGTCCATGCAAAGCCAAAAAACCAACCCGGAGGTGTCCAAGGTGCTTTATTTAAGTTTTGATACCAATCGGCAGTAACCGCAGTGCTTGTAAAGTAACTACCAATGCCTAATGCAGCAAAGTTGATAACTAAAAAGATGATTATTTTTAGGAACATATTATTAAAAACTAGGACAACTAATAGTTCTAAACCTTGCAGAACTTCGTTTTGAGAAACTAAAACTACCCCCCTCGTATTCAACGGTATAAATCAACTGCTTTTTTACAAGTTTACCCGGGGATAGGTTAATTTTCCAACTAATCTCTCCTTGTTCTTCATCATGAACACCTTCTGATAATTGTTCTAAAATAACATTAGTTGTTTTTGTTTGAGATATAGGTACTTGTTCAAAAAACTCAATAGTAACATCATGTTGGTTGTTGTTTTTTAGTTGAAATTCGTAAGCAAAAGTTATTTTCTTCTTTTTGCCAAATGTTACTTCTTTAGCATATTTCTTGTTTTCAATCTCCGCTCTTTTAAAATAAATACTATTATCTTTACCAACAGAAAGCAACAATGTATCAGAAAAATCGCTAAACTTTAATATGGTTTTACCTACAGAATTTTTATTATACGTAACATTTGCAACACCATCTACTAAACCTAATGTATCCCATTCAGCAACTTTTGCAACAAGATAAACTTCATTATCTAAGCTAGGATAAGCATAAAATGAATATTCGGCAGGCAATGAAATATTCATGATTGGAAAAGAAAAAACCGTGCTATTAGACTTTATAGCAAACTTTCCATTCAACGTTCTTAATTTCAAAAATGATGGCACAAAAATATCCTGATAATCAACACCTTCTAATTTAGCTATTTGCTGATTATTATTTTGTGTTAAATTATCTGTTTGTTTAATATTATTTTGATTTGTTCTGTAACTCAATACCCATGGTTCTTCAGGTTTTGGAAGCTTTGTTGGATTTTCTAAAGGAAATGCAGATGATAATTGAAGCGTTATGTTTTCCCAATTTTCACCAGTTTGACTCATAATTTTAGCCATGTATTTTAACTCTATTTGTTTGCTTGATGAGTTTTCAACTTCAATTTCGTAAAACGGACTCCAACCTATTCCTCCAACAATATATTCAAAATGTAAAGACTTTGTTAATTGTTGCTCTACTGAAACAAGCACTTTTAAAATAGCAGCATCTTCATTATTTAATTTAACACTATCTAATTTTTTAGCTTCAACTATAGCATTATCAATTTTTCTAAGTTCTTTATTTAAATCTAAAATCTTATCTGAATAGAAACTTAACATTTTTTCCAATTCATCTACTTCTTTAATAAAGTTAGCTTCAGCATATTTCTGTTCTAGTAATTTAATTTGATTAATTACAGCAGTTTTTCTGTCTTCTAATTGAAAAAATTCCTCCTTACTTAATTTCTTAATAAGGTTTTTATTCAATATGGTTACCTCTTTATTTTTGATAACAAAAGAATTTAAAACTAATTTAGAAGAAATATCTTTAAACTCTAACTCAAAGAGTCCTACACCCACTTTATTATCAGAAGCTCTTGACACAAGAGCTCCGGAGTGATAAACTACAACATTCTCTACTTTTGAAAGAACTTCTATATTTTTAGCTGCAAATAAATTGGTTGTAAAAACAATTACAAATACAAAAACAACAAGTAGACAAATTTTACGCATTTAGTTTTTTATTTTTTAATTACCCTAATAACTTCACTGCCTGTTTGGTTCACAAATTTCACAAAATAAATTCCTTGACTTTGTCCATCAAGGTTAATCACTACTTTAGAGGCATTTAAATTGCTTTGATAAATGGTTCTTCCCATTAAATCTATTACTTCTACAGAGGCATTTTCTAAACTATTATTACCAACATCTAAGGTAATTTGGTTGTTAGTTGGGTTAGGGTAAACATTAATTTTATCCGAAATGCTTTCTTTATCATCAACACTTATAATTGTTCCCGGATCTCCTTTATAGAAATTAACTCCTCCGGCAACATTCCCTACAATTAAATCAAAAGCGGTATCATTATTTATATCCGCAACATTAACAAAAGACCATCCACCTTGTTTTATACCTAAATACATAGAATCTATCAAGTTAAAAGTTCCGCCAAGATTTCCATCAATACTATCGTAATAATAAATATAGCCATTAGTAGCTCCTGCAATTAATTTGTAATCGCCATTATCGTCATAAATAAAAGGAGTACTATTTCCGTTGTATTCATCGTACCTTCTTGTTTTAACATCTCCTAACTGAGAGGTTACCCAACTATAAGAAGGTATGGTTGCTGTTCCAGTATTTTCATAATAAGATACAAAACCTAATCGGTCTCCTATAATTAAATCCAATAATCCATCTCTATTCAAATCTATTAACTGAGGTACTGAATATAACCCTACATCTATTCCTTCATACTCTGCTTTATTAAGTACAAAGTTGGCAGTATTTCCTGCTCCGGCAATATTTTCAAAATAATGAATTTTTCCGTTGTCTCCACCAACAATCATATCTTCATCGCCATCTCCATCAATATCTCCAAAAGTAGGAGCTAACCTTAACATTGGCTGATTGGTAGCGACATTTAAATTGATATTAGCTAGATCAGCATAGTTAGAATCGATTAATTGATATGCCGGATTACTAGCTGTTCCAATATTTTCGTACAACCACAATGAAGAAATTAATCCTTGATTGGTTTGCAAAGCAGTATAACCAGCATTTCCAATAACAATATCCATTAACCCATCTGCATTATGATCGAAAAACACTGGAAAAGCTCCTGTACCCACTTCTATCATATCTTCTTGAAGAAAAGCTGTTGTTTTAAAATCAAATTCTGGTAAATTCGTTGAACGTTGATTTTCATAATGCCATACACTTTCTAGATTTTCACAGCCATTAAAACAATTAGGACTAGCTAAAAAGTCTTTAACTCCGTCATTATTTACATCTAAATAATACCCTGCAGGAAAAAGATATAAATCTACTGGAGTAGTGTTAGCAGTATTCATAGGAAAAGCTGTGTCTACCGCAGTTATATGAGATGAAGTAAAGTTGGGAGAAGAGTCTGAATTATACAACAATACAAAATTGTTGTGAGAAACATCTCCTAAAATTAAATCTTTAGATCCGTTTGAGTCAACATCCATCATCATAACTGTAGAACCACTGTGTTTGTTACCACCACTAATTCTTTCAGGATTGTTGATGTTAAATCCACAAGAATCATCTAAAATAACATTATTACTTTGAGCACCTTCTGTAAAAAAGCCCCAACATTTATTTCTTAATTCATAATCTAAGCTATCACAATCTCCATATCTTTCCATACTTAAATTTTTATGATATTCTACTTGAGAACCCAAAATACTAAAGGTAATGATATCTAAATCACCATCTCCATCAACATCTTCTATTGCAGGAATATCTATAGATGAAACATATAGGTTCACCATACTTGGTGTCGGTGAATCAGGTTGATAATTAGAATACAAAATATTAGAAGGCGTGCTAGAAGTTTCTATGGTAAATAAAAGTTGTGTAGCAGTAGAAACGTTTCTGTAAACCACAATTCCTCCTGCACCAGAAGTAAAAATATCCATTTTACCATCACAGTTAAAATCTCTAAGCAATACCCAATCTCTTATGTCTTGAGGAAAATATTGGGTATATTCTGGTGCTAAATGATAATCTACTTTGTTTGGTGTCCCATGATTTATAAAAGTAGTCATTCGATTAATGCTTCTATCAAAAACAAATAAATCCATAATTCCATCCAAATTCAAGTCTATTTCTGAAAACTGAGCAGAATTAAAGCCACCTGTCCATGCATGATAAAGCGTATCGCTATTAAAATTTAAAACAGTAATAGAATCATATCTATTAATCGTAAGCTGTGCTTTTGAAGTTAGCGACAACACTAAAAAGATAAAAAGTGCTAAAAAAGTTGTAATTTTTTTCATAATTCGATGCTAATAATGATAAATCTATTGTTCAAAGGCTAAGTTAGCTCTATTAATTTTATTAAAAAATGACTAAACTCATGCTTTCTAAACCCTTTAAACTCCTTGCCAAATTTAAGCTTATTTAGTGAAATAAAAAAAAGTTAAATGAAATGAATTTTATGTTTGTAAAACGTTTTTGAAATTCTATATTTGCAGGCTTATAATTTTTTAACAAAAATACACACAAAGAGAAATGCAAAACAAAGGACTATTAACAACGTTTACCATACTTTTTGCTATAGCGAGTTTATACTCATTATCGCTTACATGGTTTGCTGTAAATGTAGAAAACGATGCGAAAGAATACGCAGAAACGTATCATAATGGAAGTTCAGATGCTGAATTTGCTTATTTAGATTCTATGGCTTCTGAAGAAGTTTATCCGGTAATCGGCTATACTTACGGTGAGCTAAGAGCTAAAATGCTTAACTTAGGTCTTGACTTAAAAGGTGGTATGAACGTAACCTTAGAAGTACAAGTTGATGAAGTAGTTAGAGCTTTGTCTTCCTATAATGAAGACCCAGTTTTTAATGAAGCTATTAAAAGAGCTAACGAATTGCAAGTGCAAAATGGTGGCAACTTTGTTGCTTATTTTGAAGAAGCATTCAATGAGATTAGTCCTAATGGAAAGTTATCTGACTATTTCTACAACAGAGATACAAAAGAAAAAATATCTGCAAAAGCTTCAAATAAAGAAATTTTGGAGTTTATTAACGACATTGCTAATGCTGCTATCGAACAATCTTTTGAAGTAATTAGAACAAGAATTGGTTTATTTGGAGCTGCCCAACCAAGCATTCAACGCTTAACAGGCTCTGATAGAATTTTAGTTGAATTACCGGGGGTTAAAAACAAAGAAAGAGTTCGTCAGTTATTACAAGGAACTGCTAAATTAGAATTTTGGACTACTTACCAAAACAATGAGTTTTATCCTTTATTAGCAGAAGCCAATTCTACATTAGCTAAATTGCTAAACAAAGACGAAAAAACTGGAGAAACTAACGATTCAACAGCAACTGAAGAAGTTAAAGACACCACTTTGACAGAAGAAAAAGTGGAAGAAACTCCTGCTGTTGAAACCCCAGCTGAAGAAGAAAAAGACTTATTATCTCAATTAAGTGATGATTCAACAAAAACAGATACTTCTTCTAACGATTTATTATCTCAATTAGATGATGCTACGGGTGAAGATTCTTTAGCTTTATTCCAAAAAAGTGTAAAAGAAAATCCGCTATTTGCTATTATGACTATTCCTACTTACCAAAATGAGGAAGGTCAACAAATGTTTGCTGAAGGACCTGTTGTAGGTATTGTTGCTGTAAAAGATACAGGGAAAGTAAACAGCTACTTAGCTAAACCAGAGATTAAAGAAATTATTAACCCAAGAAAATACAAATTACTTTGGGCATACAAACCTTTTGATGATAATCAGCAATTTATTCAACTTTATGCTATAAAAGTTGAAAACAGAGATGGAAAAGCTGAATTAGAAGGAGATGTCATTGTTGATGCGTCACAACAATTTGGAATGTACAATGGTGCTCCTGAAATTGAAATGATTATGAATGGTGATGGTGCTCAGAAATGGAAACACCTTACCGGACAAAATGTTGGTAAAGCTATTGCCATTGTATTAGATGGATTAGTTTACTCTGCTCCTGCACCTTCTGAAGAAATTGCAGGTGGCCGTTCTAGTATTACAGGTAACTTTACTATTGAAGAGGCTAAATTAATTGCTAATATTCTTAAAGCGGGTAAACTTCCTGCTCCTGCAAGAATTGTTGAAGAAGCTGTTGTTGGACCAACATTAGGACAAGAATCTATCAGCAAAGGAATGTTCTCTTTCATTATTGCATTAATGATAGTATTGGCTTACATGGTGTTTTATTACTCTAAAGCTGGTATTGCCTCTGTGATAGCATTGCTTGCTAATATGTTCTTCATTTTTGGAATATTAGCTTCTATGCCGCAATTAATTGCCTTAACATTACCGGGTATTGCAGGTATTATCTTAACTATTGGTATGTCGGTAGATGCCAACGTTCTTATATTTGAGCGTATTCGTGAAGAAATTGCCGCAGGTAAAGGTCTGAGATTGGCTGTTTCCGATGGTTATAAATTTGCTTATTCATCTATTATTGATGCAAACATTACTACCTTATTAACAGGTTTTGTACTATGGTTCTTTGGAACTGGTCCTGTTGAAGGGTTTGCAAAAACTTTAGTAATTGGTATTTTAACATCGTTATTTACTGCTATCTTTATTACTAGATTAATTTTTGAATACCAATTAAATAAAGGTAAAGTATTAAAATTTGCTACTAATCTTACTGATGGATTATTCCAAAACACTAACATTCAATTCTTAAAAAACAGAAAGAAATTTTATATTCTTTCAGGTGTTATCATCTTAATTGGTATTGGCTCTTTAGCAACAAAAGGACTTCAAAAAGGTGTAGACTTCCAAGGAGGGAGAACTTATGTTGTAAGATTTGAAAATACTGATAAAGTAGAAACTCAAACCGTTAGTCAGCAATTAGCAACTTTATTTGAATCTGCTCCTGAGGTAAAAACTTTTGGTGATGATAATCAAGTGAAAATCACTACTACATTTATGATTAATAGTCAGGATGAAAAAGCTGATGACATTGTTGAAGATAAATTATACGAAGGGTTATCGTCTATCTTTGGTAGCGAAGTTACTAAACAGCAATTTATGGACAATTACTTAATGAGTTCTCAAAAAGTTGGACCAACTATTGCCAACGATATGATTCGTTCGTCTATATTATCTATTGTATTCTCATTAATTATCATTTTCTTATACATAGTATTTAGATTTAAGAAATGGCAATATGGTGCTGGTGCACTTATCGCTCTTTTCCATGATGTATTAATTGTATTGTCTTTATTCTCTATTTTCTATGGTATTTTACCGTTCTCTTTAGAAATAGACCAAGCATTTATTGCAGCTATCTTAACAGTTGTGGGTTACTCCATTAATGATACAGTGGTTGTTTTTGATAGAATTAGAGAATACTTAGGTTCATACAAGAAAAGAGAAATTGATGATGTGGTAAATAGTGCTATCAACAGTACTTTAAGCAGAACTGTTAATACCTCTTTAAGTACCATCTTTGTATTGTTAATGATATTTATTTTTGGTGGTGAAGTAATTAGAGGGTTTACTTTTGCATTACTTATTGGTGTAATTGTAGGTACTTACTCTTCTGCTTTCGTAGCTTCTCCTATCGTTTATGATTTCATGAACAAACAAAAAGAGAAAGAAAAAAAGAACAAATAATTTCTTTTTAAATAAACTAAAAGAATAAGCTGCTTATGAAAATGAGCAGCTTATTTTTTTGTAGTTTTGTCTAATAAATTAGCTTTATGTTAGCATTTTTTAATATCGGTGGTGGAGAGTTGGTAATCATTGTATTGGTTATCGTTATGTTTTTTGGCTCAAAAAAAATACCTGAAATTGCTCGTACTTTGGGTAAAGGAATTAGCGAATTAAAAAATGCTACTTCGGATATTCAACAAGAAATAAAGAAATCTGTTCCTTCAGAAGTTACTAATATAAAAAACTCTGTAAATGTGGAACATCAGGTAAAAAGTTTTATCAAAAAAGAAATTACCAAGCCCATAGAGGATAAAGATGTTGATGGTACTTCAACTCCAGAAGAAGACAATACTCCTTCTCCTCCTAACTCAATTTCAAGAAGTTAATTTTTATGGAATATTTATTATTAATAGGCGGATTAGCAGTTTTAATTGGCGGTGGCGAAGTATTGGTTAGAGGTGCTGTTGGTATTGCTGCAAAATTTAAACTTTCTCCGTTGGTTATAGGTATGACCATCGTTTCTTTTGGGACTTCAGCTCCCGAACTTATTGTAAGTTTAAAAGCAGCATTAGAAGGTTCTCCAGAAATTGCTATAGGAAATGTTGTGGGTTCTAACATTGCCAATATTTCACTGGTATTAGGGTTGACAGCTGTTATCCTTCCAATTCCAGTTGCGGTAGCTACTCTTAAAAGAGATTGGCCAATAATGATGTTTATTTCCTTACTCTTTTTTGTTTTCATCCTTAATGGAATGCTCGATAATTGGGAAGGATTTATTTTTGTGGGACTTTTATTAGGATACATTATTTACCAATTAAAATCATCTAAAAATAGTGACGAGGAAGAAACAGAAGTTATAAAACAGCACATACTTGTTAGTATTTTATTAATTACCGTTGGAGTAATTGGTTTAGCTTTTGGTGCAGATTGGTTGGTGCAGGGTGCAGTTACCATTGCTAAAAACTTTGGTGTTAGCGAACACATTATTGCTGTAACAATAGTTGCTTTTGGAACTAGTGTTCCCGAATTAGTAACCTCTGTTGTTGCTGCTGTAAAAAAACAAATGGATATTTCTGTCGGAAATTTAATTGGTTCCAACATCTTTAACATCTTAGCTGTTTTAGGGATAACCGCCATTTTTAAAGAAATACCTATTAGCGAAACGGTAATTTCTAATGATATTTTTTGGGTATTAGGAACTTCTTTTTTAATGCTTCCATTGATGCTCAACTACACTATTTCTCGTTGGAAAGGTGCTTTATTATTCCTATCTTATTTACTTTACGTATTCTTCTTGCTGCATTCTATTTGATTTTTTGGTTTTATTATTGAATATCTATTTTTGATTGGTTAATTTTATAACAAAATTTTTACTCTCATTGAGATATATCATCATCATAATCAGTTTTCTTTTTAGCAGTTTATTATTCGCTCAACAAGCTAATGATGCCTTAAAAGTTAAAAAATTAAAACCTAATTTTCTTTCGAAACTTATTGAAGATAAAATTAATAACATCCGTAAAGAGAACAACTTACATATACTTAAAACTGATGATAAACTGCAATTAGTTGCTTCCGATCAAGCTGAATACAACCTAAAATCTGAAAAGCCAGAAGTTACCCAATCTAACAAAAAGAAAGCTACTTTATTAGATAGAATTATTTTTTATGAAAGTACGCATGGTATTTTTTCTGAAAATGTGATAAAAATTGATATGGAAATGAAGGTAAAGGTGCAAGGAGAAACACGCAGAAGAAACCTTAAAACCTATGAAGAAGTTGCTGACTTTATAGTTCACTCTTGGATGAAAGACAGGTACATGTCGAAGGCAATTCTCGATAAATCTTTTTACACTTTTGCAACAGCTATAACTTTTGATAAAAAAACTAAATCTATTTATGTAACCCAGGTTTACGGGAGCGAACCTTTTATTTTACCTACAGGTGTTCCTTTTATTAAAGATGACTACAAAATTGAGCCTTATAACAAAAGTAAATGCACCGATATTGAACGAAATTATTCCTATTTACCAGAATTAATGTCTGATAATATTTTCTTTAGAGATGGAGAAATTTTCTTTTATTTTCATGATTTAAATCTTTTAAAAAATATCCTTAAGAACAATAAGGATGGTATTGCTATCGATATTATTACCAAAGACCAATTTGCTTGTGGTGCTGGAAACAGGATTTACCCTTCTAAAATTCACTCTGGAATAATGATTCCTCCTGTTTACAAATCTTATCTTTTCAATAAAAACCTTTTAGAAAGTGAAGGACAAATGGAAGTATCTCTTGGACCAATTCCTGATTTTGTTGATACCAATACTACAGAATTTAATTTATTAATTATTCAAGATAATTGTTTATGTAACACTATTATTTACAATAGCTTGGGTGGAGAAAACCTTAAATCATTAGGATTAGCTTTGCTTTTCGATACGCTTTCTGTTTCCGATAAAGCAGACTCTGTAAACAGTAAGTTACAATTTATAATTCCTTTTGATAAAAACAAATCGGTGTATAAGTCTGAAGATGTAAGGATATTTTTAGACTCCTTAAATCTAAAAAAATACGACCTTAAAAAAATTGAAGTTTTTGCATACTCTTCTATTGAAGGAAGACAAAAAGAAAATAAAGCATTACAACTAAAAAGAGCCCAAAGTATTGTAAATGCTATCCAAAAGTACAATGTAAAAAATGTTGAAACTGCTATTTCTACCGAAGAAAATTGGGAAGGTTTTTATGAATCACTAAAAGGCTCTCCTTACGAAAGCGATTTTGCTAAACTTAGTAAAGAGGAAATTTTAAAAATTGTGAATGGTAATGAGTTAAACTATAGCCTAGAACCTTATTTAGAAGACCAACGAAATGCGAAAGTGGTGCTTTATGTAGAAAAAGTTTATATGGATGAAGAATTAATTAAAGTTGTTCCTGAACGTTATAAATTATCTATTAAAAAGAAGGATTATAAAGGAGCTAAACTTTATCAATCTGTAGCGATAGATAATATTGAAAACGGTAAAATTGATGTTGACTTACTCTTTAAAACTAAAATTCCATTTGTAAAAGAAGCTATAAGTCTTAATAATAATATTATTGCTGCTAAATGGCTTTACAGTAAGGATGATAATAGAGACAGCTTGAACAATTATTTACTTAGAGATATTAAAACCCAATTAATTGTTGATCCTACAAATCCTTATTTACTTTATAATAAAGTAACTTTAGAATTGCTTTTATGGACAGAAAATTACGATAGGGTAAAAGACCCTAAATTTTTATTGAGAGACATTAAAGCTCTTTATAATTTAGGTATAGAAAACTGGAAAATCAGTCAGTTGTTGCTTAATTTTCATATTATTTCTGCTGATTTTTATTATGAAACCATGCAGTTTCCACAGCGAGATAAGGCACTTAATGAAGTAAAGAAAATGTTGCTTCAATCTCAATTAAACAGAGATCAAACATTTAAGGTAGCTCAATACTTTATTTTCCAAATGCGTCTAAACTGGACTATAGAACTAATGAAGCCATGGGCAGAAAAACCTAATATTGATGAAGAATTTTTATTTACTTTTTTAACTGCTGCCATCTATAACAAAAAGCTCGTTCCTGAAAATGAGTATTTAATGTTTATGGAAAAAGCTAAAAAAATAAACCCAGACAGGTTTTGTAATTTCTTTGGATACCCTAATATGAGTTTTCAGTTGCTTAAAGACTTAAGTGTAAAGAAAATGTATTGTGATAATTGTAATTAAGTTTAAAGTGCTTTAATCATTTTACCTAAATCCATCATTTCATCTCTTAGTCTAGCAGCCTCTAAGAAGTCTTCTTGTTTAGCAGCATCTTTCATTCTTTTTTGCGTTTCTTCCAATAATTTTTCTAGTTGAGGTTTGCTCATATATTGAACTACCGGATCGGCCGCTACGCTAGGTTGTTGACTAATATTATCTAATAAGTAGAAATTATCAGGTGAAGCTGATTTGCCAAACATGGTTTTATCGCTACTGGTTTTGCTTTTGTTTAAAGCTGTTGGGACAATATTATGTTCTGCATTGTATTGTAGTTGTTTTGTTCTTTTTCTGTCTGTTTCATCCATCGTTTTTTGCATGGATTTCGTAATCTTATCAGCATACATAATCACTAGTCCATTCATGTTTCTTGCGGCTCTTCCTGCTGTTTGTATAAGAGAACGTTCCGAGCGTAAAAAACCTTCTTTATCAGCATCTAAAATGGCAACTAAAGAAACTTCTGGCAAATCTAACCCTTCTCGTAATAAGTTAACACCTATTAAAACATCAAACAATCCATTTCTCAAATCTCTCAAAATTTCAACTCTTTCAATGGTATCTACATCAGAATGAATGTATCGACATTTTAACCCATTGTTATCAAAATATGTGGTTAACTCTTCAGCCATTCGTTTGGTTAGAGTTGTTACTAATACACGCTCGTCTTTTTCTGCACGTAGTTGAATTTCGTGCATTAAATCATCAATCTGATTTAAACTCGGACGAATTTCTATAACCGGTTCTAATAATCCTGTCGGACGAATAATTTGTTCTACTACAACGCCTTCAGATTCTTTTAACTCAAAATCGGCAGGAGTAGCACTTACGTAAATGGTTTGGTTGATAAGTTGATAAAACTCTTCAAATTTCAGTGGTCGGTTATCCATAGCAGAAGGCAATCTAAAACCATATTCTACTAAATTTTCTTTACGAGAACGATCACCACCATACATGGCTCCAATTTGAGAAACCGTTACATGACTTTCATCAATCACCATTAAAAAATCTTTTGGGAAATAATCAAGCAAACAGAAAGGTCGAGAACCAGGAGCTCTTCTATCGAAATAACGAGAATAGTTTTCAATTCCCGAACAGTAGCCTAACTCACGCATCATTTCCATATCGTACGTTACTCTGTCTTCCAAACGTTTGGCTTCAGCATGCTTGCCAATCTCTTTCAGATAAATTAAGTGATTAAATAAATCGTCTTGAATTTCTTTTATAGCTTGATGTAGTGTGTTTTGGGTGGTGTTGAAAATGGTTGCCGGGTAAATGTTTAAGTAGGTAAAACTTTCTAATGAGCCTCCATTTATAGGGTCGAAAGATTCTATTTCTTCAATTTCATCTCCAAAAAAGTAGATACGATAAGCAATTTCTGCATAAGCAGGGTAAACATCTATGGTATCACCTTTTACTCTAAAATTTCCTCGCTGGAAGTCTGCTTCAGTTCTGGAATACATGGCTTGCACCAATTGAAGCAAGAATTTATTTCTGCTGATAACATCACCTACTTTTAGTTTAATAATATTTTCTTGAAAATCTGTTGGATTTCCAATACCGTAAATACACGAAACTGAAGCTACCACAATAACATCTTGTCTACCCGAGAGCAGTGCAGTAGTTGCACTTAAACGCAGTTTCTCAATTTCATCGTTAATGGACATATCTTTTTCGATATACACATCTGTTACCGGTAAATAAGCTTCTGGCTGGTAATAATCGTAATAGGAAACAAAATATTCTACTGCATTGTGTGGGAAAAATTGTTTGAATTCGCTGTATAATTGAGCAGCTAAGGTTTTGTTATGACTTAAAATTAATGTGGGACGTTGCACTTGCTGAATAACATTGGCAATGGTAAAGGTTTTTCCAGAGCCTGTAACACCCAATAATGTTTGTGCTTTAGCCCCTTTTTGTAAACCTTCTACCAATTGTTTGATAGCTTCTGGTTGATCACCTGTTGGTTGGAAATCGGATATTAATTCAAATGCCATTGGGCAAAATTAAGGATTTGTTTGGTGAATTTTTTGAATTTAAAATGCCATCATCCTCTCTACCAACAATAAATTATTATTCAGATGAGGATTGCTTTTTAGGCTTTTTATTATATCGTTTAATTTTTTCTCATATTGGTTTTTAGGTGCAATTTTTAGTTGAGCAATATAGTAAATGGCTTTTATTACCAAATCGTTTTCTTCCATAGAAACAAAGTTTTTAGTTAGTTTTTTGTAGCGACTATAGTTGTCTATTATCGCATCAAAATCTTTAGCTTGAAAATGAGCCATTAATAAAACCACAAACAAACCATCATACATTTTTTTGAAAGTTTTTTGTTGGTATTCGTGCAGTACTTTCTCTATGAGTTTAACGCTTGTTTTTTCCTGATTATCTAAAATAAGAAACATAGCATAAACATTATAAAAATTGATGTATTTAAGGTAGCTTACTTTTTCCCAATCGAGCTTGTTGCCCAATTCTTCAAACAGGCTAATAATTTCTTTTACCTCTAGCTTTAGTTTGTCGTTTAGCGGTTTGCAGAAATAGTCGGTAATAAAAAAACTACCTTTAATACTTAGTGCCAGCATTAATCCCGAATCGAGTTGATTATTGGCGTGATAAAACTTTTGCCATTTGTTAATGATGGAAGAGCAGGTTTTATTAATTTCTTTTTCACCTAAAGTTAGTCGGGTATGTTTTACCAACATATAATCTAAGCTCATTAATTTTTCTCTGTGATGAGCTATCATTAAATAAGCATGTTTTTCAGCTAATTTTTTAGTGTATTCTATTAATTCAAGAGTGTTTTTATTGTAAAAAGATTTGTCGTTATAACTACTCAAAATATTCAAATAAGATTGTCGGGCAATAATTTGAATAGAAAGAGAGGGAGAATTAAAATGATTTTTAAAGAAAGCTAAATCCTTGGGATTTATTCTTTTTTGTTCTTCAATAAGTGTGGTAGATGTAAGTTCATCTTGTATTTGAAGCAATATTCTTAAATCATTATAAAAGGTTAAGTATTCTTTTTGGGTTACTAGATTTATCTGTTTGGCCATTGCTTTATAAAGCAATTTGTTCTGTTGTGTGATTTCAAAAAGATGAACTAATAATCCGAAATCTTCAAACTTTTTGGCTACTTCAACTAATAACTTTAATTTTTCTATGGCTTTGTTGTGTTCTTCATGGTAAATAAACCATTCTACATCACTCACATTTTGGCTAAGAAAAGTAGGGAAATGTTGACTGATAAAAGAAAAATAGTTGAGGGTATGATGATTAAGTTGATTGAATTTTTTTAAGGTTTCTTTACCAGAAGTTCCATAAACCGCTTTGCAATAAAAATCTATGTTTTGGTGAGGTTTGTTTTTAATATGATGAATTAATTTTTGTGATAGCAGTTGGTTTTTAGCAGCCAAATAGGCTTCAAATAAATCTAGCTGCTGACTAGAACAACAGGATGCTATTTTTTGAATTAGAAACTCCATATTATTAACTCATCTGATTTTGATAAAAATACGGGAATTTTTTTTTAATAGTATGTCGCATTAATTTTACATCAACAATTAAAATTAAATGTTATGGAAAAATTACAAACTATCCTAAAAAACACCACAAAGAAAGATGTTTTTATTTTTATTTTATTATTTGTCCTACTATTTTCTTCAACAGCATTGTTTTCTCAACATCAAATAGGGCATACCACTATTACTTTTCAGGATGCCAATAGAAATAACCGCAGTATAGAAACTGAAATTTATTATCCGGCAGCAACAGCTGGGACAAATGTGGCTATGTCTTCGGGGCAATATCCTGTTATAGTTTTTGGTCATGGTTTTGTAATGGCTTGGAGTGCTTATGAAAATTTATGGACAGAGTTTGTATCTAGAGGTTACATTATGGTTTTTCCGAGAACAGAAGGAAATGCTTTTAGCACAGACCATCAAAGGTTTGGCTGGGATTTACAGTTTTTAGTACATCAAATGCAAATAGAAGGAGCAACAGCAAGTTCTATCTTCAATAATGGAGTAGCTCCTAAAACAGCTTTAATGGGACATTCAATGGGAGGAGGAGCAGCATTTTTAGCGGCAGATTCGTTAGTACAATCCAATACACCATATTTTAATACCTTAATTGGGTTAGCACCAGCTGAATCTACAAGCAATGGAGTTTCATCTATCAACTCTGCAAAAACGGTTACGGTTCCGAGTTTGGTATTATCAGGAGCTCAAGATGGTGTTACTCCTCCAGTAGATCATCATATTCCTATGTATGATTCACTAGCATCAAGTTGTAAAACCTTTATTTCTATTATTGGAGGAGGGCATTGTTATTTTGCAGAGCCTAATTTTAATTGCGATTTTGGTGAAGGGACTTCATCTACGGGTATTTCAATAAGCAGAGCAGATCAACATGCTGTAACTTTTGATTTTGTAAATCCTTGGTTAGATTATACTTTAAAAGGAGATTGTAATGCTTTTGTTGAGTTTAATGATTCTTTGCAAAATTCACCAAGAATAAATCAAAACCAGTCTTGCACGCCAAACCCTGTTCCAACTATTATGGATAATAATAATGTGTTGACTTCCTCCACAATAGGAGTAAGTTATCAATGGTATTTAGATGGCAACCCAATTCCAAATAGCAATGCGGTTTCTATTACAGCAACAGCATCTGGAAATTATGAGGTAGAAGTATTTTACACAGATGGTTGTAGTGAAATATCAGCTCCTCATACTGTAGTAATTTCTGGGTTAAATGACTTAGAAGAAGGCAATATCAAGATTTATCCTAATCCTACTTCATCATTTATAAATTTAGATTTACCTGATAGTAAAAAATACTTTGTAAGCATAATGGATTTTACTGGTAAAGATGTGTTAATGCAGTTGGTGGATAATAAAAGAATAGATATTTCTTCACTTCCAAGTGGGATGTACATGTTGCAAATTCAATCAGAAGAGTTGGTTTATACTACAAAATTGGTGAAGAGGTAATATTTTGGAGTTTAGTCTTTTAAAAAATTAGCAATGATTTCTTTACCATACTGGGTTAGTATAGATTCAGGATGGAATTGAACGCCATATAGGTTATATGTGGTATGTCTTAGTGCCATAATTTGCTTGTTTTCTTCTATTGCTGTAATTTTTAATTCACTAGGAAAGTTGTTTTGAGAAACAACCCAGCTATGATACCTGCCAATTTCAAATTGTTGCGGTAAGTTTTCAAAGAGTTTGTCAGCAGTATCAATAACGTTCAGCTGACTCGCTACACCATGAAAAACATGAGATAAATTTTCCAATTTTCCGCCAAAAACTTCTCCAATGGCTTGCATTCCTAAACAAACACCTAATATTTTTTTGGTTGGAGCGTAAGTTTTTATTACATCTAATAATATTCCTGCATCTTTAGGTAAACCTGGTCCAGGAGAGAGAATAATTGTGTTGTAAGTACCAACAGCTTCAATGGAAATTTCATCATTTCTAAAAACATCTACTTCAAAGTTTAACGCTTCAATATAATGCACTAAATTGTAGGTAAAAGAATCGTAATTGTCGAGTACTAAAACTTTTTCCATCATTTATTCAGAAACATTCAATTGAATACGTTCATTTCTGTTGGCTAATTCCCAAGCGGTATGAAAAACCAATCGAGTAATTTTTTCCATTTTTGAGAAAATAATTTTATCCACCGTATCGGTTTCTTTGTGGTAGTCTTCATGTACTCCGTTAAAATAAAATATTACGGGAATATTATTTTTAGCAAAGTTGTAATGGTCGGATCGATAATAGTAACGGTTAGGATCTTTTTTAGTGTTAAATTCATAATCCAATTCTAATTGAGTATAAGTGGAGTTGGCATTTTCATTAATTTCATGTAAATCATCACTAAGCATGTTTGAACCAATAATGTAGATGTAATTTTCGTTATCGGCATGTTTTTTATCTAACCTTCCTATCATATCAATATTAAGATTGGCAACCGTATTTTTTAAGGAAAAAACAGGATAATTCGTGTAATATTTAGAGCCTAGTAAGCCTTTTTCTTCTCCGGAAACATTAAGGATTAGAATACTCCTTCTAGGTCCATTGCCATCTTTTTTAGCTTTTATAAAAGCTTCGGCAATTTCCATAATGGCTACTGTTCCAGATCCATCATCATCAGCACCATTAAAAATTAAGCTATCATGTTCGCCAATATGATCGTAATGGGCACTTAAAATTATCAATTCATCTTTTAAATCGCTTCCCTCAATATAAGCCAATACATTGTGAGCATCAGTAATTGTTGTTTTTTTGTTGATGTCTAGGCTTAGCTTGTTTTTAACAGCAAAACTTTCAGGAACACCTTTGCTATTTATTTTTTCTTTAATTTTTTGTGATGATTTTGCAATGATTTCATCAGACATTTCGGATGAAATGTAAAAACTAGGAAAATCATAATCAACTTCTGCTTTATCTAACACTTTTAGTTTTTCACTTTCAATAAAGTGCTTGTAAGTTTTAATCATTTCAGTTGTATTTTCATTAATGATAAGCAATGCCAAAGCACCTTTTTCTTTAGCCGTAGCAACTTTAGGATTATTTCTTCTGTTACTCCACTTAGAAGGAGTGTCGGTATTAGTAACCCAGTAGCGTTCACTTTTGTTTTTAGGTTCGCCATTTAGTACAATAACAATTTTTCCTTTCACATTAAGGTTGGAGTAGTCAGAGTAAAGAGAGTCGTCAATACCATAGCCTGCAAAAACTATCTCAGCATTAATTTGTTCGTTTTTTAAATATGCTGGAAAGTTGAAAAAATGGTTGTTTTGAATAAATTTTTTATCATTTAGTGTAATAGAAACACCTTTTGCACCCTGTAATCCAACTTTATAGGTTTGGTAATAATTAATGTTCTTAATAGGAGGGATACCAATTTCTTTGTAAAAATTACTAATGTAAGTTGCGGCTTTGGTAAGGCTTTCTTTACCGGTTTCTCTACCACCATATTCATCAGAAGCGATAATGTGTAAATGTTTGCTTAAATCTGCTTGAGTAATGGTTGCGGCATATTTTAGAGCTATGGAATCTTGTTGAGCAAAGATAGAGGTAGAACCACAAAATAGTATCAGGAATAAATTAATGAGTTGTTTCTTCATGTTTGTTATAGTTTAAGGTAAAATTACTTAATCACTTTGTAAGTTTTTATTAAAAAAGACGAAGTGTTTACTAATTTATCTGACATTTATCATTAATAAATAAAAGATAAGCCCTTATCTTTGAATAAATATTTAGAAAAAATGATTAATAAACTAAATTTAATATTAGGATTAACAATTTTATTTTTTTTATATGCTTGTGCTCCTGTTTATTTTCCTAATAAGGTAAATTCTCCAATGATTAATAAAGCTGGAGATTACAATATTGAAGCCACAATGGGAGTAACTGGATTTGATGTGCAGACTGCTTATTCACCAATTGAAAAATTGGGTGTTATGGCTAATTTTTCCACCTTTGATGGTTCAGATCATTTTCATTCTTTTTTTGAAGGTGGTTTAGGTTATTACGAACCTTTGGGTTCAAAAGGATTATTTGAGATTTATGGAGGATATGGTTATGGAAATTCTAGAACATCAACCCAAGGTATTTTTGGAACTATAAATAAAGGAAATTACTCTAGGTATTTCATACAACCCTCTATTGGTTTAATTACCATGGCTGATAACGAAAGTGGTGTTGCAGGTAGTTCATATTTTACTCCCAGATTTTGTTTTGTAGATTTTGGAAGCGATAACAAAGGTTATTATGTAGAGCCTGTTGTTGGTACAAGAATAGGGTGGAGAAGAATTCAAATTAATTTACAAATGGGTTTTTCCTTACCTACATCTGAAGTAAAAATAGACCATGCACCATTTATTTTTAATTTCGGGTTAAGTTATGTATTTAAAAAAATAAACTAACTAGGTTTTTTAGCCAACTTTTCTAATCCAAAAATTAAAACAAAACCAATAATAGCTAGTATGATTATGCCTATTATTTGAGGTTCTTCATGGAATTGATTAGGCAAAACATTGGTTTCTATAAATGGAACAATTTCTCCTTTAGAATTTTCTCTAGTAGATATTACTTCTTTCCAAGGCCAAATTTTATTTAAAGAACCAATTAAAAAACCTGTTAAAGCTGCTACAGTAACATCGTGGTATTTTTTAAATAGCCAATTTAAAAATTTAGAGAAAGAAAGTAATCCAACCACACAACCAATGCCAAAAGTAAAAATGGTGGTGATTTTAAAATCTTTAATAGAGGTAAGAATCAACTCATAAGAACCAAGCAACAGTAAAATAAAACTGCCTGAAATTCCAGGTAAAATCATAGCACAAATAGCAATTGCTCCTGAAATAAATACAAACCAAAGTGTGTCAGGATTTTCCATAGGGTTTAAAATGGTTATGAGAAATGCAATTATTGTCCCTATGATTAATGCTAAAACATGTGGTAGCTGCCATTTAACTACTTTTTTTCCTACTAAAAATACACTAGCGACTATTAATCCGAAAAAGAAGCCCCAAAGTAATAGTGGGTGATTATGAAGTAAAAAAGTAATAAGTTTTGCTAGTGAAATAATGCTAATAGCTATACCAAAGAAAAGTGTAACAATAAAACTTCCGTTAATGTGTTTCCAGAAAGGTTTAATGCCTTCTTTGGTTAACACTTTTAAGGCTTGGATGTTAAAGCTGCTAATGGTTTCAAGTAATTCCTCATAGATACCAGAAATAAAAGCAATTGTTCCTCCAGAAACACCAGGGACAACATCTGCTGCTCCCATGGCTATTCCTTTTAACACAATAAAAATGTAGTCTTTAAGATTTCTTGTTGCCATTTTTTAATTTATGGTTTGTACTTTAAACAACTTCTTTACAAGCATTCTTCAACATAAGCTTCAATGCCTCCTTTTAAGGAGTAAATATTTGGAAGTTGATGTTTTACCGTTAACGTACGCACAATGGCAGAAGATCTTTTTCCTGAGTTACAGATAAAAACAGTTTTTTTATCATTTTCAAACTTTGCTTTGTTGTTAATTACATTTTCTAAGGGAATGTTTGTTCCACCTAGATTAAAATCTTCGAAAACATAATCATCTCTAATATCAATAATTTGAATATTAGCATTTTCCTCTATCATTTTTTTTAGTTCTGAAGGAGCTATTTCATTCATAGTGTAAAAAATCTAAAATTAAGTAGTAGCTTATTAATGAAATGCTGAAGTAATTTCTTCAGGAAGATTTTCGAAGAAAGTATCTCCTCTTAACCCTAATCTAAGACATTCCAATGCAATTACTTCGTTGGGAGCAATATTTCCTAGGTTTACATTTGCTCCAAATTGCTTAATAAACCAAACTTGTTGATTTTTAAGTGGAGCTTCCCAAAGGATATTTTCTAATTTTACTTTAGCAATAATTTTGTTTACTAAAGCAACATGAGCCGTTCCGTTTGGGCGATAAATACCAACAGTACCACTTTCTCTAGCTTCAGCAATAACTTTCCATGCTCCGGCATCTAATTCATCTTTCATCATAGAAATCCATTTGGCAGGACTAATAAAAATTCCTGCTTCTTTAGAACCTACTTCAGATAAAACTCTATAATCTTTTGCTAAGGTAGCAATGTACTCACATTTTTTCTCATTAGGAAGAATGATAGAACCATCAGAAACTTCGCAAGTATCAATGTTAAACTTATCTAATAATCTTCGGTAATCATCAAACATACCTCTTACTACAAAAGCTTCGAAAAGTGTTCCTCCTAAATAAACATTTAAGTTTCCGGCTTTATAAATATCAATTTTCCTTTGAAAATCTTTGGTTACGTAAGAGGTTCCAAAGCCTAATTTTATAAGGTCTGTAAGATGAGCATTAGCATCTACAAAATTTTCTGCTTGTCGCCAGCTAAGTCCTTTATCCATCATCATGGTTAACCCATTGTTTCTTGGTTTTTGGTCTCTTTCTGGTATGTTTGGTAATTCAAAATTCATTATCGTTATAATTTTCTATGATTTCTAATAAGCTTGGATATTCTAATATTGCTGGATAAAAAGTAATAAGTGACTTTACTAAAGCCTTATCCATATTTAATAATACTATAAGTTGATTGGTGGCTTCTGTTAGGTTGTTGGTTTCGAGGTAGAAAGCAACAAGACGAGTTCTTATTAACCCACTATCAGGATGTGTTTCTATACCTTTTATGATGGTTTCAAGTGCCTCATTAACTTGCCCAATTTCAAAATAAGCATCAGCCAAATCTACCCAAGAAGTATTATTATTTGGGTCTATTTTAATAATTTTTTCATATAATTTAATAGCCTCGTCATATGCTTCAATATCTTTTAAAATATCGGCATATATAAGTAGGAAGTCAGGGTGCTCTGGCTCTATTTCAATTGCTTTTTGAATAAAGAAAATAGCAGAATCTGTTTTTCCTTGTTCATTAAAAATATAAGCCATGCCTGCCCAAGCATCAGAGTGCATAGCATCTAATTGTGTTGCTTTTTTAAAGTATTCTAAAGCTTCATCATATTGGAGGTTGTTTTCATAACATTCGCCAATAAAATAAAGGATGTCGGCATTAGGTTCTTCAAAAATAACAGTTTCTTTATAAGTTGCTACGGCTTCTTCAAATCTTTCTAATGAAGAAAGTGAATCTGCTTTATTTAAATAGGCTGAGATAAAATCCTCTTTAATAGCAATTACATATTCTTGAGCATCAATAGCTTTTTCGTATAATTCTGCTGAGTGATAACAAATTCCTAAATTATACCAACCTACATAACTATAAGGGTTTTCATCTAAAAAAGTAGTTAAAAATTCAATACAACTTTCTGTTCTATCATTCATATTATAACAGAAAGTAATATCGTATAAAACGGTTTCATTTTCTGGGTTTTCTTTTAGTACTTCTTTAAAAATAGCAATAGCTTTATCTAATTGCAATAAATTTTCATACTCAAAAGCGATTTGCATTTTAATTGAAATTTGGTCGGTTTTATCAGTGGTAAGTTTTAATGCTTTATTGTAAGCATCAATGGCTTTGTTATGTTGTCTTATTTGACTGTAAATACTTCCTTTAATAATTTGATGTTCAGGATTAAAGGGTTCTAAAATTTCAATAGCATTTAAAATTTCTAAAGCTTTATTAGGTTTATGTATAGAAGCTAAATATTCGGCATATTTTATTTTAAGTGCAGAAGAACCAGGATGTTGCTCTAAAGAAATGTCGATAGCTTTTTTTGCTTTTTCATTTTCATTCATCTCTATATAGTAGCTTATCAAGTCTTCAAACTCTTCCACATCAAAAAAGTAGTGATGATTTTCGTTAAGCATTTGCTCAAATCGATTAATAGATGCTGCATAATCTGGATCATCATTATATGAATCAAAGTTTTCTTCCATACAAGATGTAAAATTAATTTTTTCAACGCAGGAAAGTTGTTTTTTGGAAGTTATTTTTCACAAAATAGTTAACAAGGTAGGAATAGAGAAATACTTAAGAGTATTTATTGGTAGTAAAGAATGTTTAAGGTTTCTAAATTATTGGAGTTTTGGTTTTTGCTATAATAGTCAAGTCATAAAATAGAATTATTTGAAAAAACATAATTATAGTAAAAGTATAATCAAACAAAACAAACATTAAAAAATATATTTTGCTCCAAATACAATTTGATCATGATTGGTTTTGCTATTAAAAATATGAGCAGAAGAAATATGATTAAACCCAGCAGAAAGTGAAAAATGTTGGTGTATAGGTTTAGTTAAATAAAATCCCTGAGAAAGGTTAAATCCTTCATTAATTCCATCGGTAGATATTTTTTTGCTTTCTGCCCAAACTGTTCCTATTAAAAACTCAATATACCACTGTTTGGTAATGAGAAAGCTTAATTGTAAACCTGCTCCTGAAGTTGCACTACCTTGGTCGCTTAAATTAAATATAGCTACAGGTCTTATTAGAAAAAGTCTGTTATTAAATTCTCCTTTACTAGCGGTTGAGTCATTAAAATTATTGGCGTAATCTACACTCCATCTAAACGGAAAATAAACAATGGAAGCAAAACCAAAACCATCTCCAAAATTGTTTTTAAAGATAATTCTATCTCTGTAAGTTGAACCATATAAAGCCACATTTAATTGGTTAATTTCCATTTGAATTTTACCCTTATTGTTTTGGGCATAAAGTTTTCCTGAAAAAGTAATAATCAAAAGGATTAATATGGTTAATATAGTTTTTATCAAAATGAACTTGAGTTGTTTTAAAAAGGATTTAGAAAGGAAAAAAGTAAGGGATTAAAAGCGAAGCTAATATCCAATAGATAATGCTTAAAGGAAGTCCTGTTTTTATAAAATCTCTAAACTTGTAACCTCCGGCACTATACACCATGGTATTGGTTTGGTAACCTATTGGGGTCATAAAACTTGCGGAAGCACCAAACATAATGGTCATTAAAAATGGTAAAGGGTTTAACCCTAAGTTAGATGCAGTAACTATGGCAATTGGTGTTAACAAAGCTGCGGTGGCATTGTTAGAAATAAATTCTGTAGTTATTGTTGTTAATAAATACAATCCTGAGATAATGGCAATTGGTCCCCAAGTACCTAAATTATTGATAATGGTATTGGCAACTTTGTAATCTAATCCGGTATTTTTTAATGCAACTCCGAAACTTATTGAACCGGCAAGCAGAAAAATAATTTTCCAATTAATGGCGGCATACATTTCTTTCATAGAAAGACATTTTAGTAGAATCAATGTTATTACTCCCGAAATGGTGCCTGTCATAATATCTAAAATATTAAACGAAGCTAAAGCCACCACTATTAAAATAACACTTAGTACAATGCTAAAATTTTTCTTGTCAAAATCAACAATATTGCTTTCCGAAAGCAAAACAAAAGGAGCATCTTGCTGTGCTTCTTGTTTTTTTAGTTCTTTAATGTAGTGGTTTTTAATTTCGGCAAGAATAACATCTCCCGACTTTAATTTTGTTCGATAAACATCTTCATGTACAACATCTTCTCTATGCATAATTGCCAAAGGGATACCTCTAAATCTTCTTCTGAAATCGACATCTTTCAAGGTTTTTCCATCAAAATAAGAGTTGGAAGTAATAATTAATTCAACTAAGGTAGAATTTTTTTCTTTTAAGTCATTTTCACCAATCATTAATGGTGATTCGCTCATAATTCTTACTTTGTCTTTAAGTGATTTAATCTTTTCAATATTGCATCTTATTTTTAGGATGTCGTTTGCTTGTAAAATAAAATCTCCGGCAGGAAGCATAAAACTTTCTTTTTCTCTTCGTACTTCAATAATATCAATATCAATTTCTTTTAAAAGAGAAGAATCCATAATGGATTTCCCTACCGATTCGGAGTTGGGCAATAGTTCAATTTCTGTAAGGTAATTTCTCATGCCAAATTTTGCCTCTAAATCTTTCTCGTTAATTCTTGTCGGCAACAATTTTATTCCAACCAATAACATATAAATAACTCCGGCAAAAAGTAGGATTAATCCCATAAGCGTCATATCAAACATTTCAATAGGAGGGAGTCCTTCTTTTTCAGCAATTCCGTTTACCAATAAGTTGGTTGATGTGCCAATAAGGGTGCAAGTTCCACCAAAAATAGAGGCAAAAGAGAGTGGTATAAGCATTTTGGTGACACTATGGTTAGAGGCGCTAGCAATTTGAATGATAATAGGGATGAAAATTGCGACTACAGGTGTATTGTTTACAAAAGCAGAGAAAAATGCTATTAACAACATCATTAAACCCATGCCTAAATAGAAGTTTTTCCTGAATATCGAAGAAAGTCTTAATGCTAAAACTTGTAAAGCTCCTGTTTTTAGTAATGCAGCACTTAGTACAAACATAAAAGCAACCGTAATGGTAGCTTTGTTGCTAAATCCGCTAATACCTTCTTCCGGAGTGATAACACCAAACAACACAAAAGCAGCCATAATAAGAAGAGCAACTAAATCTACAGAAAGTACTTCTGTAATAAAGAGTATAAAAGCTCCTAAAAGTAGAACAATGGTTATAATGGTATTGAAATCCATAATTGTGTAAATAGAAAACAAAAATACATACTTAAATGAATTAGGCTAAATAAAATAGTTGTATTTTCAATGATTGTGATAAAAATAGAAGTTCATGTGAAAAAAAACCAATAAATCTTATAAATAAAAATTAGTTAAATTCTGAGTAAACTTGTACTTTTGGCTTTTATGGAATTTTCAGCAGAACAAATAGCAGGCATACTTAACGGAGAAATTATAGGTAATTCTCAGGTTAAAGTAAACAAATTGTCTAAAATTGAAGAGGGAGAACCTCAATCCATTTCTTTTTTGGCAAATATGGCTTATGAACATTATTTATATACTACAGACGCCTCCATAGTTATTATAAATAGAGATTTAAAACTTCAAAAAGCTGTTAAAGGTACATGTACGTTAATAAAAGTGGATAATGCTTACGAATGTTTTGCTAAATTGTTGGAGACTTATCAGCAAATGAAAGGAAGTAAAATAGGAATAGAACAACCTTCTTTCATTTCTGAATCAGCTAAATTAGGAGAGAACTGTTATGTTGGAGCTTTTGCTTATATTGGAGAAAATGTTAGTATTGGTAATAATGTTAAGATTTACCCGAATACGTATATTGGAGACAATGCAATAATAGGTGACAATACTATTTTGTTTGCAGGGGTAAAATTGATGGATGAAACTGTGGTAGGAAAAAATTGTATTTTCCATGCAGGAGTAGTGTTGGGTTCTGATGGCTTTGGGTTTACACCTGATGAAAATAATGTTTATAATAAAGTCCCTCAAATAGGAAATGTAGTTATAGAAGACGATGTGGAAATAGGAGGCAATACTGTAATAGATAGAGCAACAATGGGTTCTACAGTTATTAAAAAAGGAGTTAAACTCGATAATTTAGTTCATATTGCACATAATGTAGTAATAGGAGAGAATTCAGCAATTGCTGGACAGGTGGGGATTGCAGGTTCAGCAAAAATTGGAAAAAATTGTATGATGGGAGGACAAGTAGGAGTTGCAGGTCATTTAACTGTTGCTGATGGAACTAAAATAGCAGCTCAATCAGGAATTGGAGCGAATATAAAAAAAGAAGGAATGGTAGTTCAGGGTTCTCCGGCTTTTTATATAGGAGATTATAAACGTGCTTATGTAGGGTTTAAAAAACTTCCTGAAATATTAGATAGATTAAATAAATTAGAAAAGAATAATCAATAATAAAGATTAGCATAGATAGTTTCAAAAACCTAACTAAAACTATACATTGCTAAACGCTAAACTTAATTAGTATGGCAAAACAAAAGACAATAAAAGATTCATTTAAAGTAGTTGGAGTAGGACTACATACAGGTGTTAAAGCTACATTGACAGTAAACCCAGCGCCAGATAATCATGGATTCAAATTTAAAAGAACAGATATAGAAGGTCAGCCGATTATTCCAGCTGATGCAAATCTAGTAGTAGATACTTCTAGGAGTACTACGTTAGGAAAAGATGGAGTGAAAGTTCATACTACAGAGCATATTTTAGCTGCTTTGTTTGGTTTAGAAATAGATAATGCACTTATAGAATTAGATGGACCTGAAGTTCCAATTATGGATGGAAGTGCTTTTCCTTTTGTAAGCATGATAAACCAAGTAGGAATAGTTGAGCAAGAGTCCGAAAAAGACTATTTTGTAGTAACAGAAAACTTAACGTATGAGGATATGGAAAGACATACAGAAATGTTGGCTGTTCCTCAAGATGAGTTTAGGTTAACAGTAATGGTGGATTACAATTCTGTATTATTAGGAACACAGCACGCTCATATGTATCATGCCGGTGAATTTGTTGAAGAAATTTCTAAATGTAGAACTTTTGTTTTCTTAAGAGAATTAGAAGTACTGGCTAAAAATGGCTTGATTAAAGGAGGGGATTTAGATAATGCAATTGTTTTAGTAGATAAGCCATTACCACAAGAAAAATTAGATGAAATTGCTGATTTATTAGGAAAACCTCATATTAAAGTAGATAAAGCAGGAGTCTTAAATAACATAACACTTCATTTTCAAAATGAACCTGCAAGACATAAATTATTAGATATTATTGGAGATTTAGCTTTAGTTGGAAAACCAATAAAAGGACATGTTTTAGCTGCTCGACCAGGACATAAAGGCAATGTAGATTTTGCTAAAATTATTAAACAAGAAATTAAAAAACAGCAGAAAGGAAATGTATTTTTCGACTTAACAAAAGAACCTGTTTACGATATTAATCAAATTGCAAAATTATTACCCCATAGGTATCCATTTTTATTGGTTGACAAAATCATTGAAATGGATGAGAGTAGTATTGTTGGTGTAAAAAACATTACATTAAACGAACCACAATTTACAGGTCACTTTCCAAATAACCCGGTAATGCCTGGAGTACTTCAGGTAGAAGCAATGGCTCAAGCGGGAGGGATTTTAGTACTTAGTCAAGTTCCAGATCCGGAAAATTACATGACTTATTTTATGAAAATTGATGGTGTGAAATTTAAAAGAAAAGTAATTCCAGGAGATACGCTTGTTTTTAAATTGGAATTATTATCTCCCATAAGAAGAGGAATAGTTCACATGAGTGGAAAAGGATATGTTAATGGTCAGTTAGCAATAGAAGCAGAATTAATGGCTCAAATTGTTAAAGAAAAAACAGAAGAAAAGACAACAGTAGCATCACATCAATAAAAAATACTAATTTCGCTGTTGCAAAAACAAAAACTATTTATTGAATGGAAAAATATCCAATGACAAATATTCATCCTAATGCAAAAATTGCTGAAGATGTAAAAATAGACCCATTTACTACTATATATGATAATGTTGAAATAGGCGAAGGAACATGGATAGGTTCAAATGTTACTATTTTTAGTGGAGCAAGAATTGGAAAAAATTGTAAAATTTTTCCCGGAGCTGTAATTTCAGCAATTCCTCAAGATTTAAAATTTGATAATGAAGATACTACTGCCGAGATTGGAGATGGAACTATCATTAGAGAATGTGTAACCATTAACAGAGGTACAAAAGATAGAAATAAAACAGTAGTAGGTAAAAATTGTTTATTGATGGCATATGTACACGTAGCTCATGACTGTATAGTTGGAGATAATTGTATATTGGCAAATTGTGTAAACCTTGCCGGACATGTTGTTTTAGGAGATTTTGTAATTATTGAAGGAGTTGCGGGGGTTCAACAATTTGTTCATATTGGAGAACATGCATTTATTGCCTCTGGAGCAAATGCTAGAAAGAATGTACCTCCTTATGTAAAAGCAGCCAGAGATCCATTAACTTATGCAGGAGTAAATTCTGTAGGGTTAAGAAGAAGAGGATTTTCTACAGATGTAATACTTCAGATAGAAGATATTTATCGTTCACTCTATGTGAGAGGCTTAAATGTTACTAACGCTGTTAGAGTGATAGAACAAGAAGCACCAAAATCAAAAGAAAAAGATATCATTTTAAAATTTATTGAAGAATCTACAAAAGGAATTATTAGAGGTCCTATTGTATAATTTTGACAAGAAATAATTAAATAATAATAAATGGCAACTACAGCAGATATTAAAAATGGATTATGCATAAAATACAATGATAGTTTATATACTATTGTTGAATTTCAGCATGTGAAGCCAGGTAAAGGGCCGGCTTTTGTTAGAACAAAATTGAAAAACCTAACATCAGGAAAAGTAATTGATAATACTTTTTCTGCCGGACATAAAATTGAACCAGTTAGAGTTGAAAGAAGAAAATATCAGTTTTTATATAAAGAAGGAGAGGCTTATCATTTTATGAATGATGAAACGTATGAACAAACTTTTATTTCTGAAGAACTAATTAATGCACCTCAATTTTTAAAAGAAGGAGATTTTGTAGAAATCGTTTTTCATGCAGAAGAAGAAAAACCTTTATTATGTGAATTACCTGCATCTATTGTTTTAGAGGTAACCTATACTGAACCTGGAGAGAAAGGAAATACAGCAACTAATGCATTTAAACCAGCAACTGTTGAGACTGGTGCTGAAGTAAGAGTTCCGTTGTTTATCAATATCGGAGACCATATAAAAATTAGCACCACAGATGGTTCTTACTCAGAAAGAGTAAAGGTTTAAGAAAAAAATACATATAACTATATTATAATCAATAATTAACAAAAAGGAGCAACTTTGTTCCTTTTTGTATTAAAAAATCAACTCATGAAAAAAATAGTCTTATTACTTTTAACATTCATCACCTTATTTCAGATTAGAGTTAAAGCCGATGAAGGTATGTGGTTACCTCTTTTTATAGAAAGATTAAATCATGTGGACATGCAAAACTGTGGATTACAACTTACGGCTGAAGAAATTTACTCTGTTAATAATTCTTCTTTGAAAGATGCTGTTGTAGCTCTTGGTGGAGGTTTTTGTACAGGAGAAATGATTTCTAACCAAGGGTTAATGCTTACGAATCACCACTGTGGTTATGGCGTTATTCAAGAAAAAAGTTCTACAGAACATGATTATTTAACAGATGGTTTTTGGGCTATGACTAAAGAACAAGAATTACCTGCTGGATTTAGCGTTTGGTTTTTAGATAGAATGGATGATGTAACAGCTATTGTTTTAAAGGATGTGACAGATGAGATGGATGAAACAGAAAGAAGTAAAACCATTTCTGCGGCAATAAAAGCGTTGGTTGATAAAGAAGCTGAGGGAAAAGATAAAGAAACTTATAAAGTTCAGGTTAAATCATTTTATCACGGAAATGAATATTATATGTTTAAATATAATATTTTTAATGATGTTCGTTTAGTAGGAGCACCTCCAAGTTCTATTGGTAAATTTGGCGGAGATACTGATAACTGGATGTGGCCTCGACATACTGGTGATTTTACCTTATTTAGAGTTTATGCTAATGAAAATAATGAGCCTGCTGACTATGCTGAAACAAACAAACCTTACCAACCAAAACATCATCTACCTGTTTCTTTAGAAGGAATTAAAGATGGAGATTATGCTATGGTTATGGGATACCCAGGAAGTACTGACAGGTATTTAACTTCTTTTGGTGTTGATGAGGCTGTGAAAGTAGAGCAACCAGAAAGAGTTAAAATTAGGAGAGCGAAGTTAGATATTATGGAAGAGGGTATGAGTAAAGACCAAAAAGTAAGAATTCAATACGCTTCTAAATTTGCTAGCACAAGTAATTATTGGAAGTATTTTAAAGGACAAAGCCAGCAGTTAGTAAAAAACAAAGTAAAACAAAAGAAAGAAGCTTTAGAAGCCAACTATATTGCTTGGGCAAATGAAAATACAGAAAGAAAAGCAAAGTATGGCAATGCTTTAGAGTTAATAAAAAATGCTTACGACCAAGGCGCAAAATATACCTTACCTAAAGTTTATTTTCAAGAAGCAGTTTTTCAAGGGCCAGATATTTTTGGATATGTGATGTCAAACTTTGCATTCCGTTCTAATATGCAAGCTGCTGTATTGGCAAATAGTTCAGAAAAAATGGAAGAAGCTAAGAAGCAAATTTTAGAAGATTTAGAAGATGATTTTAAAAATTATAATGCGGAAATAGACCAAAAATTATTGGCTAAAATGTTAACCATGTTTTACAATAATGTAGATAAGGAATTTCATCCTGAAACATTAACAGAAATAGCTAAAAAATATAAGAATGACTTTAATAAGTTTGCGGCAGATTATTTTAAAAAATCACCTTTTATATCAGAACAAAGAGTGAAAGATTATTTAGCAAAATTCAATGCTAAAAAACTGCAAAAAGACCCTGTTTATAACTTGGTTAATGAATTTATAAATATTTATATTCAACAAATTAGTGGTGGTCAAAATCAACTTTCCCAAGAAAAAACAAAAGGAATGAGGTTGTTTGTTGATGGTGTTAGACAAATGAATAAAGATAAAAAATATGCTCCTGATGCCAACTCAACTATGAGAGTAAGTTATGGAAATGTATTGTCTTATGAGCCTTCTAATGCAGTAACTTATCATTTTAGTACTACTTTAGAAGGAGTAATGCAAAAAGAAGTAATTACAGATAACAAAAATCACGAGTTTTATGTGCCTGAAAAATTAAAAGAGCTATATAACAAAAAAGATTATGGACAATACGCTAATGAGGATGGCGAATTACCGGTAGGTTTTTTATCTAATAATGATATTACAGGAGGAAACTCAGGAAGTCCAGTAATTAACGGCAAAGGACACCTTATAGGAACTGCTTTTGATGGTAACTGGGAAGCAATGAGCGGTGATATTTATTTCGAACCAAATATCCAACGTACTATTTCTGTAGATATTCGTTACACCTTATTCATCATTGATAAATATGCAGGAGCTAAGCATCTTATTGATGAAATGACGTTAGTGAAATAAAATAATATTGATGGTAAAATTATTTTGTTTAATATTTTTGACTTTATTTTTTTTGGAAGGAAAAAGTCAAAATTTAATTGTTGATAATCAGCTGTTATTAAACAATAAAATCGAATATGTATTTAGTCATTATGATGAGTCGGAAGGAAATAATCAAAAAATGAATAGGATAGGTTATAATCCGATAAAAATAGTAGCCAAGTGGTTGTTATATATTTATCAAAATGAAATTTCACCGCAACTTGTTTCCCATTGTCAATTTGAATTAACATGTTCTAATTTTAGTAAGAAATCAATAGAAAAATATGGTTTTATTAAAGGGATATTTTTGACAGCTGATAGACTTTTGAAAGATAATGAATATTCGGTATCAGAATTACCAAGCTATAAAATCTCTGATCATGGAAAAGCATATGATGATATAGACGATTATAAAATAAAATGATATTTTTACGTATATTCTTATTTTTCTGTTTTTTTTGTTTGGTAAAGTGCGTTTTGGCACAAGATTTTGAGAAGCGTATCGATTTTTTGAATTATTTAATTAATAAAGAATTATATAATGAAGCCATTCTTGAATCAGAATTAATTAAAGAGCAATTTAAGAATGATTCAGAACAAAAAGAATTATTAAATATTCTTATTGCAAAAAGCTATTTTCATATTGATAAAGATTCGGCTTTATATTATCTTGATAAGATTAAACAAATAGAACATAAGTATTATAATTATTCAAAATTGTTGTCTTCATATCTATATTTATTAGATAAAGAAAATGAAAAAGCAACTATTGAACTTTTAAAGGTTCAAAACATGGATACTTCAGAAAATTGTATTTATGATTTGCTGAATAAATCCATTTTAACTATAGAGAATAAAACCAAGGATAGTGTAAGATTAATATGCTCAGATTTGTTTTATCAAGAAAGAGTGATTAATGAAAACCAAGAAAAGCTTAAATCCATTAAAAATAAATCATCACTTATAGCAGGAGTCATGTCTGGGTTAGTGCCTGGGCTAGGTAAAATATATGTAGGAAAAAAAAAAGAAGGAATTTCGAACTTTCTTATTATTTCTTTATTAGGTTACCAAGCATATGAAGGATATAGAATTGGAGGCAAAAAAGATTTGAGATTTATCACTTTTAGTTCTCTATTTTCTGTTTTTTATATAGGAAATATATGGGGATCTACTTTATCAGTTCAAATTAAAAAACAAGAAACTTATGAAGAAGTTTATAATAATATTTCTGTTGCCCTTACTGTTCCTGTCGATAAATTATTTAAAAGCAAATAATTCGGATTCTATTTATGAAAAGGCTGAAAAGTATTTTAATAAAAAAAATTACACCTATGCAGCCTTAGAATATGAACGTTTAATATATTTAACAAGTAATGAGGTATTTAAAAATCAATTATTATTAAAAAAAAGTTATTGTTATAAATTAGATACTAATTATCAAGCTTCAATAGAAACTCTATCAAGAATTAATTTTAATGCATTGAATATAGAGATGCAAGATACTGTTTTGTATGAAAGATCTTTATCTTATTATTTATTGGGGGATTTTAAAAATGCATTTTATAATCTAGAATTAATAAATATAAATAAAATGAACCATTCAATTTATTTATATCTTCTTACTTTAAATGAACTAGAAAGATGGGATGAGGCTCAACAAATTTTCTTGAAACATATTGAAAAACATGATTTAGATTCAAGTTATCAAGAAATATATTCTAATATAAATACGAAAGAAAAAAAGCATAATGTAGCAATAGTTCTTTCTCACGTAGTTCCTGGTTTTGGTTATTTTATATTAGGAAAGCCTAAAGAAGCTTTTACAAGTATGTTATTAAACACCTTGACAGGTTATTATACTGTTTCTAGTTTTATTGGAGGTTATTATGCAACAGGAGTAATTATAGGAATACCTTTTTTTCTTCGTTTTTATTTTGGAGGAATAAGAAACTTAAAGAATATTATTAAAGAGAAAGAAATGAAAAGAAAAATAGAATTAAATCAATATCTAAAAGAAAAGATTATTGAAATAAATTTTATTTTAGATAAGTAATAGTTTGTTTATTATTCATTTTATTATATTTTCGCGGGCTTAAACTATTATTATAATAACAATTTAATAGAATTGTCACGAATTAATTTATCAAAATAAATCCAAAATAAAATAAGATGAAAAAGTTATTAAGTTTTAGCATTAGAATATCAATTCTATTAATTATATTCACAATAATTATTGAAAAATCATTTTCCCAAACTAAAGATTTGCTAAGGAAAGAAATTGAAGCAAATGTAAAATCGGATGAGTTTTATGTAGTACCAGTAAAAGAGACTGGAGTTATTATTTTTTCAGAAGGTGATGAATCGGTAAAACAAAACAAAGTTAAGAGTGATTTATGGGTTGTTACTTTGTACGATACGGAGTTTAATCAAAAATGGCAAAGAGAAGTGCCTATTGCAGAAGGTTTAAAATTAGTAGATAAGATAATAGAAGATGATTATTTATATCTTGCTTTTGATCAGACAGGTCCTAAAAAGAATACTTTTCAAGCAGTAAAAATTGGCATTAAAGAGGGTGATGTGAAAATTGTTACAGGAGAAGCTCCAAATTCTGTATTAAATGTTTTTAGTGTAAATAATGGAAAAGTATTCTTAGGTGGAGCAACAACACTAACAGGTGGACAACGTTTTTCAAGAATTATGGTGTCTTATTGCACATGTTTTATACCTGTTTTTTTTGGTTACCTAAATCCCCCTTCAGATCCATTATTATACCATATCGATTTTTCAAAAAGTAAAGTAACAAACATACATCCTAAAGAAAAAGGATGTTTAGCTGTAACTGATATTAATGCATTGAAATCATCAAAACAAACAGAAGTATTAACATCTATAATGTTAGATAAGAAAAAGAAACAAACCGGAATAGTTTCTAGAGTTTATGATGATAATGGTAAATTTGTTAGAGAATATACAATTAAATCAAAACTAAATAATTTATTAAGCAAAGGATTTGTAAGTGAGCATAATGGGATAAAATATATTGTGGGCACATATAAAAAAAGAATAGATAAAAGTAATAAAGACAAATATAAAACTTATGGTGTTGGAGATAATGGAGTGTATTTTACTATGTTTGATGAAAAAGAAAAACAAAAATTTATTAAGTTTTATGAGTTTACAAAATTTGATGGGTTTGAAGGGTTTGTGAATAAAGGAGTAAACAAAAAAATAAAAAAATCTAAGAAGGGCAATGGAAGTAAGAAAAATATTTTAATAGGTTACAATTTACTTGTACATAAACCGATTTATACAGAAAATGAAATACTAACTATTTCTGAAGCCTATTATGCTGAATATCATACGGAAACTAGATGCTGTGACTCACAGGGAAGAAGTTATACCGTTTCAGTATTTGATGGTTGGAGAACTACTCATGCGTTAATTGCTTCTTTTGATTATGAAGGAGAACTATTATGGAGTACAACTTTTGCGATAGGTACACTTTCTTTTGATTTAAAAAGAAGAATCAGAGTATTACCACAAGAAAATAGAACTGTTTTAGCGTTTAATTATGATGGGACAATTTATACTAAAGCAATTATTAATAGAGAAGTTATTGATGAAAGCACTGTAGAAATTGAAACGAATTTTGGTTCAGATAAAGTTAAATCAAATTATAAATCTGATATGGAGTATTGGTATGACAACTATTATATTGCATATGGTTATCAGAAGATAAAGAAAGATAAAGAAAATAAAAATAAAGATATTAAGAAAAAACGTAAAGTTTTTTATTTTAATAAAATACAAGTAGATTAATTTTATGAAAGTCGTTAATATAATTATCTTAATTTTTAGTCTTTTATTTTTCATAGAGGGTGTTACAGGACAGACAAAATATGAATTTCCTAATGAAATTCCAGAGGAATATAAATTAAATCCACAAGAAGAGTTTAAAAAACTTTCAAGAATAAGGAAAAGAGGATTTACTCCAACTCATGTTGCCAAGTATGCAGAAATGGTTTCTTATGGGAAAGCTAATTTATTAGAATCAGGTGTTGTTTATTTTTCTTGGAGTGAAATAGAGGAATATCTTAATACAGTTTTACAAAAATTACTGCCAGATTCAATTAAACAAATTAGTAAAGTCTATTTGGTTAGAGATCCATCTTATAATGCTTTTGCTATACATGATGGAAGTTTTTTTGTGAATATAGGATTATTAGCTGACACTTATAACGAAGCAAGTTTAGCTGTGATTATTGGACATGAGATATCACATTTTTTACATAAAGATGTTGAAAATCAATTTTTTGAAAATTTTCATGATTATTCGAAAAAGAATAGAAATAAAACTGAATTACAGTTTAAAAATGCACATAGTAATCAAGTAAAAGAACATTATGCAGATAGTTTAGGGTTTATTTTAGCTAATAAAGCGGGTTATGATATAAAATTTGGATTAAATAATTTTTATAAATTTCTATTAAGCGAAAAAGAAGTTAATTCAGAAAAGGTTTCTGTAAAAACAGTAAATTCAAAATCAAACAATAAAAATAAAGAGTTAACACTATTATTAAGCTCACACCCAAAAGCACAAGAAAGGATTTCGTATTTAGAAAAAACCTTAGAGGATAAGAATTTTTCAAATAAAAGAGAGTATATAGTTAGTGAAAATACATTTTATAAGCTTCAGGCAATAGCCAGAAAAGAAGTATTGAAGATATTATTAGAAAACAATGACTTTGATGAATGTATTAGAAGAGCCTTTGAATATTATCTGTTAAATCCTGAAGAAGATACAAATATTTACTACCTTTTAGAAGCAATAAGGAGAAAAGTTTATGTTTTTAATAATACGAAAAATGATGGGTTTTTAACGGAAGATTTTTTATCAAATTTTAATAAAGGTGAAGGTATTTTAAACAATATAAATTTTTTAATTAGAGACAGTATTACTCTTGCTAATATTAAGACAACTGAGCTATTAGACACAACAGATATTAAATTTAACACCTATACAGAAGCATATAATTATTTTAAACAAATAGCAATAAATAAAAATATTATAGAAAGTTATTTAACCATTGCATTATACGAGCATGAGAAAGAATTGAAAGAAAAATATTTAAAATTATATTTAAAATCTCCAAATATTAATCATAAAAAATTTGCAGATGCTTTACTAAATAATAGGTTGAATGAGGTAATATCTGAGAAAGAAAATCAAGTTTTATATATCAAAGATATTTTATTTTTAGAAGATCATTACTATGGGTTCCACAATAATCTTATTAAAAGAAACGAGAATAACGAGTATTATTATTTGAGTATAAATAAAATGGTTGAAAAACATTTCCCTCAGAAAACTGTAATATCTTCTAAAAAGATAAAAAATACAAACTTTAATAGATATATTGATAATCTTAATATTATGAAAAATATTTTTTTTTATGATGAATATGTGTTAGATGTTGGTTTTTCATATTCAGAAGGGGGACAAGCAGAAGTTGTATTTTTTAATGACGATAGTAAAAATGAGGATTTTGAATTAAATCAAGAAAGAGTGCCAGAAAATAGTATATTCACACTAAACCCAATGGTTTGGGATTATTATAACGAGAATAATATTAAATCATTTGAATTTGTAAACATTATTAATTACGATGATCAAACGTCTATATTAAATTCTATAGGAAATACAATTTTAAATGTTTTTTTAATTCCTTTTGGTCAATTTTCAAACCTTAATTTAGGATCTAACAGGTATGTTTATGAAATAAATTACGCTAGATATGATGGAGTATCTAATACATCTCTTCAAGATGAAAGAATTGTTAATTTTAAAATGAGAAGGCCTTACTTGAATAATACGGTCTATCATTTATTACATATTGAAGATTATGAATAGATACATAATTATATTAATTGCCATATTTTTATTATTAAGCGATGATTTGTGGGCTCAAAAAAAAGGATTTATGGGAAAAACTAATGAAGTATCAGTAGATATTTTTTCCATGTATTATATAGGTGCTTTTGGGCTAAATTATAAAAAAGTGATAACAAACAATATTGCAGTACAAGCAAATTTTTTTAAATTAAAGAAAAATGGAGATCATTACACTAATAGTAGATTTATTTTTTTCTATGATAAATCAATCGATCCACTAGGAACTTTTCAACTTTCAGGTTTTGATTTTGGTATGTCGGTACTTTTTTCCCCACATTATACAGGTATAGAACTTCCAATTGGAGGCTATACAGGTATTGGATTTGATTTTCTAAAAAATAATTTAAGCTTTGAAATAGAACAACAAACAAATCAATTTAGCCCTAAAAGTTCGCAGCCTTTGGATATTGATTCTGCTGAGTTTTCTAATACTCAAACAAGAATTTTTGGTTTAGTTGGAAGAAATAATTATATAACAAATAATATAATCTTGGATATATCTGTTCAAGTTGGTCTACAAATAGGTAGTTTTAATCAAGTTAGTTCAACTATGGATATATGGTATGATGAAGAGCTAATGTACAGACCCCGAAGAGGTGAAAGTTTTGGAGCAATTGGTAGTGTATCTTTTTATGTTTATCCTCAAATTAAATTGGGTTATATTTTTTAGGTTATTAATTTTTAAATAGTTATAATTGTAGTGTTAAATTTAATAAAAACTAAAAAATTAAAGATTATGAAAAATTTTATCAAAATTGCTGCAGTTGCTTTAATAGTTGCTGCTTTTACAACAAATGTTAATGCTCAAATCAGAGCTTCGTTAGGTTTAGAGGTTGCATTACCTTTTGAAGATGGTTATAACTTTGGGATAGGAGCTAGTGCAGGTGGAGAATTTTTATTAGGAGATAATATGGGGATTACTGCAAAGATTGGTTATACTGCTTTAATGGTAGATGCTGATGGTGGTTCTGCTTCTTTAATTCCAATGATAGCTGGATTTAGATATTATTTAGCAGATAATGAATCAGGAATTTATTTAACAGGACAGTTTGGAATGACTACTTTTAAATACAAACAAGAGTATGAATTTTTTGGTGTAAAACAAACTGTAGAAGGTTCTTCAACAGATTTATCTTATGCATTTGGAGCAGGTATGTTATTAGGAGATAATATTGATTTAGGTTTAGGATACAACATTATTTCAGGAGATGGAGGTAGCTTTAATTATTTAGGTCTTAGAGCTGCTTACAATTTCTAATTTAATTCAAACTAATTGACTAATCTTAAATAGTCGATACAAATTTTATTAAAATTGGATTACTATCTAAAGCTAAACAACCTTAAGGTTGTTTAGCTTTTTTTGTTATCAAAATTAGGTTATCTTTACTACTTGATAATGATGAGTTTTTATTAATGACACAAAAAATAAATAACCGTAATTTTTTCATAATTCCTGTTTTAATTATTTATTCTTATTTTGGATGGAAATAGGGGGTGAATCAAGATAATCATGGTTTTTTATTAATGGGAGTGTTCTTTTTATCCTTATTTTTAATTTTTATTAGTTTATTTCTATTTCATAAGTTTTATAGAAATAAAGATATCTATTCTTACTTGCTATATGCGTTAATTGCTTTAATAATATTAGTTATTGTTTACGTAATGAGAGTAGTTTAATATAATCTCAATAATATAAAAAAGAGAGGCTTACCAAACTGGTAAGCCTCTCTTTTAGTTTTAGGTTTAAATAGAAAGTATTTTAAGGTTTAATAAATTTTGACGAATAGTTAAAACTATCATTGGTTATTCTGATAAAGTAAACGCCTTTAGAAGCATTGTCCAAATTAAGTTTTTCAATTTGATTATCGCTACCAACAGTAATGGTTTTGTCCACTATCACTTGTCCTAGGGCATTCATTACAGTAGCATTATAATTACCTGTAGGGATTTTTTTAATCCTTACTTCAAGTTCATTTTGGGTAGCATTGTAGAAAGCGTTAATACCATTATTTTGTTGTAACTCATCAATATCAGTACAACTGTTTACTGTTGCAGTTACAGGTTCTCTACCACTAATACAATCAGGGGATTTCACTTTCCAATTGTAGAAGAAATAATAATGAGATAAACCACCATTAGTTCCAGCAGTACTTCTTGTTACTGAACCCATTCCGTTTAAGGTATAAGGATAGTTTACACCTCCGTCATTTCTATAAAGGTTTATAGCAGAACCATTGGCAAGTCTCAATTGGTAATCTGTTCCAGGCATTACATTAAAGTTTAACGGTACTGTAAATTGTCCTGTTGGTATATTAACAGTTGTAGTTGCAATAAGTACATTACTACTACTTCTCAATTCTATAGTTCTATTACCAGCGGTACTTGAATATACATCTACTTCAATAATCTCCATAGGAGTGTAGACATCAAACAATAAATGTTGTTGCGTATTGAAATCTGCTCCACCACCACTATTGTTTGGTTTTCCCATAGTTTGGGTAGGAGAGATGATAGCATCTTCAACATAATAGGTTGTAGTTGTAGCCAATACAGGAGTCGTATAACTTGTGCCAGTGTTAATAATAGTTCCTCCAGTAGCAACATTGTACCAATTTAATGTTCCACTTCCTGATGCAGAAAGGTTGGCAATAGTGTTTTCACAAATAGCATCACCTACTACAGAAGGGTTTGAAGGCATGTTAACATTTATATAGTTGGTTTTGATCTCAACATGATTACCAATAGAGTTGGTTGCAGTTAACTGAACAGTATAAGTTCCACTAGCAGTATAAGTATGTGAAGGGTGCTGAAGGGTTGAACCGTTTCCATCACCAAAATCCCATAACCAACTAGTTGGTCCGTTAGTTGACATGTCTGTAAATTGAATTTCTCCTGTACAAGTACTATCAACATTTGATGAGAAATTAGCAACTGGAGCAACGTTTGATAGGTTACAAGACCAACTTATTTCAAATCCTGCATCTTCAACTCCGCCATCAGAAGAAAATTCTATGGTTATAGATCCTCCTGTAGAGGCTATTGTTGTTGGTACATTGTTGTTGCAATATGTTCCAATTAAAGTAGCACTGGTGTTTGTTCCATCATAGACATTTAAATAATCATAATTACAAGTACTTCCTTGTCCAGCTTCAATATCAAAGCTATTAAAGTTAAGTGTTACATCAGCAGCTCCAGTTGGAGAAATAGTAATTATTGAAGTTTCATTCGCTCCATAATTACCATTTGGTCCACCACTATCGAAAATAGTTCCTGTACATGCTGTTTGCGTAGCAGCAGAACCATTTGCAGGCATGGTGATGATACAAGGTAAATTGTTATCAATAGTGATATAAGCATTTTTAACTGTAGTATCTTTTCCGCAAGAAGCTCCTCCATCAGCAATTAGTGTAACATTATAAGTTCCATTTGCTGTGTATGTGTGTGTAGGGTTAGTTTGTGTACTGGTATTTCCATCACCAAAGTTCCATTGGAACGTACTTCCATTAATACTGGTATTGTTAAAAGTAACAGTAAAAGGAGCAACGCATGAGGTAGTTATTGATGCATTAAAATCACTTACCGTAAATGGTGAATATGGACCACCTACACCAACTGCATACCAAGCATTTGTTGTAGATTCTACTTCTGGAGAACAACCTCCATATAAATCAACAGCAGATTGAATAGCATAAAAACGAGCGTCAATATATTTAGATGATGTTGTTAAGTATACAACTAAGTTTCTATAAGCTATTTTTCCAGCTTTTGCTAGTCCTAAACCAGTAACATTATAGCTGTCATTATTGTCGTTTGTACCTGAACCACCTGTAGTAAGTAAATAGTACCAAAAGTTTTGTACACCACTATTGGTGTGAACACCACCATTATCTCCACCAGAAAGTGAAGCCCAATTTTGACCAAAATAAGTGTCCGGATCTCCTTTTGCTTTGGGATTTTGCATGTTTCGGAAAGCATTCCCTAAATCTTCACCTAATTGCCAGCTATTTTGTGTAGGACGAGCATATATTTCAATGCTATTTCCAAAAATATCGCTAAAAGATTCATTTAAGGCACCCGATTCTGCTTGGTAAACTAAGTTAGCAGTAAAGGTGGTAAGTCCATGAGTAATTTCGTGTCCGGCAATATCTATTGCGGTTAACGGAGTTGCATTGTTGTTTCCATCACCGTAAGTCATACGTTGCCCATCCCAAAAAGCATTAAAGTAATTATTATCGTAATGCACATAACTGTTTAATTGGAAACCATTATTATTAATACTGTTTCTTCCGTGTTCAAGGAAAAAGTAATCATAAGTCATTTCGGCACCCCAATGGGCATCAGTAGCATAAACATCAACAGCCGGATTAAATGTTGTCCAGTTTGCTGTAGCATTAGTAAAATCAGTATTAGAATGAGTAGTGGTATTATTACAGTTAAATGTTCTAATGCCATTTCCTCTTCCTGTTTCTCTCAACCTGTAGTTCGTTCCTGTAAAATCAGAAGTCATGGTTTTTGTTCCGCTATATCCTGTGGCGGCAGTACCAACAACATCAGCATCGTGTAATTTACTTTCTTCCCAAAGTACAGTTCCGTTGGTAGCATCAACATAAATTTCTCTTCTACTAAGTGGCTCTTGAGCATAAATATTAAATACGTAAGCTAACTTTAATCCATTAGTAATACTTCCTCCTTCATTAATATAGACCAATTCTCCTTTTGGATAATAGGTTGCATTTGGATCATTTTGCTCCCATTTTAAATGGTTTTCTGCTTCAGTAATTTCCCATTTATATAAATTGGCATTAATATGATTAAGAGCTTTATATAAAGCAGTACTTTCTGCTATTGAGTTTTTTGATGGAGCATTGGTATTATCAAACAATTCTCCATTCATTGAGTAGATAAGTCCGTTTTTAGTATGAGCTATAAACATAGCTAGTTTTACAGGAACTCCATTAATGGTTTGTTGATATCTATAATGAGTATAACCTAAATCATCTTCATAAGTATCTAACAATTTTAATCCATAATTATCATCGGTTTTGTAGTATTGTCTTAACCAACTTTCTAATTTTGCTAAAGGAAGTTCTTTTCCATTTACAAACTGAATATAATTGGGGACAGTCGTAAAGTTTTTAATTCTGACTAAGTTGGAGTTTGCTGCAATTTGATGGGCTTCATTTCCTGTAAATATGTTAGCATCATCGTTAGCAAAAGCTGAGGAATAAATTAGTACAACAGCTATTAAAATAGATAAGATTTTTTGCATGGATAGAGTTTTTAGTAATTATCGGTTATAAAATTAACAATAATTCACACAAAAATTTAGTGGAAATACTTAAACTCTTGGAATCTTAAAAAGAAGAATTTTGGATTAAAAACTTACTTTTTCGCCATTTAAAATAACCGTTTCAACCGGATTAGAGCCAAAAGCGTAAGGTATATGGTGGAAAGAAGGTATTGCTTTGGTAATGATAATATTGGCTTTTTTACCAACAGCTATACTTCCTAACTCTTTACTTAAATTCATAGCATAAGCTCCGTTTATGGTAGCTGCATTTATTGCTTCTTCAGGAGTCATTCTTAATTTTATACAAGCCAATGAAAGTACAAAAGGCATGTTTCCTGAAGGAGTTGAACCAGGATTATAATCTGTAGCTAAACAAACAGGCAAATTGTTATTAATAAGTTCTCTTGCAGGAGCATAAGGAATGTTTAAAAAGAAAGAGCAAGATGGAAGTAAGGTTGGCATGGTGGATGAATTGGCTAAATCTTTAATGTCTTGTTCAGTCATTACTTCTAAATGGTCAACAGATAACGCATTGTTTTTAATTCCCACCTGAATTCCACCAATAGAGTTAAACTGGTTAACATGTATTTTTGGAGTTAAGCCTTGTTTAATTCCTGCCTGAATAATTCGCTCTGTTTCTTCGGGAGTAAAATAATTTTTCTCACAAAAAACATCAATATAATCGGCTAAGTTTTCTTCTTCTATAATAGGAAGCATTTCGTTTATAATACTATCTATATATCCATTTCTGTTTTCTTTAAAGGAGGTAGGTAGTGCATGAGCTCCTAAAAAAGTTGCTTTTATTGTTATAGGACAAGCAGCTTTCAACCTTTTTATTACGCGTAACATTTTTATTTCACTTTCAACAGTAAGTCCGTAGCCGCTTTTAATTTCTATAGCTCCAGTTCCAGTGCTAATTACTTCATTAATCCTATGAAGTGCAGCATCAAATAATTCATTTTCTGTGGCAGCTTGTAATTTTTTAGCAGAATTTAAAATACCACCACCTTTAGCAGCAATTTCTTCGTAGGTTAGCCCCTTAATTCTATCAACAAATTCACTTTCTCTTGAAGCAGCAAAAACGATATGCGTATGGGAGTCGCAAAAAGTAGGCATCACTATTTTGTCGCTAGCATCAATTACCTCTAAATTAGACCAATCTGTAATTCCTCCCCAATTATCCATAGAACCAAAGGCAATTATCCTATCTCCTTCTATGGCTAACCATGCATTTTCAAGAGTATTTAGTGTTGCCATTTCTTTACCAACTACTTTTTCTTTTGGGGTTGTTTCTACTTGAATAAGTTGTTTGATATTTTTTATTAAGATTTTTTTCATTTTATGGATTAGGTTTTTTTTTAGATAAATTAATTTTTAATGAGAAATAGCTACTTCAATAAACTTAGAAACTGGTGTATTGCTTTTATCAGCAACACTATTTATAGGAACTAACACATTTGTTTCAGGGAAATAAGTGGCAACACAACCTTTTGCGATGTTGTAAGGAATAATTTTAAAATTGCGAGCAACACGTTCTTCACCATTGAAAAAGCTGGTTAAATGAACAATTTGTTCTGCTTGTAAATTGCTTTCTTCAATGTCTGATTTGTTCATTAAGATTACTCTTCTTTCGTTGATAATCCCTCTGTATCTATCGTCCATACCATAAATAGTGGTGTTGTATTGGTCGTGAGTTCTTATGGTCATCATAATAAAATTCCCTTTCGCTACCTTATTTTCTGCTAACGGATTAACGGTAAACTTTGCTTTTTTGTCGGGCATATTGAAATCTCGTTCTCTAGCACCATTAGGCAAATAAAAACCACTAGGTTGTTGAATTTTCTCATTAAAATTTTCAAAACCAGGAATAGTAGCTGCAATGTGATTTCTTACTACATTATAATCATCTTTCATGGCTGTCCAATTGATAGAGCTGTTTTTAAAAGTGGCATTTGCAATTTCTGCAATAATAGCATGTTCGCTTAATAAATAAGGTGAAGCAGGATCAAAACTTCCTTTACTTTTATGAACAATTCCCATAGAATTCTCAACGGTAATATATTGTTTTCCTGAGGCTTGTATATCTGTTTCGGAACGGGAGATACAAGGCAGAATTAGGGCTTCTTTTCCTGTAACCAAATGAGAACGGTTAAGTTTGGTAGAAACTTGTATGGTTAAATCGCAATTTTGCATGGCTTTTCCTGTGTATTCACTATCAGGAGTAGCAGAAATAAAATTTCCTCCCATAGCCATAAAAACTCTTACTTTGTTTTCGTTCATGGCTTTAATAGCTTCTACGGCATCATAACCATCTTCTTTAGGGCATTGTATTGAAAAATGTCCTTCTAATTTGTTTAAAAAATCAGGATTAGGTTTTTCCCAAATTCCCATAGTTCTGTCGCCTTGCACATTGCTATGTCCCCTAACAGGACAAGTTCCTGCTCCAGGTTTTCCTATACTTCCTTTTACCAATAAAAGATTTACCACTTCTCTAATAGTATTTACTGCATTTTTATGTTGGGTTAATCCCATTGCCCAGCAAACAATAATTTTTTTCTTTTCAATGAGTAATTCGGCAAAAGCTCTTATTTCAGCCTCACTAATTCCACTTTCAGCAACTGCTTTATTAAAATCAGTGTTTTTAATATCATTTATAAACTCATCATAATTCACACAATGGTTATTGATGAAATCTAAATCAAAAACTTTCCCCGGATGGTTAGTTTCAGCTTCCCACATAAGGTATAAAACAGCCTTTAGTAAAGCAATATCACCGTTAATTTTTACTTGTAAGTAAACATCATTAATTTTTTCTCCTCCTTTAATAATAGAAAGTGGATTTTGAGGATCGACAAAAACATTATTTCCTGCTTCAGGAATAGGGTTGATGGAGATTATTTTACCCCCATTTTCTTTACATTTTTCTAAAGCAGAAAGCATTCTAGGGTGGTTAGTGCCAGGATTTTGCCCCATCACAACAATTACTTCTGCAATATGTAAATCTTCTAAGGTTACGCTTCCTTTTCCAATACCTAAGGTTTCGCTTAGTGCAGTACCACTAGATTCGTGGCACATATTGGAACAATCGGGTAGATTGTTAGTGCCCAATTGACGGACAAAAAGTTGATACATGTAAGCAGCTTCGTTACTTGTTCTTCCTGAAGTATAAAAAACGGCTTCATCCGGAGTAGAAAGACTATTGAGTTTATTGCCAATTAATTCAAAAGCTTTTTCCCAAGAAATAGGTTCATAATAAGAACTGTCTTCTTTTAAGTACATGGGTTCTGTAATTCTTCCTGCCTTTCCGATAGCGTAGTCTGTCCATTTACTAAGTTCTTCTACACTGTGTTTTTTAAAGAATTCAGGAGTAACTTTTTTGGTAGTGGCTTCTTCGGCTATAGCTTTCACGCCATTTTCGCAATACTCGCCTAAAGAAGAACGCTTTCCGTCAGGATCGGGCCAGGCACAACCGGGACAATCAAAACCATCTTTTTGATTCATTTTGTTTAGTACTTTAATACCTTGCCAAATGCCTAGCTCTTCACTTATGTGTTGCATAGAAGATATTAAGGCAGGGATTCCAGCTGCTTTTTCTTTACGTTCTGTAAGTTTTAGGTTGCTAAACTCCTCTGGAGGAACAATTTGTACTTTTCTATTTGACATACCAATATGTTTTGATGTTTACAAAGATAATAAATCTCATATAACTTATAAGCCTGAAGACCGAGGTCGGAAGACCGAAGATTTTCCAATTAAATCTCTAAACTTTTTCTTTAATAGTTTCATACTCATTCTCAGAAATAACATCGCAATAAGCTTCATAATTAATGCTTAAATCTTCAATTAAATTTCTGTCGGGTAAAATTTTGGCTTTAAAGTGATGAAGCGTATAAGCGTTGCTAAGCACCTGAATTTCTTCAAATTCCTCTTTGGAGATAATTTTAAAATACGATTTGTTGTTTTTATATTTTCTATAAATAGGATAATTTATATTAGAAGTGTCTGTCATGAATAAAAATTAAGCTTTAAAAGGCTCGTAAAGCTAAGAAAAACCTAAACAATAATTAGTAAAAATTAACAAAAAATAAAGAACATTTTTTAGTACTTTCGCAACAATTATTTTCAAAAATTTATGAGCGATTTATTAGATAAAATAATAGGAGAGGGGTTAACCTACGATGACGTGTTAATGGTGCCTGCCTATTCAGAAGTACTTCCTAGAGAAGTATCAATCACAACAAAATTCACTAAAAAAATTGAGCTAAAAACACCAATAGTTTCTGCTGCTATGGATACTGTAACAGAATCTAAATTGGCTATTGCTATAGCTCAAGAAGGAGGGATAGGGGTGTTGCATAAAAACATGACTATTGAGCAACAAGCAGAAAAAGTGAGAATTGTTAAGCGTTCTGAAAGTGGTATGATTCAAGATCCTGTTACCATATTAAATGGAGCAAATGTTGGTGATGCGTTGGCGTTAATGTCTAAACATAAAATAGGTGGTATTCCTGTGGTAAATGAAGAAAGAAAGTTGGTTGGAATTGTGACCAATAGAGATTTGCGTTTTCAGAAGAATATGGAAACACCTATTGCTCAGGTAATGACTGCTGAAAATATTATTACCGCTCAACAAGGAACTAATTTAGAAAAAGCTAGAGAGATTCTTCAAGAGTATAAAATTGAAAAATTGCCTGTAGTAAATGAGAATAATGAATTAATTGGTTTAATTACATATAAAGACATCAAAAAAGTTATTCTTAAACCAAATGCTTGTAAAGATGAGTACGGAAGATTGAGAGTAGCGGCAGCAGTTGGAGTAACTGCAGATGTGTTAGAGAGAGTAGGGGCTTTAGAAAAAGCTGGAGTTGATGCTGTAATTATAGATACTGCTCACGGACATTCAAGAGGAGTGATAGAAACATTAAAAACAGTTAAGTCAACTTTTCCAAACTTACAAGTAGTAGTAGGAAATATTGCTACCAAAGAAGCAGCATTAGCATTGGTAGAAGCAGGAGCAGATGCAGTGAAAGTGGGGATTGGACCAGGTTCCATTTGTACTACAAGAATTATAGCAGGTGTTGGTGTTCCACAACTTTCGGCAGTAATGATGGTTGCCGAAGGATTAAAAGGTACAGGTGTGCCGATGATTGCTGATGGTGGAATTAGATTTACCGGAGATATTGTAAAAGCTTTATCGGCAGGAGCAGATTCAATTATGGCAGGCTCATTGTTTGCAGGTGTTGATGAGTCACCAGGAGAAACCATCATTTATGAAGGTAGAAAATTTAAGGCTTATAGAGGTATGGGTTCAATAGAAGCTATGCAAAAAGGTTCTAAGGATAGGTATTTTCAGGATGCAGAAGATGATATAGCTAAATTGGTACCGGAAGGAATTTCGGGAAGAGTACCTTACAAAGGGTTTTTAAGCGAAGTAATCTATCAAATGATTGGTGGATTAAAAGCAGGGATGGGTTATTGTGGAGCACGAAATATTGAAGAGTTGAAAAAAGCTAAATTTATAAGAATAACAGCTTCCGGAATGAATGAAAGTCATCCGCATAATATTACCATTACTAGAGAAGCTCCTAATTATTCTAGACGTTAGGAATTGGAAATTAAACGAAAACTAAAAATTAAATTAGAATAAAATGAAAAAGTTAATTGTTTGTATAAGTTTTATATTAGGAACATTAGTAGTTTTTGCTCAGAAAAATGAAAGTCCAATATTATTAGAAATTGGAGATAAAAAAATTACCTTAGAAGAGTTTGAAGCCATTTATAATAAAAACTCAGACAATAAAAAAAATACGAAAGAAGAGGTTGAAGACTATTTAGATTTATACATTAAATTTAAATTAAAAGTAGTTGAGGCTGAAGATTTAGGAATGGATACTTTACCTGCTTTTACACAAGAGCTAGAAGGTTATAGAAAGCAATTAGCACAACCTTATTTAAGCGATAGGGAAGTTACTGAAAAGTTAATTGAAGAAGCTTATCAAAGAATGAAGTATGATGTTAAAGCTGCTCATATATTAGTGAAAGTAACACCTGAAGCAGATCCAAAGGATACTTTAGTAGCTTACAATAAAATAATGAAAATTAGAAAAAGAATTGTTGGTGGAGAAGATTTTGAAAAAGTAGCTGCAGAAGTTTCTGAAGATCCTTCAGCAAAAAACAATCAAGGTAATTTAGGTTATTTTTCAGCTTTTCAAATGGTTTATCCTTTTGAAACAGCGGCTTACGAAACTGAAGTAGGAAAAATTTCTATGCCTGTAAGAACGAGTTTTGGTTATCATTTAGTAAAAACTATTGATAAAAGAAAAGCCAGGGGAATTATGAAAGTGGCACATATAATGGTAAGAGCAGATAAAAAGTTAGGCGAAGAAGAAATTAATCAAAAAAAGGAAAAGATAGATGAAATTTATACAAAAGTAACTGCTAAGGATGCTGATTTTAAAGCTTTAACGAGACAATACTCTGAGGATAAAGAATCTGCAAAAAGAGGCGGAGAGTTGCCCGCTTTTGGTGCCGGAAAAATGGTGGAAGAGTTTGAAACAGCTGCTTTCGCTTTAGAAAATGATGGAGATATCTCAGCACCTATACTTACAGATTACGGTTGGCACATCATTAAACGTTTAGAGTTGAAAAACTTAGAATCTTATGAGGAATTATATCCAACATTAAAAGCTAAAGTAGCAAGAGACTCCAGAGCTAATAAGAGTAAAGAAATTGTAATTGAAAATATTAAGAAAGAAAATAATTTTAAAGAAGATTTGAAGAGAAGAAATGATTTTTATACAGCTGTAGATCAAAAGAAGTTTAATAAAGGAGAATGGAAGGCTGAAGATGTTGCTAAATTGGATAAAGTAATGTTCGGGTTTTACCCAGCAGATGGAGAAAAATTTGAATATAGACAAACACAATTTGCTAAAAGATTAGAAAACCACATGAGTAGAAATGAACCTACTAATGTAGACTTAAAGCCTTACATTAATAAACTATACAATACTGTGGTTGAAGAAATGACTATGAGATTTAAAAACAGAAGACTTCCTATAGTTAACAAAGAGTTTAGAATGTTGTTGCAAGAATATAGAGAAGGTATTTTGTTGTTTAATATTACCGATGAAAAAGTGTGGAGCAAAGCAGTTAAAGATACAGCTGGATTAGAAGCTTTTTACGAAGCAAACAAACAAAATTACATGTGGGGAGAACGTGCTGATGCACTTATTTACAAATGTAGTAATGAAAAAATAGCTAAGAAAGTAGAAAAATTAATTAAGGCTAAAGCTAAAAAAGGATATAGCAATGAAGATATTCTTAAACAGATCAATAAAGATAGTCAGTTAAATTTAACTATTGAGGAAGGTAAATTTACTAAAGATCAAAATGAATTAGTTGCTAAAGCTAAATGGGAAAATAAAGCCGTAACTAAACTTAATAATGATAATGAAATTGTATTGATTGAAGTAAAAGAGGTTTTACCTCCTCAACCAAAATTATTAGATGAAATAAGAGGGTTGGTAACTTCAGATTATCAAAACAAATTAGAAAAAGAATGGATAGCAAAATTAAAAGCCAAATATCCTGTAAAAATTCATAAAGAAGTATTATCTAAATTACAGTAAATATCAATTAGAGATTAGGAGGTGAAGTCGTCCTACGATAGTCGCCATAATCTGTGAGGTAATAAATAAATAAATAATAATGAAACAACTGATTGGAGTCGCTATAATTTTACTTTCACTTGTTTCTTGTGATTTAGATTTTTTTGGAAATCAAGATGAGGAAGATAAAGTGGGTGTTCTTGTAGAAGTAGGTCAATACCAATTAAAGTTGAAAGAAATTGAAAATTTAACTTTAACAGGTATTTCTAAGGATGATAGTTTAGCAATTGTAAATAATTTTATTGAAAACTGGATTAAAGAAAAATTGGTACTCCAAAAAGCAGAACTTAATTTAGATCAAAATCAACAAGACTTTAAAAAACAATTGGAAGATTATAGAACTACTTTGCTCACCTACACTTATGAAAAAGAATTGATTAAGCAAAAGCTAGACACTTTTGTAGCTGAAGAAGAGATTAAAGCTTATTACGATAAAAATCCTGAGAATTTTAAGCTGATAAACGATATTGTTAAAGTAAAATTTATGAAAGTGCCTATAAAAGCACCTAAAGTTAAAAAGGTAAAAAAGATTTTTGCTTCTGATGAAGAAAAACACCAACAAGAAGTAAAAGAATACGCACATCAATATGCCGAAAAGTTTTATTTTAATGAAGAAGAATGGATAGAAGTAAATGATTTAAAAAAAGAACTACCTTTATCTGTTAATTATCAAATTGCTGCAAACAACAATATGGTACTTGAAGATTCGTTAGCTTATTACTTTTTAAAAGTTAATGACCATATAAAAAGTGGAGATGTTGCACCTTTATCTTTTGAAACTAACAACATTAAAAACATTATTATCAATAAAAGAAAACTAAATCTGCTAAAAAAGCTAAAACACGATTTATATCAACAGGCAATTAACTCTAATAAAGTTAAGTTTTATAATAAAGAAGAAGATATACAAGAACAAAACTAATTTTAAGTTTGAGATTTAAAATTAGACAACTTGAGAAAAATAGACACATGATAATAGACATAAAAAACATAATCTTTCTTTTGCTAATTTTAATTGGCAATACATTAAAAAGTCAAACTGATGGTAAAGTATTAGATAAAACAATTGCCGTTGTGGGAGGAGAAATGTTATTATTTTCGGCATTAGAAACTCAAATAGTTTCTTTAAAATCTCAAGGGGTAATTGTAGATGAAAATAATAAATGTGAAATAATGGAGGAATTATTATTTCAAAAGTTATTAATTCACCAAGCAAAACAAGATAGTTTGGAAGTAAGTGATGAAGAGGTGGAAATGGAAATTGATAGGAGATTGAATTATTTTATAGCACAAATTGGGTCTGAACGTAAACTAGAACAATATTATAAAAAAACTATAAAGGAAATTAAAGAGGAGTTTAGAAATACAGTAAAAGACCAAATGATTAGTCAACGTATGCAAGGGAAAATAACTTCAGGATTATCCATTACACCTAAAGAGGTAAGAGATTTTTATAAAAAAATACCTGAAGACTCTATACCAACTATAGAGTCTGAAGTGAAATATGCTCAAATATTAATTTATGCTAAAGAAAGTGAGGAAGAAATAAAGGCAGCTAAAGAACGAATACAAGCAATAAGAGATAGAATTATAAAAGGAGAAGATTTTACAACCTTAGCTATACTTTACTCTGAAGATGAGGGTTCTGCTAAAAATGGTGGAGAAATAGGATTTTTAGGTAGAGCAGAATTGGTGCCTGAATATTCGTCAACAGCATTTAAGTTAAAAAACACAGCGGTTTCTGAAATTGTTAAAACCAAGTTTGGTTTCCATATTATACAGTTAATTGAGAGAAGAGGGCAAAAAGTTAATACCAGACATATTCTTATAAAAATTAAAGTAAGTGAAAAAGAAGTGCAAAATGCTAAAAATTTGGCAGATAGTATATACAAAGCACTACCAAAAGATACATTAACCTTTGGTGAGTATGCTTTAAAATATTCTAAAGATGAAAGCTCTGCTAAAAGTGATGGGGTAGTTGCTAATCCTCAAACAGGCACTGCATTTTTTAGTTTGGATGAAGTGGAACCACAGGTTTTTTACACATTAGATAAACTTAAGGAAGGTGAAATTTCAAAACCTGTTCCTGCACAATCTCCCGATGGTAAAAAAGGATATAGAATAGTTAAGTTGATTAGTAAAACAGAACCACACAAGGCTTCTTTAGAAACAGATTATTCTAAAATCCAGCAGGCAGCCTTAGCAGCTAAAGAAGGAGAGCATACACTAAATTGGATTAAAGAAAAATTAGCAGATACCCATGTTAAAATTAGTGAAGAATACAAAGGTTGCCCATTTGAGAACCCTTGGGTAAAATAATTTTTTACTCAAAACCAATAAAAATATAACTATGTCAGAAAATAAATATAAATCAGAAGTTGAAGCAATAGACGATTTTGTTAAAAGATATAATATCTTAAAACAAGAAATTGGTAAAGTAATTGTTGGACAAGATGAGGTAATTAAAAGTGTATTAATTTCTATTTTTAGTAGAGGTCATTGCTTGTTGGTGGGTGTGCCTGGTTTAGCAAAAACATTACTTATAAATACTTTGGCAGATGCTTTAGGGTTAAGCTTTAACAGAATTCAGTTTACTCCCGATTTAATGCCATCAGACATTATTGGTTCTGAAATTTTAGATGAAACAAAAAATTTTAAATTTATTAAAGGTCCCTTGTTCGCCAACATTATCTTGGCAGATGAAATTAATAGAACACCTCCAAAGACCCAATCGGCTTTATTAGAAGCGATGCAAGAAAAAACAGTAACAGCAGCAGGAAATCATTATAAATTAGACAATCCTTTCTTTGTGTTGGCAACTCAAAACCCAATTGAACAAGAAGGTACTTATCCTTTACCAGAAGCTCAATTAGATAGATTTATGTTTAATATTTGGGTAGATTATCCTAAATATGCCGAAGAGCTAGCTATTGTAAAAGCTACAACAACAGATAGCAATATACAGTTAAGTAAAGTAATGAATGCTGAGGAAATCATTTTCTTTCAGAATTTAATAAGAAAGCTACCTGTTGCAGATAATGTATTAGAATATGCTGTGAAATTGGCATCAAGCACTAGACCAGGTAATGATTTCTCTCCTGAAATAGTAAACAATTACTTAAGCTGGGGAGCAGGACCAAGAGCATCTCAATATTTAATTGTTGGAGCCAAATGTCATGCTGCATTAAACGGAAAATATTCTCCGGATATTGATGATGTAAAAGCTGTGGCAACACCAATTTTAAGACACAGAATTGTAAGAAATTACAAAGCAGAAGCTGATGGCTATTCTATAGAAAAAATTATAGAAGCCTTGTTATAAAAGCTTTTTGGCTGTTTTTATAAATTTCATTTAACATCTTTTAAGACGACATCTTTTAAATTGCCATGTATTATGGTTAATTTAGAAGCATACACTTCCTTAAGGTTATTATTACAACTCATATCGAGTTGATGCACAAATTTACTTTGTGAGATTATACAATCTTTATTTACTTTCGGAGCAAGCCGAAAATCCTGAAAAGAGTAGGCATTACTTTTAAAAAACTAAATATTATGAACAGAGAAGAATATAAAAAAGAAGCAAAATCAACAATTGATGAAGTTTTTAATCAAATAAAAGAGCTTGAAGCTAAAAAAGAAAATGCTGAAGAAGAGGTTAAATCAAGTTACAATGAAAAGCTAACTGAACTAAAAGCTAAAAGAGATGAGATGAAAAATAAGTATGAAGACTTACTATCATCTTCAGAAGATAAGTGGGAAGAGGTGAGAGATACTTTTGATACTGCTTCAAATTCCTTTAAAAAAGGTTTTGCTGAGTTAACCACCTTGGTTAGGTAGTATACTTGTAAACTGATAAAAACCTACAAAGAAGAACTTTGTAGGTTTTTTTATAAAAATGTTTTTTTAAGTTTGCATTCCTCCGCAAACATTTATTACTTGTCCGTTTACATATGAAGATAAGTCAGAAGCCAAGAAGAGGGCTGCGTTAGCAACGTCTTCTGGTTTTCCAGGTCTTTTCATAGGGATATCTTCAATCCATCCTTTCATTATGGTTTCATCTAGTTGAGCAGTCATTTCTGTTTCAATAAAACCTGGAGCAATAGCATTGCTTCTAATATTTCTTGAACCAATTTCTTGAGCAATAGATTTGGTAAATCCAATAATTCCGGCTTTTGAAGCAGCATAGTTAGATTGTCCTGCGTTACCTTCAATACCAACAACAGAGCTCATGTTAATAATAGAACCATATCGTTGTTTTAATAAGGTTTTTAAAGCACATTTTGTAATGTTAAAAACAGACTTTAAGTTTACATTCATCACTTCGTCCCAATTTTGTTCCGTCATTCTCATTAACAAACCATCTCTTGTAATTCCAGCATTATTTACAATAGCATCAATTTTTCCAAAATCAGCTACTACTTGGTCAATAAAAGTTTCTGCATCACTATAAATAGCTGCATTAGATTTATAACTTTTTACTTTAACACCATAAGCACTTAATTCATCTACAACTTTTTTAGCTTGATCATCCGAAGAAACATAAGTGAAAGCAATATCAGCTCCATTTTGAGCAAAAACTTCAGCTATTCCTTTTCCTATACCCCTAGTTGCACCAGTAATTATGGTGACTTTTCCTTCTAGTAATTTCATAGTTATTAATTTATGAGTTATGCGTTTACTTTCATTAATTCAGCCATAGTTTGACCTATATCAGCAGGAGAGTCAACAACAGTAATTCCACAATCTCTCATAATTTTCTTTTTAGCTTTGGCAGTATCTTCTTCACCGCCAACAATAGCACCTGCATGTCCCATTGTTCTTCCTGCAGGAGCAGTTTCTCCAGCAATAAAACCTACAACAGGTTTATTTCCATTTGCTTTAATCCATTTGGCAGCATTAGCTTCTAAGTTTCCACCTATTTCTCCTATCATTACAATTCCTTCAGTTTCAGGATCATTCATAAATAACTCAATAGCTTCCTGAGTAGTTGTTCCAATAATAGGGTCTCCACCAATACCTATAGCTGTAGAAATTCCCAAACCTGCTTTCACCACTTGGTCAGCAGCTTCGTAAGTTAAAGTTCCTGATTTTGAAACAATACCTATTTTTCCTGATCTAAAAATAAAGCCGGGCATTATTCCCACTTTAGCACCATCAGGAGTAATCACTCCTGGGCAGTTTGGTCCAATTAAACGTGCATTAGTAGATTTTAAATATTCTTTTACAGGAATCATATCTTTTACAGGAATTCCTTCAGTAATACAAACAATAACTTTTATTCCTGCATCTGCAGCTTCAATTATTGCATCTGCAGCAAAAGCAGGTGGTACAAAAATAATAGAAACATCAGCTCCAGTAGCTTTTACAGCATCTTCTACAGTATTAAAAACAGGTTTGTCTAAGTGTTTTTGACCTCCTTTGCCTGGAGTAACACCACCAACAACGTTAGTTCCATATTCTATCATTTGACTAGCATGAAAAGTACCTTCACTACCTGTGAATCCTTGAACTATTATTTTTGAATTTTTGTTTACTAATACACTCATATCTTTATATTTTCTTAGTTTATTTTTTTGTAAGTTCAAAAGTAGAATTTAAAACTGAAACATACAATAACTTTTTTTAAACTTAATCAACAATAAAGTTATCAAAAAAAGTAAGCCTATATATATTGAGCGGTAATCCATGCAGTAGTCCATGCTGCTTGAAAGTTAAAACCTCCAGTTAAGGCATCAATATCTAATACTTCTCCCGAAAAATATAAATTAGAATGTATTTTACTTTCCATGGTTTTAAAATTGATCTCATTAAGTTTTATGCCTCCGCAGGTAACAAATTCTTGTTTAAAGGTGGTTTTTCCTTTAGAGAAATATTCATCGGCAGCTAAGATGTTGGTTAAATGCTGAAGTTGTTTTTTAGAAACATCTCCCCAATTGAGGTGTTCATCTATACTAGCTTTTTGTAAAAAATATAGCGTTAGTTTTTTAGGGAAATTAAAGGGAAAAGCATTGCTTACTTTTTTGGTGGCAACCGTAGTTTTAAAATCGGTTAATTGTACTGTAATTTGTTCTGTTGATAAGTTGGGTAACCAATTAACAAAATAAGTAAAGTTATAGTTCTTTTCTTGCAGAAAACGAGCTGCCCAAGCACTTAGTTTTAATACTGCCGGACCGCTCATTCCCCAATGGGTAATTAATAACGGACCTTCTTCTTTGTAGTTACTTTCTTTAATTTTTATAGCTACATGGTTTACACTAATTCCTTGAAGTTCGCAAATGGGGTGTTGAGGTAAATTAAACGTAAAAAGAGATGGAATTGGTGGTTGAATGGTGTGCCCTAAATCGGTTAAGAATTGGTATTGTTCTGCTTTATTGAAACCTCCTGCGGTTACTACAATTTTTTCAGCTATAAATTCTCCGTTGTTGGTATGAATTTCAAAACCATCAGTTAAGGGCAGAATTTTTTCTACTTTGGTTTTGGTAATTATAGCTATTTTATGCTTTTTAGCAAGGTGTACAAAGCAATTTACTATGGTTTCGGAAGTGTTGGAAACAGGAAACATTCTTCCGTCACTTTCAGTTGTTAATTCAATATTTTTTGATGCAAACCATTCAATAGTATTAAGTGGTTGAAATTGATAGAAAGCACCTAACAATTCTTTTCCTCCTCTAGGGTAATAGTTACTAAGTTCTTTAGGCTCAAAACAAGCGTGTGTTACATTACATCTTCCACCACCAGAAATTTTTACTTTTTTTAGTAGTTGAGAGGTTTTTTCTAAAATAGCAACAGAAAGATGAGGGTGAAGTTCAGCAATATTGATGGCAGTAAAAAAGCCTGCCGCACCAGCTCCAATAATTATTACGTTAAAATGTTGCTTATTCATAAAAGCGATTGAAAATGGTTTTTATAAGACAAAACTACCTCTTTATTTATAACAGCGTGTTGTTTTATTCTTCCTAAGCAGTTAACTTTTGTATGTGACAAAATAAATTGCTCGCTATCCGTATTTTCCTCACCATTAAAAATAATTCCTTTTATGTTGATATTTCGAGTTTGTAAGCTTTCTATGCTCAACAATGTATGGTTAATGCTTCCCAAATAATTTTGAGAAATTAAAATTACTTCGGTAGGTATTTTTTCAATTAAGTCAATAATCAATGTGTTATCATTTAAAGGAACCATTAATCCACCGGCACCTTCAATTATCAGGTTATTGTTGGTTGTAGGCGGTTTAATATCGTTTAAATTTATTTCAATCCCATCAATTTTAGCAGCAGCGTGTGGCGACATTGGCTGAGTTAAACAATAGGCTTCTTTATGAAAAACAGATTTCTTATTGCTAACAAGGTTTTTTACTTTATTAGTATCTGAATTTTCCAAATCTCCGGCTTGTATGGGTTTCCAGTAATCGGCTTCTAAGGCCTCGGTTAAAATAGCTGAAACTATTGTTTTACCTATATTGGTTCCTATTCCGCTTATAAAATAATTCATTAATTATATTTTTAATGTATTTACTAGGTTATCAACTTCTTGTTTTGAATTAAAACTATGCAAACAAATTCTTAAGCGTTCTTGTCCTTTAGGAACTGTTGGAGAAAGTATAGGTCTTACATCAAAACCATTTTGTTGTAGTTTATCTGCCATTGCTTTAACCTCATTATTACCGGGTATAATAATACATTGTATAGGACTACAAGAGTTTAAAGTTTCAAGTTCAAAGTTTGAAGTTAAACTTCTGAAATGATTAATCAACTCTTTTAATGTATTAATTCTATTTAAATTTTGAAGTAAAAACTCATGAGCATTTTTTATGGTAATAATGCTATGAAGCGGTAAAGCTGTAGTATAAATAAAAGCTCTAGAAAAGTTGATTAAATAATTTCTTAATTCATTACTACCTAAAATTGCTGCACCATGTACACCAAAAGCTTTTCCGAAAGTTACAATTCGAGCAAAAACTTTGTTTTCTAATTCTAATTCGCAAACCAACCCCTTTCCATTACCATAAATACCTACAGCATGTGCTTCATCTACAATTAGTGCAGCATTGTATTTATTACAGATATTAACTATTTCTAACAGTGGAACTTGGTCGCCATCCATAGAATAAACCGACTCAACAACCACATAAACTAATCCTTTAGCGTTGCTTAGTTTTTGTTCTAATGCAGCTAAGTTATTATGTGTAAATGAGAAATTATTTGCATTGCTAAGTTTTATTCCATCTCTTATAGAAGCATGTATAAATTTATCATAAATAATGGTGTCGTTTCTTTGTGGCAGACATTGAAAAAGCCCAATATTAGCATTGTAGCCCGAATTGAAAATTAGAGCAGCATGAGTATTATAAAAGTTGGCTAAAAAAGCTTCTGTTTCTTCGGTTAACTTATAATTTCCGGAAATTAATCGTGAACCTGTTGCTCCATAATTTAAGAGTTCAGATGTTTTGTTATTTATATGGTGAATTGTTGTTTCTTTAGCAAAACCTAAATAATCGTTAGAGCAAAAATCAATTAAACTAGTATTTAATACAAGTTCTCTAAAAGCATAGTTAGATTTGCTTTTATCAATACGCTCTGTTATAAATTTACTATGATTATGCATTTTTATAATTGTACCTATTTTAGTCAGTTTCTTTTGGCTAAAGTAATGTTTTTTATATAAAGTTATTTAAGTACACTAAGTGTATTTTACACATTTTTGAGTAAGTAATTATACTTAAAAAATCATAATGATTTTAAGTGATAAGCCGTAAAAAACAACTGTAATAGAGCCGTAACTTTATAACAATAATTAGTTACAAAAAAATTAAATGATAGAACAAGCAAACTTTTCGCTTCAAAAAGTAATAAATAAATTATTAGAACTTACTACCAAAGAAAGTGATATAAATACTTTTTTAGTAAAATCTTTAGAGGTTATTATTGATGAGGTAAGATTATTGGGTTTTTCGGATAAAGGAATAATCTTTCTGAAAAGAAATAATGAATTTATGAAGGTTATTGCTCATAAAAATATAGATACATCAGTACTACAGCAATGCGGACATGTTAGAAAAAAAGATTGTGTATGTGGAAAAGCTTTATGTTCAATTACACATCAATTTAAAAATAGTGTTGAAAAAGTCCAAAATAACAAAGTAATATTTACTGAGAACAACATTTGTTCTTTTCCTATTAATTATAAAGACAATTGTTATGGCGTTTTAACGCTTTATTTAGAAGATGAAGCATATTATTATGAAACTACAGTAAATGAAATCACCTCTATATGTAATACTATAGGATTAGTTATTCACGAAAAAAGAATGCAGCGATATGCAGATTTCGTGAAAAATAAATTAGATGTAAGTTATGGTAATCAATATTTTAAAAACCTTGCTAATTTTTTTGTAGAAGAGTTTAAAATGAAATATTGTTTTATTGGTACTTATAATCAAAGCTTAGAAGAAATTAGCTCCATAGTATTTATGGAAAAAGATAAGCAATTAGAAAATATTGTTTGTGGGACAGAAAACTCACCAACAAAGGTATTGTTAAAAGAGCCTTTTTGTATGTTTCCTAAAAATGTACAAACCATTTTTCCAGATGATGTGGAACTTAAGAGGTACAATGTGCAAAGTTATGTAGGCATGTTGTTGTATAATGAAAATAAAACTCCTGTTGGAGCAATTGTATTGATGCACAACAAAACAATAAATGAAAAGGAGCAAGAAGACATGAAACAAGTGTTGTCTATTTTTACACCAAGACTAAGAGGAGAATGCGAAAGAAAACTTTACGAAACCAATTTAATTATAGAACAAGAAAAATATAAAACTATAATTGATGAATTACAAGATGTATTTATTAGAACAAGAATTACTGCTGAAGGGAATGAGATAATTGAAGCATCTCCATCAGCATTTAAGTTTTCTGGATACTCACCAGAAGAATTAATAGGAAAATCCCCAGAAACTTTTTATTATGATTTAAATCAAAGAAATGCATTTCAAGAAAAGCTGTTTAAAGAAAAAGTAGTTCAAAACTTTCCATTAACTTTTATAAAAAAGAATCAAGAATTAATATATGCCAAAGTTAATGCACAATTGGTTTGTGATGGAAATGGTGTTCCAACAGAAATAAGGTTGTTTGGTAGAGATATTACAGAATCTATTAATGAAGAAATAAGAAAAGAAATAGCTTATGTGGTAGCTAAAAAATCGCAACGAAGAACAATTAATATAAATACTATTTCTGAGTATTTATATAATATGCTTGGTAAGGTTACAGATGTTTCTAATTTTTATATTTCATTTTTTAATGAAGTAGAAAAAACTGTATTTTTTCCAGTATATGCTGATGGAGAAAACAATAATATAGTATCTGAAGTTGAAAAGGAATTTAATTCTAATGGTTTTTTTGAATATATTATTACTCATAAATCTGCTATAATAAAAACCGAAAAAGAATTACATGAACTAATATCAATAAATAGATTAAAAGTTGATAGAACTGTCCCTAAATCATTAGTGTCTTTTCCAATAAGAAATGAAGGAAAAGTAGTGGGTGCTTTAACAGTAATGTCTTATTCTAAAACAAAAATGCTTTGTAATAATGATTTAGAATTGTTAGAGTTTGTTTCTACTCAATTATCAACTATAGTAGAAAGAGAGCAGTGGCAAAAAAGTTTAATTGAGAAAGAGAAATATTTTAGAACCCTAGTAGAAAGCTCTCATGAAGTTATTGGAATTGTTGATGTTAATGGAGTAATGCAATATATATCCGAATCGGTTAAAAGTATTTTAGGATATAATTCTTATGAAATGATAGGAAAATCTTTTGTTGACTTTGTTCCGGAATATTATATTCAACAAGTTAAACATAATTTTGATAAAACAACTCAACGATTAAGAAACAATAATTCTGATACGGTAAAAGTTATAAATAAAGATGGTGAAACACGGATTATACATTTTACTTTAAATAATCAACTAACAAACAATGTTGTACAGGGAATTGTTTTTAATGCTCAGGATATAACTGAAAAATATTATGCTCAAAAAAAGTTAGAGGCATCTAAGGCTAAATTAATAGAACAAGAAAAAAACTATAGAAATATATTTAATAATTCTAATGATGGAATTGTGTTGTTTGATGAAAATTTTAAGATAATAGATGTTAACAAAAGAATGACAGCTGTATCCGGATTTACTAAGTCGGAGTTACTTGAAAGTTCAATTTTAGAAACACTACAATATACCGAAGATGATGAAATAATTAAAGAAATTAGAAAGTTAGATGGTATTAATAAAAAAAGTGTTGTAGTAGAAAAAATTATACCTCATAAGGAGAATAAAATATTATATTGTAAAGTTTTCGTTAAAAAAATACCTGAAAGTGAAAATGAACAAGGGTATTTTATTGCTTTTATAACTGATATAACAAAAAGTAATGAAGCTATCCAAAAAGCCATTGATCTTGAAAATGCGTTGCATTATACAACAAATGTTATTTATGCTGATTTAACAGGTAAAATAATGAATGTGAGCGAAAATGTTTCTAAAAAATCAGGATATTCAAAAAAAGAATTAATAGGTGCAAGTACTAAAATCTTTAATTCTAACTTCCACCCTAAAGAGTTTTTTAAAGAAATGTGGGAGACTATTTTAAAAGGGAATGTTTGGAGCGGTGAAGTAAGAAATAAAAGAAAAGATGGTTCTATTTACTGGATTTACTCAACCATAATTCCTATTAGAGATATTTATAAAAAAGTAGTATACTTTATTAATGTACAACAAGATATTACTGAAGTAAAGCAAGTAAAATTAAATAGAATTAGAGACGTAATAGATGCTCAGGAGAAAGAAAAAGAGAGTTTTGCCAAAGAATTACATGATGGGTTAGGGCAAATATTATTGGCATCTAAAATGAATTTAAGTTCATTGCAAGAAGATATGGAAAAATTAGATGAACCCATTTTAGATGTTTACAATAATTCCATGAAATTGTTGACAGCATCCATCCAAGAAGCAAGAAATGTTTCTCATGGATTAATGACAAGGGTTTTAGCTCAGTTTGGGTTAGCTCAGGCAATAGATGATGCCATTAATAATGTTAATATGCTTGATAAATCTTTAGTTTTCACTTTTAAACACAATATTGAGGGAGTAAGGTTCGAAGGAGAGCAAGAGAAAGCATTATATAGAGTAGTTCAGGAATTAATTACTAATATTCTAAAACATTCAAAAGCTAGTAAAGCCTCAATAAACTTAAATTTAGATAACAATTTATTACATATTGAAGTAAAAGATAACGGAGTAGGTTTATTTAATAACCTTAAAGATAATGGAAGTAAAGGTATAGGGTTAAAAAACATTGAAACAAGACTCGACTACCTTTCCGGAACTTTTAAGATAAACGATAAAGTTAAAAACGGTACAAAAATTAACATTGTTGTTCCGGTTAGTTTTTTTTGATAAATAAATCAGGAAATTGAGGCTCGAAACGTGAGAACCAATAACATTAAACTCAGAAACAATATAAAAATATATAAGTATGATAAGAATATTAATAGTAGACGATCATCAAATAATTAGAAATGGAATAAGGCTAATGCTTAGAACTGTTCCCGAATTTAATGTTATTGCTGAAGCAGAAAATGGAATAGAAGCTGTTGAGTATGTAGAAAAAAATGCTCAAAATATTGATGTTATTCTTATGGATATTAGTATGCCAAAGCTAGATGGAATAGGAGCAACTAAACTAATAAAAGAAAAATTCCCCGAATTAAAAATAATAGCTCTTACTATGCATTTGGAAGAGAGTTATATTAAAGACATGATAAAATCAGGAGCTTCCGGTTATATGCTTAAAGAAAGCGATAAAAGTGTTGTAGCAAAAGCAATAAACTTAGTTGCTCAAGGAGGAAACTATATTGATAAAGAAGCAGAAAACTTTTTAAAGCATTAAGATTTTAATGCTTTTCTTATTGCTTTAGCTTTTTCGGCAGCCTGTTTATTTTTTTCAATTACATGTCCGGGACGACTCCATTTTACTTTTTCTTCAGAAGTAGGTAATAGAGTATCTTTTCTTATTTTTACTTTTTCGGTATTGTCTTTTTTCTTTTCTGAAGGTGTTAACCCTAAAAGATTAAACAATTGCATATCTTCATTGTCTCCCGGATTTGGAGTAGTAAGCAATTTATCTCCTGCAAAAATAGAACTTGCTCCCGCCATAAAACATAATGCCTGACCTTCTTTGCTCATTTGCATTCTTCCTGCAGATAGTCTTACCGTACTTTTTGGAAAAACAATTCTTGTAGTAGCTATCATTCTAACAACATCCCAAATAGGAACAATTTCTTGCTCTTCCATAGGCGTTCCTTCAACAGGAACTAATGCATTTATCGGAATAGACTCAGGAGCTTCACTTAATTTTTGTAAACCCATTAACATACCAATTCTATCATCAACAGTTTCTCCCATACCAATAATTCCACCAGAACAAACCTTTAAAGCACTTTTTCTAACGTTTTCTAAGGTTTCAATTCTATCGTTAAACCCTCTTGTAGAAATTACTTCTTTATAATATTCCTCAGAAGTATCTATGTTGTGATTATAGTAATGTAAACCAGCTTCAGCTAATCTGCTAGCCTGACTTTCGGTAACCATACCTAAAGTGCAACAAACTTCCATATTCATAGCACTTAAGCCTTTTACCATTTCTATCACTTGGTCAAAATCTTTCCCATCTTGAACATTTCTCCAAGCAGCACCCATACAAACCCTAGATGAACCAGTAGCTTTAGCCGCTTCTGCCTTAGCCAACACTTCATCTAATGGCATTAAATCATTTTTTTCAATGTTGGTATGGTACCTTGCTGCTTGCGGACAATAACCACAATCTTCCGGACAACCACCTGTCTTTATAGAAATAAGTTTGCTTACTTGAATTTTTAACGGGTCGTGATATTGACGATGCACAGTGGCTGCTTCGTAAATTAGCTCCATTAAAGGTTTGTTGTATATTGCTAAAATTTCTTCTTTTGTCCAGTGTTTGTTATTGTCCATATTTATTGTTTTGTGATGGAACAAAGATAATAGTTTTTTTTAGTAGAAAGTTTATAAAGTTCATAAAGTGAAAAAGTGTGTAATTTTATGAACTTTTTACTTTATAAACTTTCTACTTATGAGAATTGATATTATTACTGTTTTACCTGAATTATTAGAAAGTCCATTTAGTGCTTCTATATTAAAAAGGGCTCAAGAAAAAGGATTGGTAGAAGTGGTTGTACATAACCTAAGAGATTATTCAACCAATAAACAAAAAAGTGTGGATGACTATGCTTTTGGTGGTGAAGCAGGAATGGTATTGCAAATTCAACCCATAGCAGATTGTATAGAAAAATTAATAACAGAAAGAACGTATGATGAGATAATATACATGACTCCCGATGGTGAAACGTTTAATCAAAAAACGGCTAATCAACTTTCTTTATATAAAAATATTATTATTCTGGCAGGACATTATAAAGGGATAGATGAAAGATTAAGAGAGCTTTATATTACCAAAGAAATTTCTGTTGGAGATTATGTGTTAACAGGAGGAGAGTTACCTGCAGCAATAGTTTGTGATGCTATTATTCGGTTAATTCCGGGAGTTATTAGCGATGAAACTTCGGCATTAACAGATTCTTTTCAAGATGGATTATTGTCGCCTCCGGTTTATACCCGTCCGGAAGATTATAAAGGAATGAAAGTGCCAGAAATTCTATTAAGTGGTGACCATAAAAAAATTGAACAATGGAGGGAAGAGCAAGCATATAAAAGGACTAAAGAAAGAAGACCTGACTTACTAGGTTAGTAAATCAGGTCTTTTGATATTAACTTTAAGGGATAAGTACTTTTTACTCCTTAATAAACTTTAAGTTAGTTTTACTATTTCCATTTTTCAGGCCTATGAAATACATGCCATTAGTTAATTCACTTGTTTCTAATTGAATTTTATTTATGCCTTTATTGGTAAAGTGTTGATTACTCAAAACAGCCCTTCCTGATACATCATAAACAGTAACAACAGTAACTTCTGTTGAGTTGGTACTAAACTCTAACACACCATTATTGGTAATCGGGTTAGGATAAATAGTTGGATTAGAAATAACTTCTTCTATTCTTACAGGAATAAGGTCTGAGTATTCATATTTACCATCAAAATCAGTTTGTTTTAAACGGTAGTAAGAAGTTCCTGAAATCGGATTTTTATCTAAAGCGTTGTAAGATTTAAGTTCTGAAGAGTTTCCTGCACCATCAATAATACTTACTACTTCAAAGTTTTCTCCATCAATAGATTTTTCTATGGTAAAGTAATCATTGTTTATTTCTGATATGGTAGTCCAATCTAATAATACATTTTTAGTTTCCTCGCTGTAAAAGGCATTAAAGTCTAATAATTCAATTGGTAAAGGGACAGTGTTTGTAGCACTTATGTCAAAAGTACAATTCGCACCAGCATTTCCATCTATAGCTACATAAATAGTTTGACCTGCAGTCCCTCCAGTTATAGTAACAGTTACAGTTCCTCCAGAACCTGAGGTACATCCAAAATTAGATAGGCTTCCACAAGAACCTGTAAAGTAGCCAATTTGAAAACCAGCACCACCACCAGAACAAATAATATTAGCAATAGTTAAAACAACATCACCAGTATTTTGAAGAGTAAATGAATACCAAGCTGTATTTTCAAGAGAACCAGCACATAAATTACCAGGAGTTATTGTTGGTGTATTTGCGGTTGGTCCGGGTGTTGTACAATAATTATCAGAAGGACTTGGTGTAGCATCAATTGGAACAGCACCTGAACAAGCATCTTGAGGTGGTGTTTGAGTATATATACATGTTGATGCTGAAGATGAAGGAGCATTTTTAGTCCAAACCCTTAAGTAGTAGCAAGTGTTAGCTGCTAATGTTACTCCAGATGTTGTGTATGTTGATGTTGAGGTGTTTCCATCACAAGATGCGCTACCACTAACATAACCACTTAAACTTCCTGAACCAGTACAGGTTGAGTATATTGAATAGACAATTCCATCTGAAGCATTTAGTCCACTTGTGCTAAAAACTAAACACTCAGCAGTACTATTTGTGCAAAATCGAATTATTCTAACAGAACCAGAACCTCCATGCCCAGGTCCCGCACACGGAGAACTTCCTGAAATAGGTGTTACTGCATCAAAATCAGTACAAGATGAAGTAGAATTTGGCGTTCCAGCATTAATTCCTGTACATTGTGCGATTAAAGAATCACTAAAGGATATAAATATGATTAGGGATAATATTTGTAATATTCTTTTCATTTTTAAAAGTTTAAAAATTAAATTTTTCTTAAATTGTTTAATAAAGTGGAAGATATAAAATAGAATTATTTAGGTTCATAAATAACAGAACTTTTAATTCCGTTAATTTCAGTTTCTTTTACATAAACTTCTTTACCATTAATAACTTTTTTTACAGAACCTGTTGTTGTTGGGTCGTTAGTTTTTTCGGTATTTATTTGCTTAGAATCAAGTTCTTGCGTAGAAGGATTGGTTTGCTTATTTGTGCTTATGGAATCTGAAATGGGTTTATTTTCATTCACTGAATTATTTTTAGTAGTATTTTGTGAAAATAATACACAGCTCGAAGACAGCACTATACCTAAGGTTAGAATTATTGTTTTCATTTTTTTAGTTAGTTTTAGTAAGTAATAATACTTATAATATTTAACAAAAATACGTATAAAAAACAAATTATTTAAAAAAATATCTAATTATTTCGTTAATTTTTAACAACTTATGGACATTTAAGGGAGGAGTTAGAAGCTAGAAGATAGAGATTGTAAATTCTGCGGTAATCAGCACTATCTGCGGGAAATAAAAGAGGTTGAACTTAGTTGAACTATTAAGCTCGTTTGAAGGTTGAAAAAAACTTTTAGAACTTTGCGAGAAACTTTGCATCTTTGCGGTTAAATTAGAAATTTAAAAAAATGAAACGACCTTGTGCAAAATATTCCTCACACAGGAAAATGATTATAAAGGGAGTTACATCTGACATATAAAAAACAATAAATATAAACAGATGAAAAAAAATTTATTAATACTATTATTCTTTCTTGCTTTTGTAGAAGGTGGAGCTGTAATGTGCGTAGAGTTATGCAGTGCTAAAATTTTATCGCCTTATTTTGGAACTTCTATTTATGTTTGGGCAGCAGTGTTGGGAATAACCTTAACAGCATTAACTACCGGGTATTATTTTGGTGGGTATTTATCTTCAAAAATTAGTAATACTAAAGCAGTAGCTTGGTTAATGTTAATTGGTGGGTTATTACTTACATTAACTCCAATAATAAGTGATTTTATTTTGCCATTTACTGTAGAGTTTTCTGGTCAATCTCAGTTTTATTTTTTGGTAGGAACAATTATGTCGCTAATGTGCTTTTTATTTCTACCGTTAATGTTATTTGGAGCAGTTTCTCCAATGTTAATTAATTTATTAACTTCTCAAGCAAAAGAATCGGGTAAAAATAGTGGGACAGTTTATGCGGTATCTACCTTAGGAGGTATATTTTCTACTTTTTTAGTAGGATTTTATTTGTTGCCAACTTATGGTATTACCAACACTTTGTATGCTTATGGCTTGTTAGTATTACTTACAGCCGTTATTTTATTTATTTTTTCAAAAAATGTTGATGTTAAGGTAGTAATAGTAACACTTTTTGCCTTAATCTCTTTTAATTTTTCAACACATAAAACTCCCGGTGTTATTGTCGAGTCTGAAGGAATTTTAGGTAATATTAAAGTAATGGATAGACAATATCCCAATGGAAAAGTATATAGAGAATTAATGGTAAATAACATTTCTCAAACTATTATGGATAGAAATAATCCAAACGAAAGTCTGTGGAATTATGTAGATGTATTAATGTATAACATTAACAATTACAGTAATGGAGAAAAAGCATTATTGTTGGGTATGGGAGGAGGAACCGTATATAAACAGTTAATTAGTAATGGGTATGATGTTGATATTGTAGAAATAGATGCTCGTATTGAAAAATTGGCTAAAGAGTATTTTTATATTGATAAAGCTGTTGAAGTTATTATAGATGATGCCAGACATTATATCCGTACAACAGACAAGAAATACGATGTAATTATTTACGATTTATATCATAGCGAAACACCTCCAGTTCATTTAATGACTAAGGAAGCATTTGCCGACATTCAACATAAATTAACAGACAATGGATTGTTAGTGGTTAATTTTTACGGTTTTATAAGTGGAAGTAAAGGAAGAGCAGCACGTTCTTTATATACAACGTTAAAACATACTGCTTTTGATGTTCATTTAATTGCAACAGACGGAGAAGAACATCAACGAAATTTGTTATTTATGTGTGGAAAGGATGAATTGAAGGCGAAGCAGCAAATTATTCATAAAATGATATATGAAATGGATATGAATTTTGATGATGCATTACTCCTAACAGACGATAAACCTGTTTTAGAACATATTTATTTAGAAGCTGCCCTCCAGTGGCGAAAAGACTACAACGAATTAAATGCTAAGAATTTTTTGAGGTAGCTAAAGTTTTCATTTTTTACTTGGGTTGAGGAATTTATTAAAGGTACTTTTGCACCTTTTTTCACAAAATCTAACTAAAAATGAAGAAATATTTCAATTTATTTGATTTAACACAAAAAGTAAATTACAGAACAGAAGTATTATCTGGTTTAACGGTTGCTTTAGCACTTGTTCCGGAAGCTGTTGCGTTCTCATTGTTAGCAGGTTTATCTCCGCTAACAGGTTTATATGCAGCTTTTGTAATGGGTTTAATTACTGCTATTTTAGGTGGTCGTCCGGGAATGATTTCAGGTGCTACCGGAGCTGTTGCAGTTGTTTTTGTTGGTCTAATAGCAGTATTAAAACAACAAAATCCTAATATTTCAGTAGATGAAATTACCCAGTATGTTTTTGCCACAGTAATACTTGCAGGAGTTTTACAAATATTAGTAGGTGTACTTAGGTTAGGAAAATTAATGCGTTTAGTACCTCACCCTGTAATTTTTGGGTTTGTTAATGGTTTGGCAATAATTATTTTCATGTCTCAGTTAAGCCAATTTACAACAGATAGCACAGATCCGAATGCACCGTGGATGCAAGGCACACAACTATTTACTTTCTTGGGACTAGTATTATTGTCTATGTTAATCATCTGGGGATTACCTAAGCTTACTAAAGTTGTTCCGGCTGCATTAACGGCTATTTTGGTAATTTTTGGATTGGTTTATTTTTTAGAGATAGACACAAGTACTGTAGGAGATATTGCTTCTGTACAAGGTGGATTTCCTCCATTACACATGCCCACAATACCGTTAAATTTAGATACTTTTTTATTGATTTTTCCATATGCAGCAATTGTTGCAGGTGTTGGATTAATTGAAAGTTTACTTACTTTAAACATTGTAGATGAAATTACTGAAACCAGAGGAAGAGGGAATAAAGAAGCTGTAGCACAAGGTATTGCCAATGTTTTTTCAGGATTTTTATCAGGAATGGGGGGGTGTGCGATGATAGGTCAGAGCTTAATTAACATTTCATCGGGAGCAAGAGCAAGGTTATCAGGAATTGTGGCTGCTATTATGTTATTAGTTTTTGTAATGTTTGGTTCTAATTTAATTGAAAAACTGCCTATGGCAGCACTTACCGGTTTAATGATTATGGTTTCAATTGGCACCTTTGAGTGGGCAAGTTTAAAAACATTTAAACGTATGCCTAAATCTGATGTTTTTGTAATGATTATGGTTACTTTAATTACTGTTTTCCTGCATAATTTAGCATTGGCTGTAATTATAGGAGTAATAATAGCCGCACTTGTTTTTGCTTGGGATAATGCTAAAAGAATTAGAGCAAGAAAACATATAGACGAAAATGGAGTAAAACATTATGAAATTTATGGACCCTTATTTTTTGGTTCGGTAACCGCTTTTAATGAAAAATTTGATGTGCTAAATGATCCTGATGAAGTAATTATAGATTTTAAAGAAAGTAGAGTAGTGGATATGTCTGCTATTGAGACCTTAAATAAATTGACAGAACGTTACCATAAAGTAGGTAAAAAAATTCACTTAAAACACTTAAGTGCAGATTGTAGAGCATTACTTCAAAATGCCGATAAAATAATTGATGTTAATGTAATGGAAGATCCAACCTATAAAGTGGTCGTAGATAAAATCTAACGATAAAAGAACATTTCATATTTAAGTATTTATACGTAGTTTCTTTCAGTATTAACTACATTGTAAATTGTTTTAGGTACTTCTAAATTTGTGGTATTCTTTACAAGATTAATAATCAAAAACAATCACATGGAAACAATTAATATATTACTGGTAGACGACCATACATTAATTAGAGAAGGGCTTAAATTAATTCTTAAAAAAAATAAGAATTTTAAAATAATTGGGGAAGCTTCTAATGGAGTAGAAGCCATAAGGTATATTGATAAAAATGCTGATAAAGTTCATGTGGTAATGTTAGATATTACCATGCCTGAATTAGATGGCTTTGAAGTAGCTAAGATTGTTAGACAGAATCATCCTGGAATTAAAATCTTAGCATTAACCATGCATAGTGAAGAATCTTACATCACAAAAATGATAGACGTTGGAGTTCACGGTTATGTGTTAAAAGATTCCAACTTAGAGGATTTATCTGCTGCAATTAATACCATTTTAGAAGGTAGACCTTATTATAGCAGCGATGTATCTGCAATTATGATTAACAGTTTAATGAATAAAGATAAAAAGAAAGAAAATAATGAAATAAATAACCTTACTGATAGAGAAGTTCAAATTATAGATTTAATTACAGAAGGATTCAAAAGTAGTGAGATTGCAGAAAAACTTAAGTTATCTACCAGAACCATTGAGGTACACAGAAGAAATTTGATGAAGAAGTTAGATGTTAAAAATACGGCAGAACTGGTAAGTTTTGTCTTAAAGAGTAAATTAATTTCATAGTTAGTTTAGATAGAGTTAGTAAGTTGAAAAGCCCTTGAATATTTTTTCAAGGGCTTTTCTTTTAAACTATTTTTTTGGTAATGTATTCAGAGTTAAAAAGCCTCAACGCTCCCATGTATTTTAATCGGAAAGAAATTAAATCACCGATATGGTAATCTTTATCAGACTTTTCAATATCAAGCACCAACATATCAGAACTGGCTCCTACAATTGTAATGTTTTTATCTTCTGGAATTATTAAATCTGAATTAGCAACATCTAATACACCTAAATCTATAATAGCTCTATGATGGGTTTTTCCATAATCTTCAGGGTTAACTTCAAACTCTTCTCCACTAGGGTTTTCACCCATATTACCAATAGGATTAATAGGTTTTTCCGTTATTTCAATAACTTCTGCAAAGAGTTTAAAAACATCTGTTTCCATACCTTTAAAAGTTTCTCCAGTAATCAAGTTATTACCAAAAAATAAGGCTTCACCAACTCTAAAATGGTTGATTCCAGCAGGTAATTGTTTCATTAACAATAAGGGGATTACAACGCTTGTTCCACCTGTAACCCAAGGTATTTTCCTGTTAAATTTAGATTCGATTAATTGTTTATACAAACTAAGTTGTACCATTTTATCTTCTGATGGATAAACACCATGTAAACAGTTAAGGTTAGTTCCTATTCCAGTAACTTTTATGTTAGGCAATTTAAAAATGGAGCCATAAAAATCCATCAAATCTTCTCCCATAACACCTTCTCTTAAATCACCCAACTCAATCATAATAATGATTTTATGAATTTTACTCTGTTTAACAGCCTCTTCTGAAAGCCATTTTATCGTTTCAAACTCTGTATTAAAGCTAGCATCAGCATATTTTACAATTTTTTTGATGCTTCTTTTTGCCGGAGGTTTTATGTAAACAGTATCAATTTCTGGGGCAAGTTTTTTAATTTTTACCAAATTACTTACACGAGCATCACAAATTTCTTTAATGTTTAATTTAAGTAATTCTTTAAGGTAAAGCTCGTTGCCGCATAATAGTTTACTTACAACAGCCCACTCAATATTATTAGTTTTAAAAAGTTGATCTAGATAATTGTAATTCTTTTTTAATTTATCTCTGTAAAGTTCTATAAAGGCCATGGTTCAATTATTTTATAATTTTTCTGGGAATATCTTCCGGTAAACGGGTAAGTAGTTCGTAGTTTAATTGGTGACTCATCTCTCCAAAAGAGTTAACAGAGATAGTAATTCCATTTTGTTGACCAATCAAAACTACTTCATCCCCCTTCTCAACTTCAGGTATATTAGTAATGTCAACAATCATCATGTTCATATTTACTAAACCAATCACATCTACACGATGACCTCTTATAATTGCTTTTCCTTGATTACTTAATGAGCGACTAAAACCATGAGCATATCCAACAGGAATAGTAGCAATTTTCATATCTGTTTCGGCCAACACTGTTGTTCCGTAACTGATGTATTCTCCAACCGCTACAGCTTTTGTTCCCATAACATAACTTTTCCAGGTAATTAAAGGTTCTAAAGGATTAGTGTTGATTTTATTTTTAGTGTAGTATTTCATTTGCGATTCTCTGCTAGGCCAAAAACCGTATTGCATTATTCCTACACGAACTAGATCGTTTATGGTTTGAGGATAATTAATAATAGCAGCTGAACAAGCTAAATGTTTTTGCCTGAAATCTATATTATTACTTTTAAAAAATTTATAAACCCTATTGTAAACAACAATTTGTTTTTTTACTCTAAAGTAATTGGTAATACTTTCTGCTCCGGCAAAATGAGTGCATAACCCTTTTACATCTAAGTGTTGTTTGTTGTCTTCAATAAAATGAATAACATCTTTTAGCTCATCTACACAAAAACCAGTTCGGTTCATGCCTGTTTCAATTTCTATGTGCACAATGGCTTTTTTCTTTAGTCGTTTGGCAATTTTAACAGCTTTTTGTAATCTTTCTAAATCGAATACAAAAAATTCAATGTTTAGATTGATGGTCCATTCCAGCTCTTGTGTAGAGTCTGCAACTCCCATTATTATTACAGTACTCTCTCCATTGCTTACTTTTTTAAAGCGATATGCTTCGTAAGCACTAAAAACAGAAAAATGGTTTACACCCACTTCTTCAGCCATTGGAGCAAAAGTTTCTATACCATGTCCGTAGGCATTTCCTTTAATTACAGATGAGAAAATACAAGATTCGCCAATGAGCGAACGTATAAATGTTAGGTTGTTTTGATATGCGCTTTTACTTATTTCTATTGTTGAGGTAACGTCCATTTTAAGTTAATAATTTTTGGGCTATATTGATAAACATAGCAGTTCCTATTGGAGCAATTTCATCCGGAAAATCGTAATCAGGATTATGAAGTCGTGGAGTATCTTCACCAGATCCCAATCCAAACATTGCTCCTTTATATATAGTAGTGAAAAGTCCAAAATCTTCTCCCCAAGGAAAAGGTGATGGTTTTTCTAAGGTGTCAAAATTGTTATCTGTGGCAGTTTGTTTAATAATATCAACTATTTCGGGATTGTTTTCATTGGCTTCAAAAGCTTCTGTAAAAGAAATAGCAATGGTTAATTGTTCTTCTTTGGCAATGGTCTCAGCCAAAGCACTTATTTTATCAGTAAGTTCTTTTGTCCGTTCATTACTAAGTGTTCTTATGGTAAAATGCGTTTCGCCATATCCTGCTGAAGTACCGTAAGCTTTACTTCCTATGTGTGTATAAATGGGAGTAATAACGGTGTAATGTTCATCATCTTCAATATTTCTGGCAAGGGCTAACATTTGTTGTGTTATCTTACTTATTGCCAATGAAGGGTTAATGCCTTTGTGTGGTTCGGCAGCATGAGAGGTTTTTCCTGTAAGCTTAATAATAATGCTGGTTACAGAAGGAGTGAAGTTGCCATATTTATACACTATTTGTCCTTTTTTGTATCCCGGAACATTGTGTAAAGCAATAGCATAATCAGGTTCAATTTGCTTAAAATTAGTATCTGCCAATACTTCTTTAGCACCTTCACCATTTTCTTCTGCAGGCTGATAAAGCAACACCACTCTTCCTTTTGCAGGTCGAGTGTTGCTATAATATTTACCCGCAGCAGCTAATATACTCATGTGTCCGTCATGTCCGCACAAATGAGCTTTTCCGGCTGTTTTAGAAGTGTAATCTACCTTATTAATTTCCTGAATGGGCAACGCATCCAATTCGCAACGAAGCATTACTGTTTTTCCAGAAGTTTTTCCGTTAAAAACAAAAGCAACGCCTGTTTTACCTAAATGTACCATTTGGTCGGGTTGGAGCTGATCAAAAAAAGCAATAATTCTTTTTTTTGTTTCAAACTCTTCTCCTGAAATTTCAGGATGTTGATGCAGTTCTTTACGCAAAAGAACAATTTCATTGTCGGTTATCATTTTTTTAAACGCATTTCTAAATACGGATTGGTAAATCCCATTTTTTCATATAAAAATTTAGCAGGATTATCTTTTTCAACATGTAATGCAATATCGCCTTCGGTGTTTTCTATGGCTTTTTGCATGATTTGTTTTCCAACGCCTTTTCCTCGTTGGTTTTTGTTTACGGCAATGTAAACTAAAATATTTTCGGGGATATAACCACTCATTCCTGTTTTGTTGATGATAGTGGCTCCCACAATTTCGTTATTTTCTATAGCTAATAAAATTAAGCCGCCTTTGTTTGGTGTAAATACATAATCAATACATTTTTGGATAGCATCTTTTACATCTCCATATTGATCTAAATGTTCAAATAAAAAGTTAACAATTTTATTATCGTTATAAATTGAGTGTTTTCCTGTTTTTGGTGTTATAAGTAAAATTTCCATTTTTTGTCTTGATTATTAATTTTAGAATTAATTTAAATAAAGTACATCAAGAAAAGTCAGCGATAGAAATAAGGTAAAAGAAAAGTGATAATTAAATTGAGAATCATCTTTTTTATTTGGTTTCAAGCAAAGATACTATTATTTAGAGCTAATTCCAAAATTGATGGTGATGTTAGCTTTTTTTAAGAATAAAATTATTTTCTTTTAAAAGAAAGAAGTTTTAAACCATTAATTTAGCAGAAACCAAAACTTAAAATAACATGGCAATAATTAAATTTAAAGGAAACGAAATAAATACAAGTGGAACACTTCCAAATGTTGGTTCGCAGGCAAAAAATTTTCAGTTAGTAGCAACTGACTTAAGTACCAAAACATTAAATGACTTTAAAGGAAGTAAATTAATATTAAATATTTTTCCAAGTATTGATACAGGTATTTGTGCCGAATCAGTAAGAAACTTCAATAAAAAGGCAGCAGACTTAGACAACACAAAAGTATTGTGTATTTCTAGAGATTTACCTTTTGCTCAAAAAAGATTTTGTGGTGCAGAGGGAATTGAAAATGTAGAAATGTTATCTGACTTTAAAACAGGTCAATTTAGTAAAGATTATGGCTTAGAAATGTTAGAAGGACCTTTAGCAGGATTAAGTTCTAGATGTATTGTTGTTTTGGATGAAACAGGAAAGGTAGTTTATACAGAACAAGTAGAAGATATTGTTATAGAACCTAATTATGAAAAAGCTTTAGCAAGTATTTAATTTTGATATTTAAAATAATTTTATTAACTTTTGACCATAAGAACTAATTATTAACCATTAAAATATATGTATTATGAGACTAAAAGGACTTTACCTAACTATTATATTAGGAGCAATAATTTTAAATAGCACTAACTTATTTGCTCAACATGCTACTCAAATTAAAGATGTAGATGAGTTAAAAACAGAAGACAAAGTACTTGTTGAAAGTTATCCTCATGTGTTTAAAGGAGCAAAAGTTAATAAAGTAGAAAAACTAAATTCAAAACATTCAAAAGTTTACTACTCGGTAGGAGGGAATGAATTTGAAGCAATTGTAAATTCTGACAGGAAAGATTTATTGCTAGTAGCCACTTGCAAGCTAATTAAGAATGATGAATTACCTAAATTGGTAAAAGATGTTTTTACAAAAGAGGTGAAAGGTAAAATTGAAAAATCATTTTCAGTTACAACTCCTTATTCATCTGAAATATATAGAATTGACTATGTTAAAAAAGATGGGGAATTGAAGAGTATGTTTTATGATAAATTAGGAAATGTGCAAAAAGCACCTTATTAACCTTTAAACCTTTAAAACATAAAAAAGCGATTAAGAAAATCTTAATCGCTTTTTTGTTTTAATGAGACTTTCTAAACCTGAAATATTTAACAATCACATCTACCATTAGGATTAAGAATACCGCAGAAATAAAAGTGTTTAAATTTTCAATTTTTGGAAAAGCAACATCAATTAAATTTGGAATGGTGCTTAACATGTAAATTACAGCCACAATAATTGAGGTGTAAATTGTCCATTTTAAATCAATAAAAACAGGTTTTATCTCCGTTTGAAAATGGCTTAATACTTTTTCGCTGACATCAATTTTTTCGCTTACTGTTAAATTGCTTTGAATAGCTTTGCTAAATAACATTTCTTCATTCACTTTTAGCTGACAAGTTTCGCAATTGGTTAGATGTTCATTTATAGCAACAAGTTGAGCTTTATCATCCAATAATTGGTTGCTAAATTCAAAAATTTCTATATCGGTTAAATGTTTACTCATATCTAATTTGATTTAGTAAAGTTAGGTCTTTTTCAGACAATAGGTTTTTAAAATTTTCTCTGGCTCTAAATAATTTTACTCTAATATTAGCTGCCGAAAGTGCTGTAACAGCTTCAATTTCTTTCAACGATAATTCGTTAAGGTAGAATAAGGTCAACAGTTCTTTTTGGTCGGCAGGCAGTTGGTTAAAAAAATGTTCAATCATTAACTTTATGTCCTTATCAGCAAATGTGTTGAGTATGTTTTTTTCGTTATCAACTACCGGGATACTTTCTGTAAGTTCAGTGGTAGGAATTTTATTTTTCCTTAAATAATTCAACACTTCATGGTGAGCAATACTATATACCCATGTTTTAAGTTTAGATTTCCCCTCGAAAGCGTTGATATTCTTAATACATTTAATCAACACATCTTGGGTAATTTCTTCAGCAACTTCTCGCTGACGGGTCATTTTTACGCATAACACAAATACAAATTGCTGGTGCAACTGCACAAAGTAGTTAATAGCCGAATGACTTTTATTTTGTAATCCTTTTATGAGGTCTGTTTCTTCCAATTAATAAAAACGGTTTCTTTAGTGTATAAATATAAGACACTTAATTGAAAAAAATGTTACAAGTTTTAATTAATAGGTTGGTTTTAAATTAATTTTTAAAAAAAATCTTCCCAGTTGTAACATTTTTTCATTAGCTGTTGTCAAAGCATGTACAAACCAATTAAATTTAAAATTATGACAGAAATTATAGGTGTATCAATTCCAATTTTTATAACACTAGGTGTTTTTGCAATGATAGTATTGCTTAGAAGAATGGAAAATCAGGAAAGATTAAAAATGATAGAAAAAGGTATGGATTTAAACTTGCCTAAAAAAGAAAATAATAGTGGTTCAGCATTAAAGTTTGCATTAATAGCAGTAGGTGTTGGTGTAGGCTTGTTAGTAGGGAATTTGTTGGATGTTTATACACCATTAAAAGATGAGGTATGTTATTTTTCAATGATCTTTTTATTTGGAGGTTTAGGCTTGTTTATTGCCAATAAAATGGACGAGAAAAAACGTAAAAACAATAATAACGGAGATATTAGTTAAAACAATAATTAGATTAATTAGTGCAAATCTTTGTTTTAGGCAGGTTGAGAAACCTGCTTTTTTTATTTCAAAACTTGACTTTTGTCAGGAATTTTCCCTCTTAAATTTGTATCTTTGTTTCATAGAAAATATAAATTATTGACTTAATTACGCATTATGCCTAGATATCATCAATTAGGAAATATTCCAAAAAAAAGACATACCGTTTTTAAAAGCCCTGATGGGAACTTTTATTATGAGGAACTATTTGGAACAGTAGGTTTTGATGGAATGTCCTCATTGCTTTACCACACCCATCGACCAACACAGGTAAAAGAGATTTTAAAATCGTATAGTGTTGCTCCAAAAGTGGCGGTAGAAAAAAATATGGAATCACTTTCACTAAAAGGATTTTCTGTTCCATCAGAAAGCGATTTTCTGAAAAGTAGAAAAACAGTATTGTTTAATTCAGATTGTCATATCGTATTGGCTAGTCCAACGGAATCACTTACAGCTTATTTTTATAAAAATACCGATTCTGATGAAGTGATTTTTGTGCATGAAGGCAAAGGAAAATTAAGAACACATTTAGGAAATATAGATTTTGAATATGGCGATTATTTGGTTATTCCCAGAGGAATGATTTATCAAATTAATTTTGAAACAGCCAACAATCGTTTATTCATTGTAGAATCTAAAAGTCCGGTTTATACACCAAAACAATACAGAAATTGGTTTGGACAACATTTGGAACATTCGCCATTTTGCGAAAGGGATATTCATCCACCATCAGAACTAGAAACTTACACAGATAAAGGTGAGTTTTTGGTGAAAGTGAAAAAGCAAGATATGATTCATGAATATATTTATGCAGCACACCCATTTAGTGTAGTAGGGTGGGATGGATATAATTTTCCGTATAAATTTTCTATTCATGATTTTGAACCAATTACTGGTAGAGTACATTTACCACCACCAATTCACCAAACCTTTGAAACGGCAGGTTTTGTAATGTGTTCGTTTGTGCCTCGTTTGTACGATTACCATCCTCAGGCAATTCCAGCTCCTTATAATCACAGTAATATTGATTCTGATGAGGTGTTGTATTATGTGGATGGCGATTTTATGAGCAGAAATAACATAGAAAGAGGACAAATTACTTTACATCCTGCAGGAATTCCTCACGGACCACATCCGGGAGCTATGGAAAGAAGCATTGGACAAAAAGAAACTGAAGAATTAGCTGTAATGGTAGATACTTTTAAGCCGTTAATGGTAACTGAAGAAGCCATGAAAATTAAAGATGGAGATTATTTCCAATCGTGGTTGGAGAGCTAGGTAATGTAAAAATTAATTAATGTAACAATTGTTTAATTAAAAAAATAACTGATAACAAATAACTAACAAACTATGAAAGATATAAAAAACGTAGAATACGGATTAGAAAAGATATTTGAAGGAGCACAAGATTTTTTACCACTATTAGGAACTGATTATGTAGAGTTTTATGTAGGCAATGCCAAACAAGCAGCTCACTTTTACAAAACAGCATTTGGTTTTCAATCGTATGCTTACAAAGGCTTAGAAACAGGTTGTAAAGAATATGCTTCTTATGTGTTAAAGCAAGATAAAATTAGAATAGTTTTAACTACTCCTTTAAATTCAAAATCACCAATAAATGAGCATATTGTTAAACATGGTGATGGTGTTAAAGTAATTGCTCTTTGGGTAGAAGATGCCACCAAATCGTGGGAAGAAACTACTAAAAGAGGTGCAAAATCTTTTATGGAACCAACAGTAGAAAAAGATGAGCATGGAGAGGTGGTACGTTCAGGAATTTATACTTATGGAGAAACCGTTCACATCTTTGTAGAAAGAAAAAATTATAATGGAGTATTTTTACCGGGGTATAAAAAGTGGGAATCAGATTACAATCCTGAACCAACAGGCTTGAAATTTATTGACCACATGGTTGGTAACGTAGGTTGGAATGAAATGAACCAATGGGTAAAATTTTATGAAGATGTAATGGGCTTTGTCAACTTCTTATCTTTTGATGATAAGCAAATTCATACGGAATACTCTGCTTTAATGAGTAAAGTAATGAGTAATGGTAACGGAAGAATTAAATTCCCGATTAACGAGCCTGCTGAAGGAAAGAAAAAATCTCAAATTGAAGAATACTTAGATTTTTATGAAGGACCAGGAGCACAACATATTGCTGTAGCTACAGATGATATTATTACAACAGTATCTAAATTAAGAGCCAGAGGAGTAGAGTTTTTATCCACTCCACCGGAGGAATATTACAGAGCTGTTCCTGGTAGGCTAGAAGAACATAGCCATGAGTTGAGAGAAGACATAGAAACCTTAAAAAGTTTAGGAATAATGATAGATGCTGATGAAGAAGGTTACTTATTACAAATCTTTACCAAACCTGTAGAAGATAGACCTACCTTGTTTTTTGAAATTATTCAGCGAATGGGAGCAAGAGGCTTTGGAGCAGGAAACTTTAAAGCACTTTTTGAATCTATAGAAAGAGAACAAGAAAAAAGAGGAACACTTTAAAAAATGAAAATATTTTTTGAATAATTATAAAAAAGTGTACTTTAGCATCAACTAAAAAACAACGACAAATGAAAAAAAATAGATTAATAGGATTTATCATAATAGCAGTAATGTTTACACTTCCATTTCACTATACTTATATTGATATAGAAGGTAGAGGTGGTATAGGACAAGCTTTGTCTATGGCAGTGCTGATTATAGGTGTAGTTGTAGGAATCATTATGATAAATAATTCATCAGAAGAAGCACATCACTAAACAATAACGTGTTTAAATAATAATGCCCAAAAGTGTTCATCTCTTTTGGGCTTTTTTGTTGGTACTAATTTCGGGTTAAACCATTATTATTCTAAATTTGTACCTTTAATATTTTAAAAGCATTATGAGTAGTAATAAACCAAGCTTACCAAAAGGAACAAGAGATTTTTCGCCAATAGAAATGGCTCGCAGAAACTATATTTTCGATACCATTAAAAAAGTGTATAAAAAATATGGTTTCCAACAAATAGAAACGCCTGCCATGGAAAACCTAAGTACATTGGTAGGTACAGGTGGGGATGAAAGCGATAAGTTGATTTTTAAGATTTTGAACAGTGGAGATTATTTAGCTAAAGCGGATGAAAAAGCGTTGAAAGAGAAAAATGCTAACGGATTAACAAAATCAATTGCTGAAAAGGCTTTGCACTACGATTTAACCGTTCCTTTTGCTCGTTATGTAGTACAAAATCAAAATGAGATTACCTTTCCGTTTAGAAGGTTTCAGATACAACCTGTTTGGCGTGCCGACCGACCACAAAAAGGACGTTACAGAGAGTTTTACCAATGCGATGCTGATATTATTGGTTCAGATTCTTTATTGAATGAAGTGGACTTAATCAAAATTATTGATGATGTTTTTACGAAATTATTTACCGATGAAAAAGGTAATACCTTACCGTATACTATATCCATCAATAATAGAAAAATTTTACAAGGAATAACTGAATCTGTTGGACTACAAGATAAATTTGAACAAATTGTTGTAGCAATAGATAAGTTCGATAAGGTGGGGGAAAAAGGTGTCTATGATGAATTAGTAAGACAGGGATTAAAAGAAAATCAAATAGAGAGTTTGCTTAATTTATTGTTTAGTAGAAAACTTTCAAATTATATAAATAATATAGATAATTTTCCAAAAGATGGTATAATGAATCTATCATTAGCAGATGGAATCTTAAATGAATTAAAAGATAAAATAGGTGGAAAATTAAATGCTGATGAAGGCATTGGAGAATTAAAATTAATTTTAAAAAAATTAATCAATTTAGAAGAATTTAAACTTGGCTTAAAAACAGCAAATGTAATTTTCGACCCAACACTAGCTCGTGGGCTAGGCTATTACACAGGAACCATTATAGAAGTAAAAGTAGATAATTTCCCGAGCATTTGTGGTGGCGGAAGATACGATGATTTAACCGGAAAATTTGGGTTAAAAGATGTTTCCGGAGTAGGCATTTCTTTTGGTGCAGATAGAATTTATGATGTGTTGTTAGACAATAATTTATATCCCAAATTTGAAGGAGATTCTACGCAAGTGTTATTCGTAAATTTTGGAGAAAAAGAACAAGATTATTGTCTGCCCTTATTGTTTCAATTAAGAGATAAAGACATTAATGCAGAAATTTACCCTGAAGCAGCAAAGCTTAAAAAACAAATGACTTTTGCCAACAACAAAAACATTAACTATGTAGTGTTGGTGGGTAGCGATGAAATGGCTTCAGGAAAATTAACTGTAAAAAACATGAAAACAGGAGAGCAACATGCTTTCACTATTGTGGAATTAATTCAAGAATTAAAAAAATGAGTGTTCATCATATCAATATAAACTGGATAGATTTAACAGTAGTTAATGAAATCATCAATCAACAGAAAAAATTACAACTTTCTGAAGATGCTATAATTGCAATAGAAAAATGTAGAAGCTATTTGGATGAAAAACTAAGCAGACACGATAAACCAATTTATGGTATCAATACAGGTTTTGGTTCCTTATGCGATACACAAATATCTAACGACCAACTAGAGCAATTACAACGAAATTTAGTAATGTCGCACGCTTGCGGTTTAGGAGAAGAAGTCCCTCAAGAAGTTGTTCAGTTGATGCTGTTGCTCAAAATTCAGGGATTAAGCTATGGCAATTCAGGTGTTCAGTTAGTAACCGTTCAGCGATTAATAGATTTTTATAATAATGGAGTTTATCCGGTGGTTTATCAGCAAGGTTCTTTAGGAGCTTCGGGCGATTTAGCTCCCTTGGCTCATTTATCATTACCCTTATTAGGCTTAGGCGAAGTAGTGGTTGAAGGTAAAAAATATTCAGCTGCTGAAATTAACAAAAAATTTAATTGGGAGCCCATACAATTAAAATCTAAAGAAGGATTGGCATTGCTTAACGGGACACAGTTTATGAGTGCTTATGGCATTTATTCCTTGATGAAAGCTAAAAAAATGTCCACTTTTATGGATGTAGTTGCAGCTATTTCTTTAGAAGCGTATGATGGTAGAATTGAACCTTTTAATGAGTTAATTCATAAGGTAAGGCCACATAACGGACAATTTATTACTTCAAGAAACATTTTAAAAGTTTTAGAGGGGAGTGAAATTGCTGCTCAAGATAAAAAACATGTTCAAGACCCTTATTCTTTTAGATGCATTCCGCAAGTTCACGGAGCTTCAAAAGATGTAATTGCTCATGTGCAAAAAGTGTTTGAAACAGAAATTAATTCGGTTACCGATAATCCAACTATTTTTCCTGAGGCTGACGAGGTGATTTCAGCAGGAAATTTTCATGGACAACCTTTGGCAATGGCGTTAGATTATTTAGGAATTGCCATAGCAGAACTAGGAAGTGTTTCTGAAAGAAGAATTTACAAACTTATTGGTGGGACAAGAAACTTACCTCCATTTTTAGTAGCTAATCCGGGGTTAAACAGTGGTTTTATGATTCCTCAATATGCAGCAGCTTCTGTAGTAAGTCAAAACAAACAATTGGCTACTCCTTGCTCTGTGGATACGATAGATTCTTCCAATGGACAAGAAGACCATGTAAGTATGGGAGCTAATGCAGCTACAAAAGTTGCTCGAATGATGGATAATTTAGAAAAGATTGTAGGGATAGAATTGCTAAATGCATCACAAGCATTGGCGTTTAGAAAACCGTTGAAATCATCTGATTACATAGAAAATTTAATAGCAGCATACAGAAAAGAAGTGCCATTTGTAGAACAAGATATAGAAATGCAACCGGTTATTCAAAGAAGTATAGCTTTTGTTAGAAATAAAGCACAGCAAACGGCATTAACTGATTTTTTATAATAACTATATGAAAAATACACTTTTCATAACAATAATAATATTGACTATGGCTTGTACACAACAATCGCAAGAGAAAGAAGCTATTTTAGAAGTGATGAGCCAACAAGAGCAAGATTGGAACAATGGAGATGTTGACGCTTTTATGCAAGGCTATTGGCAGTCAGATTCGCTAATGTTTGTCGGTAAAAATGGTATCAAATACGGTTGGCAAACTACCTTAGAGAACTACAAAAAATCATACCCCGATAAATCTACTATGGGCAAACTTTCTTTCACAATAGAAAAGTTGGAAGTGGAAAATCAGGCAGCTTTTATGCTAGGGAAGTGGAATATTACTCGAGATAGTGGGAATATTGGTGGGTATTTTACCCTCTATTGGAAAAAAATTGATGGGAAGTGGTTGATAGTGCTAGATCATACCAGCTAATTAATAATACAAATTTTTCTATTAAATAATGACTAAACGCCATAAAAATGTGCTCAAAATTCACAAGTTATAATTCTTATTTAGTTTGAATATAAATTATTTTCTTTTTTAGTTAATATCTTAATTATTGATTATAATTGTATTGTTAATTAAAAACTATAAATACATGAAAAAGAAAACGCTACTAGTTGGGTTGTTTGTTTCTTCTATAAGCTTAAGTGCACAAGAAGTTATATCCACCCAAGGAGATAGTTATGATAATGGGACAAACACCATAGATTTTACTATTGGTGAGCCTGTTATTGAAACTGTCTCTGATGGATCTAATGATGTCACGCAAGGATTTCATCAGACTAATTTAACCATTACCAATATTGAAGATTTAGATGTTAATTTTTCGGTTAATATTTATCCGAACCCTACTTCAGATGTAATCAATTTAACTATTGATGAATATGAAGAGGTTACTATTCAGATTTTTGACATGGGAGGGAAGTTGATTGAAGAAACTACTCTAACATCTTCAACAACAAATGTAAATGTGTCTGATTACTCTAAAGGAACATATATGTTAACCTTAATACAATCTGACAAGAAAAAAATTAAAACGTATAAAATCGTAAAAAATTAAAAATATAATTAACCTAAAACAAAAAACAAAATGAAAAAAATTATACTATCAGTATTAGCAATAGTAGCCTTATCATTTAGCATGTGGGCTCAAAGTCCGGAAGCATTTAAATACCAAGCGGTTGTAAGAGATGCTTCTCAAAATATAATACCTAATCAAGCAGTAGGGATGAGATTAACAATAATGCAAGGAAGTACTTCAGGAACAGTGGTTTATCAGGAAACATTTGCGCCTACAAGTAATTCATATGGTTTAGTAAATTTAGAAATTGGAACAGGAACAGTAGTTTCTGGAACATTTGCATCAATTGATTGGGCAAACGGTCCATATTTTATTGAAACAGCTATGGATGCAACAGGAGGAACAAGTTATGTTGTTATGGGAGCTTCTCAATTAGTGAGTGTACCTTATGCATTGTATTCTAAAATGGCAGGAAGTGCAGTAAATGATTCAGTAAATGATGCGGATGCAGACCCAACAAATGAATATAACACATCGGTAGTATTAAACGGAGATAGCTTGGAGATAACTGATTTAGGAGGAACAATTAAAGCTGATTTATCAAGTTTATCTGGAGGATCTTCAAATTGGACAGTTAGTGGAAACAATATCTACAATTCAAATGCTGGATTGGTTGGTGTAGGGTTTACTAACCCAATGCATACTTTAGCTGTTGGTAAAACAGATACTACTACTGCTTTAGCAGTTGGTTTTGTTGGATCTTTTAATAATGCATATTCTGGAAAACTTGTTTTTTCAGAAGATTTATCATTTAATGGAGATTGTGGTTTAATGTTTCAACATAATGGTTCTACAAACAATCTACATTTAATGGGAGGTTGTACTACTTTTGGAGATACAATAGCTCGTTTTAATAGAAGTGGTTTTTCAAACATTAAAAGATTACGTCTTGGTAATAATATCTTAACAAATGCTACGAACCCTTTATCAGTTAATGGTAATTCTGATTTTACTGGAGATATGACTATTACTGGTAATTTAAATGTTACCGGTAATATTGCTAAAGGTGGTGGAACTTTTAAAATTGATCACCCACTTGATCCGGCAAATAAATATTTAGTTCATAGTTTTGTTGAATCGCCAGAAATGATGAATATCTATAGTGGTAATATTGTTACAGATGCAAACGGATATGCTACAGTTGAATTACCATCTTATTTTGAAGCAGCAAATAAAGATTTCAGATATCAGTTAACTGTAATTGGAACATTCGCACAAGCCATTATTAAAGAAAAAATTAGCAATAATAAATTCATAATTCAAACCAACCAGCCTAATACAGAGGTTAGCTGGTCTGTAACAGGAATTCGTGCTGATAAATATGCTAATGCAAATAGAGTAGAGGATGAGGTTGAAAAAGAGTTGAAAGGAACTTATATTCACCCTGAATTATATGGAGCTACGAAAGAACAGTCTGAAACAGCAGTTAAAGAAAAAATTATACTTGATAAAAAAGAAGAGACTAATGATTTAGATAAATAATTGGTTTTGATTTTAAAAATGAAAAAAGTCCTTCTCTCGAAGGACTTTTTTTTGTGCCTTAATAATCATAGTATTCAAAAGTATAATTTTTAGAATTCCAACATAAGCCTAAAGAATTGTTAATTTTTAATCAACCTTTTAGAGGTTTAGTTCGTCTTTGTTTGGTATCTTTATGCATTACAAAACTAACTACTATGAAAAAAACTAACATTTTATTCTTGTTGATGCTTATTGTATCAACAGTATTTTCACAATTAACACCTTTAAAAAACAATAATTCTAATCAGCTTAATAATAACGCTGTAGCTGAATCATGTGGTTTTGACCATATGCATAATGTGTTATTAAATTCTAATGCTGATTATCGTCAGAGGACGGAAGATTTTAACAATTTTATGAAATCTTACAATGCTCCAAAAAGTGGGGCAACTTATGTTGTTCCGGTAGTTGTTCATGTAATGCATAAAGGAGAAGCAGTAGGAACAGGAAGTAATATAAGTGAGGTAGATATTAATCAAGGAATTTTACAATTAAATGAAAGATTTAGAAAAATACCAGGCAGTTTAGGAGATGGAAATGGTGTTGATGTTGACATAGAGTTCGCTTTAGCCGTTAGAGATCCTAATGGAAATTGCACTAATGGGATAGTTAGAGTGGATATGACGGGAAATTCAACTTACATGAATTTTGGAGTAAGAGCTCAAACATCCAATGGAATTACAGATGCTGCTTTAAAGGCTACTAGTAGATGGAATACACTTGAATATTATAACATTTATTTAGTTTCAGAAATTGACGATAATGAATGTGGTTTTGGGATTCAAGGATATGCTTATTTTGCATCAGCTCATGGCCAATCTTATGACGGAATGGTTCAGTTAGGGTGTAAATTTGCACAATCAGGAAACACAACATTAACCCATGAGTTAGGTCATGCAATGAATTTGTACCATACTTTTGAGGGAGATAATAATGGAAACTCTTGTCCTTCTAATACTAGCTGCTCTTCTCAAGGAGATAGATGTTGTGATACTCCACCTCACATAAGAAGTGCTAGTAATTGTGTAACTGGTACAAACTCTTGTGACGGAGGTAGTTCAAAAGAATTGTTTATTCATAATTATATGGATTATTCTTCTGATGCTTGTCAGAGTGAGTTTACAGCTAACCAAAAAACAAGAGCAAACGCAGCTATTTCAGTAACAAGAGCATCTTACTTGGCTGCTAATGGAAATATGAGTTTAGTTCCTCCATCTACTGCTGGAGTTGATTTTAGTGTTAGTAGTAGTGTTGTTTGTTTGGGGAGTCCTGTAACTTTTTATGATGAATCAACTTGTATTCCTAATACATATCAAAATGGTGGTTGGCCAAATATTACTTTTTTATGGACTTTTGATGATGGAATAAATACTCCAATTACATCAACAGATCAAAATCCAACTATAAATTTTGCACAAGCAGGATCTTATGATGTAACACTTCAAATTACTAATGGTAGTGGAACAACAAGTTTAACCAAACCAGGTTTTGTTTCCGTTGCAAATGGAGTCCAATCTTCAACTTGTCAAAATACTTCTAGTAATACTGGAAACTTTGGTTATGCCATATCAAAAGTTGTTTTTAATACAATGAGTGCTACATCATCTTCAGGAACAAATGGAGGTTGGCAAGATTTAACTTGCTCTAAAAACACACAAGTTACACAAGGTCAAAATTATAATTTGGAAGTTACTGTAAATGCAGGAAATAGTGGTTTAGGATTACAGTTTAGAATATATATTGATTATAATGATGATGGAGCTTATACAGCAGGTGAATTAGTATTAAGTAACTCTATTACAGATAATACATCTCAAACATTTACTACTTCGGTGAATATTCCATTAACATCAACAACAGGTCAGTTATTACGTTTAAGAGCCATTTCGGATGGAGGTACATTAGCAAGTGGTTGCGAATCTCCTTTATTGGTTGGTGATGTAGAAGACTATGGTGTTTATATTAATCCCTTAGGAGGTCCACCAGTAGCTGAGTTTAGTGCTACACCAACAACGTTGTGTGAAGGTAATACAGTAAGCTTTACAGATTTAAGCACCAACACACCTACTTCATGGAGTTGGACATTTACA
>JAPHUD010000044.1 GCA_026196775.1 Flavobacteriales bacterium
CTTCTATGGATAACCAAAAAAATAAAATTCATCAACTTTTTAAAAATTGGAAAAAAGACCAAGAACAAATTGACGATGTTTGTATGTTAGGAGTTAGGTTTTAACTTTTTATACTTATTATTAAATCTATTAGACTCAGACTAAGTTATAAAAAAGTGTTATTTTTTTATAAGGTCAAATTTATGTTTGTACATTTGCTATCTATTCTAAATTTAGAATGTTACTAACTAACAAAATGAAAAAAAATCAAAACTGCATAAATTATAAATCTATTCTTAGTTATAGTTTAGTAGTTTTTTTGTCTTTATTCTATGTTTGGAGTCTTTATTCAGTCAATACAAACAATAGCAAACAGGGAAGTAATGACATTTTTGTTATTCATCTAACCGAAAATGCCACTGTTTCCTACTATAATCCCTACCATTTACCATTTAAAAAGTCAAGTGAATCAGAGGCTCCTACTGAAAATGAATCCAAAGATAATTTTGATGAAGATGTAGATCAATTAATTGAAAAACAATCTTGTAAAGATAAACTCTTCTCCTCCTTTGAAGACCATACTTTATTTCAATTAAAGCAATCTTTAGAAAACCGAACTACGGTTTCTCTATTAATTCTCTACCATTCCTGGAAGAGTTTTCTTATTTAATCTATCTTTTTTAAATTAACCTAACCTATTTGGTTAATAAGAATTTGTATTTAATCCTTTAAAAGATTTTAGGTTTAAGTCATTTACTATTTTTTCTATCAATCATTATTTTTTAATTCAAAACTAATTATGAAGAGATTATTAATTCTCATCAGTCTAACAGGTTTATTAATATCTATAAGCTGTAAGCATGATGAACATAAAAAGCACGAAGAAGCTACATTTATTGTAACTAATCCAATAAAAAAAGACACGATTATCAATAAAGAATATGTTGGACAAATTCACTCTATCCAACACATAGAACTACGTTCATTAGACGAGGGTTATCTTCAACAAATATATGTAGATGAAGGACAAATCGTTAAGAAGGGTCAGTTGTTATTTAAATTACAATCCATAGTATATGAGGCGGAAGTAAAGAAGGCAGAAGCAGAGCTAGAGTATGCTAAAATTGAATATCAAAACACCAAAATGCTTGCAGACAGTAACATTGTTTCTCCTAATGAATTAGCCTTAGCAAAAGCTCATTATGACAAAGCCAAGGCTGACTTAGCTCTTGCTGAAGCAGAATTTAGTTTTACTGAAATCCGTGCTCCTTTTGATGGAATTATTGGCCGTTTTGAAGATGTACGTTTAGGAAGTTTATTGGAAGAAGGTGAGTTACTTACAACTTTATCTGATAACAGTAAAATGTGGGTATATTTCAATGTTCCAGAAGCAGAATACCTCAACTATACTTACAATTCATCACTAGACAAGTTACCTAAAGTTACCCTTCAATTAGCTAATGGACGTATTTATGATGAAAACGGAGTTATAGAAACTATTGAAGCCAAATTCAATAATGAAACTGGTAACATTGCATTTAGGGCTACATTTTCTAACCCAAATAAAATTTTGAGACACGGGCAAACAGGCAATATCATTTTACCAACCAATCTTAAAAATGCACTACTCATCCCTCAAAAAGCAACATTCGAAATTTTGGACAAAAGAAATGTTTTTGTCGTGGATAATAATGGTAAAATACAAACCAGAGAAATTGAGATTGAGGCTGAATTAAATCACTTATTTGTAGTTAAAAAAGGATTAAAACCTGAAGATAAAATTCTTTTAGAGGGTTTAAGAAAAGTGAAAAATGGAGAAAAAATAGCTACTAAAATAGTTAACCCCGATACTGTATTCAATCATTTAGACTTATATGTCGAATAGTATAAATCTTTAAAAAGAAAAATTATGTTTAGTAAATTTTTAAAAAGACCGGTATTTGCTATCGTCATATCTATTGTAATTATTTTTATGGGGGCTTTAGCAATTAAACAATTACCCATATCACAATTTCCGCAAATTGCACCTACAACAGTAAACATATTCATTGCCTACCCTGGATCTAGTGCGGATGTTTTAACCAAATCTACCCTTATTCCATTAGAAACTGCCATTAACGGTGTCCAAGGTATGCGGTACATTGCTTCAGATGCTACCAGTGCTGGAGAAGGTACTATAAGAATCATTTTTGAGCCAGGTACCGATCCCAACCAAGCGGTAATAAGAGTAAAAACAAGGGTAGATCAGGTGATGCCACTACTACCTGATTTAGTGCAACGAGAAGGAGTTATTATCACTCCCATTCAACCAAGTATGTTAATGTATGTGAATTTGTTTAGCGATAATAAAAATGTGGACGAAAAATTTTTATACAACTACGCTTATACCAAGATTATACCTGAAATACAACGTATAAATGGTATTGCACGTGCACAAATACTTGGATCTAGAATATATGCTATGAGAATATGGTTGAAACCAGACAGAATGAGAGCCTATAATATTTCAGCAGAAGAAGTTATGGAAGCTATGCAAGAACAAAGTATTATTGCACGCCCCGGAAGGTTAGGTCAAAGTTCAGGTAAAAGTGCCCAATCTTTGGAATATGTGTTGACATATCAAGGAAGGTATAACGAACCCGCACAATATGAAAACATAATCATACGTGCCAATGAGGAGGGTGAATTTATTCATTTAAAAGATATAGCTCAAGTTGAATTAGGAACAGAATTCTTTGACATCTATACCAGCCTTGATGGCAAGCCAGCTACTTCCCTTGTACTAAAACAAAATGTGGGCAGTAATGCAAGTGAGGTTATTGATAATGTAAAAGAAAAACTTAAAGAGTTAAAAGAAGATTTTCCTCCTGGAATGGATTATCAATTGAGCTATGATGTATCTCAATTTCTAGATGCTTCTATAGAGCAAGTATTACATACCTTACGTGATGCTTTTATATTGGTGGCACTTGTGGTTTTCTTATTTTTAGGTGATTGGCGTTCCACATTAATACCTATTTTAGCTGTTCCCGTTTCTTTAATCGGAACATTTTTCGTTTTACAGGCATTTGGATTTTCTATCAACTTAATTACCTTATTTGCACTAGTACTTGCTATTGGTATTGTAGTAGATGATGCCATTGTAGTGGTAGAGGCAGTTCATGCTAAAATGGAAGAGGAAAAACATATTAGTCCACATAACGCTGTAAAAAAAGTACTAGGCGAAATTAGCGGAGCAATTATAGCCATAAGTGGTGTAATGGTAGCTGTTTTTATTCCCATTGCATTTATGTCCGGGCCGGTGGGTGTTTTTTATCGACAGTTCTCTATTACCATGGCAAGTTCAATTATTATCTCTGCTGTCGTAGCCCTTACACTAACACCTGTTTTATGTGCTATTTTGCTTAAAAACAATCATAGCAAACCCAAAAGAAAATCACCCATTCAATGGTTTTTAGACTGGTTTAATCGTGGATTTGAAAAACTCACAGGTAGGTATGTAAACATATTAGAACGAATTGTCAACAGAAGGCTGCTTACGTTTGGAATTTTATTAATTTTCTGTGTCGGAATTTTTGGTGTAAACAAAATCCTTCCTGCCGGCTTTGTACCCAATGAAGACCAGGGAACCATATATGCCATTATACAAACTCCACCAGGTAGCACACTTGAAAGGACTAACGATGTTGCTCACCAATTAATGGAAATATGTGAGGAAATTGAAGGAATAGAGTCTGTTACATCGCTTGCGGGATATGAAATTATGACAGAAGGAAGAGGGTCAAATGCGGGGACATGCCTTATCAACTTAAAGCCATGGTCAGATCGTGAACATTCTGTACATGAAATCATGGAAGAAATAGAGGAAGAATCTGAAGGTCTTGGTGCTATTGTAGAACTTTTTGAACCACCTGCAGTACCGGGGTTTGGTTCATCTGGAGGATTTTCTATGCGTTTGTTAGAAAAAGTTGCATCCGATGATTATCAAGAATTTGATAGAATAAATCAAGCTTTTATGGATAAGCTTAAGGAAAGGAAAGAACTTACGGGCTTATTTACCTTTTATGCTGCTAATTATCCACAATATGAGTTGCAAATAGATAACAAAAAAGCAATGCAGAAGGGAGTTTCTATCGGTAAAGCAATGGAAAATCTCAATATACTTATTGGGAGTACTTACGAGCAAGGGTTTATTCGCTTTGGTCGATTTTTTAAAGTTTATGTACAATCAGGTCCTGAATACAGAAGATATCCGTCTGATCTTGAAAATCTTTTTGTAAAAAATGAAGAAGGCGAAATGGTACCTTATTCTTCTTTTATGTCTTTTAAAAAGACGCAAGGACCCAATGAAATTACCCGATACAACTTATACAATTCGGCAGCTATTAGGGGGTTGCCTGCTAAAGGCTTTACCACAGGTGATGCCATCAAAGCTATACAGGAAGTAGCTGCAGAGTCATTACCTAGAAGATACGATATCGCCTGGGAGGGACTTTCTTACGATGAAGCACAAAGAGGCAATGAAGCAATATTCATATTTATTGTAGTACTTATTTTTGTTTACTTGGTGCTTGCTGCACAATATGAAAGCTTTATTCTTCCTTTAGCAGTTATTTTTTCTTTACCCGTTGGTGTATTTGGCTCATTTTTAATGTTGAAATTAATGAGACTTGCCAATGATGTATATGCCCAAATAGGACTAATTATGTTGGTAGGTTTACTAGGTAAAAATGCCGTATTAATTGTAGAGTTTGCTGTGCTAAAACAGCAGCAAGGAGCTACCATATTAGCTGCAGCCATCGAGGGTGCTAAAGTTCGTTTCAGACCAATTTTGATGACTTCCTTTGCATTTATTGCAGGTCTTATTCCTTTGGTGATAGCTACAGGTGCTGGGGCTATTGGAAACCATACAATTGGAGGTTCGGCATTAGGTGGTATGCTTATAGGAACCATATTTGGAGTTATCATCATTCCAGGATTGTACTATATTTTTGCAAAACTAGCTGAAGGCAAATCCCTAATAAAAGGTGAAGATCTTAATCCATTATCTGAGGATTTTGTAAATAGTAATTCAAAAACCTCTTTGATTAAGAAGTTACAAAAATTAGGCTTAGTTGTAAAAGCCGTTAAAAGAAAAAGAAATGGAAAAAAATAAAATAAACTTATGGTATAGAATACTGTCAACTGTTGTGGTAATATTTTTTCTAAGTAATTGTAGTTTAACCAAGCAACCAATTAGAGAAGAAAATAAATCAGTACCTGAAAGCTACTCCAACTCAACAGACTCAATAAATAGTGCAACAATAAAATGGAAAGATTATTTTAATGATCAACATTTAATAGCACTTATTGATACAGCTCTTAAAAATAATCAAGAATTAAACATTACACTGCAAGAAATTGAAATTGCTAAAAATGAAGCAAAAGCAAGAAAAGGAGAGTATTTACCATTTATTAATTTAAATAGTGGAGCAGGACTTGAGAAAGAAGGTAGATATACAAGGCACGGGGCTGTTGATGAAAATTTAGACATCAAGCATAATACTGCTTTTCCTGAACCTTTAACAGATTATATGTTTGGTATTTCTGCTTCATGGGAATTAGATGTCTGGAAAAAACTTCGTAATGCAAAAAAATCTGCTGTGACCAAATATCTATCAAGTATAGAAGGGAAAAATTTTATGGTAACTAACCTCATTGCAGAAATAGCCAATTCCTATTACGAACTAATGGCTTTAGATAACTTAATTGGTATAATTGAAAAGAACATAGAAATCCAATCAAATGCATTTAATGTTGTAAAGCAACAAAAAAATGCTGCTAAAGTAACACAATTAGCGGTAAACAGATTTGAAGCTCAGCTACTCAACACTCAAAATCTTCAATATGAGATTAAGCAAAAAATTATTGAAACTGAAAATAAGCTTGTTTTTTTAACCGGAAAATTTTCAAGAAACATTCCTAGAAATTCAACAAGTTTTAATAGCATAGCAGTCGATTCAGTTTTTTCAGGAATTCCTTCTCAGTTATTAGAAAATCGCCCGGATATTCGTCAGGCAGAATTAAATCTCTTAGCCTCAAAATTAGATGTAAAAGCAGCTAAGGCAAATTTTTATCCTTCTTTTAGAATTACAGCTGCGACAGGGTTTCAATCTTTTAAACCAACATTTTTATTAAATCCTGAATCTATGTTGTATAATTTAACTGGAGATTTAATAGCTCCTTTAATTAACAGAAATGCTATTAAAGCAGCTTATAACACTGCAAATGCACAGCAAATTCAGGCAGTATATAACTATGAACAAAGTATATTAAATGCCTATGTAGAGGTACTTAATCAATTATCTAAAATTGATAACTATTCAAATAGTTATAAAACTAAATCTAAAGAAGTAGAAATACTAATACAATCTGTTACTATTGCAAACAATTTGTTCAATTCAGCAAGAGCAGATTATGCCGAAGTTTTACTTACACAACGAGAAGCACTAGAAGCAAAAATAGAGCTCATTGAAATAAAAATGAAGCAACTTAACGGAAAAGTCAACATATACAAGGCTTTAGGGGGAGGATGGAATTAAATTATTATGCTAAAAATCCCTGTCTATATTATTATTAAGTTTACTCATATTTAATATGACAGGGATTTTTATTTTTTATAGTATAACAATAATTTCATCCTTTGTATATCCACCAAAGCTAAAACGCTAATCATTAATAACACTAAAGCCGGAATTTTGTATCTTACAATAGCTCCCATAACTGGAGTTGTTATGCCTACAAACACCAAAATTAATAAGGCAGATGTAAACCCAAAAGCCGTTAAATTGGAATCAAGCTGCTTTTTACGAAACAAAATAGCCACTATTAACATTAATAAAATAAAAAAGTTTTCAATTCCGCTTATTAAAAGTAGAGGGTTTCTTGAAGAAAACAAAAAAGGTTTAAACATGGCATAATACAAGGCTTTTGGTACGTGCAAAGCAAATGAAACAACATCTCCATCTAATTTATTGGTATGAATTAAACTGCCAGATGCAGGCTGGTTAAATGTTACTTTAAAAACCGTTGTATCATCATTATAAATAATAGGTACAAAGTTGTTACTACCTTTCTCTCTAAATTCTATTGGTGTATTTTTGGGAAGTTTACAAAGTGTATCATTAATAAAAATAATTGATGCTTTATTTTCATACGGAACTCGAATTTCCCCTTTATCATTATACATATAAACTCCACCTTGAGCCATATTAATAAAGTTGTTTTGTTTAGTGGCAATTTGATTGATAAGCTTATATTTTGGGAATAATTCTCCAACAGAAATCCCAATTAAAACAATGAAAAAATAACCTAAAACATAGCTTAACAAAACACGTTTCCATTGGTATTTTTCAATAATAAAGTAAATGAGTAATGCAGGAATAATAAGTAAAAATATATACGGTTTAATGCTCAACATTATTAATCCAGAAATAAGTAAAAGAAATATATGTTTGATAGAACGAGTTTTATGAATGAGGTTAAAATAAGTATGTAAAAACAAGCCTAATCCGAAAAACAAAATACTTTCCTTACTTACTCCTGTTGACCAAAACAATACTGATGGAATAAAAAACACCACTAAAAGTAATAATTTTTTATACTCGAAAAATCGCTCAAAAGCTTTATACAAAAAAGTAAATCCTACAAACGATAAAAAAGTAAATACTACTAAGTGCACCCCATAATAACCAAATGACAAAAAATGCAATAGTGCATTGAGTTTAATCATTAACCTACTATCATTATAAAGCTCGTTCGGATTGGAATTTACCCAAAAATTTAATCTATTGATATAAGCTTCTTGAATAAGAGAAGTTTCTCCACCAAATATCAATCTAAAAAAATCCGCAGGGCTTTCATGGAAAAGTTGAAATAAAACTACACTATCATCAAAAAACTTAAAAATATCAGCAGTTGACCTGTCTTGATAATAAAAAGTATATAACAGAAAAAAAACTAAAGCTACGGCTACTTTAACAGTAAAAATTAAAGGCAACAACCTTTTTTTAAGAAATGAAAAATGAAAAAATGGATGCTTATAAATGATATAGCAAAAGGCTAAAAAAAATACAATTGGCAGAATAAATTCAAACAATGTTTATCGTTTAATAACTTTAGGCACTTTAAAGAAGTCGGTATCTTTATCTGGAGCGTTCTTTAAAGCTTCCTGTTGCGATATTTCTTGTAATGGCTCGTCTTTCCTTAATGTAGGACGTTCGTTCAGCATATACACCAATGGCTCTACATTTTCTGTATCAACTTCATTCAATTTGTTTACAAAATCTAACATTCTACTCAAGTCTTGTTGAATAGAAACTGCTTGTTCCTCATTAAACTCCAATTTAGCTAAAGTGGCTATTTTTTTTACAGTTAACTTATCTACGGCCATGTTTTTCTAACTCTTTATTAATTATTGCATAAACTTTATCTTGTAAAGGTATTAAATCTTTTTCAGTTAATCCGATTGTAGGAATTGGCTCGTGTATAATTGCTCTAGCTATTCCTGGTCCAGCTTTCCCTGAAAAAAGCCCTTTCATTTCTAACCTTTTGTAATTATCTAAAAAAGTAATAGGAATAATTGGTATTTGGTTTTCAACGGCTAATTTAAAAGCTCCACTTTTAAAATTACCCAATTGAGGCGTATTTTTAGGAATTGTTCCTTCAGGAAAAACTACCACACTATTTCCTTTTTTAAGTTCCTCCGCACATCTATCCATTGCTCTTTTACCGGAAACTCTACTTTTTCTATTTACCGTAATATTCATATTTTTAAAGAATATATTAAAAATAGGAACTTTTCCTAACTCTTCTTTCCCCATAAAAACAAAATAGTTTTTAAATGTTTGATAAAGAATTACAATATCTAAAAAAGACGTATGATTAGGTGCTATAACGTAGGTTTGGTTTTTATCTATATTATGTCCGTTGTAAAGTTTAACTTTTATTCCAGAGAGAATTAATAATATTTTGGTGTGAAAATATAATAACCTAAATGCTTTTTTAAACTTTCGTTCTTTTCCTTTTCTAAGGTAGTTACTATAAAACGGATAGAAGAGCAATAAAAATACAATAAAGCACACAATTACGTGTAGTTTCCATATTCCTCCCAGTATTTCTTTTACTTTTCTCATAAGTGTACAAAAGTATTAAAGATATTGTTATGATTTATTAATCTATTTAAGTGTAGATTAAATTCAAAAAAATTATTTTTGCTGTATGACAAGAATATTAACAGGAGTACAAAGCACAGGAACTCCACACTTAGGAAATTTATTGGGAGCGATACTTCCTGCAATAGAAATGGCTAACGACCCTAAAAACGAAGCTTTTTTATTTATTGCGAATTTACATTCGTTAACCCAAATAAAAAACAAAGAAACATTAAGAGATAATACTTACAGAACAGCTGCTGCCTGGTTGGCGTGTGGATTAAATCCAGAAACTACCGTATTTTATCGTCAATCAGATGTGCCAGAGGTTGCCGAATTATCTTGGTATTTAAGCTGTTTCTTTCCCTTTCAACGATTAACATTGGCTCATTCATTCAAAGATAAAGCTGGTCGCTTAGAAGATGTTAATGCCGGATTGTTTACCTATCCTATGTTAATGGCTGCTGACATTTTACTTTATGAAGCTAATTTTGTTCCTGTAGGAAAAGACCAGTTACAGCATTTAGAAATTACACGTGATGTTGCCAGCAGATTTAACCACATGATGGGAGAAACATTAATCTTACCAGAACCCATCATTCAAAAAGACACCATGTTAATTCCAGGAACAGATGGCGAAAAAATGAGTAAATCTAAAGGTAATTTAATTAATATCTTCTTAAATGATAAAGCGTTAAGAAAACAAATCATGTCTATACAAACAGATAGCACTCCTTTAGAAGAGCCTAAAGACACCTCTACTTGTATAGTTTTTAAATTGTATAGTTTTATCGGGAATGAAAATCAAGTAAATGAAATGAGAAAAAACTATGAAGGCGGTAATTATGGTTACGGACATGCTAAGCAAGCTCTTTACGAATTAATATGTAGTAGATTTGAAAAAGAAAGAACTGCTTTTAATTATTACATAAACAATACAGTTGAATTAGAAAGTGCCTTAAAATTAGGTGCTGATAAAGCAAGGAGTGTTGCTAGCCCTATACTTAAAAAAGTTAGAGAACAACTTGGTTATTAATTTTACATTACTACAGCAAAAAATCTCCATCCTCTAAAAATAAAAAAAAGCTGCTTAAATTAAGCAGCTTTTTTTGTGTTATAAATGTATTATTTTAGAAATGCCAAACATCATGTTCCATATTAAAGATTTCCTCTTTAATTTGATCAGCTTCTAAAAGTCTATCTATTCCAAGTTTATAATCGATTAACATTCTATCATAAACATTAGATCTTTTAATAATGTAACTATTAAACATTCTTTTCCAAAAGATGTCTTCAAAAGTTCTACGTTCTGCATCATTTTGTCTATTGAATACATCATAATTAGCAAATACGTAACGAGCTTCAGGAAAATAAATCCAAAAAAGACTTTTTAATCCTTTAAACTCACCATTCTCATCTAGTACACTCACTAATGGAGCAATACCCATAATCCTAACATCCATTATTGAACGTTCTCTATCAAAAAACCAATCTTCCTTTATATGATATTTAACAACATCAACACTAACAATTTCTTGGTAAGTGTTAGTTTCAACTAGTTCAAAAGTTTGAGGATCTTCAACAAGAACAGAAATTGTATCTCCCATTTTTGCCATGGCTTCAGAAGGAGTTAGTTTAATTTTAAACTCATCATCACTAGGGTCGTAAGCAGATAACTCACTTGCAAGAACAGCATCTTTAATCACATCAAAAAGCGACTTTCTATCGTCAATTTTAGTAGTAGGAAAATAAAGAGGATGATTTATTTTTTCTCTTAAATCAATTTCTCTCCATATTCTTCTATGCCACATAACATCTTGCTCTCTTACATGAGTGTAAGGAATAACTCGTCTAGTAGGTGTATTTTCCTTAACCCAAGGTTTATCTAACACTTTTAAATCTTGTGCAGACAAACTTAATCCAAAAGTTAACAATACTCCCACGAATAATAATGTGCCAATTTTGATAAATTTCATAATATGCCTCCTTCTTTTTGGTTTATTCGTATAATGGTAATTTATATTACAGTTATAATAATTGGAGCTAATGTTCTTGTAGAACCATCAGGCATTTTACATTTAATATCTTCAATATAAAATTTCTGATTTCTAGTAGCATTACTTATCATATTTTTACATGTTCCATTTAATCTAAATCCACTTACTTTTTCTTCTGTTATCATTCCTGATTTTACAGTAGAAAACTTAAATGAAGAAACATTAACGTTTACTTCAAAATCAAAATTATCCATTTGAGCTTGAACAGTACTTGCTGCATTTATAGCTGCTTTTTTAATAGCAAAAGAACCAGACTTTCCAACAATTGATGAAACTGGGTCAGGGATTCTTTTTACTCTAAACTCAGAACTTCCAAGTTTAACCTTCTTTCCACTTTCATCTTCTCCAGTAACTGTAATAGTAACTGTTTTTGCGGATGATGGAGGGCGCATTACATAACCTTTAGATGTTTTGCTTAACCCTGGACCTGAGGCTGTAAAATTAGGCATTGGAGCTGATACAGAAACCGGGTTATCCACGCCAATATAAAACACATTCATTTTTTCTGCAGCAACGGTTGTAGATGGTTTACCAACTTCGAATGTATGATCAAAAGGATAAATTTTTGGTCCTTTTTTAGTTTTAACCTTAATTATTCCTTCCCATTCATGTACACCAATACCCTCTTTAATTTTCAAATATCCTTTTCCAGCTTCCACTTCCTTAAGTTCAAACCAACCTCCACTTTTAAAATCTTCCCATGTAGAACCTTTAGTCCCTTGCATAATTTTAGTTTCATCTGTTTCACCTTTTGCTACTAAAGCACTATCATACTTACCTATATAAATTTCTGGATTTTCTATATCGTTGTAAGCAGCTGTAAATATTTCTGCTGAAAATGAATCACCATCCAATACATAAGCTTTTTTAGCAAACGCAAAACCATCAACTTTACTAAATGATACAGAACCTGCATCAATATTTTCATAAAGTTTAGCTACTGCTTCAGCCTCTGCACTTCTAACATCTGACTGTAACTTTGATAAAATAGTAATTACAGCAGCTAAAGGTACATGATAAAAATTTGCAGACTCCCAGTTTTTATCATCTCCCGACCCTTTTGGAGGGTCTGGTGTTGCTAAAACAGCAAGTGTTTGATTCATCATGTCTTGAGCTTCTTTATTTTCGCTAAATAACGCTAAAATATCATCTTTATATTTATTAATTTTATTTTTTAAATCAACAGCAGACCATTCTCCATCTTTTGGTTTAGCAGGATCTGCTAAACCCATCTCTAAAGTGGGAATATCGTAATTATCTTTACTTTGCACTTTAGTAATATGGAACAAACTGTCTGGAGCACCATCAGGAAGTCCGTCTGTTTTTTTAATAAGGTGTATTTTTAATTCAGCAATATGATTATATAAATCATCAGACATTTTTTTTACTTTATTTGCTTTTTCTTGATAAGGCTTTGCAGCATCACTATCAGCTGCTGCACTAGCAAATGCTGTATAATAAATACCTGTTTTATCAGCAAATGATTCGGTTGAATTCTCAATACCGCCATTTACTACAATAAATGCATCTAAAATATCTTTTGATACGTTCATCGCTAACAAAGCAGTTAATACTAGGTACATCATACCAATCATCTTCTGCCTTGGTGGTAAATCTCCTCCACTCATAATTTTATAATTTTAAAATAAGTTAAACAAAAAATAATTAGTTACGATTTCATTGCTGTAAGCATGTTACCATAGATGTTATTAAGAGCTGATAAGTTAGTAGATAACTCAGCAATATTGTCTTTATAACGTTTAGTATCTTCAACAGAATCAGACAAGTTTGTCATTAATGCAGTAATACCAGCATACATAGCTTGCATTGTTTCTGCTTGTTGTTGAGAACCTTGTAATTGAGATTCGTAAGAAGAATTTAATGCTTCTAAGGTAGATGCCATTTTCTTAAGGTTATCACCTGTAGAAGCACCAGATTCAGCAGCACTTGACAGTCCTGTTAAAGCTTGAGAAGCTTCTTCATAAGTTCCTGCTAAAGCAGTTACTTTAACTGATGCGTTTTTTAAACTATCTGCATATTCATTTGTAGCAACAGATGCATCAGAAATTTCTGATAGTTTATTAGCATTTGTGCTTAAACTTCTTAATCCTTGACCTAAACTTTCAATTAACTCAGGTCCAATTTTAGCTTCTTCTAACATGTTATCCAATTGTTCAACAGCACTACCTTTTTTTCCATGACCATGACCATCTTCATCATCCATTCCAGCTAATTCCGGATAAGCTAATGTCCAATCTAATGGCAAATGTTGCGGTTCAAATGCCGAAACAAGGAAAATCAATGCTTCAGTACTTAGTCCAATAACAAGCATTGGTCCTGCACCAGGCCAGTGCATAATTTTAAATAGTGCTCCAACAATTACAACTGCTGCGCCCGCACCATAGAGAATCCCCATGATGGTTTTACCTTTTTTGGTTTCAAATAAAAATTCAATAAATCCCATAATTTTAATTTTTAAAAGTTAATATATAATTTAGATAGGTTTTAAGTTTATAAAATTTTACAAGTTATCATCTTTTGCTCTTCCTAAGTAAGTCATCACACATCTAAATCCGATATAAGATTTAGCCGTATCTTGATACTCATAGGTTCTTGTTCCTGTCTGTAGGTAATATCCTATATCTTTCCAAGAACCACCTCTGATTACTTTTCTTTTCAACACCTCTGGTTCTTCGTCCTTAGCATCATACATGTAATCTGGGTTTAAGTCATGAGCAAAATTATAAGCAGACTCATCAAAAGCATTACTTGTCCATTCTGCAACATTTCCTGCCATACAATATAGTCCATAATCATTTGGATTGTAAGAATTGATTTTTACGGTATGGAAACCTCCATCATCAATATAGTTACCCCTCATTGGTTTAAAGTTACCCAAGAAACACCCTCTTGCATTTCTAATATAAGGTCCTCCCCAAGGGTATGGACTTAAATCTAAACCTCCACGAGCAGCGTATTCCCATTCCGATTCTGTTGGTAAACGAAAATCATTTGTAACTGTTCCTCCTATATCTGCTAAATAAGCATGTAATAAACGAGTTCTCCAAATACTAAATGCAGTAGCTTGTTTCCAAGAAACACCAACAACTGGATAATCATCATAAGCTGGATGCCAAAAATAATTTTTAGTCATTGGCTCATTAAATGAGTAAGTAAAATCATGTATCCATGCTAAAGTATCAGGATAAACATTTATTACATCTCTCATGATAAACTGAGACCTATCCATAGAAAAAGCGTGTCTAGCCCCTTCTTGTCCATCTAATGCATCTCTACTAGATCTTTTTGCTGCTCTTCTATAATCTATCCAGTAATAAGTATAATTAAATTTTCTAGTATCAAATTGCCTTCTACTATAATATCTCTCTCCCATATTATAATACATAGGTTCTAAAACCTCTCTAATTTCGGGTTGTTTAGGATCGCTATATTTTAGTTTGGCATACCAATTAATAATAGGAACATCATATTCTTCTTCCCATTCATTCATAAGCAATAGATAATATTCTTCATCTATTTCCTCTCCTAATATTTTTCGAGCAATAGAATCTCTTACATGATAAACAAATTGACGATATTCATTATTAGATATCTCTGTTTGATCTATGTAAAAAGCTTGTACAGAAACTGTTTTTGATTGTGCAGTCAAAGCATAAGGAACATCTTGATCTGATGGTCCCATGTTATAACTTCCCATTGGAATAAAAAGCATCCCAAAAGGATCTGGCTGATACCATTCTTGTCTTCCTTGAACTCCAATTAGTTCTCCATTACCTTTATTACATGAATAAAGAATGACTAATGCTAATATTATTAGTATTTTTTTCATTGTTACCTCCTTCTTTCTTTTTTTATTGTTGACTTTATTGGTCAACTTTTTTTATCACGTTTTAATTTTAATTCTTATCTTATTAAAATTAAAACGAGTTGGCTTAAACGGGTTATTCTAATAAATGTTACAATTTAATTATAAAAATCTTACAGATCTATAAACTTCTCTTTTTGGTTGCTTATAAATACTAGTACAATATCTTAACATAATTTCAAAACTTCCACTACTATGATCTGATAAAGCTGATGTTGTTAAGTCATAAGCAACTCCTACCTTCAATCCTGATATACTAGGCTCATTTATTGCCTCACCTATATCAACACCTAATAATATTCCGATTGCATCTTCAACTCTATAAGTAACGCCTCCCCATAACATCTTATTGTATTCCATTAAAACATTTACATCTAATTGTGTAGAGGCAGCATCTGTTTTAGCAAGGATAGATGGTTTTAGCACCCACTTTTTATCATTATTAATATCCCAATCATAACCAGCCATTATATAATAATGTCTTGATTGTTGAAAATTTAATGCTCCAACACCACCTTGGTCAGCAACATCTTCTACCGAAGTTTGTGGAATATGCAAGGTAGAAATACCTACATACATTTTATTAGCAATAGAATAATAAAGACCTGCACCAAAATCAAAAGTAGCTGCAGAAGTTCCTGAATTAGGAATTGATGGATCCAATGAAGGATCATCGATAGCTATAAAGTTATCTTGAAAAGATTTACTTAACATTCCAGCTTCAATACCTATACCTAATTCTCCAGGTCCTAATTGTAAATGGTAAGCATAAGCTAATTTTGCTACTAAAGATTTTTCTATACCTAACTGATCTTGAAAAACAGTAAGGCCAATACCATGCTTACTAACGCGCGCATCAACACTTAACATATGTGTTTGTGGATTCCCTTCAAACCCTGTCCATTGCTGACGAGTAAATAAAGTTCCGCAAATACCACCATTATGTCCAGCAGAACCTGGGTTTACACTTAGTTTATTAAACATATTTTGTGTAAACTGAGCATCTTGCTGAGCCACCAAAGAAAAAGTTCCTAAGAATAAAAAAGACGCAGAAAGTAATATTTTTTTCATAGTATATAAGGTATTTTTTTACAATTATAAATATAATTTTTCTCAATTAGTCGGCTAAGATAAATAAAAAAAAATAACATGCAAAAACTTTTTCCACTTTATTTTGTTAATTTCTTGTTGACAACTTGGTTGAAACTTGTTAATTTGCTGAATAATTAGTTAAATTAATTTCTGAAAAGTTCTAATCCAAATATCTGGTAACTCATTGTTACAGGCAACTTGATAATCTTTGTAAGAACAAGGAACTAATAAATGTCGTTCATTCTTAATTTTTTCATGTGTGGGATAAGGAACATCTATCCACCAACGGTCACTTTTATCGCTTTTGTAAAAAATTAAATCATTACCTCCTTCTAACATCGAAACTACATATTTAGTATAATCTTTTCGGCTACCAATTGGAAAATCATTTTTTCTGCTGTTTACGCCATCAATAAAATACCAAATCATTTGAGCAACACTGTGGGCTGTTTGATTATTGATGTCAACAACTGGATTAAATTCATAAAAACCTATTGAGGTAAGTTTATCACTAATGCCTGCATATCGTGCAATTTGACAGGCTTGTTCTCCATAAAAGCCATTTGGAGATGCATTTTTATTTCCAGGAGCTTCTGCTTGTCTTATCGAGGAAACATCAAAACTAACAATATCTGCATTTCTAA
>JAPHUD010000046.1 GCA_026196775.1 Flavobacteriales bacterium
AAATTCCTGAATAACTATTTCTCTGGTTTTATCTAAAATCTTTCCGGGTTCTGTTAATCCATGTTCTCTTACAGATCGATTTAATCCATTGTTACAAACCACGCTTACCATGGCTCCTGGAACCCCATGTCCAGTACAATCTGCAGCAGCAAATAAAATATTATCATCTTTATGCTCTAACCAATAAAAATCTCCTGCTATAATATCTTTGGGTTTATATAAAATAAAAGATTGTGGTAAGTATTCTTTAACTAATTTAGTTGGAGGCAAAATAGCATTCTGAATTCTTTTGGCATATTTTATACTATCTGTTATTTCTTTATTTATATCTTCGAGAATATTTTTTTGAGAAGAAATGATTTTATTTTTCTCTAAAAGTTCTTCATTTTTCTTTTTAGTTTTTTTACTTGATAAATAGATAATTATCCCTAATAATAAAGAAGCTAAAAGCGCTATTAAGCTTATATAGGTAGTGTTTTTTTGATTAACTACCTCTTGCTTATGTTTTAACTCAATAAGTTCCGCTTCTTTAATTGCCTTAATACTATCTTGTTGGCTTTTTTGTTTATATTCATAATCATATTGATTTTTGAATATATCCTTTTGATAACTTTTTTCTTTATCGAGAATACGCATAGTGCTATATATCTCATTAAATTTTAAAGCATTTTTTAAATCATTTTTTTCTTTATAGTGTAAATATAATACCTCACTAGATTGCAAAATATCATTTGGAGAGTTAATTTCTTTAGCAAGATTAAAAGCCAAATGTGCATAATACATTGTACTGTCTGACTTGTTCACTTTTTTATAAAGTCTAGCAAGGTTGTTATAAGAAGATGCTAAACCTCTTTTCATATTGTATTTTTTTCTTAAAGATGTAGATTGTAGTAAATAGTTTTTAGCTTTTTCAAAATCTCCATTTTCATGATAAATTGACCCTATATTTGCCAATGTAGTAGTAAGAACTATTATATCATTAAGTTCTAAGGCAATTTTGTTAGCTTTTTCATACAAGACGAGTGCTTCTTCATCTTCGCCTTTTAGTTTCTTTAAGTTACCGTAATTATTTATAACCGTTAAATATAATTTTTTTTCATATTTTATTGAATCTCTTTCTACTTCTTCAATAAGTTCAATAAATAATTTTTCAGCTTTAATAAACTCGCCAAGTTCGAGAAAAACATCAGCTATTCTAATCCTAGAGTTAATTTGTTGAGTAATATCATTTATTTCCTTTGATATACCAAGCACTATATAACAATATTCTAAAGACTTAGAGTAATTACCTGCTTGTCTGTATAAAATTGAAATATTATTGTATGTTTCTATTAAAGCTTTTTTATCATTAATAAGCTCCAACATTTCTGCAGACTTAAATAAAGGCTCAAAAGTATTTTCAGACTTACCTGCAAAACGATTTAGTACGCCAATATTATTATATCCCTTAGCAATATAGCTAATAACTATAGTATCATTATCTAGGTTTGGAGAATATAAGTTTACCAGTTTTTTTGAATACGCCAACGAACTATCTAAATTTAAAAATCCATAGCTTTCACTAAGTTCATAATAAATTTTTGCTTTCTCTTTTATACCTTTAGTAGTTTTTAATTTTTCTTTTAATTGAACTATTATAGTATCATTATTTCCATAACTCTTTAATGAAAAAAACAATAGCGAAAAAATTATAATTACATTTATTCGGGTTTTAGAATTTAAATTCTTGTACATTTATAACACTTTATTAAGTAACTTTATATAATATTTTTATTAGTTAAACTCTAACTACAATCACATCCCTTGTCAAGCGTGGGATAAACTTTGCATCATATTCTAACGCCTATAATGCAAACATCATCAACTTGTTCTAAACTTTTTTTCCAATCTTCAAAATGTTGTTCTAAAACTCTTTTTTGCTCATCCATAGTTTTTTCTTGTACGGAAAGCAATAAGTTCTTAAAAGGTTTGTACATCAACTTCTTACCTTTTGGACCACCAAACTGATCTGCATAACCATCAGTAAAAATATAAATAATATCTCCTTTTTGAAGTACAATTTCGTGAGTTGTAAATGGTTGTGGATTATCCATTTTCCCTATAGGCTGCTTATTTCCCTTGTATTCTACAAGCTCTCTGTTTCTTATTATCCATAATGGGTTATTAGCTCCAGCATATTGCAAAATTGCATTATCAGTTCCATCTTTATACTTTAAACTGCATAACGCTATATCCATTCCATCTTTCACATCATCTTCACTTTTTTCAAATTCCTGAATAACTATTTCTCTGGTTTTATCTAAAATCTTTCCGGGTTCTGTTAATCCATGTTCTCTTACAGATCGATTTAATCCATTG
>JAPHUD010000013.1 GCA_026196775.1 Flavobacteriales bacterium
AAATTCCTGAATAACTATTTCTCTGGTTTTATCTAAAATCTTTCCGGGTTCTGTTAATCCATGTTCTCTTACAGATCGATTTAATCCATTGTTACAAACAACACTTACCATGGCTCCTGGAACCCCATGTCCAGTACAATCTGCAGCAGCAATTAAAATATTATCATTTTTATGTTCTAACCAATAAAAATCTCCTGCTATAATATCTTTTGGAAGATAAAGTACAAAATTATCAGGCAAGTATTCCTTTATGGATTTAGTTGAAGGCAATATCGCGTTTTGAATACGCTTGGCATAAGTAATTGAATCGGTTATTTCTTTGTTTTTTTCTGCTAATAATAAATTGGATTTCTTTTTATTTTTATAACTTCTGAAAATAAAAAACGCTAATAAAAGCATCAAGAAAAGACCAATTGCCATAGCAATTTTCTGAGTATATTGTTTTTCTATTTCTGCTTCTTGTAGTTTATTTATATTTTTTAAATTTTCTAATTCAAGCTGGCTGCGCTCATTCTTAAAAGCATTTTCCATTGCTAGTAATCTGTTATTAGAATTTTCTTTGTTGATAGAGTCTGTAATTAACATATGTTTAGATTGATAAGCATGGGCTTGAGCAAAATTTCCAATTGCCAAATAACTATTCGACAAGCCTTTGTAAACATCGCTTTTTAATGTTACAGTACTATTTTTAGAATATTTATCTAATGCTTCAGTATAATATTTTATGGCAAGGTTGTATTTTTTTTGTTGATAATAAAGCTCTCCATAAATATTGTAAACTTGAAACAAATCGTAAGGACTATTTACTTTAGTAAACTTTTCTTCTGCATCTTGAAGATATAGTAATGTTTCTGCATAATTGTTTTTAGCTAATTCACTTTGTGCTTTATATAAAAAAACGTTAGCTAACAAATGTATATTAGCTTCTTTTTTTCTAACTGATTTAAATGCTTCATCAAGATAGTAATCAGCACTATCTTCTTGATTTAAAGACTTATATACTTTTGATAATGATAAATCCGTTTTTACTTTAGAATCTATTCTGTTTATTGCTTTAAACTCTTTGTTTGAGAGTAAAAAATATTCTTTTGCTGTTTTAAAATTTTGTAAATATGCATGAATATTTGCTATATTGGCATAAGCACTTGCCATTCCGTCTTTTAAATCATGTTCCTTATTTATTTCAATAGTAATGTTATAATACTTTAGAGCTTCATTATACATTCCTAAATCAGCATAAATAGTTCCCAATGTATTATAAGCTTTAGATAATCCTTTATTATAATTAATTGCTTTAGCTTCTTTAACCGATAGTAAAGCATACTCAATTCCTTGTTGAAAATCATTATAGCTAATATTCCAAGCTATTACATTAAGCGTATTTACTTTCTCTTGTTTATCTGTAATTGATGATAAACTATTAATTAAACTATCAATTTGTTGTTGAGGAATTTGAGCTGATAATGAACCGCTAAAAATAAAAGATAAAAATATATTTCGTAAGTAACTGAATTTCATTATATTGGTTTTAGTGATATAAAAGTAATGACTTTTTGATTTTCTTAAAACAGGTTATTCATTAAAATAATCTTTACATCATATTCTAACGCCTATAATGCAAACATCATCAACTTGTTCTAAACTTCCTTTCCATTCTTCAAAGTACTTCTCCAATAATGCTTTTTGTTCATTCATTGTCTTTTCTTGTATAGAAAGTAGTAAATTTTTAAAAGGTTTATACATCAGTTTTTTTCCTTTTATACCACCAAACTGATCTGCAAAACCATCAGTAAACATATAAATAGTATCTCCTTTTTGGAGTTCAACTTTATGTTGATTAAATGGCTCTGGGTTATCTACTTTACCTATTGGTTGTTTGTTTGGTTTTATTTCTACTAATTTTTCTTTATCGTTTGCTTTTACAATATAAAGTGCATTGTTAGCTCCAGCATATTGTAGCGTAGCAGAACTTTCAGAAAATTGAAGCCTACAAAGAGCAATATCCATCCCATCATTCACCTCTTCTTCACTTTTTTCAAAAGTTTCAATTACTAATGACCTCACTTTATCTAAAATTTCAGCGGGATTGGTCAACTTAAATTCTCTAACCGCTCTATTTAAAGCATTATTACAAACCACACTTACCATTGCCCCAGGCACGCCATGTCCAGTACAATCTGCAGCAGCTAAGAAAATAGCTCTTTCTAATGCTCCATTTATATTAGAACTTTCCATCCAATAGAAATCTCCACTTACTACATCTTTAGGTTTGTATAAAATAAATCCATTTTCTAGATTCTTACTTAATACTTCTTTTGGAGGTAAAATTGCCTGTTGTATTCTACGTGCATAAATAATACTATCTGTAATTTCCTTATTTTTATTATCTACAATAATTTTTTGTTGCTCTACTTCAAATTTTTGAAGTTCTATCAATTGTTTTTGTTTGTTAGAATTTCTTAACGACTTATAAATTATAAATGAGATAATTATTACAGCTAATAATATTACAGCTAAAAAAACTAAAAATAATTGTTGTCTTTTTTGTTCTGAAGCTGCTACAGCAAGTTCTTTTTCATGCTGAGCCTGTTCTATAGCTTGTTTTTTTTCAAATTCAAAATTCACCTCTTGACGAAGAATCTCTTTTTTGTTTTCTTCATTAAAAATACTGTCTTTATAAGCCATGGCTAAACGTAAGCTTTTTAAAGCCTCTTTATCTCTCCCCATGTGTTCATATAGCGTAGTTTGCTTAGAATATGCTGAATACAAACCATTTAATGATCCTAATTGTTTAGACAAATCTAATGCTCGTTGAATATACTTTTCTGCTTCAGCATATTTGCCTAATAAAATATATAAATTCCCTATGTTCTGTGATTTTATTAATATACCTTCTAAGTCATTTTGTTGTTCACTTATTTCTAACGCTTTAAAATAATAAGTAATAGCTTCTTCATAGTTTTCTAAATTTTTATGAATTACCCCTATATTTCCTAAATGCCTTGATTGTCCATCAATATTGTTATTTTTAGTGTCAATTTCCAAGGCTTTTCCATAATATTCTAATGCCTTTTCGAAATCTTGAAGATGCTTATATACTACACCAATATTGCCGTAGTGTAATGAGGTTCTTGCTGTGTCACCTCTTTTTAAATCAATTTCTAATGCTTTATTATGGAGTTCTAATGCTTTTTCAAGGTCATTGGTATTTTTATATAATACTCCCAATCCAGCATACATTACAGCAACCCCATCCAAGTTATTCAGTTCTTCATGAATGGCTAATGCATTATAATAGTATTCAATTGCTCCAGGATAATCTGACTGAATAGATTTACAGGTAGCTAAAGTTCCGTAGGCTAAAGCTTCTCCTTTTTTCCATTTAATTTTTTTACTAAGTTGTAGAGCTTGTTCAAAAATTTTGGTTGCAGAATCTACCTGTCCATTTCTTAGTTTTTTACCTAGTTTTATTAAAGCTTCAACTTTAGTTGTGTCTTCAGAAGCAGAACTTATATATTTTGATAAAGAATCGAGGTTAGAAGCCTTAGATTGAAAAGAAAAACACGCAACCAAAAGTATAATATACAATATGTTGCGTGTTTTCATTTGTGTGTCTTCTTTTTATTATTAAATCTATTTATTAAGGCTAACAACTAATGAAACTTTAAAGCAAAAGAATTTGAGCAGATAACAAACCATTAAAATAAATAGACTAATTCCCTTTAAATACATCTTTAAAATCTTCGCTTAAAGTTTTAAATGCTGTTCTTCTATTTTTTTGATGACAATCGCAATCATCTTTACCTGTTATACCACAGTCTTCATATTTAGAACAATCATCTAACGGTTCAGTTTCACCTTTTCCAACAGCTTGAAGCCTTTCTTTTGTTATTCCTCCTTTAATCAAATAATCAACAACTGATTGAGCTCTTTGTTGAGATAATCTTAAATTATAATCGTCATTTCCTCTTGCATCAGTATGGGCTCTAATCTCAATAACAATATTATCATTTAGTGTTAAAAATTCAATTAATTTATCCAATATTTCTTTCGATTTTGGTCGTAAAGTGGCTTTATCAAAGTCATACTCTATACCTGGTATTTCAAGCTCTCCCATTGGAATAGGTGTTAAAAAGAAATCTTGCAAAAAGTGTTGAGATTCTGTCAAACCAGTTGTTGAAATATTAGAAGCGTCACCAAAGTATTTTGCCTTTTGAGCTTTAATAAATAAATCCCAATTAGGTTCTAAAGCTAACTCGTAGTTTCCCTGTTCATCTGTAGTAAGAAATATTGTTTCTTTATCACCTTTAATATCTTTAAATGAAATTAATGCATTTGGGATAACCTCATCTGTTTCTGCATTAAATACAGTTCCACTAATACTAAAGCGCATATCAGGTTGTGAAAATTGATAAATAGAATAACAATAAACAGAACCTTCATAATCTTCTTCACAATCACAGGGAGTTCTGTTGGAAGACAGAAAACCGTTTGCTTGCTTTTTATCAATGATAAAATAAGCATCATCTTTACTAGAGTTGTAAGGTTTTCCTAAGTTTATCGGAGTTCCCCAGTAATTTTCATCTTCATTATAAGATGCTTTATAAATATCTAACCCGCCAATACCACCATGAGCATCTGACGAAAAATATAATGTTTTTGTGAAATAATTAAAAAATGGAGTAACCTCATCACCTATTGTATTTATGGTTTTACCAATATTTGTAGGTTCACTTAATCCACCATATTCATCAATAGAGCAAAACCAAATATCCATTCCACCTTGCCCTCCTGGTCGGTTAGAAGAAAAATACAACATATCTCCTTCTAAAGATAGTGCTGGGTGCATTGATTTATAACCTTCTAAATTAACTTTTTTATCGAGTTTGATTGGTGGCATCCATTGTCCGTTAAAAAGCTTACTTACCCATATAGAAACATCTTTACTGTTTATTTCAGACTGTCTTGTAAAATAAAAAGTTGTTTTATCTATTGATAAAACTCCAGCACCTTCATATTGTTGAGAATTGACAGGAAACCCCAAAGGAGATGGTTCAGAAAAATTACCATCAAAAGTTTTTTGGGCAATATAAAAATCACTCAACCCAGCTTCGTTAGATTCTTTTTTTGAATTAGGTTCGTTACTAATTGCTGTAGAATAAATATAGGTCATTTCATCTCCAAAAAAATTCATTGAATATGAAGAAGTCCCTTTGTTTATAGTAGAGTCTGCTTTAGTTACTGTAACTCCTTTTTTTGCAGAACTCTCATCTAAAGCATAATAACACCCAATAATATTTTTATCTGTTAGTTTTAATAATTCTTGATTGGTAGATGTTTTTTTGTATAGTTCAAATTGTTTAAGTGCTTCGTTGTATTTATTATTTTTCATTAATGCATCTCCATACCAAAAAATAGGATCTGAAAATTTTAATTCTATTTCATCAACAGGAAGTTTAACTGCAATAGCAAACCAAGTTTCGGCATTTATATAGTCAGCATTTTTTCGATAAGCATGAGCTAATTTATTGATTAATAATGGATTATCATATTTTCTAGAAGTAGAATCGGTTTTTTGTTCAGTAGTTGCAGAATCAGTTTTATTTTTTCTAGGTTTGGGACTCCACGCTTTTGCTTCATATGGATGTACCAAATTACCATCAGAAAGCCCTTTGTTTTCTACAGCCTTTTTGTAAAAATAGGCAGCAGATGCATAGTTTTCGTTATTGTATTCGTTATCTCCAAAATTAATAATTTCACTTCTACTTTGGGCAAAAGAAATAACACTTGATAGCCCAAACAAAATGCTTAAGTAAATAGATAGTTTCATATTCATTATATTCTTGGGCAATTTCTAATAGGGTTAGGCTTAAATATTTTAGGGATATAAGTGATTGACACCTCAAAACCACCTTTCCCATCAGAAAAATCATTCAAATCTGATGTATTTACATCATAACTAATTCTTGCTTCATAACTACCATATTTTGCACCAGCTTCAATAATGAAAGCATCTTCCGAGCGAAAATTAGTTCCTAGCATTAAAATTGTCCCTGCTTTTTGCATATGATAGTGCAACATCATCCCTACATTTACCTCACTTGCATTTTCTTGTTGCATATATAATCCTTTGGGGAGTATTTGAACTGTATTAGATATATTTATTTTTGCTCCTCCATGAACTACATGTCTCATGGGAAGCTTGTTGTTTGTCCCAAAAAAATCTTCTTGAGGTTGTGTTAAATGAAAAACTGAATAGCCAACAAATGGATTTACTCTAATTTGTTCTTTTCCATAAAAATAAACAAACCCAGCATTTAAGTCTGGTATCCAAAAACTATTATTATTAAATGTTTCTCCTGTAGGAGCGTTTAAATCGAAAGATCCACCACCTGTGCTTGTAAATTGATTTTCAAAATATAAATTATTAAAATTCACACTCTTTTGTATTGTTCCTCCCTGAACGCCAAATGCTATCTTATGTGTTTTATCCTTATCAAGATAAATATTATATGCAGCGTTTAAAGCAATATTTAATACATTATAATTCCCAGCACCAGCCCTACTATTAAGCACTTGGAGTCCAAAAGCAAATTTTTTAAAGGGCATGTCAAAAGAAATAGCAGAAGTATTAAAAGCTTTTGATGAAACACTTCCCCACTGTGTTCTATAGTGAGCATGAAGTCTATATTTACCATCAAATTGACCAGCAAGAGCAGGATTTAAATATAATGCCGCAGCATCATATTGTGACAAGTGAAAATCTTGAGCATCTACTTTAATAGAACCAATTGCCAAACTAACTGCTAAAACAAAGTAATATTTTCTTGATTTAAAAAAATTCATGATTATCTTAATAATGTAACATCTCCTTTAATTGAGTGAGAAATATCATCCATAGTGGTTGCTCTAACAGTATATATATACACACCTATTGGTTGAACAACTCCACTTTTAGTTCCATCCCAGCCCTTACTTTGATCAGTTGATTCAAATATTACTTCTCCCCAATTATTATATATTTTAAATTCTAAAAATTTGAATGGACCTCCTAATACATTAAATGTATTATTAGCTCCAATACCATCTGGAGAGAACGCATTAGGTACTTGAGGAGGTAAAAACACTATTACTTCATCACATATAGAATCTTTACATCCTAATCCATCCGTAATGGTTAAGCATACTGTGAAATTACCCGTGCTACTATAATTATATGTTGGATTTTGATTGGTTGAATTTCCTATTCCATCCCCAAAGTCCCATTGCCAACCAACTATATTTGTGAAAGATTGATCTGTAAAATTAAAGTTTTCAAACACTTTTACAGAGTTTGGACTACTTATAAATTGGGCTGTTGGAGGTGCTTGAATAAATACTGATTGTGTAACAGTATCACTACACCCTTGGGCTGACTGCACCGTTAATGTAACTGTATATGTTCCAGATGTATTATATGTATGAGAAGGAAATTGTGTTGTATCAGTATTACTATCTCCAAAATCCCATAACCAGTTTGAAATATTAGAACCTCCAACTGTTGAAGAATCAATAAATAGACTATTTACACCTTCGCAAACACCGTTTACGCCAAAATTAGCATCGGGTAATTCATAAATAGTAACAGGAGTTGTTATTGAATCAACACAACCATTTGAAGATGTTACAGTTAAAGTTACATTATAAGTTCCTGAATTAGAATAAGTGCTAAAAGTATTTTGATTGAAACTATTATTACCATTTCCAAAATTCCATTGCCAAGAAGCAATAGGGTCTGGTGCTGTAGAAAGATCGTTAAAAAACACTGTATCTGTTGGACAAACTGAAACAAAACTAAAATTAGCATTTGGAGCTTCAATTAAAAATATTTCTAATGTATCGCTATATTTTTGACAACCACCATTATTTGTTGATGTAAATACAAGCGTTACACTTCCATTTGCTAAATCTGTTGAATCTGCAAAATAAGATGTATTGTTTAAAGAATCACTTGGGTTGAAAGAACCACCACCTAATGTTTGCCAATAACCTGTTCCTGTAGTTGATGAAGCACTTACTGGAAATAAAACATTACCAGCACAAGCGGTGTCATTTGTTAAAATAGTAGCAGTAGGTGTAGAGGTAAATGTTATATTTAATGTGTCTGATACAGGGGTGCAATTACCATTTCCTACAGAATTAAAATAAAGTTGAATTACTCCAGCTGTTGTATCTGCAGCACTTGGTATATAAACAGCATTAGGATCAAAAGGATTGGGGACAAAACTCCCCGAACCACTACTTACCCATTGAGAACCAGATGCAGTAATTACAGTACCTGCAAGCTGAATCCCTGAAGTATCTTTGCAAACAGAAATATCTGGTCCAGCATTAATAATAATTCCTGTAGAAAAAGTTAATGTCATTGTATCTGAATGAGAAGGACAAAGCCCATTTCCAGTAGTAGAAAGAATGAGTGTTGCAAAACCTGCGCTTAATTCAGCAGCAGTAGGTGTGTAAGCCGCATTTAAATCGGTTGTATTAGGATTGAAACTACCATTACCAATCCACAACCCTCCACTTGCTCCATTTACACTTCCGTTGAGATTAGTTACGGGATTGCTTATACAAGCAAAGGTATCGGTAGCAATAGCTTGAGGCTTGGGCTGGACATATATATTTTTAACAACTGTGTCAAAACACCCCTGTGATGACCCTACAATAAGTTGTACTGGAATAATCCCTGTAGTATTTACATAAGTATTTGTTGGCGTTGGCGTTACAGCAGAATTTCCATTACCAAAATCCCAATTCCATGAAGTTACCGTTGCATTTGCTGTAGTTGTAGAAGCATCTATATAGTTAACAGGATTATTTACACAAACAGAATCTGGCATTGTAAAATTAGCCGTTATGCCCGAAACAGTTAATGTATCATAAATTGTATCTGCACAAGGTGTTCCTGCTTGTGCCACCAACATTACAATGTAGGTTCCAATAGTTGGGTAAGTATAGCTAGGGTTTACCGCAGTAGAATTATCAGTTGTAGAGAATGGATCTCCAAAATCCCAATAAAATGAATTCCCTGTTAGAGGAGTACTAGTATTTGTAAACTGAACATTCAAGCCTGCACAAGCATTAATAGGTCCAATTCCAGGTGATGGAACAGGTGGGCAATTTAATACGTTAAATTGAAAATCTCGATATACTGTGTTTATTTTAATGCCATTTCGGAATTCATCAACTTTTACTCCTACAACATATTGTCCGAGTGTTGGTGGAACCCCAGAAATTTCCCCAGTAGTAGGATTTACTGTTAAACTCGCCCCACCTAATGGATCATTAGCATTATATCCTCCATTATAATTAACAGGTGTAAAGGTTGCTACATTGCCAGGATATGTGGGTGCATTATCTCTAAATGGATGGTAAAATGAATATGCTAAAGAATCACCATCTTTATCTGTTGCACCATGATCAAAACTTAACGGCTGTCCTTGACAAATAAATACAGGCGGAAAATTTTTCCATTGAGGACTTGAATTTGTAAGATAAACATTATTATCTGGTATAAATGTATAAAACCCAGAAGTTGTACCCAGTGGATTATTCAAATTTACGATACTTCCATTTCTACAACATAAACCATAAAACATGTGATAACCCCCTGCATTTGGAGGTAGATTATTTACAATTTTTGAATAAATTGCTTCTTCAACACAAACACCAGGGTTATAAGCACAAGGGTCTATAACTGGATTTAAAATAGAAGTCTGAGATATAGGGATACTTATATTTTTACTTGGTGAAAAAGCTGCTCCATTTGGCTGTCGAACCTGAATTGTTATAGAACCAGGAAAGTTAACGCTACCAGGACCACAATCTCTATACATTTTAAAAATTACCCTATAAGTAGAACCTCCTAAATGCTCATACGTTAAAGACCCTCCTATAACATGCGTTGCATAAACCGAAACACTTGAAGATATTAATAATAAGCTAACTAAAATTAGTTTTATTGTTTTCATTAGTGCAATATTATTCAATTAAAATAATTATTATGTACCAAAAATATAAAAATTTAATTACAACCAGTAATTTAACTTAACATATTAAACATTTATCGATAAATTTTACGCATTAGTCTTAAATCATTAATATATATTATATATTTGCTATGCATTATGATAAATTTAAAACCTCATAACTCAATAAAAAATGACTCGCTATTTCAATAAGATACTAAAAATCAAAATCTTAATATTTTTGTTTTTCATTATTCATACTTCTTTATTAGCTCAAATAAATGTATTATGGGAAAGTAGGTTTACAAGCACAGGACAAAATACTGATGTTGGTAAAAAATTAACTATCGATGCTTCTGGAAATGTTTATGTAACAGGAACTTCTTTTACAAGTACTGCTAATGGTTTTGACATTGTAACAATTAAGTATAACGCTTTAGGTGTTCAGCAATGGTCAGCAGTGTTTAATGGTGCGGGAAACGGTATTGACGAAGCAAGAGATATTAAAGTTGATAATGCGGGAAATGTTTATATTACTGGATTCACAAGAACAACAGCCACTAATTTTGATTATATTACCATAAAGTACAATGCTTCTGGTGTCCAACAATGGGCTACAACCTATAATGGTACTGCTAATGGGTTTGATGAAGCTTATGCGTTAGATATAGATGCCTCTGGAAATGTTTATGTAACTGGAGGAAGTGATGTAACTTCTCAAGGAAGTAATTTTGTAACGATTAAATATAATGCTTCTGGAGTACAACAATGGCTAGCAAATTATAACGGGCCAGGAAATAGTATTGATGCTTCTACTCAAATTAAACTAGATAATTCTGGAAACATATATGTTAGCGGGCATAGCTTAGGAAGTGGTACTGACTTGGATTTTGCTACCATAAAATACAACAATGCAGGAACTCAACAATGGGTAGCTCGTTTTAATGGATCTTTAAATCTTTTTGATGTACCTGAAGCCATCACTTTAGACAACGCTGGAAATGTATATGTTGCTGGAGCAAGTTACGGAGGAATTGCAACAGAAAATGACTATGTAACAGTTAAATATGATGCCAGTGGAGTTCAACAATGGTTTGTTAAGTATGATGGCACATTAAACGATGAAGATAAAATATTTGATATTGTTGTAGATCAAAATCAAAATGTATATGTAACAGGAAGAAGCTTTGGAAGTGGAGGTAGTGCCGAAAATATTGTAACTATAAAATATGATGCTGGAGGCAATTTAGATTGGCTTAATAGTTATGACGGTCCTGCAAGTGGTTTTGATGAAGCACGAGAAATGCGTTTAGGTACATCTGGAGCTTTGTATGTTACTGGATATAGCGAAGGAGTTAGTACAAATAATGACTATTTAACGTTAAAATTTGATACCGCTAACGGAAATATTCTTTGGGAAGCACGTTTTGATGGCCCTGCTTCTAATAATGACCAAGCGTTTTCAATGGAAATTGATGCTGATGAAAGTATTTATGTTACTGGCACAAGTTTTTCACCTGCTTCGTTTCAAGATTTTTCAACAATAAAATGGTGTCAATTTACAACTTTTGCAGGCACTGATGTAGCTATTTGTGTAGGCGATAGTGTTCAACTAAACGCAAGTACATCTTCTGGAGGATTAGGCATTACATGGAGTCCTTCAACTGGATTAAGTAATAGTACTATTGCTAACCCTATAGCCTCTCCAACTGTCACAACAACATACATAGTATCTTCTTCAAACACCTTAGGTTGTGTTGATTTAGATACCATAACTGTTTTTGTAAATCCATTACCTCAAGGAACTTTTTCAGCTAATGGTCCTCTTTCTTTTTGCACAGGAGATTCGGTAATACTTACTGCTAACGATACTGCTGCATCATACAATTGGAGTACTGGTGCTACAACTCCATCTATAACAGTATCCACATCAAACTCAATTACATTAACCTCTACGGACTCAAATGGATGTATTGCTTCTTCACAGCAAATAATTACAGTATTTGCTCTTCCTAATGTAAATGCTGGAAGTGACATCAACTTATGTAATGGAGCTTCTTTTCAGTTAAATGCAACTGGAGCAGACACATATTTATGGAATACTGAAACAAATTTATCAGATTCTACAATTGCTAATCCAATAATTAACCCAACAACGCCAACTCAGTTTTGGGTTACAGGAACAGATACTAATGGATGTAAAGCCATTGATACGATAGCTGTTTTTATTAGTGTCAGCCCTACCTCTATTGTTAGTAACTCAAGCAGCAATGATACTTTGTATTTGAATTTACCTAATGGCGGAGATATTCAGTTCTTTTCCACTGGAAGCACAAACGTAATTGCTTATAGTTGGCTATTTGGTGATGGGGGAACATCTACTCTTCCTAATCCAATTTACACGTACACTACACCTGGACTCTTTACAGTTCAATTAATTACATCAAATGGTGGTTGTAGCGACACTGCTTCTATGAATATAATGGTGTTTTTAACAAATAGTTTAAGTAATGCTGAACAATTAAACAATGACATAATATTATTTCCTAATCCAACATCTAATTTCATTGAATTAAAAACAAGCTACTCTTATAACGAAATTGCACAACTTCAAATAATTAATCAACTTGGAGCTACTCTTGTATTTAGATCAGCTAATTTTAATCAGCTTGTAAACAATAAAATAAACATTGATTACCTTCCTAACGGATTTTATTTTGTAAAATTAACTGTAGGAAATGAAGTTTTAATTAGAAGATTATCTATTGCAAGATAAACGAAATCTAAATATAAGTTCAATTTTCACAATATTTGTTGTTAAATTTACTGTTGTTAATTTCAACTTCGTACTATGATTTTATCCAAATTTTCATCTTTTTTTTTGGTGTTTTTACTTAATTCTTTTTTTTGTGTTTTTGCCCAAGATACTATTTTACCTTCTCAACATAAATTCTCTGATAAAACAGTTTTTATACCTAAATTGAGTGATGAAAATAAATTGGTAAATACCTTTATGGATTATTTAAAAGCAGGCAAAAAAACAATAGGTTTTGTTCATGAAGATGAGCTTGAAATGATTCCTGAAAAAAAACTTACTGAAAAAAAACTATTTATAACCGACTTTCAAGTTATTTCTATCACTAAAAGAGAAGCAGTTGTAAAAGTAGTTAGTGCTAAAGGAGCCGTTTTAAGCTGCAAACTACTAACACTTAGGTACTATAAAAACATGTATGGATTTTACTACCTTGTACCAGGCAAAATAGAAACTTTCGAAAAAAAATTAGGTGATATAACCCTTAAAGAAGTTTATATTAATACTTGGACTCAAGAAAAAAATTGCATTTAAATTTTTGAATTCCTAATAAATAGCTGGATATTTTTCTGGATTTACTTCATTCATAATACCATAAGCAACATCAAAAACATCTTCTACACTAGGTTTAGAAAAATAATCTCCATCTGTTCCATAAGCTGGTCGGTGTGCTTTAGCAGTTAATGTTGTTGGCTCTGAATCTAAATGATAATATCCTTTTTGTTCTTCCATAATTTGCTGCAAAATAAATGCACTAGCCCCACCAGGAACATCTTCATCTACAATTAATAAACGATTTGTTTTTTTCAATGATTCAACTATCGTATGGTTGATGTCAAAAGGTAATAAGGTTCTTACATCTATTAATTCAACAGAAATTTCTACCTCAGCTAACTGTTGCACGGCTTGTAATACCAAATTACAAGTAGAACCGTAACTTACAATAGTTATATCTGTTCCTTCGCTTAATACTTCAGGAATTCCTAAAGGTGTAGTAAACTCTCCTAAATTAGATGGAATATGCTCTTTAGTTCTGTAACCATTCAATGGTTCAATAACAATAGCAGGATCATCGCCTTGTAAAAGGGTATTATAGAAACCTGCTGCTTGTGTTAAATTTCTAGGTACGCAAACATGCATTCCTCTAACCGAGTTAATAATCATTCCCATTGGCGAACCTGAATGCCAAATTCCTTCTAATCTATGTCCACGAGTTCTAATAATTAACGGTGCCTTTTGTCCGCCTTTAGTTCTATATTGTAAGGTGGCTAAATCATCGCTTAACACCTGAATAGCATACAATAAATAATCTAAATATTGAATTTCTGCAATGGGACGTAAGCCCCTCATTGCCATTCCAATTCCTTGTCCGATAATGGTGTTTTCTCTAATTCCGGTATCGCTAACACGAATCTCTCCGTATTTTTCTTGCAAACCTTCTAATCCTTGGTTTACGCCTCCAATTTTTCCTGAGTCTTCACCAAAAATTAATATTTCGGGATAAGTAGCTAATAATTTATCGAAGTTCTCTCTCAATACGACTCTACCATCTTCTTTTTGGTCGGTTAGTTCTGCTTTTACCTCAGTAACTCGCATTGGTGATGAAGGAAATTCTGAAAGCAAAGTGGAATTATATCTGTCGTAATTTGCTTTTGCAGCACTATCTAACCAAGAAATTAAAGTGTTTTTAGAAGCCATACTTTCTAATCGCACCATTCTCAACACTTTTTTTACTGTTGAAACAGTATCTTTTCTAATTGGTTCGGTATTACTTTTTAAAGCTGCTATCATAGGAGAGATAAATGCTTTATTAGCACTTTCATCCGCTAAGCTTGTAAGCATGGCAACTACCTCATCTCTTTCTTTTTTTATTGGATTTAAGTAAGCTTCCCAAGCGGCTCTTTTTTGAGTGCTTACTTCTTTCTTACCCTCTTTTTCTAGAGTATCCAACTCTTCTTTTGTAGCAATATTATTGGATTCTATCCACTCTCTGAATTTTCTTACACAACAATATGCTGTTTCCCAAGCCAAACGCTCTTCTGATTTATACCTTTCGTGAGAACCAGATGTTGAGTGTCCTTGAGGTTGAGTTACCTCTACCACATGCACCAACACCGGACAATGTTCTTCTCGAGCTATTTTAACCGCTTTTTCGTAAGTTTCTACCAATGCAGGGTAGTCCCAAGCTTTTACTTTAAAAATTTCATAACCGTTGTTTTTGCCTTTATCGCGTTGAAAACCTTTTAAGATTTCAGAAATATTTTCTTTGGTGGTTTGGTATTTTTGTGGAACAGAAATTCCATGTCCATCATCCCAAACCGACATTACCACAGGAACTTGTAATACACCAATGGCATTAATGGCTTCCCAAAATGGACCTTCAGAAGTACTGGCATCACCAATGGTTCCAAAGGCTACTTCGTTTCCTTTGTTAGAAAAATTGGTAAAAGAAGTCAACTCTTTATTGTTTCTATACACTTTAGAAGCCTGAGCTAATCCAACCAAACGTGACATTTGACCTGCTGTTGGGGAAATATCTGCAGAAGAATTTTTTATTTTAGTTAAGTCTTTCCATGTTCCGTCAGGATTTAAACTTCTTGTTCCAAAATGTCCATTCATGGAACGGCCTGCTGAGCAAGGCTCTGCCTCTACATCAGTATGAGCATATAATTGAGCAAAAAATTCTTGTATAGTTAGCTGACCAATAGCCATCATTAAAGTTTGGTCTCTATAATAACCCGAGCGAAAATCTCCATCTTTAAATTGCTTAGCCAATGCTATTTGTGGTAATTCTTTTCCATCACCAAAAATACCGAACTTAGCTTTTCCGGTAAGCACTTCTTTCCTTCCTAAGTAAGAAGTTTCACGGCTCATGTACGCTAATTTATAATCGTTTAAAACGGTAGCTTTAAATTCTTCTTTTGAGATTTTTGCAGCCGTTGATGTTGCGGTTTCGTTACTCATACCCTTCTTTATTAGTTATGTTTTTAATAAAATATTGTAAGATTTACTTAGTATCTTTTTATTTTCAGAATTCTAAGCCGTGCGAAGTTAATAATTTATCTTTAAAAATAAGTCAGATTAAATTATAGGAAATAACACAAATAAATATAAGTAAAATTTTACCTCACAAAAGACATTTCTAGCAAACCGACATTACCAACGCCATCTGTTACTTCTAATTTTAGTATGTGTTCACCGTTTGGTAACTTATCAAAATCGTGATAGACCACACCTTTCTTTGGTTCAAATTCTAGTAGCACCCACTTTCCATCTATATATAAATTATAGGTTTTTATACCGCTTAAATTATCCGAAATAGAAAAAATAACACTGGAATTATTACTCATGTTTTTATTAGGATAAATATTTACAGGTTTAATAATTGGAGCAACTGTATCTAACATTACCGCAAAACCGCCAAATGTTTTTGATGTAGTTTCAATATAATTATTTCTCCAATCACCACCTCTGGAATACAATCTGTGGTTGGCATCAATATTTACAATTACTGCTTTTTTTCGGTGTTCATCAGAAATTCTACCTACTTTAATGCCAACAGTTATAGGTAAGTGCAATGGTGTATAATCATTATGAATTTGATAGGTTGGTGTTAAAGCACTATGCAATTGTTTTCCTTCTCCAAATTGAAATTGTAAATTTTCATATAAGGCATTTTTAGGAATAGCCACCCGAACCATTTTGTTTTCATAATAATTACTATCGGAATAACTAAAAAGAGTATCTACGGTACCTTTTATTACCGGGTTGGAAGATGTCGCTGCTTTATTACCACTAATGGCAAACTCCAACGTAGATTTATTTTTGTAGGTGTCGGTAATTTCATACTTAATAAGGTAATTTTTTCCGTCTTCAATTAATATATTTCCATTATTTGTTCTTCTTCTGTAAATAGACAACTGATTATTGGGATCAACAAAACTTTTTTGAAAACGATTTTTTGTTTTTAAATAATATTCATAATCGATTAAAGAGTTTAACGCCCTGCTTTCATCAAAACTAAATTTGTTCATTTCCGAATAATAAATCAAGCTATCATTCACAAAAAGTTTCACCTCATACACCCCGTTTTTGTTAGAGACACCATTTAACTGATCTATTACATCTACACCAATTCCGATAGTACCAATAGCCGAAATTGGAGTATTTGAAGCTAACCTGTAATTTCCCCCACTGCCGATAACAGACAAAATTTCTTTGGTACTTTTTTGGTTGACAAAACTGATATTGTTTAACGGATAAACAGCCATTTTTCTGATTTGTGGAGCAATATTGTCTTTTACATCAAAACCTAATAAAAGTGGATTAATCGGATGTTCCGATTCAGTTTCTCTAATTTCAAAATGTAAGTGTGGCCCACCCGAACTACCCGAATTTCCTGAAAGAGCAATTACTTGTCCTTTCTTCACTTTTAATAAGGTATCGGGTGGATAGTAATCTATTTCCCAAGTTTGGTTGGCGTATTGGTATTTTTTAATTTCTGTAGCAATTTTACCGCTATATTTTTGCAAGTGAGCATAAACAGAAGTATATCCATTGGGATGATCTATATAAAGAGCATTACCATAACCGTAAGGAGAAACTTTTATTCGAGAAACATAACCATCTGCCACAGCAATAATTTTATGTCCTTCTACTCCTTGCGTTTTAATATCAATTCCCGAATGAAAATGGTTAGAACGCAACTCTCCAAAACTACCAGATAAATAAAGTGGGATGTCTAAAGGCGAACGAAAATAATTAATAGGTAAAGTATCTTGCGAAAAAAGAAAGAAAGTATTTGCCGAAAGAATAAATAGTAATATGAGTTTTTGCAATGCTATAAAATTTTGAATTTGAATAAGAAATATCAATAACAATGCAAAAATAGGTTTGATATAACTACAAATGATGAAAAAATAGTTCGTTTATCCACAATATTTGGTGTAAAAAAATTACATTTGTCGAGAATTAATTTTTTCTCATTGAGATTAAAATGAAGAAAGATGGGAGATATAAACACTCTGGTTAATAATCTAAGGAAAAAAGCCGAAAGATTGGTTGAAAAGCATCAACAAATCCAAAGTGAAAACGAACAACTTTCTGCTAAAGTTTTAGCCTTAAAAGAAGAATTAGTTCAAAAAAGTCAACAAATAGAAGCTCTTGAAAATAATTTTAAATTATTGAAATTAGCCAAAAGTGTTGACAAAGAAAGTACCAAAGATGTAAAGTTGAAAATAAACGAAATGGTACGGGAAATAGATAAATGTATTGCTAAAATTAGCCAATAATTAAACATAACTCATGGAAGAGTTGTCCATAAAAATAAAAATTGCTAACAGGGTTTATCCGCTGACAATAGAACCGAAAGAAGAAGAGGGAATAAGAAAAGCAGCAGATAAAATAAACGAGTCGATTAGTGAATACAAAAAAATGTATGCTACTAAAGATTTACAAGATTTGTTAGCAATGGCTTTGCTAGAAATAGCAACAGACAACTTAGAAATAAAAAACAAAGGTATGCTAATTAATACCTCCGTTGAAGATGATTTAATTAAGATTGATGAACTCATCAGTCAGCAGCTATAACGTTCTTTAAATATAGAGCAACATATTTATCGAGAATTTGAAATTTAAAAATTCCCGTGCAAATTTTTTTCGTTTGATAAACTAACGTTTTACTTAATTAAGACTAGCTCAAAAGCAGATAAAAACAGGCCCCTTGTAACTCCTTTATGGATATTCGCCTTGCGGACATGGGAAGTTTGATAACTACTTGGCGGTTTTATTTATATTTTTATTGGGGTTTATCCAAGCCAAATTTGTGCGGGTTTTTTTATTCCCTAAAAATTAGTAAACCAATTTATCTTCAATATCACCCAGCGGTACATAATTAACATTATTAACTAAATAAATTATGGACGTAATTAGTATTATTATTGGTATTGTAGTCGGTGCAGGAGTTGGCATCGGACTTACCATAGCCTTTCTTAAAAAAGGTATCGAATCAAAAAGCAAACAAATAATTGACGAAGCCAAAGCAGAAGCTGAAGTCCAACGAAAAGAAAAATTGCTTCAAGCAAAAGAAAAATTCTTACAACTTAAAGAAGAACACGAAAAAATCATTAACGAAAGAACTCGTAAGGTTACTAATCTTGAAAACAGTGCTAAGCAAAAAAGTGATGCTGCTTCTAAGCAATTAGAAGAGGTTAAGAGAAAAGAAGCTGAAATCACTAAGATTAAAGCTAACTTATCGCAACAACTAGAAATTGTTACCACTAAAGAAGAAGAGTTAGAAAAGAACCATCGTAAGCAAGTAGAAAGTCTTGAAAAAATTGCCGGCATTACTGCTGAAGATGCTAAATCTCAATTAGTAGAAGCCCTTAAAGAAGAGGCAAAAACAAATGCTTTAGCTCATATTAAAGATATTGTTGAAGAAGCTAAAATTAATGCTAACAAAGAAGCTCGTAAAATTGTGGTGCAAACCATACAACGAGTAGCCACAGAACAAGCTATTGAAAATTCTGTTTCTGTATTTAATATTGAAGGTGATGAAGTAAAAGGTAGAATTATTGGTAGAGAAGGAAGAAACATTAGGGCTTTAGAAGCTGCAACTGGTGTTGAAATTATTGTTGATGATACGCCAGAAGCTATCATTCTTTCTTGTTTCGACCCAGTAAGAAGAGAAATTGCCAGACTTTCATTACACCAATTGGTAACAGACGGACGTATTCACCCAGCTAGAATTGAAGAGGTGGTAAAGAAAACCCAAAAACAAATTGAAGACGAGATTATAGAAATTGGTAAAAGAACGACTATAGATTTAGGTATTCATGGCTTACATCCTGAATTAATCAGAATGGTGGGAAGAATGAAATACCGTTCTTCTTATGGACAAAATTTATTACAACACTCGCGAGAAGTGGCCAACCTTTGTGCTACTATGGCATCTGAATTAGGACTGAATCCGAAATTAGCTAAACGTGCAGGATTACTACACGATATAGGTAAAGTGCCAGATGAGGATCCAGAATTGCCACATGCTATCTTGGGTATGAAAATAGCTGAGAAGTACAATGAGAAACCAGACATTTGTAATGCTATTGGTGCTCACCATGATGAGATTGAAATGACCACCTTAATTTCTCCAATTGTTCAGGTTTGTGATGCTATTTCAGGAGCAAGACCAGGAGCAAGAAGAGAAGTAATGGAATCTTATATTAAACGTATTAAAGAGTTAGAAAACATTGGTATGACTTATCCTGGTGTTGAACAAGCTTATGCGATACAAGCTGGTAGAGAGTTAAGGGTAATTGTAGAAAGCGGAAAAGTAACCGATACACAAGCTGATACCATTTCTTTTGAGTTAGCTCAAAAAATTCAAACAGAAATGACTTATCCCGGACAAGTAAAAGTTACTGTGATTCGTGAAAAACGAGCCGTAAACTACGCTAAATAAATTTCACATTTTTTATATAAAGAAAGGCTAACCAATTGGTTAGCCTTTCTTGTTATATATATTTATACCTAATAATCTATTTACCGATTGCTTTTAAAACTCTATCTTCTTGAATCAAAACATCTCTCATTAATAAGTTATGAGGAAAGACTTTCATTTTTGACTCTTTAAATCCATGTAGAACTTTAATCAACGTAGATGCAGTAATTAATGAAAGATTTAATTCATATTCTAGTCCACAATCTTTAATAAATTCATCAGAAAAATCAGGGGCAATTAACAAAGATTTAATAACTCTATAACCTTTACTATTTCCTAAGTTAGAATAAGCTTTTAATTGTCTTGAAACCGAACTAAACTTATTGTATCCACTTTCCTTTACTGTTTTACATTCAACAAGAATTAAATCATTGTTCCCTATGTTTAATAAAATGTCAATTTTGTCTTTACTTGTATTAATTGACTTTCTTAATTGCTCATCAACATTAAACCCTAAGCCAATAAAAATATTTTTGGTTAACTCTTCAAATTTAACTCCTAAATCAGCTTCTTTTATGATAATTCCATTCTCTTTTAGCTTCAAAAGGTTTCTAAATCCAATATTTTCATAATTTTCAAGATATAAATTTTCCGAATCTTTATAGGCATCTAAAATATTAAGAATAATATCACCCCTAGTTTTTATTTCTTTTGCTTTACAAAAATCTTCAAGTTGTTTTTCTGTTACTAATTCAAGTATATCTCTTGGCTTTATATTATAATCTAAAAGATAATTGCTTTTTAATACATTTTCTTCTTGCAGTTCAAACTCATTCCTTAAAATATTATTGAGTTTGGGTAAAAACTCCCCTATTTCAACTAAAAGTTTTTCATATCCATCAACAGAAATTCCTACTTTATCATCTTTTTCAATATCCTCAAAGTAAGTAATTAAATTTTGCACCTTTTCTTCTATAAGCGTTCCTTTAAGTGCAGGCGTTATTTTTAATCCTTTATCACATAGAGTATTTATAGTTTTCTTTTTCTCAGTTAAATTCGTTCCCGGTTTGTATATATCTTCCATTAAAACGCCAGAAAATAAAATTCCACCAGAAATTATTTGATGTATTTTTTCATCTAAATCTAATTTCCAATCTAAATTATGATTTCTACATATAAGATTGATTTGAGGTTCTCTTAATAACCTTAAAACTCTTCTGAAAAATTTATCAGCAACTTCTTTTCCTCTAAGTTTTCTAAGCAACCTAACCATTTCATCAGCAACATAAATTGTACTTGTCTTTTTAGAATAAAATATTACTCCAATAGTTTTTAGTTCATTGATAACTGTATCAATATCTAATTTTTTTAGAGGAACAATTGTATAGTTAATTAACTTAAGTTCTTCTTGGGATAATGTTAATTGCTGAGATAACGTTAACAAGATACCTTGTTCATCAGTAGTTATTTTTCTTTCTTGATTATTGTCATCATCATTTGTATATGCTTTATTTAAACAAGCTCTATATATTTTATAATCACGTATTCTTTGGTCACTTAGTTCTGATTTTTCATCTTCTAATGAAGATTTGAATAACTTAATTTTCTTATTAAGATTTGACAACTCCTTTTCATAAAGTCTAGCCAACCAATCTTGTTTCATTATAGAGTTTCCATCTCTTGAGATGATATCAATTAAAATATCAAGTTGAGAAGTGGTTTTAACAAATTCTTCTTTAACACATTCTGAAAACTCATCTTTAAGCAAATTAAAAACTTTTGCAACATTTATATTGTCAATATTTTTTAAGTCTCTACTTGTGTCATTTAAGATATTATCAACTGCCTTTATATTTTTTGGGTTTTCAGATAATATATTATCAATTATTTTGAGGAATGAATTTTTTTCAAAAGAATTTAAATTGTCTAATATCTTTTCTAATTTCATAATTGATATTTATAAGTTGAGTAATTTAATTTACATCAACAAATATAGAACTATTCTTTATTTTTAAAAAGATACAAGGAGTTTATTCAGAACTTATTGAGGATTTAGCACCCGAGAAAGAAAACTCAAATCATTATCCTTCCAACATAAAAAACACAACCCGTATAAAACAAAAAAAGCTGCTCGAAAAGCAGCTTTAAAATGGGTGGATGATGGGGTTCGAACCCACGACCCTCGGTACCACAAACCGATGCTCTAACCAACTGAGCTACAACCACCATTTTGAGAGGGCAAATATACTTTTTTTTTTATACAAAATAATTCTACTACTATTTTTTATTTTCCATATTAAAAAATAGGAAACACCTGCTTTTTCTTAACTTTGTAATTGATGAGCGATAAAAAAAATATTACCCTAAATGTAGAAGGAATGACCTGTGCCAATTGTGCATTAGGCATTAAAAAACAGTTAGTTAAAAAAGGATTAGAAAACGTAAATGTAAGTTTCTCCACAGGCGAAGTAACTTACGATGGCAATACCAAACTCAATACTCAAGAAATTATTGACAGCATTAACCAATTAGGTTATAAAGTAATTGACGCACCTAAAGAAGTAAAAGGATTATCATCCATTGAGAAAAAATTCTACATTTCGTTAATTTTTACCATTCCTCTGTTTTTACACATGTTTATGTCGCACGACAATATTTTAAATGATGGTTGGGTGCAATTAGCATTGTGTATTCCTGTTTTCGGAATAGGACTATTTCATTTTGGGAAAAGTGCTTGGGGTTCACTAAAAACTGGCGTTCCTAATATGGACGTGTTGATTACCATAGGTTCAACAGCAGCTTTTGTTTATAGTATTGTTGGAATTTACCTCTACTACGGCACACACGAAGCACACAATTATTTATTTTTTGAAACCGCTGCAACCATCATCACCTTAGTATTATTGGGAAATGTGTTAGAACATCGTTCAGTAAATCAGACTACCACTGCCATTAAAGAATTGAGTCAGATACAACAAAGTGAAGCCAAAAAAATAATGCCCGATGGATCTACAACTGTTGTTAGTTATGATGAAATTAATGTAGGAGACATTATTCAGGTAAATAGCGGAGATAAAATAGCTGTTGATGGAGAAATTATTAAAGGTTCTGCTACTATTGATGAATCAATGATTTCCGGAGAAAGTACTCCTGTTGAGAAAGAAATCGGCTCAAAAGTGATTGGAGGAACAGTAATGATGGATGGAAGCATGCAGTTTAAAGCTGAAAAAGTAGGTAACGAAACGGTTCTTTCAAAAATTATTGAAATGGTAAAAAATGCCCAACAAAATCAACCAAACATTCAGCGATTGGGAGATAAAATAAGTGCCATATTTGTTCCTGTAGTATTAGTTATTGCATTACTAACTTTTCTAATTGCTCATTTTGGTTTTGATATAAATACGCAACAAGCGTTAATGCAAAGTATAGCGGTATTAGTAATTTCTTGTCCTTGTGCCATGGGTTTAGCAACACCAACAGCAGTAATGGTAGGCATAGGAAGAGCAGCAAAAAAAGGAATTTTAATTAAAGGCGGAAGTACTCTTGAATTATTTGCCAATGCTAAAAATATGGTGTTTGACAAAACAGGAACGCTTACCACAGGAAAATTTTCCATAAAAAAAACCAAACTGTACGCTTCTGTTGAAGAACAAGAACTTAAAAATATACTTTTTAGCATCGAACAACATTCTTCACACCCCATTGCTCAATCTATTGTAGCTTATTTAAAACCAGATGCTACACTTATTGATTTTTCTACTATAAATGAAATAAAAGGTATAGGTTTAGAAGCTTTTGATAAAGAAAACAATCATTATCAAGTAGGTTCTTTTAGAATTGATGAGACACAAACTAAAGACAAACAACACGCTATTTTCATTTTTAAAAACAAGGAACTTATTGCCGGAGTTGATATTGAAGATGAATTGAAACAACATGTTCCTGAAACCATTTCTTTACTGAACAAACAAGGATTAAATACAATTTTATTAAGTGGGGATGTTCAGCAAAAATGCGAAGAATTAGCTACCAAAGTAAATATTAAAACCGTTTATAGCGAACAACTTCCTGAGCAGAAATTAGCAAAAATTGATGAATTAGAAAAACAATCGCCAACGGTAATGGTAGGAGATGGTATAAACGATGCTCCTGCACTTACAAAAGCTTCTGTAGGTATTTCTATGAGTAAAGCCACGCAAGTAGCGGTGCATTCTGCACAAATTGTTTTACTTAATGATAAAGACTTATCTCAAGTATATGAAGCGTATTTGATAAGTAAACACACCTTAATAACCATTAAACAAAATTTATTCTGGGCATTTTTCTATAATATATTAGCAATACCTGTTGCCGCTTTTGGTTTTTTAAATCCTATGGTAGCAGCTTTGACAATGGCTTTTTCAGATGTAATTGTTGTGGGAAATTCTATACGTTTAAAGACTAAGAAATTGAAATAAGATTAATCAGCACTTAATATTCCTAGTGCAAAATCTGTGGTAAGTCGTGCTTTCTGGTTTTTAGCAATTAACTCAATATATTTCAACTGAGTGTTTATATACCCCAACTCTCTGGCATTTACCATAAACAAAGAACTTTCTCCAGCGTCAAATTTTTGTTTTTCGCCATTTAATAATTGCAAGTAATCTTTAACTGTTTTGGCATATAAATTAGCTTGATTAAAAGAAGTTCCCAATTCATTCATAGCTGCTATAGCCTTGTAATTGATAGCTGCTTTTTTATTGTCAAAATCGAGTTTGGTTTCATTAATTTTTAATTGAGCAATTTTTAAATCTCCTCGTTCTTTTCTTAAGAACAAAGGCATACTAAACTCCAACCCCCAGTTGTAATTATTGGTATTATAATCTACAAAAGCATCATTACCCACAGGAGCAGTAATGGCATTATACCTTAAGTTGAGCTTAGGTTTAATCATTTCTTGTTTTAGTCTTCTATCCAATTGTAGTTGTTGTAATTTAAACCCGTATTGAGCCAATTCGGGATGGGTTAATGAAATGCTGTCTAATTGAGCCAATAAATTTCCTGAAACCGCTAATGGTTCAACCATTTCTATCGTAAGTGGAATCGTGTTTTCGTCAATTTCTAACGGAATAATTCCTTCGTCCCACAAATAAACGGAAAGTAAGGCGGTTGTGTTTTTATAGTTTAATTCCGCTTGTTGATAGTTAAGCATACGGTTTTGAACTTGTATGCTTGCCTCCACAGTATCGATTAATGGCACATCGCCAAATTTTGCATTTTGCTTTACTGCCTCAAACCTTTCCTCAGCTAAGCTAAAAGCTTCTTCATAAATCTTCAACGAATGGAAAGCATTAAACCATTCCCAGTAAGTATTTCCAGCATTATACAACAACTCATTATAAATAATTTGACGTTCTGCCTGAGTGCTTTTTACAAAAATTTTAGCTTTATTTAATTCCGCTCTTCGTTCATCAATAAATAATCCCTGACCAATATTTAAAGACGCACCGGCATACCACAAACCTGCATTTGGCACATTATTTTGAGGATTTAAAAACACGCCTTCATTACGTTCATACCCACCTCCAAACTCAAGTCCGTACCAAGTGGGAATTTTTAACCCACTATTGTTAAGGTTGTAGTATTGTTTATCATCAAAATATTTTTGTGAAATTTCTGAAAATACCTGAGGATCAAACATTCCTCTTGACTTTTGCAAATAAGCTTCGCCTAATTCCAATTGTAGTTCAGCTTGTTTTGCAATGGGATGATTTTTCTTCACTAAACGCATAAATTCGTTAAACGCCAAGGGTTTTGGTTCAATAGATTGAGCCAACAACTCAGCACTAAAAACAACTAAAAATAATATGACGAATGTTTTTCTTAACATTATTCTTGCGTAGTTTGTGTAACACTATTTTCTTCAAAAGAATCATAATAATCTGGTGGAAAACCATTTAAATTTCGCCATAATTCGTACCAAATAGGCACATCATGTAATAATGCTATTCCATTTGCTCCAGAGCCAACCCTAAGAGCTTCGGGCCATTTTACATCATCTTTATCTGGAGCTACTAAAATTCTATATTTACCATTTTCACTTATAAAATTATCTATGGCTATAACTTTACCTCCGTAAGTTCCATAAGAAACATTTGGCCATCCCGAAAACACTACTGAAGGCCAACCATCAAAAATAAAACGTACCTTTTGCCCCTTCTTCACCAATGGTAAATTAAACGGTTTTATATACATTTCTACCGCTAAATCGTATTTAGCTGGCATAATACTAACCATTTCCTCGCCTTCTTTTATGGTTTCTCCAATTCCCGAACGAATAGCTTTAGTAACGTAACCTGTTTGTGGAGCTGTAATATAATACATCCCCTTACGAACAGAATAATTCATATATTGATTTTGCATTTTGGTAACTACTGCTTCAGCATCATACATATTAGATAATGCGGCATATTTTTCAGATTCGGCTTTTGATAGCTTATCACGATATTGATTCATTATGGAATTAATTTCAACCTGAGCATTAATCAATTCATTTCTGCTGGTCAGCAATTTATTCTCTGCACTTATCATTTTCGCCTGTGTTTCTTGTAATTTCAACTTTCTACTTTCCAAATCTGTAAGCGATTTTAGCCCTTGCTTGTACAGTTCTTCTTGTCGTTCAAATTGTTTTATTGCTATTTGATAATTGGTTTTAGCAGCTTCCAAATCAACACTATCTGATAATATTTTTAATTGAGCCTGTTTTATATAATTGTTTGCTTGCTCCGTTTTTAATTTTTTAGTTTGAAGCAAAGCATCAATTTGTGTATCTAATGAATTAATCTTATCCATATACGACTTAACCGAAAGCTCTTTAGATTTTATTTGGTCCTCTGTTCTTGATAATAATTCAGGATCAAAGTATTCATCTTTAATCTCAGAAATAAACAAGATAGTGTCTCCTTTGTTCACAAAGTCTCCTTCCTTTACAAACCATTTTTCAATTTTACCTGCAATAACAGAATTTATGGTTTGTGGACGTTGGTCTGGTTGTAAAGTTGTAATATATCCTCTAGAACGAATGTTCTGTGTCCACGGTAAAAAAACCAACAATAATAATACAAAAAACGATACCAACAATATTCTAGTAAACACTCTTGCAGCTTTATAATCTGTAGCTTTAGAGAAAGAAACATACTCCTTCGTATTAATCTTTCCATCTATTCTATTCGTACTTAAATTGAGCATTTTTCTTATCGTTTTTGAAATACATTAGACAATAACCCTTCTTTATTTAAAGCATCGTAAGAACCATAGCCAATTGTTTGTCCTTTTTCTAAAACAAGTATAGAATCGAATTTTTTTGCAATATCTAAATCATCAGTTACTGCAATAATAGACCAAGTTTTATCTTCAGCAAAGATATAATCTAAAAAACGTTGTTTGTCAATTAGAGGAAGTTGTTTATAACTATCTTCTAATAATAATAATCTTTGTTCCCCAACTATAGCTCTTGCTAAAATGATTTTTAAACGAACACTTTTGGGCAAATTTTTTCCTTCAGAAAGAAGTACTGTATTATAACCTTGAGGTTGAGATTCTATATAATCAATCAATCCTAAAATAGTTGCGGCATTTTTAATATCCTCAATAGTAATTGACTTTTTGCCAATTGAAATATTTTCAGCTATTGTACCTTTAAAAATATCTTCTTTAGAAAAATTATCTCCTATATATGTTCTTAAATTTTCTTTACACAGACTATTAATAGGGTGTCCATCAAACACAATTGAACCTTTAAATTCTTCATAAAGTCCAGCAATTAATTGTAATAAAAATGATTTTCCAGCGCCACTTGCACCAACAACACTTAATCTTTCTCCTTTCTGTAACGTAAAACTTATGTCGCTTACAATAGGTGTTCTTTCATCTTTAAATTGGTAGCTTAAATTTTTCACTTTAATCTCAATGCCATTGTTATCCTTATTAAGCTTAGTTCCATTGTCTTTTTCTAAAGGTAAATCCGTTACTAAACCAATTTTCTCAACAGCAGTTAAAACATCATAAATAGTTTCCATGCTTAGAATTAGTTTTTCTACTGAAGCCAACACCAAAATGATGATAATTTCTGAAGCCACAAACTGGCCAATATTCATCTGTTGATTTATTACCAAAGCACCACCTATAAGTAGTAATCCAGCAGCAATAATTACTTTAAACCCTACTAAGTTAATATACTGAGTCATTAATGTTTTAAAATGAGCTTTTCTGTAATGAAGGTATCCTAATACTTTTTCATCGGTTTTTGTTAAAGGCAAATCTGTTTCGCCAGCTAGTTTAAAAGTAGAAGTAGTTCTGGCAACTTCTTCTAACCAATGAGCCACTTCATATTTATAAGTCGATTCCGACAAACTTGTTTTTATCCCTTTTGGGATGGTGTATTTAAAAATGAGATAGACTATTATCACTAAAACCAAACTAAACATTATGAAAACAGGATGGTAGAGTGATAATAGAATTAATCCAAAAACAATTTGTAAGGAGGCACTCGAAAAATCCATGATGATTTTTGCCAACCCTTTTTGAACAGAAAGTGTATCAAAAAAACGATTGACTAGCTCGGGCACATAATGTTTATCTACCGATTCAGATTTAATTCTGGGAATTCGATAAGCAAACTCAAAAGCAGAACGCGTAAATATTTTTTGTTGTAGATTTTCTGTAATAGAGAGCTGCATAATTTGCATAATACCAGTAAATGCAACACCTAATATTACAAAAATCACTAAAATAATCCACGAAGTTGAAGTCTCACCAGCGGTTAAAAAACTAATAATAGCCTGTATTCCTAATGGAATAGAAAGTGTAACTACTCCATTAAAAAGAGCATAAATATAAATACTAAATACCTCTTGCCTATCTACTTTTAATAGATTAAAGAATCGCTTTACAGGGGTTAATAAAGTTGTATCTTTTTGCTCCATTTTCATTATTTTTCTATGGCTTTAAACACCAATTCGGTATAAAAAGCAGTGATATAATCATCTTTATCTGAAGTATCTGTTAGCCTTGGAAGATGTTCAGCAAAATAGCGTTGCAAATGAGCTCCTTCTATTACTGTAGAAATTAACATGTGTGGATACTTATAGGTTGGATTAATTTCAAGAATGATATCGCTTACTCGTTGGACCAATTGCTTTTGTACAGCATAAGCTCCCAATTTATTATCTTGATCAACCTCTTTGGTTAAATAAGCTTTTGATGATTCAGAAATTACAATTTGGTTTAACTTCAATTCATTAATATGCATAAAACTATTGTCTTCACCTGCTTCTTGAGTTAATAATAGAATCGCTTTTCTTAAGCGTTCTACTGGTGATAGAATATTTGCCAACCCAAACATCATTTTGTATTCTGTCCAACTCCAATACCAACAATTTAAATACAATAGCAACTTATGTTTGCTTTCAAAGTAGCGATAAATAGACGCTTCCGTTGAGCCAATTGCTTGTCCTAACTTTTTAAACGTAAAAGCTTCAAACCCCATTTCATTAATTAAATCAATGCTTCCAGCTATAATTTTCTTCCCTAACTCACTTGACTCAGGGTTTTTAAGATAAACATTTTCATTTACCTTAATATTAACACTAGAAAGTAACTGTTTCATATTTATTAGTTTTAAGTGCAAATATAATAGTATTACTATTATATAAAACAACAAGAACTAATCATTTTAATTAATAAATGTTAAAAAAATTAATTTTCTTCAAAAAAAGCAGGATTAAAATTAACTAAATACAACTGTTTTTTAGCCCTAGTAATGGCTGTATAAAGCCATCTTAAGTATTCTACGTTAATCATTTCTTCGGTAAGGTAACCTTGTTCCACAAAAACAGCATCCCATTGTCCACCTTGAGATTTATGGCAAGTAATAGCATAAGCAAATTTTACTTGTAATGCCTGATAGTAAGCATCTTTACGAATTAATTCATTACGTTTTTTTCTATTAGGCTCGTATCCATACTCTTCCGAAATAGCATCATACAACTCCCTAAATTTTCCCGAAGGCAATGATGGAGCATCAGAAAGAATGCTGTCTAGCAAAATTTTAATTTCTAAATCTGGTTCATTAGGATAGTCCACCATACGTATAGTAATATTGGCAAACCTAAAACCATGTTTTTCTTCAAAACCTCTAATTTTTAAAATTTCAACTATATCGCCATTAGCTATAAAACCTGCTTTGGAGGCATCATCCAGCCAAAAATAGTTATTCTTAACCACCATCATGTAGTCGCCTGTGGCAATTTCTTCTTCTAACCATCTTATTCTCGCTCTAATCTGCAAATTAAATAAGTTAGCCCTCTTGTTACTTCGGCAAACTACCATTACATTTTCATCACCAAACTTACCATAAGCATCACTCAATTCATCTTCTAACTCCAAACCAGTAATACACTTTACGTCTATAGTATTCGCCAATTCAGGAAACATAGGCAGTTCCACTTTTTTACTATTAATTTTTGCCCTTATAAAAGTAGCTAAGGATAAAATTTCACTATCCTGAGCTTGTCTTACCACTTCATCTAACTCATAAAATTCTGGATATAAATAATAATTTTTGTGTAGCAAATCTTCATCTAAAGCAGGACTTTCTTCCACACCAACAGGTGGTAATTGAGCAGTATCTCCAATAAAAATCAATTTACAATTGATGCCACTGTAAACATATTCCAACAAATCATCTAACAAACCCTTTTGGTTTCCCCAACTGCTATTTAGTAAACTCCCTACATCACTAATCATAGAAGCTTCATCAACCAAAAAAATAGTGTTTTGAAATTTATTTTGTTTTATACTAAAACGAGTATAACCATCTCCTCCACTTTTTAATTGGTATATCATTTTATGAATGGTAAAAGCAGGTTTTTGGGAATAATTAGCCAATACTTTGGCTGCTCTCCCTGTTGGAGCTAACAATACCGATTCAAAATTAAAATTAGGCAAGGTTTTCACCAAAGCTCCAACAATGGAAGTCTTTCCAGTTCCTGCATAACCTTTAAGTACAAATAAACTTCTTTTTTGTTGATGAAAAACAAAATCGGTTAAGGCACCAAGTACTTGTTGCTGTTTTTGAGTTGGTTTAAACCCAAAATGCTGAAGTAATAATTGATAAAACTGATTGTGCATATTCAAATTTTAAATAACTTCTTAGTAAAAAAACAATATTACTACAATATTAATTTTAAATTCGCAGTTACTTATTCAATAAAAAAAATAGTAGTTTTGTTTTCAAAATTCGTTTAAATAATTAAATATGGGATTACTTATAATTATTATCTTAGCAGCAGTTGCTTTATATTTTTTATCAAAATATGTATTAGTAGGATTATCTCCTATGATATTAAATATTGTAAAAATAGTTTTTGTAGCATTGATTGCCGTTGCAGCATATATGAACTACGATTCTATTCAGAGTAAAATTGAATTAGAGAAAGAAATCAAAAAAAGAAATAAAGTTGTTCAAAATCAATTAGAAAACATTAGAGATGCTCAAATAGAGTACAAAAAAATTAAAGGTGAATATGCTGGAGACTTTAACAAATTACTTGATTTCTTAAACAACGATTCTATTGTACTTGTTTATTCTGAAGGCGAAGTGCCTGACAGTTTAATTGGACAAGAGTCTAGAGCATTAGAGTTAGGTATAATTATTAGAGATACTACTAAAGTTCCTGTTAGAGAAGAATTATTTAAAGAAAACTTTGATAAAATTGTTAAAGACATGAATATTGTACCTTTTTCTGATGGTGTAGAATTTGAAATAGCTTCAGGAGAAATTGAAAAAGGTAAAGTAATGGTAAAAGTTTTTGAAGTAAAAACACCATACAAAAATGTTTATCATGGCTTAGATCTTAAAAATGAAGGGGTAGATTTAGAAGCTTATATTGCCGTAGGATCTATGGAAGAACCAACAACAAACGGAAACTGGAAATAGTATTTCCTTTCTAAAATATTAAAAATGAGTTTGGTTTAAGTCAAGCTCATTTTTTATTTTAATACATATACATTGAAGCTTGTAGCAAACATAAACTTATTTGACAAATCTTTTGCTGATGCTAAAGTGGTTGGCTATAAACTATATATCCAGATAAGTAAAGCTGATATTAAGCTACTCGTTCTAGATGTCTCCGCATCTACCTTTATTGCACTAAGAGTATATTTATTAAACGATATTTATACCGACCATGCTTTAGCTGAAAAAATTCAGCTTTTTATTAAAGAAGATAATTGGATAAACAAAAATTTCTCTTCAATAAATATTGTTTTTGTAAATAATAGAGCTACTATTATGCCTAATGCTCTTTTTAATAAAGACGAATTAGCCACTTACCACCAATATAATTTTACCCCCAATGAAACAGATAATTTTTACTTTGATAAATTCTTAAGCCTTTCTGCAAACAACATTTATGCTGTTCCCGACTTTATTATTTCTTGTTTTGATACTGTGAAAAACAAACATTTCTTCCATTTCTCAACACCATTAATAGCTGCTGCTTTGTTGCATGCAAAAAACACCAATGCTTTATCTTTAATTGATGTACACGTGTTACCCAACTCTTTCCAAATTATAATTATAAAAAATCAGCAATTAGCACTTTACAACTCATTCGATTATCAAACCAGCGAAGACTTTATTTACTACTTACTTTTTGTATTAGAGCAACAAAAAATTGATAACAAAAAAGTACATATTCGTTTATTAGGCGAAGTAGAAAAAAACTCCACCATTTACACACTTTTAAATACTTATATTAACGAAGTTTCATTCTTAGAAAAAAACGATTTACTTTCAAGCTCTTCATTAAAAATGAGTTATATTTTCGATGAAGTTTCACCAACATATTATTACTCCATTTTTCAACAATACTTGTGCGAATAATTAGCGGAAAATATAAAGGAAAAACCATTTCAGCCCCTAAGCAACTACCAGTTAGACCAACTACCGACTTTGCTAAAGAAGGCTTGTTTAATATCATCGAAAATAATTTTGATATTGATGATTTAACAGTGTTGGATTTATTTTGTGGTACAGGAAATATTTCTTTAGAATTTGCTTCAAGAGGTGCGAAAAACATTACCAGTGTTGATGCCAACAACCACTGTGTGCGTTTTGTTAAAGAGACCAGTACTAAGCTTGAATTAAAGCAAATACAAGTGATAAAACAAGATGTATTTAGGTTCTTACAAAAATCTATTCATCAATTCGATTTTATTTTTGCCGATCCACCCTATCAATTAAAAGAATTGGTTGAAATTCCTGATTTAATCTTTAAAAACAACTGGCTAAAAAATGATGGTTGGTTGGTTTTAGAACATGACAAATTTGTGGAATTTAGTAATCATCCCAATTTTTTTCAACACAGAAAATATGGTAATGTTAATTTTAGTTTTTTCCAAAACCAATAACTTTTGAAAGCTCATATTAACTATAAAAGTATTTGGAAAATTGCTCTTCCCATTATATTAAGCAATGTAGCGCTAAATGTAATAACTGTTACTGACACCATTTTTTTAGGTCAGGTCAGTCATATTGCACTTGGAGCAGCAGGCAACGCAGGAATTTTTTACTTTGTATTAATTCTTACAGGAGTTGGCTTAAGCACAGGAGCTCAAATTATTATGGGGCGAAGAAATGGTGAGAAAAATTTTACTCAAATTGGAGCTATCTTCGATCAAACCATCTACTTACTTTCTTTTATTTCTTTATTAGTTTTTATATTTCTTCAATTAATTACACCAGTTTTATTAGAAACCATTACCTCCTCTCCTGCTGTTTACAATGCTACAGTGGAATTTTTGCATTACCGTTCTTTCGGAGTACTTTTTCATTTTCTCAATTTTGTTTTTATAGCTTTCTACATAGGTACAACCAACACCAAAGTACTTATCCATACAACCATTGCTATGATGCTAGTTAATGTGTTTTTTGATTACGCCCTAATATCTGGAAATTTCGGCTTCCCAAGAATGGAAATTAAGGGTGCTGCAATAGCTTCTGTTTTAGCTGAATTAGTGGCTTTTTGCTACTTAGTAATTTACACCCATAAAAATGCTTTTGTAAAACAATTCCAACTATTTAAATTTAAAAAAATTAATTGGGAAATAATTAATAAAACTACAAAAGTAGGCAGTCCTATTATGCTTCAGAACTTTTTAGCAATTAGCTCTTGGTTTATATTCTTTATGATTATTGAAAAATTAGGAGAAAAAGAATTAGCTATTTCTCATATTATCCGCAGTATTTACATGGTACTTATGATTCCACTTTTTGGGTTTAGCTCTGCTACCAACACTTTAGTAAGTAACCTTATCGGACAAAAAAGAGAATATAAAGTAATGACGCTTATTAAAAGAGTATTGGTGCTAAGTTTAGGTTCTACCATGGCTATAGGTATATTTAGCATATTTTTAGGAGAAAAAATTGTAGGCTTTTATACTACAGATATCAACTTAATAAACGATGCTATTCCAACCTTAAGGGTTATTAATCTAACCATGTTTTTCTTTTGTATTGCTTTTATCTTGTTTAATGCCGTTTCAGGAACAGGAAATACTAGAGTATCACTTTTAATAGAAGCTACTACTATTTCTATTTATTTAGTAGCAGCCTACTTTATTGCCATAGAGTTTGAGGCTTCCTTACCAGTGGTTTGGTGTTCTGAATTTATTTATTTTGGATTGTTAGGTATCTTCTCTTTTTGGTATTTAAAAAAAGGCAATTGGAGGAAGTTAAAGATTTAAAAAATAACTTTTTTGTTTAAACTCAACCCAAAACAAAAAAGACCGAACAAAATACGTTCAGTCTTTTTTATAATTTTAAAAATCAGTTAATTATTCTGCTGATTTTTTTTCAGTCTTTTCTACTTTGTCATCATTAGAAGTAGTTTTAGATGCTTTTGCTTTACTTGCACAACAAGACTTTTTTCCATCTTTAGAAGCACAAGCTTTTTTATCAGCAGTTTTTTTATCTGTACTTCCTTTTTTGTGTTTTTTGTCTGTACATTCTTTAGTGCATTTTTCACCGTCACATGGAGCAGCTTCTACATTGCTTAAACCAACAAAGCTGATTAATGCAACTGCTAAAAATAATTTTTTCATAGTATTTGTGTTTAATTGAATATTGAACAGTAAAGATATACATTTTTTGATGAAATAATATGTTGAAATGTTAAAAATTTAAAAACTTTTATTTTGTGTTAAAGACAAATTCATTGTTTTATTATTCTATCTGTAGTTGTTTCCGCTCAAAAACAATTGATATAAACACATGAAATTATTTTATTAATATTGTCTTTTGCCTATTTAATTAATAATGTTACAGCAAAATTTCTTTCTAAAAAGCTTATTACTCCTATTTGTATTAGGATTTACTGCTTTATGCTTGGCTCAAAAACCAGCTCAGATAGAAATTCTTAATGCTAATTCTTTAGAATATGACGAATCAACAGGTAAAAAAGCTAAAAAATTAATTGGAGATGTTCAATTAAAACATGATGATGCACTTATGTTTTGTGATAGTGCTTATGTTTTTTCAGAAAGTAATAGTATGCACGCTTATAGTCGTGTAAAAATTATTCAAGGAGACTCCTTACAACTTACCGGAGATTCTTTAATTTATTATGGCAATACTAAAAAAGCTATTTTGAGAGGAAACATTCAACTTATTAATAAAGATGTTACGCTAACCACTAAATTTTTAGACTATGATAGAACTTCTAACATTGCTTATTATTATAATGGTGGAGAAATGATTAGCCGCCAACAACAGGATACACTTACATCTGAGAAAGGATATTACCATGCTAACCATCAATCTTTCTATTTTAAAGAAAATGTGGTACTTACTAATCCACAATATAAAATATTTGCTGATACCCTAAAATTTCATTCATCTACTGAAACAGTATATTTCCTTGGAAAAACCACTATTTTAAGTGATGAAAATTTTATCTACACCAATGATGGTTGGTACAATACTAAAAATAATACCTCAGAATTTTATACTGACTCTTACATATACTCCGAAAATAAATTTATTTATGGTGATACTATTTTCTATAACAGAGATTTAGGATATGGAGAAATTACCTGTAATGCATTAATAAAAGATACTGCTGATTATTTACAAATTTTAGGTGATGATGTTACGTTTTTTGAACAAAAAGATAGTGCTATTATTACACAAGAAGCTTTGCTAATGCAGTTTATGGATAATGATACGCTTTATTTACATGCTGATACCTTTAAAATTTATGCTAGTTATAAATATGATTTGGATTCTCTTAATAATGACACATTAGGCTTAGATACATTAAGAAATTTACTAGCTTACCATAAAGTAAAATTTTTTAAAAGCGATATGCAAGGCAAAGCAGATTCTGTAGTGTATAATTTTGCCGATTCAACCGTAAATTTTTATAGAGAACCCATTATTTGGTCTAATGAAAACCAATTAACAGCCAATTTTATCTATTTACAAATGAAAAACAAAGCCATTGATGCAATTTATATGGAAGAAAAAGCATTTATTATTTCCATAGCAGATTCTATACACAATCATTTTAACCAGATTAAAGGAATAAATATGGTGGGTTATTTTAAGGAGAAAAAACTTTATAAAATTGAAGTACACAAACAAGCAGAAACAATTTATTTTGCTAAAGACGATAATAATAAATACATTGGTGTAAACAAAGCTACAGGAAATAACATGCTTATTTTCTTGGAAGATAACACCTTAAAATCGCTAACTTTTATAAAAGACCCTGATGGTATTTTTCATCCTATTAACGAACCTTCTCCAAAGGATTTAATCTTAAAAGGCTTCAACTGGAATGAAATTGATAGACCAAAAGATCAGTTTGATATTTATTGAACTACCAATTTTTCTGAGTGAATTAATTGATTCTCATCAAAAACAGTAACAATATAATTTCCCGAATTCCAATCTGAAACATCAATTTTTAATTCGTTTGTAAAAGCTTCTTCATGAGCAACATTACCCAACACATCATAAATAACAACTTGTAATTTATTATATGAAGCAAGTGTTTTTAACCAAAACATATCATTGGTTGGATTTGGAAAAATTTCTATTACAGCAGCTTTGTTATTCTCAACTTCATCAATAGCAACAGTACTCGGGCTATTCGCAAAAGTATATTCTCCTAACAACAAACTATCTACAACTACATATCCATAAGGTATTCCTGGCAATACCGTTTTGGCGTAATAAGGAAACTCTTGCCAATCATCATGTGCATCTTCTCTATATAGCAAAACAAGGCTATCATGATTTACCGAAAGCAAATCTATATCTAAAAAACCACTGCTTGCTCTTCCATCAAAGTCTATTCTGGCAGAAGCCGAAAAGCCAGTTGGTAAAATACCTGTAAATCGCCAATACCTGCTAGATGATATCTTATAGTTATTTACATTATTTTTTACTGAATCAGGAGCAACCCAATGATGTTCAACATGTAACAAAGCAGAATCGCTAACAGCATTTACACCAACTCTCACTAAGGTGAGGTTTTGAAGCTGAGGATTAAACGTATTTTTAACCTTAAGCTGATTATCTGTTCTAGCTTGATTTAATAAATTGGCTTCATTTAAAATTACTACTGTAGGCTGAAAAGGAACGCTCACTAAAGCAGTGGAATATTGCCCAGATGCTACAATATCGGTTGTAAATTTATTCCAATTATTATCATAAAAAGCAACTTCAAGTGGAGTGCCTGTATGGAAATTTGTAGCCCCTCTTAACTTTTGCTGAACATAAAGTGTCACATCATAATTTAGTGAATTTAATACTACTTGAAATGAATCTACTTTAAAATTAGAAAATCCTGGATTCAACACCCAATCATTAAAAAAATCCGTCATGTTAACACCTGTAGAAGTGGTCAAAAAATCTTTGAATTCTGTTGGATTAATATTTTTAAACTTAAAACTATCCATTAACTGTTGCACACCATAAAAAAACAAGGAATCACCTAAATAAGCTCTCATGTTATGAGCTACAGAAGCACCTTTTAAGTAAGAATGTGTTCCATAAGTATAAGCATGATCCATATTGCTTAATGACCTAAAGCCATCATCATCTATATGAGCAAATTGCAACACTTGTTTGTGATTGGCTTTTACATCAGTCATATATGCATCTCTACCGTATAAAAATTCTGTAAAGATATGTTCAGAATAAGTAGCAAACCCTTCATTAATCCACATATCTCCAGCAGTTTCGCAGGTTACCAAATCACCCCACCAATGATGAGCAAACTCGTGAGCCATTAATGTTTCATATGCTAAACTACCATTCGCTGCCACCCTCGGATAAGCTACACATGTTGCATGTTCCATGGCTCCTCCATTAAAAGGTACTAATACAAACCCTATTTTACTCCATAAATACGGACCATATTGGTTTTCATAAATAGCCAAAGCTTGATTTAAGTTTACAAATGAATTTTTAAAATTAGTAGTATCAGGAGCTCTAGCTACTAATTCTACAGGGATAGTTCCATTGGCACCTAAAAAAGTTTGATGAACAGTTGCATAATCTGAAACAGCTGCACATACTAAATAAGTTGGTATAGGTTCATTCATTACCCACTTTCTAACAATGGTATCTCCTGTGATTACAGAATCACTAACCAATACTCCGTTACAATGAGCTTTTTTACCTCCTGATGTAATAATATTAAACTCATAAGTAGCATGTTCTACAAAATTATCAAAACAGGGAAACCAAACCCTTCCGTAATTATGTGGGTCTGCATTAAAACCTACTCCCAAGTTATAAGCGTAGGTATTATCAAAATAAAACCCTCCAAAACCACTATTATCTGTTTGTGGCGTTCCATTATAAAAAATAGTTACCTCAGTAGTGTCTCCAACATTCATTAAACTAGATAAAGTAATTCCTAGCAAAGTATCATTATAATTAAAGCTTAGTAAATTATTGGCTGCATCTTTAACAGAATCTACATTAAGTTCCAATAAATCTAAATCGAGTAGATTAACGCCATTAAGTTTAGTTGTGAAAGTAACTTTACAGTTTCCTACAATAATTTTATTGGCAAAGTCGGTAATATCTAAATTTATTTGATAATTCAAAATATCAATAGTATCACTTCTACTATTTAAAGCTTTGTTATTAACATCTGCCTGTTTTACTTGAGAATAAGTTGTAGTTAGAGTGAAAGTAAAAATCGTTATAAAAAAGAATAATTTTTTCATATCTAAATATTTCAATAATAATTCATTGTAAAAATACAAAATCAAGGAGAATATTTCTCTCTTAACTTTAGTTGAAAAAAATTAACTAAACAAGATATTATTTTATTTAATTTTAACACCTCACTAATTTATAGTAATATTGTAATGCTATGAAATGATTTTGCAAAAAATGTTTTTAACAAATTATTGATTTTATGTAAATTAAGTTTTAAAAATTTTACAAAAACTACTTACTGATATGAAACCTTCTAAAGAATTATTTTATTTAATCAAATCACTTACTAAGTCTGAAAAAAGATATTTTAAATTAATGTCATCATTACAAACAGGCGACAAAAATTATATGAAACTTTTTGAATGCATTGATGAATTAGAAAGTTATGATGAAGAAATTGTTAAAGAAAAACTTAAAAATGAAAAATTCATTAAACATTTGCCATCTGAAAAAAACCACCTTTATAAACTCATATTAAAAAGCTTAAGAAGTTTTTATTCTGATAATTCAGCTGCTTCTGTTTTGCAAGAGAACCTTAGAAACATTGAACTTTTATTTAATAAAGCACTTTATACCGAATGCTTCAAGAACATACAGCGTGCTAAAGGAATTGCTTATACGTATGAGAAATTTTACTTTTTATTAGACTTAATAGATTGGGAAAAGAAACTCATTGAAGAAGCTTTTTTAGATAATAAGTTTAAAGTAAACATGGAAAATCTTATTGAAGAAGAAGCCGACTGTTTAGAAAAACTTAGAAATATTGCCGAATACCAAAAACTTTATTCAAAAATAAACTACATTATTAGAAAAAGTGGTTTTACACGAAATGTTGAAGGTCGTGAGGAAATAAAGAAAATTGCCAACCACCCACTTATCGTTAACAAAGGTACTGCTCATTCTATAAAAGCAGCAACTGCTTGTCTTTCTATTAAAGGTCTTTGTGCTGTTACCGACCAAAATCTAGAAGGTGCTTTTAGCAATTTTAGTCATGTAGTAAAAATTATGGAAGACAACCCTCCAATAATGCAAGAGCTACCTAAAAGATATATTAGAGCCCTTAACAGTGTTATGTATGCTCATCTTAGTAAAGGCGAATGGGATGAAACCTTCAAAATCATCAATAAGATGAAAGGACTTTTATCTAAACAAGGTTTTGAAAGTATGGATATCCAATTAAAACTATTTTCTATACCTTTTAATGCTGAACTTAATGTGTATATTAAAATGGGGAATTACATGAAAGCCATTAAACAGGTTATTCCTAAAATTATTACAGGTTTACAACATTTTGATGGTAAAATAAACAAAGAAGAAGAAATGTTGTTTTATTACAATATTTCTAGGGTTTACTTCTTTACTGATGATTTAAAAAGTGCCCTAAGATACATCAATTTAGTATTGAATGAAAATAAACCTGGATTAAGAGATGATGTTTATACTTTTGCCAGGTTAGTAAACCTCATTATCCATTTTGAATTAAATAATATTGAATTACTAGAATATAACATTAAGTCTACCAAACGTTTTCTTACTGTTAACAAAAGAGATTTTAAGTTAGAAACTGTTTTCTTAAACGAAATGAGGAAATTGGTAAAAGCCAAAAATGAGGAAAAACAAAAAGAACAATTCATTACTTTTAAAGAAAACTTAATGAAAGTTTTTGAAGATCCTTATGAAAAAATAGCCCTAGATTATTTTGATTTCATATTATGGTTAGATAGCAAAATAACCAACCAATCTTTTGCCAAACTGGCTATGGAAAAAAGTGAATCGAAATAGTTTATAGCAATTCATATAGTATTTCTCTAGCATATTATTTTAATTTATCTTCTGGTTTTTCCAACAACAACTCCTCAATCACCCTCGAGAAATGCTCATATTCCAATTGATGGATTTTGCGAGCAACATCTTCATAGGTATCACTCTCATTAACTGAACACTTCGCCTGAAAAATGATAGCTCCTTCATCATAATGTTCATTTACAAAATGAATGGTAATCCCAGATTCTTTCTCACAATTGGCAACCACTGCTTTATGCACAGTATCTCCATACATTCCTTTTCCGCCATATTTTGGCAATAATGCTGGATGGATGTTGATAATTTTATTTGGAAAAGCATCTATTAAATTTTTAGGTATTTTAAGTAAAAACCCAGCTAATACGATAAAATCAACGCCTTTATCCTTCAATAAATCGACCAATTCGCCTGATTTTAACTGTTCAGAAGAAAAAACCACACTTTCAACAGCTAATTTTTTTGCTCTTTCTAAAACAAAAGCATCCGCTTTGTTGGTAAGTATTAAAACCACTTCTGCTAAATTCTTATCTTTAAAATAAGTAACAATATTTTCTGCGTTAGAACCGCTACCAGAAGCAAAAATGGCAATTTTATACATAAAGCTATTTTAAATAATTTTCTTTTTTTAAGTGACAAAAGTAGGAATTAAAGTACTTTTAGACCTTTAAAATACATTGTAAAATCTTAAATGTAAGTACTAATAAAAATTATGTGGATAAAATAGGTGCGAATAATCAAAAATAATTTGATTATATTAAGATAAATAATTTTCTTTGCACCTTATAAACTTAAAATTAAAAAACATGTCAGATATTACAGGAAAAGTAAAATCAATTATTGTTGACAAATTAGGTGTTGACGAAAACGAAGTAACAAACGAAGCAAGCTTTACTAACGATTTAGGAGCTGATTCATTAGACACAGTTGAATTGATTATGGAATTTGAAAAAGAGTTTAACATTGCTATTCCGGACGATGAAGCTGAAAAAATTGCTACAGTAGGTGATGCTATTAATTACATCGAAAACAACCTAAAGTAAGCGTTTAAGCTCTATAAAAAATTGTTTAGAAATTGCTTTGGATGTTTAATTCAAAGCTTTTTCTGTTTATAATCAAACTTTAACCTAACTAATTTATGGAATTAAAAAGAGTTGTTGTAACTGGAATTGGTGCTATCACTCCACTAGGAAATACTTTCCCTGAAACTTGGGAAAATCTTAAAAAAGGTGTTAGCGGTTGTGCTCCTATCACAAGATTTGATGCTACAAAGTTTAAAACACAATTTGCTTGTGAAGTAAAAAACTTTGATGCTGCCGATCATTTTGATAGAAAAGAAGCTAGAAAAATTGACCCTTACACTCAATTTGCTTTAATTGCTTCTAAAGAAGCTGTTACAGATTCAAAAATTAATCTTGAAACTGTTAATAAAGATAGAGTTGGTGTTATTTGGGGTTCAGGAATTGGAGGTATTAAAACTTTTCAAGATGAAGTAACCAATTTTGTTGGAGGTGATGGAACTCCAAGGTTTAATCCTTTCTTTATCCCTAAAATGATTGCAGATATTGCTTCTGGATTAATTTCTATGGAATACGGATTTAGAGGCCCTAACTTCACTACTGTTGCGGCATGTGCTTCCTCTACAAATGCACTTATTGATGCTTTTAATTATATCCGTTTAGGAAAAGCTGATGTATTTGTTGCTGGAGGTTCTGAAGCTGCCATTTATGAAGCTGGAATGGGTGGATTTAATGCTATGCACGCACTCTCTACCAGAAACGATTCTCCTGAAACTGCTTCTCGTCCTTTTGATAAAGAAAGAGATGGATTTGTAATGGGAGAAGGTGGTGCTGCAGTTATTCTTGAAGAATATGAGCATGCTAAAGCTAGAGGTGCTAAAATATATGCTGAAGTAATAGGTGGCGGCTTATCCGCTGATGCTCATCATATGACTGCTCCACACCCAGAAGGACTTGGTGCTAAAAACGTAATGCTTAATGCTATTGATGATGCAGGAATTTCTCCTGAAGATATTGACTACATTAATGTACACGGAACTTCAACTCCATTAGGAGATATTGCGGAAACACAAGCCATTCTTTCTGTTTTTAATGAACATGCATACAAATTAAATATTAGTTCAACAAAATCAATGACAGGTCACTTATTAGGTGCTGCAGGTGCTTTAGAAGCTATTGCTACATTGATGGCCGTTAATGAAGACATTGTTCCTCCAACTATAAATCATTTTACTGATGATGAATCTTTTGACCCTAAACTAAATTTTACATTTAATAAAGCTCAAAAAAGAGAAGTTAGAGCTGCATTAAGTAATACCTTTGGTTTTGGCGGACATAATGCTTCTATTATTTTTAAAAAATATAAAAGTTAATTGCTAGCATTACTATTTAAAAAGAAATCCCAATATGCGTTAAAATTAGAACGCATATTGGGATTTTTTCCTAAAAACACTTCCATTTACAAACAAGCACTAACACATAAATCTTTAGTTGGTGATGATAAAATTATTCAAAGTAACGAGCGCTTAGAATTTCTTGGTGATAGTATATTAAGTAGTGTTGTTTCCCATTATCTTTTTTTACGGTATCCATTTAAAGATGAAGGATTTCTTACCCAATTACGCTCTCGTTTTGTAAGTAGAGAAATGTTAAATAAACTTGGTAAAAAAATAGGTTTAGCAGAACTTATTGAAAAAAAACCTGAAGAAAGGAGTCTAAGTATATTAGGAAATGCATTGGAAGCTCTAATTGGTGCTATTTACATTGACAAAGGTTATGAACAAGCTCAAAAATTTATTCAACAAAAATTAATTGATATTCATTTAGATAGTGAAAAAATTGTAGCTCAAGAAACTAACTTTAAAAGCAGGGTAATAGAATGGTGTCAAAAAAATAAAATACTATTCGAATTTGAAACAAGTGAAGAAATAGATGGAAATCAAAACATATATACCGTAAATTTGCTCATCAATTCAGAAGTTAAAGGCAATGGTAAAGCTTACTCTAAAAAGAAAGCCGAACAATATGCTGCTGAGCAATTTTATAATGAAATTGCTAATGAATTATAAAAACCAATAGTAATGTTAGAAGAGAATGAATTAAAAGAGAAGTGGGAAAATGTTTTAAAAATGGTGGAACATCGTTTTGATGAACAAATAGATGAACAAACTATACTTTATATTATTGGTTTACAAGAACTCAATAAACCCCATACAGTTTTCCAGAAAGAAGAAAAAGTAGATATTATACACATTGGTATTTGTACTGTTTTAAGCCAATATGGGTATTATAGGTTTACTGGTAGAGATGATGATGGTTGGCCACATTTTAAAAATGTAAAAAAAATACCATCTAACACCAAAGGACGAAAGCAACTTTTATTAATGCGAAAAGCAATAATTGATTACTTCGAGAACCTAAAAAAATTATAAGAGATTATTTTACAATTACCGTTTCTTGGTAGTTATTCTTTCTGCTTCTTTGTCTTTTTTCCTCAATTTTAACTACTTTTTTACCATACAATGTATCAGTAATGATAGGTTGTAATAAAGAATCTACTCCTTGTTTATAGTAAACAACTTCTACATCTAAGACTACAGAGTATTTAAAATCAAACATTGCTACACCACTAGCGTCAGTAACATTCGACTGGTCCATCCTTTTCTCATCAACAACACAGCTTCCGCACTCAAAAGGACCATCTGTTGGCCAAGCATGAACAGTTGCTCCAGCTGCTGGGGTTCCATCTTCTTCTATAACATTTACAACTAATCTTGGACCTCTGTCTTTAGCACAAGAGTAGAAAAGCACCACAGTAACAAGGGCTAAAACTATATAATTTAAAGTAGGTTTCATGTGTCTATATTTATAACTTTTTAATATAATTTCTTAATATTGCAATGAACAAATGTAAGAAATAAAATTATCATGTCAAAAAAAATTCTTTTTAGTGTATTAGTTCTTTCACTTATGAGTTTTTCTTTATTTAAAGGAGAAAAAAAAGAAACAAAAGTGCTTATCTCTACCGAATACGGAAATATTAAAATAAAGTTATTTAACGAAACACCCCAACATAGAGATAATTTTATAAAATTAGTAAAAGAGGGTTTTTATAATGAAACGCTTTTTCATAGAGTAATTAAAGATTTTATGATTCAAGGTGGAGATCCTGATTCTAAAAACGCTCAAAAAGGCGAATCTTTAGGTGAAGGAGATGTTGGTTATACCATTCCTGCGGAATTTAATACTAACTTAATTCACAAAAAAGGTGCGTTAGCTGCTGCTCGTCAACCAGATAACGTAAACCCTCAGAAACGTTCATCAGGTTGTCAATTTTACATTGTGCAAGGCAGAAAGTTTACCACAGAAGAAATTGAAAAAATTGAAAAAAATAAACAAGGAAGAATTAAATATACTGAAGAACAATATAAGACTTATAAGACTATTGGAGGGTATGCACCTTTAGACATGGACTATACTGTATTTGGAGAAGTAATAGAAGGATTGGATGTAGTGGATAAAATTGCTACTGTAAAAAGAGACAGAAAAGACAGACCCATTGAAGATGTAAAAATGACCATTAAAATCATCAAATAATTATTGATACTAAAAAACAGTATGAAAGAAAAAATTCATCAACTAATAAATGAAATTGACAGCTTTGTTGCCGATAATAAAGAAAATTTAGAAAAATTCAGGATACAATTTCTAGGCAGCAAAAGTGTTATCAAAGATTTATTTAATGATTTCAAAAATGTTCCTAACGAACAAAAAAAAGAAGTTGGTCAGCTTATTAATGATGCTAAAGTAAAAGCTCAGGAAAAATACGATTCTTTTTTAGCCTCATTATCTAAAGAAACTACTGCTTCAACAGATGAGTTAGACTTAACTAAAAGTGGTTTTCCTTCTAAAATTGGCAGTAGACATCCTATTTCTTTAGTAAGAAACGAAATTATAGATATTTTTTCACGAATTGGTTTTACTGTTTCTGAAGGTCCTGAAATAGAAGATGATTGGCATAATTTTTCAGCTTTAAATTTCCCACCAGAACATCCTGCAAGAGATATGCAAGATACTTTTTTTGTTGATTCCTCAAATAGTGAAATGGCACTAAGAACACACACTTCATCAGTACAAGTTAGGGTAATGGAAAATGCCAAGCCTCCCATTAGAACACTTTCTCCGGGAAGAGTTTACAGGAACGAGGCTATTTCTGCTCGTGCCCATTGTTTTTTTCACCAAATTGAAGGTTTGTATATTGACGAAAATGTTTCTTTTGCCGATTTAAAACAAACGTTACTTCATTTTGCTAAAGAAATGTTTGGCGAAAAAACCCAAATTCGTTTACGTCCTTCTTACTTTCCATTTACAGAACCAAGTGCCGAAATGGATGTTTCCTGTTCTGTTTGCAATGGCGAAGGTTGTAATGTTTGTAAATATACTGGCTTTTTAGAAATTATGGGCTGCGGAATGGTTGACCCAAATGTATTAGAAAACTGTGGAATTGACAGCAAAAAATACAGTGGATTTGCTTTTGGAATGGGTATTGAACGTATTGCTATGCTTAAATTTAAAGTAAATGATTTACGTTTATACTCCGAAGGAGATATTCGATTTTTAAGCCAATTTAAATCGGTGTTGTAATAAAAATGTAAACAAAACAGAAGTGTGTTTTTTATCTATACTTCACTTATTATTCAGTAAACCCAACATGAAATAAAGCATCTCCCTGATTTACAATTGGAGAATGGTTAGAGCATACTATATAACCATCATGTTTAGAAATTACTCTTTTTTCAAACTCACCAAAAGGATCGGAAATAGTGCCTAAAACAGTACCTTTTTTAACATAACTTCCAATACTTACATAGGTTCTAAACATACCTGAATACCTTGCTCTCGTCCAACTTGAGTCTGACAAAGTAATGGATTCAGTTTTCGGATAAGCAGCAATTTCTTTTGAAAAATCTCTTAACCCAATTTTATGCATCACTTTTAATGCTCCAGCAACTCCCACTTTTGTAACTGCTCTATCTAAATCGAGTGCCTTACCTCCTTCAAACAATAAAACCTTAACGCCTTTCTTTGCCGCTTCACTTCTTAATGATTTTGGCAATACTTTAGACAACATAATAAAAGGTGATCCAAAAACTTGAGCTAACTCAATCGTTTCTTTATCAACACCTTCAATTCTAATGTGGGTATAATTAAATCGTTTACTCGCTCCAGTATGATAATCAATACAATAATCAATTTTAGGAACAATTTCTTTCATAAAAAAATAGGCGAATCTACTTCCTAAAGAGCCTTCTTTAGAACCAGGGAAAACCCTATTTAAATCACGTCCATCTGGAAATTCTCTTGTTTGATGTAAAAATCCGAAAACATTTAAAACCGGAATACAAATTACTGTTCCGTTAGTTGGTTTATGATAATTTTTGGCAATAATTTGTCTGACTATTTCAACGCCATTTACCTCATCACCATGAATTCCTGCATTTAGTAAAATAACCGGTCCCGGATTTTTACCTCTAGAAACTATAACAGGTACTTCAATGGCTGTTCGGGTATGCAAACGAGCAATGTCAATATTTAGCTGAACGGTTTCTCCTCTGCCAATTTTTTTACCTAAAAAATGAAAAACATCTGTATCCATATAGCTTAATGCTTTACTTTTTTAATTCAAATTTGAACTCGAAACTTTAAACCTTAAACATGCCTCTCGATATATCTAATAATGCTTTTAGCAATATCTTTTCCGGTAGCTCCTTCAATACCTTCTAAGCCAGGAGAAGAGTTTACTTCCATAATTAGAGGTCCTTTTTTAGATTGCAACATATCTACACCGGCAACACCCAAACCAAGGGATTTAGCAGCTTTTAGTGCGGCATTTTCTTCATCATCAGTTAAATCGTATAATGAAGCTGTTCCTCCTCTGTGTAAATTAGAACGAAACTCTCCTTCT
>JAPHUD010000029.1 GCA_026196775.1 Flavobacteriales bacterium
CCCCAAATGAATATCGTATGTAAAATAAATTTACCCCTGTTAGGCATGGTTAAAATAGCAATTAGTCCTTGTTTTATTCCTGAAAGAAACTTTCTTAGTTTCTCGAAAAAACTACGTTTTGAACGTTTTAATAACAAATAGGAAACAATTACTACAACAAAAAAAGCTGTTCCTAAAATAAACATTTTAGTAAATGATATTTGTTTAAAGAAGCCTAACTCCTTAAAGTAATTGGTTAGCATTTCAAACTGTAAGAAAAACACCATAGCAATAAAGCCACAAAGCACTAATAAATCTGCCATACGTTCTGCTATTACAGTTCCTACCAACTTATTAAAAGGAATGTCTTCATATTTACTCATTACACCACAACGTAACAATTCTCCACTACGAGGAATACCCATATTGGCAAGATAGCCTATCATAGTGCTAAAAAAACTGTTGTATAATTTTGGTTGGTACCCCAAGTGGTTTAAAGGGTATTTCCAACGCCAAGCTCTGCTTAGGTGACTAATTACACCAAATATTACCGATAGAATTAAAAAAGAATAATTGATATCATTAAATGAAGCTTTAATTTCAGTAATATCTTTATCTGTTAAATCTTTAAAAACTAGCCAAATTAAAAACAATCCTAAACCAAGTGGTAAGATAATTTTAAGAATAGCTATAAAGTTTTTTTGCATCTGACTGTGTTGATGAGATGATTATTATCCTGAAAAACAGTGTAAAGAAACGAAAACTACTTCAATTTATTAGTAGTTTCATCAGGGAAAATGATAGTCGGTTTAAATTTTTTAGCTTCCTCAAAATCCATTGATGCATAGGTAATGATAATGATGATATCTCCAACTGCTACTCTTCTGGCTGCCGGCCCATTCAGGCAAATATTTCCCGAGTCTCTTATGCCTTTTATTACATAAGTTTCTAAGCGTTCACCATTATTAATGTTTACGATTTGCACTTTTTCTCCCTCAATAATGTTAGCAGCTTCCATTAATGTTTCATCAATTGTAATACTACCAATATAATTCAAATCGGCTTCCGTAATTTTTACACGGTGAATTTTAGATTTTAATACTTGAATATTCATAATGTTGGCAAAATTAACAAACTCCTTTTATATTTAGTTTATTAATATGATGAATTAAAAAATTTAATTTAATGCTTTCGTAAATGAATTATAATACCGATTCGTTGCTACACAAGGAAAAAATCAATTCTTCCCTGACGAAATGTAATGAAGATCAGGGATCCAGAAATTTACCATCTAGTTATTAGGAATTTGGCTAGACTCCTTATCTCCACTTCGCTTCGTAAGGAGAGGGGTTAATTAAAGTCTATTAATAAGTGCTGCATAAAGTGCTGTAAGCTGAGGCTCAGCAATAGCTGCTGCTGCTAAAATTTCTTTAAGAGCAACAGGAGCCAAATTTTCTGGGTCGCACTCGTCTGTTAGTACAGAAATAGCACAACAAGGCAATCCTAAATGATTGGCTGCAATAACTTCCGGAACTGTACTCATTCCTACAGCATCTGCACCTAATAATTTAAGCATTTTATATTCTGCTCTGGTTTCTAAATTAGGACCTGAAACGGAAACATAAACACCTTTTCTAAGTGTGATGTTTTTTTCTTGAGCAATTTCTTCAATTAACTTGTTGAGCTTTTTATTGTAAGCACAGCTCATATCGGGAAACCTTGGTCCTTCCTCATTATTGTTTTTACCAATTAAAGGATTGGATGGGAACATGTTTATATGGTCTGTAATTAACATTAACTCGCTTTTTTTGAAAGCTAAATTTACGGTCCCAGCAGCATTAGAAATGAGTAAAAATTTCACTCCTAAGTTTTTCAATACTTTTACAGGATAAGCAATCTGTTTCATATCATAACCTTCATAATAATGAAACCTACCTTGCATAGCAATTACAGTTTTACCATCAATTTTTCCATAAATTAATTTACCTACATGCGATTCCACTGTTGAAACAGGAAAGTGAGGTATTTTATCGTAAGAAATTTCTTTAATTATTTCAATTTTCTCAACTAATCCGCCTAAGCCCGTTCCTAAAATTATACCTACCGTTGCATTTTCAACTCCTTGTCCTTTAATGAAGTTAAGCGTTTCTTTTAATTGGTTTTCCATGAATTTTTTGTATAAAAAAACTGCTTCAAAAATTTTTGAAGCAGTTTTTAATATGTGAGTTATTATTTTTTAGTTATTAACTTTTCTACCTTTGGCAGCACTTTGGCTTTTTCTGCTTTCGTTACTTTTCTTCATTTTGTATTTTAAGTAAGCACTTGCTCCACCCGGCATAACATAATAAACTTTTCCGCCATAATTAATTTTACCTTTTCCGTTATTCCATTCTGCACCCATTAAATTGTACCTTCCTCTATTATTAGGATCTCCAAAAACTAAGTATTTATTATCATCGGTAGCATCAAAACTTACTGCCACTTTGTTTTCATCAATTACTTTAACTACAACTCCAGGAGTTCCTTCTTTAATATAAATTTCATCTAATAATGCAGAACTTGAAACTACTAATTTACCGTCTTTATCAAATTCTTGAGCTTCATCAGTACGCTCTCCACGTTGTAAAACAATGTCTCTAGAAACAAAAAACTGTAGCTTTTTAATTCTTTCTTCAGTTAAGTTATACTTTACTTTATCTTCGTTTGTAAATGGAATGCTTGGGCTGCACGCATATAGACCTGCTACAACAACCAACATCATTAAATATCCTAATTTTCTCATGTCTTAAATTTTTAAGTTTTTGTTTTCTGGTGTTATCAAAATACGTTCCAAAACTACTTATTTTTTTTCATTGAAAAATGACTTTTGTTGTACGAGTTATTTTATATTAAAACAGGGGTTAGCATCGGTTTTATAAATTCAATCGCTTGATGAATGGACGTTACATTTTCAAACACCAACGAAAGCTTGTCATTTTTCTCTTTCATTTTACATATTCGTTGATTTTGTTGAACAAAACTCAATACATTAGTAAATCTGCTCGATTGAAAATAAGGAGAATCTGGATTGCTAATAAAATAGCCTATCAATTTTTTCTGTTTCAACACCAATTTTTCAAAACCAATTTCTTTGGCTATCCACCTTAATTGGATGGCTTTAAAAAGTTGTTCAGTAGCGTAAGGAATTTTTCCAAACCTATCTACCAATTGCATTTTGTATTTTTCTAATTCTTCTAAATTATCCAACTCATCTAACTCCTTGTAAATAGAAAGTCTTTCTGCAATGTTGGTGATGTAATCATCTGGAATTAAAATTTCAAAATCAGTTTCTATTTGACAGTCTTTTACAAAGTTTTTGGTTTTTAATTCTTCGGCATACAACTCCTTAAACTCATTTTCTTTCAACTCATCAATGGCTTCTTGTAATATTTTCTGATATACATCAAAACCAATTTCAGAAATAAAACCACTTTGCTCGGCTCCCAATAAATTTCCAGCTCCTCTAATGTCTAAATCTCGCATAGCAATTTGAAAACCACTTCCCAACTCAGAAAACTGCTCAAGAGCTGTTAACCTTTTTCGGGCTTCCATAGTTAAGGTATGTAGTGGAGGAGCCATTAAGTAACAAAATGCTTTTTTGTTAGACCTTCCTACCCTACCTCTCATTTGGTGCAAATCACTCATCCCAAAATGGTTGGCATTTAAAATAATAATGGTATTAGCATTTGGAATATCCAATCCGGATTCAATAATAGTAGTAGCAATCAACACATCATATTGACCTTCCACAAAAGCAGCCATTTTTTGCTCCAACTCAGCTCCTTTCATTTGTCCGTGAGCGGTTAAAACACTTACATTCGGACAAAGACGCTGAACCATACCGGCAACTTCTTTTATGTTTTCCACTCTATTGTTTACGATAAAAACCTGACCCCTTCTTGAGGTTTCATAAATAATAGCATCACGAATAAGTTCTTCATTAAAAGTAACCAATTTCGTTTCCACAGGTTGTCGGTTGGGTGGTGGTGTATTAATGTTAGATAAATCTCTTGCTGCCATTAATGAAAACTGCAAAGTTCTAGGTATTGGTGTAGCGGTAAGCGTAAGGGTATCTACATTAGCTTTTATGGTTTTCAATTTATCTTTTACCGAAACACCAAATTTCTGTTCTTCATCAATTATCAACAACCCTAAATCTTTAAATTTCACATCATTTCCAACAATTCTGTGTGTGCCAATTAAAATATCTACCTGACCTTCACTTAATTTTTTGAGTGTATCAGTCTGTTGTTTTTTGGTTTTAAAACGATTAATGTAATCTACCTTACAAGGAAAATTTTTCAATCTTTCTTTAAACGTTTTATAATGCTGTAATGCCAAAATAGTGGTTGGAACTAATATTGCGACTTGTTTACTATCAGCAACCGCCTTAAAAGCTGCTCTTATGGCTACTTCAGTTTTTCCAAAACCAACATCGCCACAAATTAACCTATCCATAGGAAAATCTGCTTCCATATCTTTTTTCACGTCTTGTGTAGCTTTAAGTTGATCAGGCGTATCTTCATAAATAAAAGAAGCTTCCAACTCATCTTGCAAATACGTATCGGGCATAAATTGGTAGCCTTTTTTTGATTTTCTTTCGGCATAAAGCTTAATTAAATCAAAAGCAACTTCTTTTATTTTAGATTTAGTTTTTTGTTTGGCAGTTTGCCACTGTGGAGAACCTAATTTGTTTACACTTGGTGGAATTCCATCTTTACCAACAAACTTGGTTACTTTATGCAAAGAATGAATGCTTACGTAAAGCAAATCGTTATTGGCATAAACAATACGAATAGCTTCTTGTTGTTTGCCATTTACATCAATTTTTTCTAAGCCAGAAAATCGCCCAACACCATGATCTATATGAGTAATAAAATCTCCGGGAGATAAGCCGTGAAGCTCTTTTAAAGTAAGGCTTTCAGATTTTTTCTTATAACTGTCTTTAAGATGAAATCGTTGGTATCGGTTAAAAATCTGATGGTCGGTATAAAGTGCAATTTTGTTGTCGTTATCAATAAATCCTTCATGTAGTGTAAGCAAAATAGAATTAAAATCTAAGGCTTTACCAATATCTTCAAAAATAGCAGACAAACGTTTTATTTGTTTGGAACTATCGGCCAAAACAGAAACTTTATATCCCTGTTCTCTTTTTTCTAATAAATCTTGATGTAATAACTCAAAATTTTTATTGAAAATAGGTTGTACTTGTAGATTAAATTGAGCTTCTAAATCAGCTTCTAAATGAAATTGATTGCCAAACTCAATGGTATTTTTAGTAACAATATCTTCTGAAAAGTTATTTTTTTGATAGTAGATTTCTTCGGGAATTAAATGTGCCAAAGGAGAATTTTCTACTTTTTTATAGGCTTCTTGTGCATTAGTAAAATCTTTTTCTAATTGAACTGCAATAAGTGCAATATCTTTAGTCCAAACTATAGTATTTTTAGGCAAGTAGTTTAAAATAGAAATTCTCATTTCTTCCAACATCGAATTCTGAATGTTGGGCAGAATAGTAACTTTCTGATAATTTTTTATGCTCAATTGCGAAACAGGATCAAAACTTCTTACGGATGCAATTTCATCACCAAAAAACTCAATTCTGTAAGGATTTTCGTTAGAGAAAGAAAACACATCTACAATTCCTCCTCTTATAGAAAACTGTCCGGGTTCCACCACAAAATCAACCCGTTCAAACTGATATTCGTTCAATTTTTCTATTAAATTATTCAAAGGAATTTCTTCTTCCACCTTTAGTTTAAGCGTATTTTTTTTGAGTATTTTTTTTGTAATTACTTTTTCAGAAAGTGCCGCTGGGTGAGTAACTATAAGTTTAGTAGATGATGATTTGCTTAAAGCACTAAGTACTTCAGCACGCATTAACACATTAGCATTATCCGTTTGTTCTGCTTGATAAGGGTTTCTGTATGAATTAGGAAAAAAAAGTACTTTATCTCCGCCAACAACTCGCTCTAAATCATTAAAAAAATAAGCTGCCTCTTCTTTGTCGTTTAGAATAATAAAAAAATTAACAGGCAAATTTTCATAAACGGCATTTGCATAAAACGCAGCAGTAGAACCCAACAACCCTTTTAAATGAATATGAGAAAGTTCATTCTCTTGAAATTGCTGAACTATTCTTTTCGTTTGAGATGTGTTAAGATAAATAGATTTTATATCGCTTGAATTCATTAAGTACAAAATTACTATTCATTTTTAAAACTACATTTTTCATTTCGCATACTTCTTAGAAAAATTTAATCGACAAACAAAGGTTTTTCATCAATAGTTAATAGCCTTTCATCTCATTTAACATAAGTATAAACACTTATTTATTAGATTATTTAAAGTATTTTTACTTATATTTACAAAAGATTTCACTACGTAATACTACTTAATTATGAAACAATTTATACTTATTTTAATGGCTGTTGTATTTTATACAGAGACTAAAAGCCAAGCAATACAAATTGGTTCAGGCACTCAAGAAAATACTATTACCCAAGTATCTCCTGTAAATACTTATTTTAGAAGGCAGGTGGCACATTTTGTATATACTCGTCAAGAGTTAAATGCTGCTGGTATTTCGGGAGCGAATACATTAACACAAATGGGTTTTTTTATAACTACTAATCCATTATTTGATATCCCGGGTTATACCATTAAAATGAAGCACACCAATCGACAAAACTCTAATAATTTAGGGGCTACAGGATGGACAACTGTTAAAAATGCCTTTACTTATGCTCCAGAACCAAGAGATTACGACATGATTATATTAGATAATCCTTTTACTTGGAATGGAACAAGCAACATTGCAATAGAAATTTGTTGGTCTCAAGTGCAACCTACTTGGGATGCTTCTGGACAATGTAGAATTTATAACGCCAATAATGGATACAATTATAGACAAGATGATAATGGAGGGAGTATTTGTGGACAAAATCCTAATAATAGAGCGAATTATAAACCTCAAATTCAATTTATTTTTAAATCAACCTCTACTTGGAATGGTTCGGTAAGTACTGATTGGTTTAATCCTAATAACTGGGATGCTGATGTTCCTACCAACATTATGCATGCTTTAATTCCAAGTGGGGTTCCTAATTTCCCAATAGTTACAGGTAATACAGCTGTATGTAAAAATTTAACGGTAGATAACGGAGCAACACTTACGTTGGCAGCAGGAGCAAATATTGATGTGTATGCTGACTTCAACAATAATGGCACTTTTGTGCCAGCAACAGGAAACCTTACATTTAAAGGAGATGTAGTAAATAATTTAAACTTGAACGGAACACAAAATATTTATGATTTAACAATTGACAATGTAAATGGTGCTACTATAAACAGTGGAACAGTTAACCTTACGGGGACATTAAATATTGGAATTGCCACAGGAAATTTTAATACTAATAATGCGTTAACGTTAATATCTGATTCGGCAGGAACAGCTAGAATTAATGAACTAACTACAAAGTGCAAATATACATTAGACATGTTTGACAGTTATGGTGATAGTTGGAATGGAGCTTACATTACTGCCTACATTGATAATGTACCCGTAGGTGATTTCTATGCTAAACGTTCAAATTCTTCAAGCGATATTTATGTTCCTACAGGATCAACCTTAAGACTTCAATATACAGCAGGTATTTATGAAAATGAAAATACTTACACCCTCTCCTTAAACAATTCGGTAATTTTTAGTGACGGATCAACACCAATAGTAGGAACAAATGTTTTTACTACTGTTGCTGCCTGTACTTTCTTTAATCCTATTTCAGGAAATATTACCATGCAACGCTATATAGATGCAGGAGCTACCAATTGGAGGTTTTTAGGTTCATCTGTTACAGGAGCTAGTATTGCTGATTTAAGTAGTAGCTTTATTACTAGTGGCTTCCCCGGATCGGATTTTCCAAATTGGCCAACAGCTGCTAATCCTTGGCCTTCAATTTATTTTTATGATGAAAGTTTGCCAGGACCTCAAAGCAATGGTTTTATACCTCCCTTAAGTGCTGCTAATATTATTGGCGTGGGTGAAGGTCTTTGGGTTTGGAGTGGCGACACCATTACAGGTACTCAACCATTTACTGTTGATGTTACTGGGCCGCCAAATGTGGGGGATATAAGTTTACCGCTTTCATATACCAATTCCGGACTACCGGCAGAGGACGGTTGGAACATGATGGCAAACCCTTATCCATCTTCTATCGATTGGGATAGTCCCAACATTACTAAAACAGGTGTAAATTTTGCCATTTACATTTGGAATCCAGATTTACAACAATTTGCCAGTTATGTTGCAGGGTTTGGCACTAATGGAGGTTCTAATATTATTGCTTCTTCACAAGCTGTTTGGGTACAGGCATTTAGTCCTACTGCTAATCTTACTTTTAGTGAAGCATCCAAAACAAGTGTTACAGGAAGTTTCTTAAAAACTACTAACAATAATCCGTTTAAAATTATTGCTACCAATGCTAATGGAAGCGATGAAATGATAATTCATTTTAATAATAACACCACTAACCAATATGATGGTGGTTTTGATGCCCATAAATTACCTTCTGACAACACCCTACTACCGATGATAGCAAGTGTTATGAGTAATGAACTGTTTTCTATTAATCAATTACCTGAACAAGAAATTAATATTCCTATAAAAATTCTTACAGGTGTTACAGGAGTACATACTATCGAAGCAGAAAATATCTCAGATTTAGGCAATACTTCTTGTTTGATTTTGGAAGATTTACAAACAGGAAACATGTATGATTTGAATCAAATGAGCACTATAAATGTTACCTTATACGATACTACCATTTCTGCTAGGTTTTTATTACACATTGGAGCTCCTAAAAATATCAACATCAATGAAATTAGCTGTGTAAATCAACAAGATGGTGAAATAGCTTTTGCAAAAAGCAGTACTTTCCCTTTTGACATTACTTGGAGAGATGCTAACAATAATGTGGTGTCATCAAAAAACAATGTACTAATGTATGATACACTAAGCAACCTTGCTAATGGAATCTATACCATTGAAACTACAGATGCACTTTGTGGAAATACAATAGACACAGTAGAACTAACCAATCCGTTACCAATAATTGCAACATTTACTACAGCTAAAGATACTTTTGCTATTAGTGAGCAAATTAACTTCAATAATCAATCAACTAATGTAATCAATTATTTATGGAATTTTGGTGATGGAAACACTTCAATATTAGCCAGTCCAACACATGCTTATATGCAACCTGGTTCATATTTAGCAAAACTAACAGCTTCTCAAAACAGTAATTGTTATCAGGAAGTTGACAAACTAATTACCATTAGTAATACCGTTGTATCTGTTGATGAAATAACACCAAATGAAGTTAAAATATGGACAATAGATAACTATATCCAAATGGAGTTTTTAGATACTAAAAAATATACTGAAGTTGAAATTAGAGATTTATCAGGTAAATTAATTTTCTCCAAAAACATAGCTAATTCAACTTACGAAAAAGTAAATACTGCCAACTGGAGCGAAGCGGTATATTTAGTGACATTACTAAATGATAAAGGAAGTAAGAAAGTAAAGAAAGTGATAATTAATTAATTTAATCTTCAAAAACCTTAGTTCCTTCAGTGCAGTTTTTACAGATGTCTATAGCTTGTCTATTGGTCAATATGTTTTTTCTAAACGATTGGTAAGCGTTAGATTTCCATAATTCTTTAAAATTGGATATTGACACATCGCCTAACTGATGTTGCGCATCTTTATCAAAACAACAAGGCACCACCTTTCCATCCCATGTAATTACACATGAACTCCACATACGCCAACATTCATTGAGCATTTTGTTTTTTAAAGTGAATTTTCCGTTAGGCAGTTTTTTATAGCGGGAATATTTTTCATTTTCCGGAATAAGTGGATTTCCGTTTTCGTAGTTATATACCTGAGCCGTTTTAAAACGAATTTCATCAACACCTAATTCTTTTGCCAATAACTTTGCTTCCTCAAGTTGATGCTCATTGGGCTTTACTACCAAAAACTGAAAAATAACATAAGGCGTTTTTGATTGAAGCTCTTTTTTCCATTTTAAGATGTTTTTTGTTCCAGCCAACACCTTATCTAACTTTCCATGAACACGATAATTTTCATACACCTCTTGAGTAATGCCATCAATAGAAATAATTAACCTATCCAATCCGGATGCTACCGTTTTTTTAGCCGTTTCATCTGTAAGAAAATGCGCATTGGTTGATGTAGCCGTATAAATATTTTGTTGGCGAGCATAAGTTACCATATCCAAAAAGTTAGGATTAATAAATGGCTCTCCCTGAAAATAAAAATTCAAGTAAAAAACATGTTTTTTTACCTTGTTGATGGTTTCTTGGTAAAATGGATTTTTAAGATTCCCCTCTGGACGAGAAAATTGTTTTAGTCCGCTCGGACATTCAGGACAACCTAAATTACAAGCTGTTGTAGGTTCAATAGTTAAGCTCATGGGTAAGCCTACTATTTTTCCCGATTTGGTAAGTTTTGAAAGATGATAACTGAAATATAATCCGATAATATTAACCCCTCTGGCAAAAGTGATTTTTTTTAAAATGCTAATATTATCATGTTTCAAAAGTGCCATTTGGTAAAGTTAATGAAAACAAATTGATGTAAAATACATCTTAATCAACACCTTAGTTTTCATCCTCTTTTTTCAAGATGGCATTCCACCCTTGAGCAGTAAGTTCATGAACCGTATCTCCATTAGAAACAAACTCGTACTTGCCTTTATCAGAAGTTATATGTCCGATAATAGCAACTCTTTTTTGCTCTTTTATCTTTTCATAATCCTCTAAAGAAATGGTGAAAAGCAATTCATAATCTTCACCACCATTTAATGCACAAACAGAAGGGTTTAAATTCATTTCTTCAGCTGTAGAAACCGTTAAAGGGTCAATAGGGAGCTTGTCTTCATAAATAGTACATCCTACTCCAGATTGAGTACAAATATGAATAATTTCAGAAGAAAGTCCATCAGAAATATCTATCATAGCAGTAGGCTGAACACCCAACTCTTTAAACATTTCAATCACATCTTGTCGTGGTTCAGGTTTTAGTTGCCTTTCCAACACATAATCGTACCCCGAAAAATCAGGTTGAATAGCAGGATTTTCATTAAAAATTTGCTTTTCTCTTTCTAGCAACTGTAAACCCATAAAGGCCCCACCTAAATCGCCCGACACACAAATTAAATCGTTTTCTTTAGCTCCATTTCTGTAAACTATTTCCTTCTTTTCTGCTTCACCAACAGCAGTTATACTTATAATCAACCCTGAATTTGATGAGGTAGTATCTCCACCAACCAAGTCAACCCCATAAATTTCGCAAGCCAACAACATGCCTGCATACAGCTCTTCCAAGGCTTCAATAGAAATCTTATTAGAAACAGCAATAGAAACAGTAATTTGAGTAGGTACTGCATTCATAGCATAAACATCCGAAAGATTAACTGTAACAGCCTTATATCCTAAATGCTTAAATGGTGTATAAATCAAATCGAAATGGATACCTTCTACCAACATATCAGTAGTTACCACAATTTGTTTATTTTTAGATGGAGCAATTACAGCAGCATCATCACCAACACCTTTAATAGAAGTTGGGTTTTTTAATTTTATTTGAGAAGTAAGGTGATTGATTAATCCAAATTCACCAAGATTCTCAATTTCTTTGGGGTTATTTTTATCTTCAAACATAAGGCAAAGGTAAGAATTTCATTTATTGAACAATCTATTTAAATTTAGATTTACTTTTTTCACTTTTTCTTTGTTTCAATACCACATTTTAGGTACTTTTGCCCTAATTTAGAATTAATCTAAATAATTGAATTATGATAACAGTTTCAGAAAACGCAAAAAACCAAGCTATTAAGCTAATGCAAGAAGATAATGCTCCTGAAGGAAGCTTTATTAGAGTCGGTGTTAAAGGTGGTGGATGCTCTGGTTTAACTTACGATTTATCATTCGACCATGTTATGAACGATGATGATAAAATCTTTGAAGATAACGGAATGAAAGTCGTTTGCGACAAAAAGAGCATTCTATACCTTGCCGGAACAGAACTTGATTTTTCAGGTGGATTAAATGGCAAAGGCTTTATTTTTAAAAATCCTAACGCTAACAGAACTTGCGGTTGTGGAGAGAGTTTCTCACTTTAAGTAGAAAGTTGATAAAGTTTGTAAAGTAAAAACCAAATGGACAATAAACTTTACAAACTAAACTAATAAACTAATAAAATGGCATACACAGAAGACGATTTAAAAGAAGAATTAAAAGGTAAAGAGTACAAATACGGCTTTACTTCCAATATTGAAGCTGACAAACTTCCTCCCGGATTAAACGAAGAGGTGATACACTTAATTTCTGCTAAGAAAAATGAGCCGGAATGGATGTTGGAATACCGTTTAAATGCTTTCAGGTCATGGCAAAAAATGGTGGAGCCAGAATGGGCTCATGTGCATTATCCTAAAGTTGATTTTCAATCTTTGTCTTATTATTCGGCTCCCAAAAAGAAAGGAGATGTAAAATGGGAAGATATAGACCCTGAAATGAAAGCTACTATGGATAAATTAGGCATCTCTATGGATGAACAAAAAGCGTTAAGTGGTGTAGCGGTAGACTTTGTGTTTGATTCAGTTTCCGTAAAAACTTCTTTTCAAGAAAAACTAAAAGAATTAGGGATAATTTTCTGCTCGTTTAGCGAAGCGGTTCAAAATCATCCTGAATTGGTAAAAAAATACATCGGAACAGTAGTTCCAACTTCTGATAATTTCTACGCAGCTTTAAATTCTGCAGTATTCTCTGATGGTTCTTTTTGCTACATCCCAAAAGGAGTACGATGCCCTATGGAACTTTCTACTTATTTTAGAATAAACGAAGCCAACACTGGACAGTTTGAAAGAACGTTGGTGGTAGCTGATGAAGGAAGTTATGTAAGTTACCTAGAAGGGTGTACTGCTCCATCTCGAGATGAAAACCAACTGCATGCTGCTATTGTTGAGCTAATTGCTTTAGACAATGCCGAAATAAAATATTCAACAGTACAAAACTGGTTTCCTGGCGATAAAGAAGGTAAAGGTGGCGTATATAATTTTGTAACCAAAAGAGGTATTTGCCACAAGAATGCTAAAATTTCGTGGACACAAGTAGAAACAGGATCTGCTGTTACTTGGAAATATCCATCTTGTATTTTAAAAGGCGACAATTCTATTGGCGAATTTTATTCGGTAGCAGTAACCAACCACTACCAACAAGCTGATACTGGAACAAAAATGATTCACTTGGGGAAAAATACTAAAAGTACCATTATCTCTAAAGGAATATCGGCCGGACATAGCAACAACTCTTACCGAGGACTGGTGCAAATTCATAAAAATGCTAGCAATGCAAGGAATTTCACACAATGTGATTCATTGTTGATGGGCGACCAATGTGGAGCACATACCTTTCCATACATTGAAGCAAAAAACAGTACTGCTAAAATAGAACATGAAGCCACTACTTCAAAAATTGGCGAAGACCAAATATTCTATTGCAACCAAAGAGGAATAGATACCGAAAAAGCGATTAATTTAATTGTTAACGGTTATGCTAAAGAAGTATTAAATAAATTACCAATGGAATTTGCTGTTGAAGCTCAAAAACTATTGGAAATTAGTTTAGAAGGATCAGTAGGATAAGAAGACAACTAAAAAACTTAAAATTGATAACAAAAATATAAATATAAGTGAGCATCGGTTACATCAGTATTATCCATGTTCTATAAAAATAAGTGAAATGATTAAAATAAATAACTTGCACGCCAGTATTGATGGTAAAGAAATCTTAAAAGGAATTAACCTAGAAGTAAAAGCAGGTGAAGTACATGCTATTATGGGACCAAATGGTTCAGGAAAAAGTACCTTATCCTCTGTTTTAGCTGGAAGAGAAGAATTTGAAGTTACTGAAGGTTCAGTAGAGTTTGATGGTAAAGACTTGCTGGATTTATCTCCAGAAGATAGAGCTAGAGAAGGATTATTTTTAGCTTTTCAATATCCGGTAGAAATTCCGGGAGTAAGCAACATTAACTTTCTAAAAACAGCTATCAACGAAAAAAGAGCTTACCTTAACCAAGAGCCTGTTTCTGCAAAAGAATTTTTAGGCATGGTAAAAGAGAAATCCGCTTTGGTAGAATTAGATTCAAAGTTGGCTAACCGCTCAGTAAACGAAGGTTTTTCTGGTGGCGAGAAAAAAAGAAACGAAATTTTTCAGATGGCAATGTTGTCTCCAAAACTTTCAATTTTAGATGAAACCGATTCAGGATTAGACATTGATGCGCTAAGAATTGTTGCCAATGGAGTAAACAAATTGAAATCACCAAACAATGCTACTATTGTTATTACGCATTATCAACGCTTGTTAGATTATATTGTTCCTGATTTTGTGCATGTGTTATACAACGGAAAAATTGTTAAATCTGGAGGAAAGGAATTAGCGATAGAATTAGAAGAAAAAGGATATGATTGGATAAAATCTGAAAATGTTGAATTATAAATGTTAGGTTACACATCTATTATTTAAAATTCAAAACTTAAAATTTAACATTCCAAAAATGACAACAGCAGAACTAACAAAAAAAGATACTTTCTTAGCCGCATTATCACCTCTTCAGTTTAATGAAGATAGCTATTTTGAAGGCTTACGAAATAATGCAAAAAATGAACTTGCCGAATTAGATTTTCCTACTTCTAAAACGGAATATTGGAAATACACAAGACTAGGAAAAATCGTTAACAATACTTACACACTTGGTCAGCCTGATAAAATTGATATCACTAATTTTTTAATTCCAAACTTAGAAGCACATGTTTTGGTGGTGATAAATGGATATTATTCTCCTGAACTATCCAATTTTACTGAAATAGATGGCGTTACACTAACTTCACTTTCAGCAGCTAAAAAACAGGGGTTTGAAGGATTAAAAAAACATTTCAATCAGTTTACTCAGGATAAAAAAGAAATATTTTTAGCGTTGAACAATGCTTTCCATACGGATGGTATTTACTTAGAAGTTGCTAAAAATAATAACGTTGAAAAACCTTATCACATCCTTAACATCACCACAGGGAACAATACCATTTCACAAAGCAGAAATTTGTTTATTGGTAATGTAGGTAGCCAGGTAAAAATCATCGAATCTTTTATTAATGTTGGTGGCGAAAAGAACTTTAACAACCATGTTTCAGAATTTTTTGTAGCTGAAAATACCCATTTGGAATACAATAAAATTCAAGATAAAAAAGAAAATAACTTTAGCATTGCTACCGAACAAGTTTATCAGGAAGCCAACAGCAATTTTACCATCAATACTGCTACGTTTAATGGTGCGTTGGTAAGAAATAATTTGAACATTGAAGTAGATGCGTCCAATTGCGAAACTAACCTTAACGGATTGTATTTAGGAAAAAACAAAGATCATATTGACAACCACACCGTAGTTGACCATAAAAAACCACACTGTAATTCTAATGAGGTTTATAGAGGTGTGTTAGATGATGAATCAACAGGAGTATTTAACGGAAAAGTGTTTGTTAGACAAGATGCTCAAATTACTAATGCTTTTCAGCAAAACAACAATATTTTACTTTCTGATAATGCAACTGCAAACTCAAAGCCTGAGTTAGAAATTTATGCCGATGATGTAAAATGTAGCCATGGTTCAACAACTGGACAGATTGATGAAGAAGCGATTTTTTACTTACAATCGAGAGGAATTTCGAAAAAAGGAGCCTTAAAATTAATGATTAATGCTTTTGCTAAAGATGCGTTGGAGAGAATATCTATTGAGACGTTGCACGAGTATATTGATGCTAAAATTGAGGAAGAACTTAGTTAGAAAGTTTATAAAGTATAAAGTTAAAAGTTGACAATAGTCCATATATAATGAAAATAGATAGGTTTGAAGATATAATAGCTTGGCAGAAAGCGAAACAACTAACAATAGCCATCTATAAAGAATTTAATGATAGTAGAGATTTTGGTTTTAAAGACCAAATACAGAGGGCTGCTGTTTCTATAATGAACAATATTGCTGAAGGATTTGAAAGAAAATCAAATAATGAATTTAAATACTTTTTGTTTATAGCTAAAGGTTCATGTGGAGAAATTCGTTCTATGCTTTATTTAGCAGAAGAATTAAGAACAATTTCAAAAGAAAGTTTTGATGAGAAATATAAACTCTCAGAAGAAATATCTAAAATTCTTTCTGGATTAATCAAAACTTTATAAACTTTTAACTTTATGAACTTTATAAACTCAGATAAAATCCGAAAAGACTTCCCTATCCTTCACCGCCAAGTGAACGGGAAACCATTAATCTATTTTGATAATGGCGCTACTTCGCAAAAACCACAACAGGTAATAGATGTTATTAATCGTTATTACCAACACGAAAACAGCAACATACATAGAGGAATTCATACCTTAAGTCAGGAAGCTACCGATGCTTATGAAAAAGCCCGAACAACAGTGCAGCAGTTTATTAATGCCCAACATCATCACGAAGTAATCTTCACTAGCGGCACCACAGGAAGTATCAATTTAGTAGCTTCTAGCTTTGGAAAAAAACACATTCAGGCAGGCGATGAAATTATTATTTCCACCATGGAACATCATTCTAATATTGTTCCGTGGCAAATGATCTGTGAAGAAAAAAAAGCTATTTTAAAAGTAATTCCAATCAACGACAAAGGTGAATTGCTGATAGATGAGTTTAAAAAACTGCTTTCGCCTAAAACAAAATTAGTATCTATAACACATGTTTCTAACACATTAGGAACTATAAATCCTGTTAAAGAAATTATTAAATTGGCTAAAACGGCTGGAGCTTTTGTGTTGATTGATGGAGCACAAGCAGTTCCTCATACCAAAGTTGATGTTCAAGCGTTGGATTGCGATTTTTACGCTTTTTCAGCTCATAAAATGTTTGGTCCAACGGGTGTAGGTATTTTATATGGAAAAGAAGCCATTTTAAATGAGTTACCTCCCTACCAAGGTGGTGGAGATATGATTAAAACCGTAACTTTTGAAAAAACCACTTATAACGAATTACCTCATAAATTTGAAGCAGGAACGCCCAATATTGTTGGCGGATTGGGATTAGCCGCAGCCATTGATTATATGAATAAAATTGGTATAGCAAATATTGAAGCTTATGAGCATGAATTATTAAGCTATGCTACTGAAAAAATAAAGCAAATTGAAGGTATTAGAATAATAGGAGAAGCTGCCAACAAAGCAAGTGTATTGTCTTTTTTGGTAGATGGCACACATCCATCTGACATTGGGATGATTATAGACAAATTGGGAATAGCTATTAGAACCGGACACCATTGTACCGAACCGCTAATGAATCGCTTTGATATTCCCGGAACAGCAAGGGCTTCTTTTGCTTTTTATAATACCAAAGAAGAAATTGATGTTTTTATAACAGCTCTAAAAAGAGCTGTTAACATGTTGAAATAATGGCTCTAATTCCTTACTATAAAACAACAATAGAATCTAAGTTAACACCTAAGGAAGTATGTCAAAAATTAGCTTTGTTTGTGGAACAGAAAAATATGGAAGAAGTTTATTTAAGAGATTTTTTATCATTAGGCGTAACTGACATGTTGATTTATGGAGACTATAAAAAATTGTTTATGGGTAAGTACAATGAAAATGAATTTAGAATAAGAACCTCAACTGCTTATGGCAGCATGGGTGGATTTAACTTAAATTATTTACAGGGGAAAATTAAGGAATCAGATTTAGGAGGCTCTATCATAGATTTAAAAATTCATGCTCCTAAATTGTTTAATTATTTTTTATTAAGTATTGGAATATTTTTATCAATAATTCAAGTTTTAATGTTAGATTTAGGATTGCGTAATCAATATCCCTTAGTTCTAAGTTGGTTTCCAAGCATAATGTTGCTTGTGGGTTATCTCTTTATTTTAGTTGATTACAATATGGGATTAACTGTTTATAAAGAAAGATTGATTCCTCATTTAAAAAGCTTAAGTATTCAAGAACTCATAAAAAGAAGAAACGAACGAAAACAAAGGAGAAAATCAAGAAGGAGATAACTGTTAAGTTTACGAACTTTGCACTTTAAAACATAATATACTTTATGAACTCAATACAAGAAATACAACAAGAAATAGTAGATGAATTTGCATTGTTTGATGAGTGGATGGACAAGTACGAACACATCATTGAATTGGGCAAAGATTTACCGTTAATTGATGAGAAATATAAAACAGACGAAAACCTCATAAAAGGTTGTCAGAGTAAAGTTTGGTTACATGCAGAATTAAAAGACGGTAAAATAATTTTTACTGCCGATAGTGATGCTATTATTACCAAAGGAATTGTAGGATTGGTAATTAGAGTATTTTCCAATCATACGCCACAAGAAATAATTGATGCCGACTTATTTTTCATTGATCAAATTGGATTACAAGAACACTTGTCGCCAACTAGAAGTAATGGGCTGTTGTCAATGTTAAAACAAATTAGAATGTACGCAGTGGTTTTTAATTCAAAAGTTGGAAGCTAATCAACCTCAAACTTCAAACGTTGAACCACAAACTTTTTAGATTATGGAAGAAAATAAAGAACATACCAATCAACTCTCTAAACAAGATGTGGAGATGCAAATTATAGAAGTACTTAAATCAGTATATGACCCTGAAATTCCTGTAGATATTTACGAGTTAGGATTAATTTATGAAATTAATTTAGATGAGGAGTTTAATGCCGAAATTTTAATGACCCTGACTTCTCCTTCTTGTCCTGTAGCGGAAAGTTTACCCGAAGAAGTTCGTCAAAAAATTGAAGCACTTTGGTCAGTAAAATCGTGTATAGTTACCATGGTTTGGGAACCATCTTGGAATAAAGACATGATGAGTGAAGAAGCTAAGTTTGAGTTAGGGTTTATGTAAGAAGAATAAGTCTTTAATTTAATGTTTTCAATTTATCTTGAGCTCTTTGCTGATAAAATCCTTTTTCATCAATAATTTCTTGTAACAGTTTTTTTGCTTTAACCGTTTCTTTCACCTCAATTAAAACTAAGACTTTATTCCATTTTGCTTCCTGGTTAAATTCTGTTTGAGGGTTTTTTAAAACCGCATCAAGTTTACTTAAGGCTCTTTTATAATTCTTTAAATTATATTCTGATAAAGCTCCATAAAACAAAGCGTTTACATCTTTTGGGTGTTTAGCAAGAATCATTTCAAAATCAATTAAGGCTTCTTTATAAGCTAACTTCTTAAAGTTTATAATCGCTCTTTCTAATACATCTTTATAGGTTTCTTTAACTATAGTTTGGTCTAACGATTTTTCAGCTTCAGCTTTTTGCTCTTTGTTAAGAAAATCAACAGGAGTAGCATCTGTTTCTGCTAATTTCTTAAAATCTTCTTCATTCTGATATTCAACAGTATAATCTACCACTTTATAATCATACAAATAATAGGTGTTTTGAGCTGTTATTCCGGCAGACAAAGAATTTCCGGATGCTACAGCTTCTTGTTTAGCAGTTGGTGCTTGAGCAGATTTTGCTTTTTTTCTATTGGTTTCATTTCTTTGTTTTTCCACTACCACTTTGTCAGCATCAGGTTCACTTTCTTCGGCAGCCACAGTTGATGAAATAACTTGTTGATTGTTATTCAACACTTCATTATCGTAATAAGTAGCGTTATTATCATTTTTTGAAAACACCTCCTCCTCAACAACTTCTGCGTCCATACTTTCAGGAGCTTCATCTGCCAATACTATATCATCCTCTATTCTATCTTTATTGGGTGTTCCTCTATAACCCGGTTTATCAAAAACACTTGGTGGAGTAGGTTGTTCTAAATTTTCAGTTGCTGTTTCCGCCATTTTTAATGTGTTATCTTCAGTAGCTTCATCTTTGTTTTGACTTCTATCAACAACATCTTTCTTATCTTCATCAATTCTTTCTTCTTTAATATAATTTTCTGTTGGAGCAGCATTACTTTGTTCTGCTCCCGTTTGTTGATGAACAGCCATTTCGTTTTGTGCAAACTTATTTTCATCAAACAAATTAAATAAAAAGTACACTCCAAAAATTATGGCTACAAGAGATGCTGCTGCCATCAACCAACCTCCTCTAAAAAAAGGATTTGACTCTCCGGTTGCAATTCTATTATCGATTTTATTATCAATGGCCAAAATAGTAGCACTATTTGTGGCAAATTTCATTCCTGCCATCGCATCAGAACACAAATCACAATCGAGCATGTGTTTTTCCACCTCGTGCAACTCTTTCTTAGAAAGCTGATGCTTAATATACTTCATCATCGTTTCTTTAGAAATGCATGTGGTTGCAGAAAATATATGGTTATGTAATTCTTTCATATCATTTTCAATTATTCACTTCAAATTATTCATTTGTATGGCTAAATTTCTTTTTCCGTTTTGTATGTAACTTTTTACTTGTTTTACAGAGTAACCCGTTTCTTCAGCTACTTCGTTGTAGCATTTTTCTTTCAGAAAAAACAATTCAATACAAACTCGCTGTTCTTCTTTTAATACTGCAATTGCTTTCTCTAAATCAGTTAATATTAATTCTTGCTCAAATTTTTCGCTTATTTCAAATGGAGCTGCAAAAGTCTCTTCATGTTCATAAGCTGCTTCATATTCGTTTACTTTTCTCAACACCGATTTCATTTTTCTTAAATGCATTAAGCAATGATTTCGTGCAACGCTATGTAACCATGATTTAAAATTCACTATTTCATGTTTTTTAAGGTCTTCCATTAAGTTTTCAAATATCTGCAAAACTGCATCTTCAGATTCGGTTTCGTTTTTCAGGTATTTAAGGCAAACACCAAACACCAAGTGAGAATATCTTTTGTATAATTCACCCAAATATATTCCATCTCCATTGCTCTTATATGTTGCAATAAGCTCATTGTCTGATAATTTCTGAGGTCTATTTTTCTTAAAAATATTCATTGATAAAGTTTGGTCACTAAAAATGAATTGATAAAGGTATTAAAAAAGTTCAAAGTTTAATAGTAAAAGTTAAACCTTGAACTTTTAGGGATTTACTTAAATTCCTGAGCTAGATCGAAATAACTTTTGGTTTCTACTACAATTACTCCGCCATTAACATCTCCATACTTTGCAGGTACGCCTCCAGTATAAACCTTCATTGCTCCAATAGCTAATCCAGGTATGCCTATCTCTCCAGTTATTGATTTCATCCCATCAGTAATAAACTGAGTAGAAGTTGGTCGCGCTCCTCTTATATAAACATCTTTACCATTGTTGGCCGGAGTTATCCCAGGTAACATTGTTAACATTTTTATAGGATCTTTTTGATTTACACTGTTGGATAATTCACTTGGAGTTAATGCTTGTACGTGTGGCTCAGCCTTGTCTATTAGTGGAATTTCATGAATTACTTCCCTTTCTGCAACAATGACTACTCCTTCCATAGTATATGCCGCTTCAACCATTTCAATATCAACATAGGTTATTTTATCTGATGTTAACTTTACATTAGATGTAATAATATCATCATACCCCAAAGAACTTGCTTTAACAGTATAAACTCCCGAATTCAAAGGCTTAATAGTATATCTTCCGTTGGTGTCAGTTGAAGTGCCATAAGGGATTCCGCCAACTTCTACATATACATTTACATTATACATTGGTTCGCCTGTAGATTTTTCTTTTACAAATCCCTTAATCTCACTATTCTGAGAAAAGGCTGCCGAACACATTATTAATACTGAAAATCCTAAACCAATCAATTTTGTAGTTGTATTTTTAAATAAGGTTGATTTTCTGTTCATCGTCTTAGTTTTTAGATAATTGTTTTTGTAATTTTTAGTTTTCATAATTTCTAGGTTTTAGGTGAATATTAAGTTTTATTTGCCCTTTAGATGCAATAACTTTTTAAATTCCATAAAATTTTTAATCTTTTTTGTATAGATGATTAAATTATTTTATTTTTTACTATCTTTAACCCGTTGTAAATCACTAACCAACTAAAATTATGATGAAAACTAGCTCTCTTATTGTTATCCCAAGCTTGCTTTTAATAGCTGTAGGATGTTCAACTCAAGAAAAAAAAGACGAACAACCAGAAAAAGAAATTACTCCTCCTTTTGATATAAGTCAAATAGATTCTTCTCATTCCGCTTGTGATGATTTTGAACAATTTGCTGCAGGAAATTGGTTGAAAAATAACCCTGTTCCTGAATCTGAAAGTCGTTGGGGAAGCTTTAATGTACTTCATGATGAAAATGAATTACAACTTAAAACAATAGTAGAGGAAGCCGCAAATGCTAAGGCTAAAAAAGGAACAGACCTACAATTGGTTGGTGATTTTTATACTTCTGCCCTAGATTCAACTACTATAAACAAATTGGGTTATAAACCAATTAAACCACATTTAGATAAAATATACAATGCAGCTAGTTTAGCTGACTTAATAAGCACTTCTGTAGAAAATAAAAAAATTGGTTCAGGTGCATTTTTTGGCTTTTATGTTTACATAGATGCTAAAAATAGTGAAAGATACATCACGTACTTATCTCAAGGCGGGCTTGGCTTACCTGACAAAAGTTATTATTTTCCAAAAGACGAAAGAGGCGAAAATATTCTTGCTGAATATGAAAAATTTATCACTAAGCTATTTGTTCTTACCGATAATTCAGAAGAGGTTGCTGCCGAAAAAGCTAAAAACATCATCAAAATTGAAACTGAATTAGCTTCTAACTCTATGGATAGAGTTGACTTAAGAGATCCACATAAAACTTATCATAAAATGGATAAAGCAGGTTTGCAAAAATTGATGCCTGCAATTAATTGGAAAGACTTCTTTACAACTGCAGAGTTTAAGGATTTTGACACTTTAGTTGTTCGTCAACCTAATTTCTTTAAAGCGTTAAACAATTCGTTCAAAAAATTTCCTTTAGAAGATTGGAAAGATTATGTTGCTTATCATTTCATCAATGATTTTGCGGGACACCTGAGCATGGATTTTGAACAAACTAATTTTGATTTTTATTCTACTACACTAAAAGGTGTGAAACAAATGAAACCTCAATGGAAAAGAGCTTTAGGAAAATCTAACAACTATGTTGGTCAGCCTGTAGGTAAACTTTTTGTTAAAAAACATTTTTCTGAGGAATCTAAACAAATGGTGTTGGATATGATTAATAATATTTCTGATGTTTTTAAAGAAAGAGTTCAACAATTAGACTGGATGAGTAATGAAACAAAATCTAAAGCTTTAGAAAAATTAAGCAAGTTTAATTATAAAATTGGTTACCCTGATAAGTGGAAAGACTTTAGTTCTGTTGATATTCAGTCGAATACTTTAGTTCAGAATGTAATGAACATGAACTATCACAACTATAAAGAAAATATTGACAGATTAGGAAAACCAATTGACAAAGATGAGTGGGGAATGAATCCACAAAGAATTAATGCATATTACAATCCTACAATGAACGAAATTGTTTTCCCAGCTGCTATTTTACAACCTCCATTTTTTAATCCTGAAGCTGATGATGCTATCAATTATGGTGGTATAGGATCTGTTATCGGTCATGAATTTTCCCATGGTTTTGATGACAAAGGAAGCCAGTTTGATGGTAATGGAAATCTTAAAAATTGGTGGACAGAAGCAGATTTGAAAAATTTTGGAGAACGTACAGCTAGACTAGTAAATCAATTTAACAACTACGAAGTAGCTGAAGGCAATAAGGTAAATGGAGAGCTTACTCTAGGCGAAAACATTGCCGATATTGCTGGATTAACATTAGCTTATTACGGTTTACAAAAAGCTGTTGAAAAGAAAGGAAAACCAGAATTAATTGATGGTTTTGACCACAACCAACGTTTCTTTTTAGGATGGGCTCAGGTTTGGCATACCAATGCTAAAGATGAATTTCTTATCAATCAAGTGAAAACTGACCCACATTCTCCTACAAGATATAGAATAAATGGTCCTTTGGTTAATATGAATGAATTTCGTAGTGCTTTTGGATGTAAAGAAGGTGAAATGGTTGCTCCTGATAGTTTGAGAGTTACTATTTGGTAGAAAAATTTATTAACAGTATTATTTCTAATATTGGTTTTGGATTAGCGAGGTTACTATTTATCAGTATAGAAACATAGTAATAATAGAATTATATAGTAATTCATTGCATTTCCAAGGAATAGAATAAATTAATTATGACACCTAAACTAAACTTTTTAGTAATAAAAACTATGTTACTATGTGGTTAAACAATTTGTTTATGCAATTTTGTAAAGTCGAAATAGAAAACTTATTTTTAACCCTCAAAAATGAATACATCTACCAAAATATACTTTGCCTCAGATTTTCATTTAGGTGCACCTAATCATGAAGAAAGTAAAAAACGTGAAGTTCGTGTCGTAAGGTGGTTGAATGAAGTTAAAAAAGATGCTTCAGAAATTTATTTGTTGGGTGATATTTTTGATTTTTGGTTTGAATATAAAACTGTCATCCCTAAAGGATTTGTTCGTTTGCAAGGAAAAATTGCTGAGATTACAGATAGTGGTATTCCTATTCATGTTTTTACAGGCAATCATGATATGTGGATTTTTGATTATTTACCTAAAGAATTAGGAATTAAATTATATAGAGAGCCTATTATTCGTGAATATGATGGAAAGAAATTTTTCATAGGACATGGAGATGGATTAGGACCAGGAGACAAACAATACAAAATGCTAAAAGCAGTTTTTGCAAGTAAAGTTTGTCAGTGGTTTTTTGCACGTATTCATCCTAATTTAGGAATAGGAGTTGCTAATGCGTGGAGTAGAAAAAGCCGAAGAAATAACATTACCTATGATGAAAAATTTGAAGGAAAAGAAAAAGAATTACTTTATCATTTTTGTGTTGACTACCTAAAAAAAGAACATGTAGATTATTTTATTTTCGGACATCGTCACTTGCCATTAGAAATTCCTGTTGGAGAACATTCAACTTACTTTAATTTAGGAGAATGGATAAAATACAATACTTATGCTGTTTTTGATGGAGAAAAATTGGAAATGAAAAAGTATGGTTGAAATTAATATTGTTTTTTGTAACTTTTTGGTCTTTAAAAGGTAAATAATAACCTAGTTTTTTTATTTAATAATCTTTGCACAACTGATACAAAAGCTATATTTGTTAAAAAGAACTCAACCAACTAAAAATCCATGAAAAGTTTTTTAATAAAATTTTCAGTTTTGTTACACATGCTGACTATAGTTAGTAGTATAGGTTGGACTCAAGTGCCTGTAACTCGTATTTATACTGATCACAATGGATTTTTCACCAGTAGTACTGCCAGTCCACAAGTAGCTGATGTAGCAACTCACCACCTTTTGGCGTTTGAAAGTGGAGGTATAATTTGGTCCACAGGAGTGAATGATGCTACATTAACAGCTAACGCGGTAACATTTACACCACAAGTATTTCAGGCAATGCCGGCAACAGTTAATAGCAATAACCCCAGTGCACTTATAGGAATTGGAAGGCAGTTTGGAGGGTTTGGTGGAGGTAACGGTTGTGCTCCGCCTGTTGTTCCACCAAGTGGAAATAATGTTTCCGCTTATTTAACAGATGGTATAAATGGGTTAGACTTATCAACAGCAATATTTAATATTGGTGGGAATATTAAATATACTGTAGCAGGAATTAATCCTGCCTCTATTGGTGATGGAGTGCCTGATATTATTATAACACAGGCAGGTGATGTAAATGGTTCTTTGCTCGATCAATTCCGATTTTTAGATGTATCAAATAATCTTGTTGGTAATCAGATCGCTGTAAATTTTAATGGAGTGCCAACTGTTGCTCAGCCAACTTGGAAGTTCTATAATATACCAGGACTAGCTTGTGGTGGTTCTACAGCATCTTCTAGAAATTTAAGGCTATTGGCATTCGATTTTGCTGATTTGGGAATTACAGCAGGAAATTATGCTTCAGTAACACAGTTTCAACATCAGTTAACTCCAAATACTGATGTAGCTTTTGTTGCCTACAACCAAAATTCTATTGAAATTTTACCTATTACGTTAATTGATTTTAATGCAACTCTTAATGATGATGTGGTTGAATTAACATGGGGAACCTCCTCAGAAATTAATAACGAATATTTTACCATTGAAAGAAGTGCAAATGCTAATGATTGGGAAGAAATTCATCAACAACCCGGTGCAGGAAATTCTTCAGATATTCGTTACTACCAGGCTATTGATTATTATCCACTAAAAGGTACATCTTATTACCGTTTAAAACAAACTGATTTTGATGGAGAAAGTAGTTATTCGCACATTGTTCCTGTTCAATACAATGTGCAGGGTTTTATTATTTACCCCAATCCAACCAATAATTTGGTAACGGTGCAACTAGCAGAATTACCAAGCAATGGAATGGTAAATATTAAAGATGTATTAGGGAAAAACTTATTGCAACAAAAAATAACTTCCATCAACACCGAAATAAATGTAAATCATTTGCCCAAAGGAATATATTATGTAGAATTGGTGGATGATAGTTACAAATATGCTAAAAAATTGGTGGTTCAATAGCTAGTTGATGAGGTTAAGGGTTTTTATGAGTTTAGGGATTGGATATGTGCAGAGGATTTCCCCTCTTAAGAGGGGAAGGGGTGTGTTTTTGGAGATTAGAAATTAGAAATTAACCACTAACAAATAACTTCAAGTATTAAAACTTCACTCTCGCTCCCAAAAAACCTCTTATTCCTTGGAAGGTAGTATATACATATGAAGGATCAAAGGTATATCCATTAGGATTATCAGGTGAATCTACATTTTTATCAAAAGGATCATTGGCTCGTAAAATGGAAAAATCGGGAGGAGTGAAGTTCAGTAGGTTTTTTACTCCTCCATAAATTTCCCAACCTTTTTTAAATTCTTTAGTAATTTGTATGTTTTGAATACTGTACCAATCGGAATACTCCGGACGAAAATCATTTTCTACTAAAGGCAATTTCATTGGTCCATACACATTTCCGGTGTAATCAATTTTAACTTTTTGTTTTGTAAATTCATAACTCAAACCAAAAGTACCAGAAATATTTTCGGTTAGCAGTTGTGGTTGCTTTTCTAAATTCCCTAATTCATTTTCACTGACTTCAAATACTTCCATAAAAGTTCCTCCCAATTTTATGTTAAGAGGAGCTGAGAAAGTAATGTCCATATCAAAACTTATACCCCTTGAAACTGCATAACCATTTAGGTTTTCATAAATAATTTGCTTGGGATTAGTTTCGTAGTCGGGTATGATTTTATTGTTGAAGTAAGTGTAAAAACCACTAACATCAAAATTGATAAAGCCGAATTTGGTAGTAATCATTTTTTGATAGTTGAGGTTGGCATTGTAAGAAGTTTCTGGGGCTAACGAACCTTTAATTACTACCTCTCTAGCTCCTGTTGTTGCAGCATGGTCTTCGGTAAATAAATTTACTACTCTGTAGCCTGTTCCTAAACTTAATCGGATGGTGTTGCTTTCATCAGGTGTCCATTTATAGTTAAAACGTGGTGTAAAAATATTTCCATGTCGGGAATCATAATCGTAACGCAATCCTACTAATGTTTTGTGTTTTGTGTTTATTTTATAACTATGTTGAACAAAAACTCCCGGTAGAAAAGCATTGTCAGGTTTGTTTTTAGGGTTGAGGGTGTCTGCTGTTTGAGTTGCAGCAGTATTATCATCATAAAAATTATATCTTAAAGCAGTTCCTATAAGCCAGTCGTGTTTGCCAATTTTTTTATCCCAAAATAATTGACCAAAAGCAATTTTTTGATGAGCAATATAAGGTACATCGCCATAAACAGAGTTTTGTTGATGGTCGGAAAATGAAAAACTACTCATTACCCTTTCTTTAAATGGAAGCTGGTATTTTCCAATAATTTCGTAACGACTGGTATAAATAGATTCACCATAAATACTATCTCCGCCTCTAAATTCAGGAGCCCATTGCATTTCACCTCCCCAACGGTCTTCATAAACATAACGCATAGCCACAGATAATTCTCGGTTTTCTTTACGCTTAATATCCCATTTATTAAATATAGAAATTCGATCTTGTAGCGTTAAATCAGTAAAATTATCTCCGTTATTATCTATGGGGTTGGAATAATTAAAATAATTAATACCGAGCATAGAGGTTACTTTTTCACTGATTTTAAACCCCATGCCTATATCGGTGTTTATTTCTCCCCAAGAAGTTGTAAAAACATCAACAGCTAATTTCGGACTATCTTTTGGGTCGAGTGTAATAACATTTATTAGACCACCAACGGCTTCGGAGCCAAATAAAGTGGAAGCAGGTCCTTTAACCACTTCTGTTTGGGCTATCATACTATTCGGAATTCCATTTAATCCATAAACTGTTGAAAGTCCTCCAACAATAGGCATTCCGTCAATAGTAACCATGGTGTAAGGACCTTCCATGCCGTTAATATGAATGTCTCCGGTATTACAAACACTGCAATTTATTTGCGGACGAACACCGTTAACAATTTGTAAAGCTTCAAATAAAACAGGGGTAGGGTTCTTAAGAAAATAAGTAGGTTTATAAACTTTTATAGGTACAGCCGATTCTTTTATGGAAACTTCACGTAAGGTACCTGTAACCACAAACTCTTCTATTTCTGTGGCTGTTTCTTCTATTGTGATGTTTAATGTAATGGTTTTTCCACTTTCAATAGTAATGGTTTTTTTATAATGTTTGTAACCAACCGCTGAAACTTGAACAGTATAAGTGCCAACAGGGATGTTGTTAAGTTTAAATTTTCCATTAATATCTGCAGCAGTGCCTAGTTTTGTGCCAGACAAACCAACATTGGCAAAAGCTACAGCATCACTATTGCTACTAATAACTCCTTCTATTGTTCCTCCTTGACTATAAATAGCTGAAGGGAAACAACAAATAAGGAATAAGATGTTAGGTAAAAAGTTTTTCATTATATAAATAATTATTTTACAAATATATAAAATAAAATTTAGATTAGTCTAAAAATATAATTTTATATATGTAATAAATATTTTATACATTTGTAAAAAAAATAAAGATGAATTCATTTACTGAAGAAAATTATTTGAAAGCTATTTATAAGTTGAGTTTAAAAGAAGGTCAAGGGGTTTCTACCAATGCTATTGCGGACATATTGAAAACAAAGCCTTCTTCTGTAACTGATATGATTAAAAAGTTGGCTGATAAAAAAATGGTCAGTTATCAAAAGTATCAAGGAGTAAACTTAACTAAAAAAGGTAGAGATGTGGCAGTTTCTATTATTAGAAATCATAGGTTGTGGGAGGTGTTTTTAGTAGAAAAATTAAATTTTAAATGGGATGAAGTACATGATTTAGCTGAAGAGTTAGAGCATATCAATACTCATAAACTAACAGAACGCTTAGATGAATTTTTAGGATTTCCTAAGTTCGATCCGCATGGAGATCCTATTCCCGATAAGGATGGAAATATAGTTCAGCATAAAGATATTACACTTTCAGATTTATCTACAGGAGAAAAAGCGGTAATTGTGGGAGTTAAAGAACATTCTAAAAGTTATTTAAATTATCTAGAGCAATTACAACTAGTATTGGGAGCAGAAGTTGAAGTAAAAGATATTGTAGAATTTGATGCTACTATGAGTGTTTTAGTTAATAAAAAGCAAACGATTATTTCTAATCAGGCAAGTAAAAATTTAATAGTTAAGAAAATTTAGAATTTAGAGACGACATTTATAAACATCAAACCTTGAATATTTAAAACTATGGAAGAAGTAAAACTTTTTTTTGAATCAATTAGTCCTATACAACAAGCATTATATGCGTCTTTATTTACTTGGGGATTAACTGCTTTAGGAGCAGCTTTTGTGTTTGTATTTAAAACTATGAATCGTGCTTTTTTTGATGGGATGCTAGGGTTTACGGGAGGAGTAATGGTAGCTGCGAGTTTTTGGTCTTTGTTAAATCCAGCTATTGAAATGAGTGAAGGAGAAGGTTTTGTTCAGGTAGTTCCTGCCGCAGTTGGATTTTTGGGAGGAGCTATGTTTTTATTTGGATTAGATAAAATATTACCTCATTTACATATTAATTTTAAAGAAGGTGAAAAAGAAGGTGTGAAAACCGAGTGGCATCGCTCCATTTTATTGGTGTTGGCAATTACTTTACATAACATTCCTGAAGGATTGGCAATAGGAGTATTATTTGGTGGTGCAGCTATGGGCTTGGAAGGAGCAACAATGGGAGGTGCAATAGCTTTGGCAATTGGAATTGGTATTCAAAATTTTCCTGAAGGAATAGCGGTTTCTATGCCATTGAGAAGACAAGGATTATCTCGATGGAAAAGCTTTAATTACGGACAGCTTTCAGCAATAGTAGAGCCATTTGCAGCAGTTTTAGGCGCGTGGGCAGTCTTTACTTTTCAGCCAATTTTACCTTATGCGTTGGCTTTTGCTGCAGGGGCTATGATTTATGTAGTGGTAGAAGAAGTGATACCCGAAACCCAAAGAGATAAATATACTGACATTGCTACAATGGGTTTTATTCTAGGTTTTATTGTGATGATGACCTTGGATGTGGGATTGGGTTAATTAATGAATTGGAGATTAGAAATTAGAGATTAATAATTATTGATAAACAAATAACTTGTCTAATTTTGAAGCGTGAGTAATAAAATCAACATAAAGAATAGAAAAGCTAAGTTTGAGTACGAGTTTTTAGAGACTTTTACTGCTGGTATTCAGCTTACTGGTACAGAAATAAAATCTATAAGAGCTGGTAAAGCGAATATTGCAGATGGATATTGCTTTTTTAATAATGATGAATTGTTTGTTAAGAATGTTTTTATTGCTGAATATGAGCAAGGAACCTATAATAATCACGAACCACGCAGGGTAAGGAAATTATTACTTAATCGCAGCGAACTAGATAAATTAGTAAAAAAGAAAAAAGATGTTGGTCTAACTATTATTCCTGTAAGCTTATTCATCAATAATAAAGGATATGCTAAGTTAGAAATTGCTTTAGCAAAAGGTAAAAAACTTCATGATAAACGAGAAACATTAAAAGCAAAAGATACTAAACGCGAGATGGATAGAGCTAAGAAGTTTTAAAATAAAAATATTTTTTTAGCTATAGAAAAGTTTCGTTTTCATTCTTATCTGTTTGTAGTAAAAAATAATTTGAAAGACACTTGCCTACCAAACAATAAGTGCTTAAAATTGTAAGCTGATAAAAAATCGAAAATGATTCGTGAAAAACTAGATAAAGCCATAAGAGAAGTGCCTGATTTTCCTAAGCCAGGCATCTTATTTAAAGACATTACCCCCATTTTTTTAGACCAACAACTTTGTTCGGAAATTGTAGATGAGTTGGCAAAACAAACAGAAAAAATGAATTTAGATGCTATAGTTGGTATTGAAAGTAGAGGTTTTTTCTTTGGGATTTTACTAGCTAACAAACTAAATATTCCATTTATTCCTATAAGAAAAAAAGGTAAATTACCCTATAAAACGGTTTCTTACGAATATGAGTTAGAGTATGGAACAGCTGCTATGGAAATGCATCAAGATGTGGTAAAAAAAGATTGGAATGTTTTAATTCATGATGATTTATTGGCAACAGGAGGAACGGCAGCGGCAGCAGCAGAATTAATACAAATGCAACATGCTAATGTTTCCGGTTTTTCATTTGTAGTAGAATTAAAATTTTTAAAAGGAGAGGATAAGTTAAAGCCATATACTGATGATATTATTAATTTAATTTCATTTTAAAATAAAACTTTACAATATATAAATTATATAATATGAATTTTGAATATACAGAAAATCAGCGAATGATAGCTGATATGATTAGAGACTTTGCAGAAAAAGAAATTCGTCCAAAAATGATGGAATGGGATGAGTCACAAGAATTTCCTGTTGAGGTATTTAAAAAATTAGGAGAGTTAGGTTTGATGGGGGCTGTGATACCTCAAGAATATGGAGGTTCGGGAATGAGCTATAATGAATATGTAGTGGTTGTTTCTGAGATTGCAAAAGTTTGTGGTTCTATCGGACTTTCTGTTGCTGCACACAATTCTCTTTGCACTAACCACATTTACATGTTTGCCAATGAGGAGCAAAGAAAAAGATGGTTACCTAAATTAACAACTGCCGAATGGATTGGAGCTTGGGGATTAACAGAACATAATACTGGTTCTGATGCAGGAGGAATGAATACTACCGCTAAACAAGATGGCGATTATTGGGTGTTAAATGGAGCTAAAAATTTTATTACTCATGCTATTTCTGGAGATATTGCTGTAGTAATTGCAAGAACTGGTGAGAAAGGAGATTCAAAAGGGATGACTGCTTTTGTTATTGAAAAAGGAACACCAGGCTTTTCTTCAGGAAAAAAAGAAAATAAATTAGGAATGAGAGCTTCTGAAACTGCTGAATTAATATTTGCAGATTGTAGAGTGCATAAAGATAATGTGCTTGGAAATGTTGGTGAAGGGTTTATTCAGGCAATGAAGATTTTAGATGGTGGAAGAATTTCTATTGCATCATTAGGATTAGGTATTGCTAAAGGAGCTTATGAAGCTGCTTTAGTTTATTCTAAAGAAAGAGAGCAGTTCAACCAACCAATTTCTCAGTTTCAAGCAATTGCTTTTAAATTAGCAGATATGGCTACTGATATTGAAGCTTCAGAATTGTTGATTTATGAAGCTGCAGATCTAAAAGATAAAGGATTACCTGTAACAAAAGTTTCCGCGATGGCTAAATATTATTCGTCAGAAGTAGCAGTAAGAGTTTCTACAGATGCAGTACAGATTTTTGGAGGTTATGGATATACCAAAGATTTTCCAGCAGAGAAGTTTTATAGAGACGCTAAACTTTGTACTATTGGAGAAGGAACATCAGAAATTCAAAAATTAGTTATATCGAGAGAAATATTAAAATAAAAAAACTTGCAGATTATAATTTTATCTTTAAATTTGCAGCCCTTTTAATAATTTTAAAAACACAATAGGAATGATAATTATACCGATTAAAGATGGTGAAAACATCGAGAGAGCTTTAAAGAAGTACAAAAAAAAGTACGAAAGAACTGGCACTATCAAAGAATTGAGAAATAGAAAGCAATTCGACAAGCCTTCTGTTGTAAACAGAGCTCAAAAAATTAAAGCTATCTATGTTGAGAAATTAAGAAAAGCTGAGGAATAAATTTATTTATTCTTTACTTTTTTAAGAAATATTTTTACAGCCTACGTTTGAAAAAACATAGGCTTTTTTTATTTTAGCACCATGGCATCAAAAATTATAAAAAAAATACTCAATTTAAAAGTGGTTAAGCAAGTTGTTGCTTGGTCAAAAAAAATAGTTTTGCCTGGTTTTGATGGAATACCATTGTTTGAGGTGTTAACTTTTTTATTTAAAGGTATGCAAGAAAGCTCTTTAACAACAAGGGCTGCGGCATTAGCATTTAGGTTTTTTTTAGCTATTTTCCCAGCATTAATATTTTTACTTTCTTTATTACCTTATATTCCTATTGATGATTTTTATATTAACTTGCTAACTCTTTTAGAGGGGTTGTTACCAGATGATGCTTTTGAAATGACCAGGGCTACAATGGATGATTTAGTTCACAAAAGACATGATACCTTACTTTCATTAGGATTTATTTTTGCATTATATTTTGCTAGTGATGGAGTTAATTCTATGATTGAAGAGTTTAACCATTCTTACCATTCTCTACAAAAAAATATAGGCTTTATAAAACAAAGGCTTACTTCATTTTTAATACTAGGAATTCTAACGTTACTAGTAGTTTCAGCTATTTTTTTAATGATTTTCTATAAAGTTATCATTAATTATTTTATTACAAATGAATGGCTTCCCGCAGATATTTCTTTAGGTTCTATAGCAATAATTAAAATGTTAACCTTACTCATTTTATTCTTTACAGGTATTTCTTCCATTTATTATTTCGGGAATTTAAAAGGAGGTAAATTTCGATTTGTTTCTGCGGGTTCTACCTTGGCTACTGGCTTAGCAATATTAATTTCAGCAGGTTTCGGTTACTATGTAAATAACTTTGCTAATTATAATAAAGTATATGGTTCTATAGGTACATTAATTGTAGTTTTATTGTGGATTTATTTTAATTCATTAGTTTTGTTGATTGGATATGAGCTAAATGCGAGTATTGCTCATGCAAAAGCAGATAAAAAAATAGAAAATGAAGAAGATTTAGAAGATATAAATCTTGAAATAAGAGATAAAAGTAAACCAGAAGATGAAGACTTACCTATAACATAAACTAAAACATCATGAACAACTCAAAATTATTTTTACTAGTATTATTGATAATAACAGGAACTGTTACCCAAGCTCAAATTACTGTTGGCGATGTTACTATGCCTAAAAAAGTGAAGGTTGGCGAAACAGAGTTAGAACTAAACGGTGCTGGAGCAAGGGTTAAGTTGTTTATGGATATGTATGTGGCTGGATTGTATATTAAAACCAAATCTACAGATGCGAATAAAATTATTGAAGCCAATGAACATATTGCTATAAAATTACAAATTGTTTCTTCACTCATTTCTAGTGATAAAATGATTGATGCTGTTAATGAGGGTTTTAAAAACTCCACTAATGGAAAAACGGCTCCTATTCAAAAAGAAATTGACTTGTTTATTGCAGCCTTTAAAGATGAAATAAAAAAAGGTGATGTGTTTGATATCTTTTATGTTCCTAACAAGGCAACCTTAGTGCTTAAAAATGGCAAACTAATGGCTAAAATAGAAGGGCTTGAGTTTAAAAAAGCATTATTTGGCATTTGGCTTTCTGATGTGCCTGCTGATAAAAATTTAAAAAAAGCACTTTTAGGGAAGTAATTATTTCTTAATTAGTTTACCTCTTCCTGCGTGTTGACTAATTGTTACGCTAGGATTTCCATAATATTCAATGTTTCCTATTGAAGTTAATTCTATTAACAAACTATTAGTTGCTGTTAGAATGACATTTCCTGTGCCATCATGATTAACATGAGCATTTTTACTAATTAAATTTTTACAAGTTAACCAGCCTGATCCTCCTGAAAATAAATAAGTAAAATTAGCTTTTCCATTTAAAGTAAAATCTGCTGGACCTGTATGTTGTAAAATACTAATTTTTTCAGCATCTACTGTAAGATTAATACTTCCCGTTCCATTGCGTGTTTCAAAAGTAAACTCATTTAATTTTAGTTCACCCAAGCTACTAACATTTCCAAAGCCTGTGTAATTGATGTACTTTATGTTCGGTAAGGTGAGGTAAACTGTAATTTCTTCTTTATAGCTTCTTAAAAAGTTACACTTGTTATCATTTTTCAATTCTAATTCCGTTCCTTTTTGCCTTGCCCTAACATATTTCAATAGGTTTTCACCTCCTTCAATAGTAAGTGAGACAATACTGTCCTGACGAAGTACCAAATTCAATTTATCTTTTAAAATAATATGTGTAATGTCATTACCAATAATTCTTGTTTCTACAACTTGTTTTCCGGTAGATTTAATGCAAGCACTTTCTTTTTTACAAGCATTTAGCACGATCATAATAATTGCAAAAAAGAAAATTCTATATTTTAAAACAAGTTGCATTTATTTTATTTTAAATCCTATACCTACTTCAATAAAATCAGCCACAGCCCAATGACTTTTTAATCCTAAATTAAAAAATAAGTTATCGTTTATTTTATACCTAGAGTTTATTCTATGATAAAAATAGCCATCCTCTTTGTAATTTGGTAAAATATATCCGCCCATGTGTAAAGAAAGCATTATGTTTCCTATATTTATTCCATACATTGCTCCAAGTCCAGTTCTTAAATTATCAGCTTTTGATGCTTCTACATTGTCATTATATTCAATTAATGCTTCTATTGATTTGTTGTAAAAAACATCGGCACTAAAACCAAAAGAGGTTTTATTATTAATCGGTTTCACTATGTTATAAGCAATATTTGCGATGTAGTATTTAGGACCTTCTACGGGAGGGATTTCTTTTAATCCAGTATTGCCAACTATAAAATGTTCCCATGTTTTTTCTTTGTTAGGAAGGGGAATTGTTTGAATTTCTTTATCCTTACCGAAACTATAAGAAACACCTGTATTTAATGAAAAAACGTTAAAACCTAAGTTTGGACGTACAAAAGAACCATTAGAAAAATGGACTAAAGAAATACCTCCAGAAAAAGCGATATGTTTAGAAGCTTGAATTTTCCATAAAGAATTGAGGTTTATGAGTGCATTGAATCTAGATCCAATAGCTATGTTTTTATAATTATCGGTACGATCAAAAGGCTTTTCTACATAACCGAAACCATAACCAAAACAAAGTTCCCATCTGATTTTTCGCTTGCTTAATGGAAATTGAATATAAGGAAAAAAGCCAAAGGAATTGCCCAACTCTTTCTTATTTCCTAAATTTAGATACATAGCCGAGATGCCAATTTTTGGGTAATTAAAGAGTTGTTGCCAATCTTTATTTCCATTAGTGTTTTTATAAAAAGAAACTTCATAAATAAAAGAATGTCCTTCAATAATTTCGTTTACTATTGGGCGATGAGGTAAAATAGAGCCATAATGAACAGTTTCTTCAATTCCAAATTCGGCAACACCTTGTTGAGAAAATGATGTTTGCCAACTAAGTAAAAGACATAAAAATAGCCGATATTTGAAAATTATTTTTACCACCAAACAAAAATAGAAGATAAAACCGAAATACCATTTTTTATGATGCAAGAAAAATTAAAAGCCTTTGAACGTTTGTTAACCATTATGGATGAACTGAGAGAGAAATGTCCGTGGGATAAAAAACAAACCATGGAAAGTCTTCGCCATCTAACCATTGAAGAAACTTACGAACTTACTGATGCCATTTTGGATAGTGATATGGAAGAAATTAAAAAAGAGTTGGGCGATTTAATGTTGCACCTTGTTTTTTATGCTAAAATTGGTTCAGAAACCAGTGATTTTGATATGGCAGATGTGTTAAATGGTGTTTGTGAGAAATTAATTCATCGTCACCCACATATTTATGGTGATGTAACTGTTAAAGATGAAGAAGAAGTAAAAGCCAATTGGGAGAAATTAAAACTGAAAGAAGGCAAAAAATCTGTTTTGGAAGGAGTTCCTAAATCATTGCCGGCATTAATAAAATGTATAAGAATACAAGATAAAGCCAGAGGAGTAGGTTTTGATTGGGACAACAAAGAACAAGTTTGGGAGAAAGTAGTTGAAGAAATGGATGAGTTAAAAGAGGAAGTGGATGCTCAAAACCAAGAACGAATTGAAGCAGAATATGGCGACTTACTTTTTGCAGTAGTGAATTATGGAAGATTCCTAAACATTAATCCTGAAGATGCCTTAGAAAAAACCAATAAAAAATTCATCAATCGTTTTCAATACTTAGAAAAAGAGACTAAAAAAGACGGTAAAATACTAAGTGATATGACCCTTGAAGAAATGGATATCTATTGGAATGCATCTAAAAAGTTTTATGAGTAATATATTTATAAAAAATTTGATATGCTTAACTTCAGAAAGAGAAAAACTTTGTACATCAGATTATATACAAATGTTGTTTTTATAAGAAATGTTGAAAGCAAAAAAGAACTAAAAAGAGAGGCTACTAAACCTTTCTCAAGCAGTAGATTGTTATTTGCTGACTATGAACAAGGAGAAGAGTTTTTAATACAAACTATAAAAGAATTATTTGAAGGCGAACCAGTTTCTTCATTTAATATAATTCTTCAGCCAATGGAAAAAATTGAAGGTGGATTATCTTCTGTTGAAAAAAGAGCTTTTATCGATTCAATGCAGCACATTGGAGGTAAGTCTATAATTATATATGATAAAACCAATATTTTAAGTGATGATATGGTGTTAGAAATGGTTAAAAAGTGAAACTGATTTGAATTTGAAAATTAAGTTGTGTGGTAAGTTTGAATGAATATAAAAAAAATAGAGTATGTCAGAATTAACATTAGTAAAAGCTAAAATAAAAATGAAACCTACTGAAGAAGGAGGAAGAAAAACTGGTTTTGTTAGTGGGTATAGACCAAACCATGTTTTTGAATACGAAAATGGAAAGATGATTAATTCATGGGTTGGAGATATTCAATTTAATGATTACGATTCAATTAACCCAGGAGAAGAAAAAATAGTTTTGGTAAGATTTATTTACCGACAAGAATTACTGGATAAATATCTACAAATTGGAAGAAAATGGTGGATACATGAAGGGGCTAATCAACTCGGTGAAGCTGAAGTGTTAGAGATATTATAATATTTTTCATCTTTTGTGTAATAAAAATGAAATTGTAAGAATTAAGCGTCCCAAAACTCAATCAATATACATTTTATACCATTCCAGAACTGTTTAGGTAGTTAATAGAATATGAAGCTAAAAAAAGAACCGTAGCAAATATTGCTACGGTTCTTAATAATTAGTTATGTTAAAACAGAAAATTAATATCTGTAGTATTCAGGTTTGTATGGACCTTCAACTTTAACACCAATATATTCAGCTTGCTCTGGAGTTAATTCATCTAACTCAACACCAATTTTCGCTAAGTGCAAACGAGCTACTTTTTCATCTAAGTGTTTAGGTAGCATATATACTTCATTTTTGTAGTTAGCAGAGTTTTTCCATAATTCTAACTGAGCCAATACTTGGTTAGTAAAAGAATTACTCATTACAAAAGAAGGATGTCCTGTTGCACAACCTAAGTTTACTAATCTACCTTCAGCTAATAAAATGATTTGATTACCATTTTTCATATTATACATATCAACCTGAGGTTTAATAGTGTCTTTTGTAGCATTTGTATTTAACCAATTAACATCAATTTCGTTATCAAAGTGACCAATGTTACAAACGATAGCTTTGTCTTTCATTTTTTCGAAATGACGACCTTGAATAATGTCTTTGTTTCCTGTTGTAGTAACAATAATGTCGCCTTGTCCAACAACATCATCCATTTTTTTAACAGCAAAACCGTCCATTGCAGCTTGTAAAGCACAAATTGGGTCAATTTCAGTAACAATAACTCTTGCTCCAGCACCTCTTAATGAAGCAGCAGAACCTTTACCAACATCACCATATCCGGCAACAACAGCCACTTTTCCAGCCATCATCACATCTGTAGCTCTTCTAATAGCATCAACTAAAGATTCTTTACATCCATATTTGTTATCAAATTTAGATTTAGTAACAGAATCGTTAATGTTAATAGCAGGCATCACTAAAGTACCTTTTTTCATTCTTTCGTAAAGACGGTGAACACCTGTAGTAGTTTCTTCAGATAAACCTTTAATGTCTTTAGCTAATTCTGGATAGTTATCAAAAACCATGTTGGTTAAATCACCACCATCATCTAAAATCATGTTTAGCGGCTTTCCGCCTTCAAAAGCAAATAATGTTTGTTCTATACACCAGTTGAATTCATCTTCGGTTAAACCTTTCCAAGCAAAAACAGGAACTCCTGTAGCAGCAATAGCAGCAGCAGCCTGATCTTGAGTTGAGAAGATGTTGCATGATGACCAACTTACTTCAGCACCTAAGTGCACTAATGTTTCAATAAGAACAGCAGTTTGAATAGTCATGTGAAGACATCCAGCAATTCTTGCACCTGCTAAAGGTTTAGAATCTCCATATTCTTCTCTGATAGCCATTAATCCTGGCATTTCAGCTTCTGCTAATCTAATTTCTTTTCTCCCCCAATCTGCAAGAGAAATGTCTTTAACTTTGTAGGGTAATTTTTCCACGTTTGTAGTATTCATTATGGTTAAGTTTAATAATTTTGATTATACAATGCGAAGTTACTAAATAACCATGAACCAATAAATAAAATGCCACTATTTCTCATAAAAAAACCTAATAATCACGTTCATATTGCCTTATGGAAAATCAATGAATCTCAAGATGAATTGCTGGAAATGCTGAAAGATAAAGTGGCTGAACCTGATGATGCTATGACTTCTTCCAACCAATCAAAGTTTAGTCAGAGAATTGCGGTTAGATTACTTTTAGCTCATTTTTTTGATTCTTTTAAATTGGTTTATGATGATAAAGGAAAACCTCATTTAGCGGATAAAAATAATGTTCATATTTCTATTTCCCATGCTAATGAATTTGTAGCAATAGCAGTAAATTGCCAAGAACCTTGTGGAATAGATATTGAAAAAATTTCAGCAAAAGCGTTACGAGTAAAAAGTAAATTTATGAATGAAAAAGAACTCGATTTGGCAGCAGAAAATGAAGAATTGGCGACAACTATGTGGAGTGCAAAAGAAGCATTGTACAAATATTATGGAAGAAAAGAAGTGATTTTTGATACAGATTTATCCTTAGCTAACCTATCTTTAAGGGAGTCTGATTTTATTGGCAAGATAAAGCTTAATGGTTTTGAGAAGCAATTGAATTTGAAAAAAGAAAAAGTAGAAAATTTTATGTTAGTTTATACTTGTTGAAACCTTTCTTTTGTTTTTTGAAAAATATTAAATAGGTTTGGTAAATATTTTATTACGTTTGTAAGTAATATGGAAATTAATCAACTTTACTCAGAAATAAGTGCTAAAATGGCAAGTAACAAAAAGATGCTTGCAGTACTAATAGACCCCGATAAGCAAAATTATTCTGAGCTTTTAAAAACTGTTAATTTGTGTAATGATAGTGAAGTTGATTTTATTTTTGTTGGAGGAAGTTTGCTTACCAATGGCGATATAGAAAAAACAGCTCGTTTTATAAAAGAAAATACTTCCATTCCATTAATTATTTTTCCGGGAAGTACCAATCAAATTACCCATTATGCTGATGGAATTTTAATGTTATCTTTAATTTCCGGTAGAAATGCAGAGTTTTTAATCGGTAACCATGTAGTAGCTGCACCTTATATTAAAAAAGCTAACCTAGAAGCACTTTCTACAGGTTATATTTTGGTGGATGGCGGAGCAGCAACAACCGTAAGTTATATTAGTAATACCTTACCGATTCCGCACAATAAACCTGAAATTGCAACGGTTACAGCATTGGCAGGTGAATATTTGGGCATGAAAATGATTTATTTAGATGCAGGAAGCGGAGCAAAACAGCATGTCGCCCAAGAAATGATTCAGCAAGTAAAAGCAACTATTTCTATTCCACTAATTGTTGGAGGAGGAATCACCAATGCTGCTACAGCACAACAAATTTATGTATCTGGAGCGGATATGATTGTTATTGGAAATGGAACAGAAAGCAATAGAAATCTTATCACTGAAATTTCAAAAGAAAAATTTAAAATAGCAACCTAAAAACGATTACACCTTATGGTTAAGAAAAAAGTTAAGAAAATCTACGTGTTAGATACCTCAGTAATATTATATGATTACAATGCAATTAACAATTTTGAAGACAACGATATAGCCATACCAATTACCGTTTTAGAAGAGTTAGATAATTTTAAAAAAGGTAATGACACCAAAAATTACGCTGCACGCGAATTTATTAGGTTTGTCGATAAAATAAGTGGAAATCATACCCTACAAAAATGGATTCCTATTAAAGAAAAAGGCAGCGGTTTGTTTAAAATTGTGATGCACTATAATTCTACTAAAATAGATGCATCTATGGTTTTTAGTGATGATAAAAATGATCATAAAATTCTTAATGCTGCTATTTCTTTAAAAGAAGAGTTTCCTGCAAAAACTGTTGTATTGGTTACAAAAGACATTAACCTCAGGTTAAAAGCCAAAGCACTTGATGTACAATCGGAGGATTATTTGACAGGTAAGGTTAAGGATGTTAAGAAATTAGTAGAAACTGGCAAGCAAATTATTGAAGATGTTGATAGTGAAATTACCAAAAGAGTTTATGCAGGAGATAAGGTTTATGAGACAGAAATAAATGGTGTGAAGCTTAAAAATAATACTTACTACGTTTTTAGAAATGAGAAATCATCAGCGTTAGCTTATTTTAATCCCTTAGAGCAAGCTATAGAAAGAGTTGAAAAAGAATATGTTTACGGAATAAAACCCAAAAATGCTGAGCAAACTTTTGCAGTTCATGCCCTGTTGAATGATAACATTAAATTGGTAGCCTTACAAGGCGTTGCCGGAACAGGAAAAACCTTATTAGCCTTAGCAAGTTCTTTAGAGCAAAAAAATAAATACAGCCAAATTATTTTAGCCCGACCAATTGTACCATTGAGCAACAGAGATATTGGGTACTTGCCAGGAGATGCCAATGAAAAAATTGGTCCTTACATGGAACCACTTTGGGATAATTTAAAATTCATTAAAAATCAATTTGGGTTAAAGGAAAAACGCCACAAAAACATTGATGAAATGCAGGAGCAAGGAAAAATTGTAATTACTCCGTTAGCATACATTAGAGGTAGAAGTTTGAGCGATGTTTATTTTATTGTGGATGAAGCACAAAACCTAACACCACACGAGGTAAAAACCATTATTACCCGAGCAGGAGAAAATACCAAAATTGTATTTACAGGTGATGTCAACCAAATTGATTCTCCTTATTTAGATGAGCAAAGTAACGGACTTTCTTATCTAATAGATAAACTAAAAGGACATCATTTGTTTGCTCATATTAAACTAGAAAAAGGCGAACGCTCTGAATTAGCCAACTTGGCAAATGAAATGCTGTAGAGTTAGTTGATAAGGTTTGAGGTCCCGAAAAACGTTTTTGTAAAAAAACTAGTTTTTCGAGGATGCTCGTAAAAAATAAAGAATTGAAAATTCTTGTTTTTACGGCATTCGAGGTTTAAAATCAAGCCTCTACTAAAATGCTAACCTCCGCTACTTCAAGCGTCCACGCTTGGAGTTTTTATGTGTCATTCTCGAAATTTTGGAGTGCAACGTAAAAATTATCGGGAATCTTTTTAATGGTAACTACGGACTTTTTTACAATTTTTAAAAGTATTCATTTGTTATTTATCACTTTACCACCAGCGTAGACGCTGGCGGCAGCGGAGGGGGCGTTTTATATTTCTATTTTTCTTGCTGTCCAATTTCCTTTTTCAGATTTTTTCCAAACTCTCCAATGTTTGTCAGATGTCTTAAATGGTAAATTAGACTTCAAATCTTTTATAAATTCCGATTCATATTTTTCCACTTTTTCAAAAGGAAGAGCAAACCAAACTGAAATTGTTGATTTTTTAGACAGTCTCAAATAAATTCGAGAGTTTTTAATTCTAAAGTCCAATTCTGGTATTAACTCTTGATTTGGTAAAACTTGATTAGTGTTTGGGTCTTTAAATTGAAAGTTCCAATGAAAATTCAAACTGATTGGTCCAGCTGGATTTTTTGGTAATTCATTATTTAATTCAAGAGTTTCAAATCCGCTTTCAATATTTTTTCCGGTTAGGTTCCAAGTCCAAGTTCTTAACCAACCATCATTTCTTGTTTTTGGAATTCCAAATTTCAAGGTCAATTTCGGTAATAATTTCAGAGCAGAATATTCCCTTTTTTCCGATTCATATAAAGTCAATTCGATAGACTTTGGTTGAGTTTTGTTAGCGAATAAACTCAGGAAACTCAATGTCTGTTCATAATTCACTTTAGGGGATTTTCTACTCACGGTATGAGCTCCTCCAGAGTTAATTGGTAATCCTTCGTATGATATGAATCTATTCATTTTTTTAAATGACAGCTAACATCCAGCTATACGCTACTTTTTCAATTTTATAGCGTTTATTTTTCATATATAGGAGGTGTTTTTCTTGTTTTTGTTTAAAATTACTTTCCAAATATACAATTAATATGTAAACCCAAACCTATGCTTGTTCCTTTAAAATACCATACAATTGTTCCAACTCTTGTTTTTTATCCAAATAACCCAAATTATCGTAGGTAAATACTAGGTGTTGGACTAAGCGTTGTATAATGGTAAGGCTGTCACATGGTATATAGTAACTCGCTTTTGGGCTTAATTTTAGTTGAGTTAAAAAATTATCAATATCGTATTTGCTAAAAATGGTTCCTTTATTAAATAAGTTGATATAAAACAAAATATCATTAGGCTTTTCGGAATAGGCTAAGACAAAATGTGCTGGAACATTTACACCATAAATAGGAATATTTAGTAATTTACATACAGAAATGTACAGAATTCCCAATGTGATGGGGTTTCCTGATTTGGACTCCACTACATTATTAATAAAGGAATTTTTGGGAGAGTTTATGTTTTTGGTATTTCCATGAAAGCCATGAATTTCAAAAAAAATTCTATTTAATACATTTATTTGTTCTAATGCAGTAAGATTTTCATTTAACTCTAACCAAGTATCTTGTTTTAATTGATTAATGGTTTTATGAATTAATTCCTCATCAATATCAGGATATTGATATTTGGCCACAATAATAGCTCCTTGAATTAAATCTTGTTCAGGAGTATTTTTCCAATCTATAAGTGCTTTTTTAACTTCTTCAAACTGTAAATGATGGATAATATTTTCGATACGTTCTTGGCGAAGTACATCTAAAGAGGTTTCCCAAGCATCTTCCAGATGTGGAATTACATCATTTCCTATGGAGATAAGCTTGTTTTTGATTTCATCAAAAACAGCATTGTCCGGGTCGTCCAATAACTCTATTAGTGCTTTTAACTCTTTGTCTGACATGTTTCAAATTTACGTCAGCACTTAAAGTTTGTGAGTTAATTAAATAATAACTTATTAACTCAATTCTGTTAATTTGGATAAAGTAAACTCTATTAGCTTTTTAAGAGGGGGCTTGTAATCCTTGCTAAACTCTTTTGCAAACCTATTGGCAACAGCCACACAAACAGTGCAGGCATTATGTCCCATTGCTCTGGAAAGTCCGTAAAGTGCTGAGGTTTCCATCTCAAAGTTTACTATTTGGTGGTTGTTATAGTTAAATTGGTTTAGCTTTTCATTTAGTTGTTTTTCCTTAAGAGGAACTCTAAGCACTCTACCTTGCGGACCATAAAACCCTGGAGCAGTAGCTGTAATTCCAACGTGACAATCGTTTTTAAATAAGTTTAATAAATTACTATCTGCCTCTACAAAATAGGGTTGAGCAAAAGTTTTAGCATAGTTCGTTTGTTCGTAAAAAGCGGTTAGTAATTGGTTTTCTTCGTCCGTTTGTTCAAATTCATAAAAGTTCATTAATCCATCTAACCCCAAACCAAAAGAAGAAGCAACAAAACTATTTACAGGAATTTCTTTTTGCATGGCACCACAAGTTCCTATTCTTATAATGTTCAATGATTTTTTTTCAGTTTTAATGGTTCGGTTCTCTAGATCTATATTGACTAGAGCATCTAATTCATTTAAAACAATATCAATGTTGTCAGTTCCCATTCCTGTTGACATTACTGTAATTGGTGTGTTGTTTAAAATACCGGTATGTGTGACAATTTCTCTATTGCTTACTTTGTGGTCTATTCTGTCAAAATAATTGGATATAACTTCAACTCTCCCGGGGTCGCCAACAACAATTACATTTTTGGCCAATTGCTCCGGATGAAGTTTTAGATGGTAAATACTATTGTCCGGTTGTAAAACTAATTCTGAAGGTTCAATTTTATGCATATCGGTAAGCTTTAGAAAACAAAAAAAGACATTAATTTTCAAAATTAATGTCTTTTAAAGTTAAATTATAGTTGGCTGACAGTTATTATTTTTTGTCAGCAGCTTTTTTGGTTGTAGTTTTTTTAGCAGCAGTGCTTGTTGAAGCTTTTTTTGCTGTAGTAGTTTTCTTTGCAGTAGTTTTGGTAGCTGCTTTTTTCTCTGTTGTTTTCTTTACAGCAGCTTTTTTAGGCTTTTCTTCCTTAGTTGTTTCTTCTAACTTTACCGTTTTTTTAGCTGAAGCCTTTTTAGCAGCAGCTATAGCTGCAAAAGGGTTGTTAGATTTTTTTCTTTTTCGAGTATTACCGTAGCTACCTGCAAAAATTTTTCCTTTTTTTGTTTTAAGATCACCTTTTCCCATACCTTGTAATTTTATTTCGTTAGTACTAAATTAAGAATCAAGCAAATCTAAAAAAAATAATTCATAATTCATAATCAAAACTTGCTAAATTGTGGTCATTATGAGTTTTCTAAAGGAATTTTTTAAGGTTAAAATGTTAAGCTTACAAAGGGCTTTAATGATAATTATAGCTACTTTTGTTTAAAAGAATTTTTTATGAAGAATTATGAAGATTATGTAAGTCATTTGGCAAAAATAGCCGATGTAGGAAATAGTATTGCAGTTTTAAGTTGGGATCAGGAAGTGATGATGCCACCAAAAGGAGCAGAAAAAAGAGCTCAACAAATTTCTACTTTAGCGGGAATTCACCATGAATTAAGTGCACAAGAAGACTTTGGGAAGCTCTTAGAGCAGTTGGTTAAAGATAATTCCCTCAGTGATAAACAAAAAAGAAACGTTTCAGAATCTTTAACAGAATTTGAGAAGAATAATAAATATACAACTGTTTTTGTTCAGGAAATGAGTAAAACTGTTTCGCAAGCTTTTCAGGCATGGAACAAAGCCAAAAAAGAAGATGATTTTAAACTTTTTGAACCTTATTTGGAAAAGTTAGTAAAGCTGAAAAGAGAAGAGTGCGAATTGTTGGGTTATGAAAATCATCCTTATGATGCATTAATTGATTTATATGAGCCGAAAACTACTGTTGCGGAGTTAGATGTTTTATTTGCTGACGTAAAAAATCAACTGGTAGATTTTGTTAAACAAATTGCTGATGCTCCTCAGAATGAAGATGCTTTAATGCGACAACATTATCCAAAAGAAAAACAGTTGGCGTTTACCGAACTTGTTTTAGAAAAAATGGGTTACGATTTTGAAGCGGGCAGACAAGATATTTCGTCACATCCGTTTTCAACAAGTTTTAGTCCCGAAGATTCAAGAGTCACCACCAGAGTTAGTGAGGAAGATTTGAGTGAGATTTTATGGAGTAGTATTCATGAAGGCGGACATGCTTTGTATGAGCAGGGATTGAAAGTAGAAAACTACGGGCTTCCTGCGGGAACTTATTTATCGTTGGGAATGCATGAGTCTCAATCTCGTTTGTGGGAAAATAATGTGGGGAGAAGTCTTTCTTTTTGGAAATATTTTTATCCAAAATTACAAGAAGCGTTTCCTGATAATTTAAAGAATTATTCTGTAGTAGATTTTTACAAAGCCATGAACATTGTTCAACCTTCTTTTATAAGAACAAATGCTGATGAGTTGACGTATCATTTCCATGTGTTAATTCGTTACGAAATCGAAAAAGAATTGATTTTAGGAAATATTGAAGTAAGTGACTTGCCTCGTGTGTGGAATGAAAAATATAAAGCCTATTTAAATATAGACGTGCCGTCAGATTCAAAAGGAGTCTTGCAAGATATTCATTGGTCGCATGGTAGCTTTGGTTATTTTCCGACTTATTCATTAGGAAGTTTTTATGCGGCACAATTTTTTCATAAAGCCCAAGAGCAAATTGAAAATTTAGAAGAAAAGATTGAGCAAGGAAATTATACGGAATTGTTAGATTGGTTAAGAACTAATATTCATCAATATGGAAGATTATACTCGGCAAGCGAATTGTGCGAAAGAGTTACCGGAGAAAAGCTTAATTTTACTTACTTTATGCAATATGCTAAAGCGAAATATGAAAAGTTATACGCTTTACAAGCAACAGAAAAATTAATCACCAATTAAAACAATCAATTATGAGAACAGTATTAATAATAGCAGCATCAATTCTTTTATTTTCTTGTAAAAACTCATCACAAGCTATGGATTCAACTAAACCAGTACCTGACACTACCAAACCAACCAACCTTACTAAAGGAGATGCAAATCAGGAAAAAGTAATTTATGATATGATTGTAAGCTTTATTAGTAAAGGAGAAGGAATTGATCATGAGTTAAAAGATAAAGTGGATGCTAGAATTACATTGTTTAATAAAGAGAATAAAACTGATATTCAGCCAGAAATAGTAGGTTGGGGAAGAGAAGGCGAGAAAGATTATAATTTTGTGTTGAAAAACTTATCAACAGAAGTACATAAGAAATTCGTTGCTGCAATGGAAGAGGAAGTAAAATCTACTGATATGGCTAATATTACATTTAATCAACCATCTGTTCATAAAAGATAAGTTTTTTATTTGATAATTCAGTAACTTATCAGACCTTTGTTCTATTGTTTTAATTAAAAAAATAGAATCTAAAACACATCAAAGAAAGTCTAACAAAATCACACTTTATGAATGAATTTGGAATAAAAGCAGAAAATGCTTCGTTAAAATCATTAGGATTAGGAAATGTAGCGTCTGCTCTATGGAATTTAGAACCATCTCAATTGGTTGAAGAAACAATTATTAGAGGAGAAGGAGAATTAGCAAACTCTGGAGCTTTGGCTGTTGATACAGGTGAATTTACAGGTCGCTCCCCAAAAGACAGATTTATTGTTTATGATGACATTACTAAAGATGCTGTATGGTGGGAAAATTTCAACATTAAATTTGATGCTGATAAGTTTGATGCACTATATAACAGAGTAACAGCATACCTTTCAGGTAAAGATGTTTACGTTAGAGATGCTTATGCTTGTGCCGATCCGAAATATAGAATGAATATTAGAGCTATTACCGAAACTCCTTGGGCAAACATGTTTATTTATAATATGTTTTTAAGACCAACGAATGAGGAAGTACTAAACTTTACTCCGGAATGGACAATTATTGCAGCTCCGGGCTTTATGGCAGACCCTGAAATTGATGGAACAAGACAACATAATTTTGCGGTAATGAATTTTACCAAAAAAATTATTTTGATTGGTGGAACAGGTTATACAGGAGAAATGAAAAAAGGAATTTTTTCTGCATTAAACTTTATTTTACCTCACCAAAAAAATGTGCTTTCCATGCATTGTTCGGCTAATATTGGTGAAGATGGTGATACATCAGTATTTTTTGGTTTATCAGGAACAGGAAAAACTACTTTATCATCAGATCCTAACAGAAGATTAATTGGAGATGATGAACATGGTTGGACTGACGAAGGTGTATTTAATTTTGAAGGTGGGTGCTATGCAAAATGTATCAACCTTTCTGCTGAAAATGAACCGGATATTTTTAACGCAATTAAATTTGGTGCATTATTAGAAAACATTAATTTTTACGAAGGTACTACAGAAGTAGATTTTGAAGACAAATCGAAAACCGAAAACACACGTGTTAGTTACCCAATTCATCATATTAATAACATCGCTGTTCCATCGGTAGGGACAACTCCAAATAACATTTTCTTTTTAACAGCAGATGCATTTGGTGTATTGCCTCCAATCTCAAAATTAACTCCGGGACAAGCAATGTACCAATTTATTTCAGGCTATACCGCTAAAGTTGCCGGTACTGAAGCAGGAGTTACAGAGCCACAAACAACTTTTTCATCTTGTTTTGGAGCACCGTTTTTACCATTACATCCAACTAAATATGCTGAAATGCTTGGTGAAAAAATGAGAAAACACAACGTAAATGTTTGGTTAATTAACACGGGCTGGTCTGGTGGAGCTTACGGAACGGGACAACGTATTAAATTAAGATATACAAGAGCGATGATTACAGCTGCCCTTACAGGAAAGTTGAATGAGGTTGCTTATGAAAACCACCCTGTTTTTGGTTTAGCAATGCCAACATCTTGTGAAAATGTTCCTACAGAAATTCTTAATCCAAGAAATACATGGCAAGATAAAGCTGCTTATGATCAAAAAGCTAATGAATTAGCAAGTTCATTCGTTAAAAACTTTGAGAAATTTGCTGATTATGCTAATGATGAAATTATGGCTGCATCACCAAAAGTTGGCGTGAATGCTTAAAAATTAAGAAAAATAAAAAAATGAGTTTGTAAAGTGTAAATATTAAAAATAATATTATATTTGCAGCCTCAAAAAAATTAATAAATAACAAAAAGAATATTATGGCTAATCATAAGTCGGCATTAAAAAGAATAAGACAGACGGCAACGAGAACATTACGTAACAAGTATAAACATAAAACTACTCGTAATGCAGTTAGAGATTTAAGAAACTCAACAAGCAAAAAAGAAGCTTCAGAAATGCTTCCTAAAGTAGCTTCTATGTTAGATAAGTTAGCTAAGAAAAACATTATTCATAAAAATAAAGCATCAAACCTTAAATCTAAACTGACTAAGCACGTTGCTAAACTAAAATAATTTTTATTTATTCATAGAATAATGGTAAATAATTAAAAAGAGGCTGAATTTAAATTCAGCCTCTTTTTTTGCTTTAAGTTTTTTAGATTTCTTCTAAATATAATCAGTTAACGCAATGCTTAAATGTCTAATTTTGTTAATGAATAAAAAAACAATAAATATCTATATATGAAACGAATTGCCATAAATGGTTTTGGACGAATAGGTAAGTTACTTACTAGATTAGTGCAAAATAATAATCAAATAGAATTAGTTGCAATAAATGATTTAGCTGATACCAAAACATTAGCTCATCTATTAAAATATGATTCTGTTCATAGGCATTTTGAAGGAACAATTGATTATACTGATGATGCGTTAATTATTAATGGTAAAAAAATATTTGTTTTTAGTGAAAAATCCCCTGAAAATTTGCCATGGAAATCGCTTGATATTGATATGGTAATTGAATGTACAGGAATTTTCTTGACAAGAGAATTAGCTAACAAGCATATTATCGCAGGAGCTAAGAAAGTAATCTTGTCTGCTCCCGCAAAAAGTGATGACATTAAAACCATCGTTATAGGAATTAATGATGAATTAATTGATCCTATGGATACGATTATTTCTAATGCATCGTGCACTACCAATGCAGTAGCACCGATAATTAAAATATTAAAAGATAACTTTGGCATTGAACAAGCACAAATAGCAACCGTTCATTCGTATACCAATGATCAACGTCTGCACGATGCTCCTCATAGAGATTTAAGAAGAGCAAGAGCAGGGGCTTTGTCAATTATTCCAACATCAACAGGAGCAGCAAAAGCTATTGTTAAAATATTCCCGGATTTAAAAGGAAAAACTGCAGGTTATGCCGTAAGAGTTCCTGTTCCAGATGGTTCTTTAATTGATGTTTGTGCACAGCTTTCAACTAATGTAGATGTAGCAACAGTAAATCAGGCCTTTCTTGAAGCAGCTCAAAGTGGCATGAAAAACATTCTTGAATACACTACTGATGAATTAGTTTCTTCAGATATTATAGGAAATAGTCATTCTTGTATCTTTGATGCTAACTTAACATCAATAACAGGCAATCTAGTTCGCATAGTAGGTTGGTACGACAATGAAGCAGGTTATTCTAATAGATTAGTTGATTTAATTAATAAAGTATAATTTATTAATTATTTATTTCCCCCAAACGTGTCTGTTTCTATGCTTTCTGTTGCCTACATGTCCTGACGAATTTACTTTGGCTCCACCATTACGAGGCTTTTGGTATTTTGGACCAGAATTGCAAGATTGAAAAGACATAGGCAAAGAAAACATGCTTGCTATAAAGATAAGCGCCAATACTTTGCTGTATAATGATTTTTTCATTCTTTTTAGAAAATTAGTTCTAATTAGTTCTAAGGCATAAAATTAATCAAATTTATTACATATAAAAATCTTGACTAATAAATGTTAATGGTTTTACTTATTTTTTTACAAACAGTTACAATAAAGCCGTGTTTTACTTGATTTTTTCTGTAATTAATTTATTAGCAGCATGTTTTTTATCATGTTGAATTCATTAGTTCTAAGTAAATTTGTAAGCTAAAAACCAGTATTGGTTCAAATAAAACAACATATTTGTGATGAGCAGTAACACCTGACCAATTTCATAAAATATAAATGAATATATGAAAACAGATTTTTTAATAATTGGTTCGGGTATAGCGGGTTTGAGTTATGCATATAAAATTGCCGATTATTTTTATCAAAAAAACCAAGTTGTTTCCATTACCATCATTACCAAAGTTGATGAAGATGAAAGCAACACTAAGTACGCTCAAGGCGGGATTGCATCGGTAACCAAATCATCTGATAGTTTTGAAAACCATATTAAAGATACCTTAATTGCCGGAGATGGCTTGTGTGATGAAGCTGTTGTTAAAATGGTAGTGGAGCAAGCTCCCGAAAGAATTAAGGAATTAATAGATTGGGGAACTAATTTTGATAAAACTACTCATGGAGATTATGATTTAGCCAAAGAAGGCGGACATTCCGATAATAGAATTTTACATTTTAAAGACTTTACAGGTAACGAAATAGAAAGAGCTTTACTCAATAAAGTTTTCAACCATCCTTACATTACGGTTTTAAACCATCATTTTGCTATAGATTTAATTACACAACATCATTTGGGTGAAAAAGTTACCCGAGCAACATCAAATAAAAAATGTTTTGGAGTGTATGTGTTAAATCGTAGAACGGGAGAAATAAAAGTGTTGAAATCCAAAATTACCTTGTTGGCAGCGGGAGGGATTGGTCAGGCTTATTTAAACACTACCAACCCAAAAGTAGCAACAGGAGACGGAATTGCTATGGCATACAGAGCAAAAGCTATTATTAAAAATATGGAGTTTGTTCAGTTTCATCCTACAGCATTGTATCAACCTAATGTGTCGCCTTCATTTTTAATTTCTGAAGCAGTGCGTGGGGCGGGAGGAATATTGAGAAATCATAACAACGAAGCTTTTATGGAGCAGTATGATAAAAGAAAGGATTTAGCTCCAAGAGATGTTGTTGCTCGAGCCATTGATGCGGAGATGAAAAAACACGGAACTACTAATATGCTGTTAGATGTTTCTCATATTGATAAAACTTCTTTTATTGCTCATTTTCCTACCATTTACAATAAATGTATTGAAATTGGCTTAGATATTTCAAAAGACTATATACCAGTTGTTCCAGCAGCACATTATTTATGTGGAGGAATTGAAGTAACTAACAATGCCAGAACTTCTATAAACAATTTATATGCTTCAGGCGAATGTGCTTTTACAGGTTTACACGGAGCAAATCGTTTGGCTTCTAATTCTTTAATTGAAGCGTTGGTTTATTCTCATAATGCTTTTTTAGATAGTGTTAAACAAGTTGAAAATGTTGAATTTCAGGAAGATATTCCTGAATGGAATGATGAAGGTACTACTATGTTTAATGAACATTTTTTAGTGGAGCAAACCAAAAAAGAGTTACAAACCATATTGAGTAATTATGTCGGTATTGTTCGTTCTGATGAGCGTTTGCAAAGAGCTTTAAATAGATTGAAATTGATTTATGATGAATCAGAAAAGTTGTATGAGAGCTCTAAATTAAGTGTTGCTATTTGCGAATTGAGAAACTTGAGAAGTATCGCTTATTTGGTTACTAAAGCAGCTTCAGAGAGAAAAAACAACGTAGGCTTGCATTACAATGTGGATAATTAGCCCCCTAATCCCCCGAAGGGGGACTTTTCCAACGCACAAAGCCAATTATTGCTGTCATTCAGGAGGAATCTTGTTGAGTAGTGGCAATGAAGTGCCAAATACCAACATGAGCAAACTTGAAAGGAGAAAATACAAAAGCTCTGATTTGTAAGCTATTTTTTTTATTTTTGAAATAAATAATGGTGATACTTCAAATCTTTAGTCAAAAAACACACTACTATTGAAAATAAGACTTTGGACATATTTATTAATTGGAATACTCATTTTGAGTTTTGTTGGAATTTGGGGTTTTAATAAACTTAACTTTAATACAGAATTAAATGTTGGGCAGCAAGTTGACAGTTTAAATGGTGTAGTTGTTTATTATAATGGTGGCGTTGGAAATGTAATAGGACGAAATACGACAACTACAGGCTATAATTTAGGTTTGAAATATCAATGTGTTGAATTTGTGAAACGGTATTATTATGAATATTTGAAACACGAAATGCCAGATAGTTATGGACACGCAAAGGACTTTTTTAATAAAACATTAGCGGATGGAAAGTATAATAAACAACGGAACTTAACTCAATTCACTAATCCTAGTAAAGAGAAACCTAAACTCGATGATTTACTGGTGTTTGATGGAACAACTTTTAATAAATATGGGCATGTTGCAATAGTTTCAAAAGTTATGGATGATGAAATTGAAATTATACAGCAAAATCCTGGTCCGAATGGAAAATCAAGAGTTATTTTTAAACTTAAAAATAAAAACGGTGAATGGACAATTAAAAATGACCGAATTTTAGGATGGTTAAGAAAATAGATGAATTACTTATGGAAAAATATACTCTTTTATTAATTGTATTATCACTTTGAAAAAGAGAAAACTACTTAGTCAAAGACATCCCTTCTTATACTTCATAGCTGTATGGATGAGACGAATTAAACGTTATGCTGATTGGTGTTTTGATAATAAAAAATACGCAAAAATCCGAACCCAGGAAAAGCTTAATTTTAGAGTAAAAAAACATCAATCTGTTTTATTAAAAAAACTTGGAGATAGCGATATGCAGTTGCAGATTAACAAAGTTACCAACTTGAAAATTGCAACGAAACAAATTAATGGCATTTTAATTCGCCCAGGAGAAACTTTTTCATTCTGTAAACTTGTTGGGTTACCTACAAAACGAAAAGGATATTTACTTGGAATGGAACTATCTTTTGGAAAAGCAAAGGCAGGAGTTGGTGGTGGAATTTGTCAAATTTCAAATTTAATTCATTGGCTTGTTATTCATAGTTCGTTAACAGTAACTGAACGCTATCATCATTCATTTGATCCATTTCCGGACGATGGAAGAGTTTTACCATTTGGTAGTGGTGCAACAGTTTTTTATAATTATCGTGATTATCAATTTACAAATAACACTGACTTCACCTTTCAAATAAATTTATGGTTTACAGACAAATGTTTAGAAGGAGAACTTCGTATTGACACCGAACTTGACTATGCTTACCATGTGATTGAAAAAGACCATCAATTTATAAAAATTGACGGACAGTTTTATAGAAAAAATGAAATCTGGCGTAATAAAATTTTAAAATTTAAAAGCGGGGAAATTGTTCAAACAGAATTAATAACAAAAAATTTTGCAAGAGTAACATATACTCCAGAAAAGTATATAGAAAAAGAAGCAACGTAGGCTTGCATTACAATGTGGATAATGTGTAAACTTTAACTATAAAAAGCCCTTATAATTTCCGAAAGAGCGTCTATATCCACTTTCTCTATAGGGTGTTTGGAATTAGGCAATAACTCAAAAGTAGCATGAGGTAATAGTTGAGCAACATGATTGGTTTCTGTTTTGCTTACCATTTCATCTTGATCTGCTAATAACATTTTTACGGGGTGTTGAATAAGTTTAAATTCTTCATCTTTAAGTACATTCTTGTTTCCCATTGCTATCATCATGTTGGCAGTTTTTTCCAAAACTATTTTCCAATCGTTGGGATAATGACGGTCTTTTAATATTGCTGCAAAAGCAGGGATTTTTTCTTCAATTTTATCAGCTACTAACATTTTTGTTTCTTTAGCAGCAATTTCGGGAGTCCAGCTTAATTTAGTTCCCAAAGTAATAATTTTACCTACTTTTTCCGGATGATGTTTTGCTAAATATAAAGCTACATAGCCTCCCATACTGTAACCAAAAATATCAATGGCTTCAATTTTTTGTTGCTCTAAATAAACTAAAACATCATCAGCAAACTGAGGAATGTTAAAGTTTTCTTTAAACACTTCCCCTCCATGTCCTGAAAAATTTAATAAATGAATATTAAATTGATTGTTTAACAAAGACGCTAAGGAATTAAATTGCGATTTACTTCCAATAGCACCATGAAGAATTAATAAATTTTTCATTTAAAGCTTAGTAATTCAGCAATTGTTTTAATGCTGCTGCAACTTTATCTCCATTAGGCAATAAAGTGGCTTCTAAAATAGAGTTTAGCGGAATAGCAGGAGTATCTATTGAGCCTACGATTTCTATTGGAGCATCTAAATCTCTAAAACAGTTTTTCTGAATACGTGCCGCTAAGCCAAGTGTAAATGACGATTCAATAGATTCTTCAGTAACCAACAACACTTTGTTGTGTTTTTTGGTGGCTGCATACATGGCTTCTTCATCCAAAGGGTTAAGTGTTCTTAAATCAATAATTTCTACCTGACCTTTAAATTGTTTAGCAGCTTCTAAACTCCAATAAACACCTCTTCCATAAGTGATAATAACCGCACTTTCGCCATTGTTAATTTTATCTGCATCAGCTTCAATAACCGTTCTGGCTTTCCCAAAAGGAATAACATAATCTTCATCCGGTTCTACGGTTTTAGCACCTTCAGTTCCTTTAATTTTACTCCAATATAAGCCTTTATGTTCAAAAATCACTACCGGATTAGGGTCGTAATAAGCTGATTTTAGCAAGCCTTTTAAATCTGCACCCGTTGATGGATAGGCTACTTTTACGCCTCTAATGTTGGTAACCACAGATTCCACACTTGAAGAGTGATAAGGCCCCCCCGAGCCATAAGCTCCGATAGGTACTCTTAAAATCATGCTAGCAGGCCATTTTCCATCAGATAGGTAATACGAACGACTTAACTCTGTAAACAATTGGTTAAGTCCTGGCCAAATGTAATCAGCAAACTGGACTTCAACAATAGGTCTTAAACCCACAGCAGCCATTCCAACGGTACTTCCAACAATAAAAGCTTCTTGAATAGGCGTATTAAACACCCTGTTTTCGCCAAACTGTTGAGCCAAGGTAGCTGCCTCACGGAAAACACCGCCTAATCTGCCACCAACATCTTGTCCGTACAACAGACATTCTTTATGTTTACTCATTAATTCTCTAACGGCAAATAAGGCAGAATCTACCATTACAGTTTTTTCTTTTCCTGCTGGTTCTCTCACTCCTTTTTCTTCTGTAATTGGAGTAGGAGCAAAGCAATGTGTAGTTAAGTCTTCCGGAGAAGGATCTTCTTCTTTTAGAGCTGCTTGATATTCTTTCTCTACCAATTCTTTGGCTTTGCCTTCAATCGCTAACAATTCAAATTTTTGAATGCCAGATTTTTCGGCTAAAGCTTTTAATTTTGGGAATGGATCTCTTTTGGCAGCTTCTTCTAAATCATCTCGGTACCATTCTTTTCTAACTCCTGATGTGTGGTGGTTTAATAAGGGTACTTTAGCATGTATAATAAAAGGTCGTCTTTCTTTTCTTACAATTTCAATCACTTCAGCGACCGTTTCGTAGGCAGTATCGAACTCAGTACCATCTATGGTTCTTACATCCATGCCTTTAAAACCTTTAGCAAAATGGGTAATATCTTGAGCTCTGGTTTCTTTTGCGTTGGCAGAAATATCCCAATCATTATCTTGTACCAAGTAAATAATAGGTAATTTTTTTAGTACTGCCATCTGAAAAGCTTCAGAAACTTCGCCTTCAGTACAAGAAGCATCTCCTAAGCTACAAACAACAACAGGATTTTCGCCTTTGTAATCTTCGGCTAAACCTTCTTTTTCTTTGTATTGAAGTCCCATAGCAACGCCTGTGGCAGGAATAGCTTGCATTCCTGTTGCAGAAGATTGATGAGGTATTTTTGGTTTGTCATCGTCTCTTAAACTTGGGTGAGAATAATAGGTTCTACCACCTGAAAAAGGGTCATTTTTTTTGGCTAATAATTGTAACATGAGTTGGAAGGGAGTCATACCAATTCCCAACAAAATACTATCATCACGGTAATAAGGGAAAACAAAATCTTGAGGTTTTAGCTGCATACCCATTGCCAACTGTATGGCTTCATGACCACGAGAAGTAGCATGAACATATTTAGCAGTTATTTCTTTGTTGGCTTCGTACAACTCTGTGAGTGCTTTAGCGGTACTCATTAACTGAAAAGCTTGTTGTACAATATCTTTAGATAAACTTGTTTTACTTTTTTCTTTTTCTTCTTTTGCTATCGCCATTACTTAAACCTTTTTTTACGAATGGTAAAGTTAAGTAAATAGATTAAAAATTTAACCCTCTATAAAATATTAACCGTTTTGAGATTTTATTTTAAAAAATATTGACTAAGTAGAAAGTGGAAAGTTTATAAAGTAGAAAGTTAAATTTATTTTCGTGTCATTCTGGAAGAAACTATCTGGAATATTAGTTACTGTCGTCATTCCTGAAATTTTTGAGGCACGAAAAAATTATCAGGAATCTTTTGAAGGAGTATTAGGTGTTATTGTAAATCTCGACCAGTTTAGGAGTATTAATTAAAAATTAAATTTTTGGTCACCTGTGTATTTTGTATATTGCAATGAAAGTATTTTTTTTTTAGAGGTACTTCTAACTATGGAAGAAACTTTCATTATTAAAGGTTTTACTACTTTTGATTTTAATTTAAGATGTTCTGAAATACCATATACTATGTTAGTTGAATATATTTCGAATCCCTCAGTATTTATCTCATCAACAACTTGAATGTCTGGTAATTTATCTTTCGGTTCTTCTCCAACAGAAAACATAGCGGGACAATCAGCAATTTTATAAATAGACTGCCAAAATTTAAGTTCATGATTATTTATCGAACCATGATGTGGTATTTGAATAAGATGAAACTCTCTTTTACGAGTAGAATAATAATTGATTAATGATTTAAAAGCTTTTTTTGGTGCATCAGATGTTAAAAGAATAGACTTATTATCTTTCTGAAGTTCAATAACTGTACTATAAATATTAAAATCAGGTTTACTTTTATTAATCTTTGCAAGATGTTTTCCCAATGATTTTGCAATTGACATTGTCTCATGATGAAGTGGTCTTAAAAAGTTCATTTCGAATTCACTAAATGATTTAGAAGGTGTGTCACTACTTAAATGTGATGATTTTTTTATTGTTTGATTAGCTTGATGTCGTTTTTTGCTTTGCTTTGTTAAATATTCAAAAAACTCTTTTAAACCGTTTGCTTTAGAATACGAATAATCTGAATAAGCATATGTAATTGCAGTATCAAAAGTAAAACTAAGTTCTTTTATGATTACATCATTGTTCTCACAAAAATTAAATAAATCTATTATTCCTGAGAAATGATCAAAATGTGGATGAGAAATGATAATAAATTCAATTTCTTTAATATTATTTTTAGCAATATGCTGGAGTGTCGGATTGTTTTTGTCAGAATGACAGTCAATTAAGCCTATTTTAGGTTCGTCATCTTGATTCCATTTGATAATAATAGAATCTCCTTGGTTAACATCTTTAAATTCAATTTCCAATTTTTAAAAAAATATATCAGAGTTGGTAATATGACTAAAGTCAACTGAAGGAAAGTCATCTCTTTTTAAACTATCTGATGCATCTGTCATTACCAAACGTTGTTCTCTAGCTCGTTCATAACATTTAATTTTGAAAAACTTAATTGAATTTAAATCATATCCTTCGAAAAACTTTAGACCATATTCTTGTTCTTCTACTACTTCTTCATCAAGAATTACTTCTAAAAGGATTGAAGTCTTATTTATTTCTGTAATACGAGCTGGAAAAACACTGATTAATTTCCAGTCATTTAAGAAGGAAGAACCCTCAGAGTCTATAGTAAATGATTTCTTTCTTTTGTCAGTTGATTCGAACTGATTTTTTATTTTAGCATTTAATGGTGAGGTTTTGTTTTCAAATGTTGTCTCTATTGATTCTATCTTTCTAAAATCAATAATTTGTTTGGCTTCATGGATGTTTTTCATCAAATCTTTGAAGATGTCTTCATGATCTTCATCTTTTGGAATTGATGATTGTAATTTTTCTTCAGTAAGCATAATTAAATTTTGAATTTAGTTATTAAATTATCTACCTCTTTTAGTAAATCTCTATAACTAGATTTACTGAACGATTTAATAGGTCTTTTAATCATAATATCTGCAATATATCCTTGTCGATTTATAAGTAAATCATTATTATAATCTGTTTCAAATGGAGATAAATCAAATTTTTTAATATCAGAAGAATTAAAATTACCAAAAGTAACTTTCGAAGTGTTTTCTCCTTCTCCTTCGTCAAACACAATAGCAAAATCATTATAATTTGGAAAAGGTGAAAATTTAATAAATTTACTACTTTTAATTGACTCATTCTTTAATTCACATGGTTCAATACCTTCTTTAAAAAGATGAACAGCTAGTATTTGTACTGTATGTCGTGTTAAATGACCAAATCCTATAATTTCTCTAATAGAACTCAATATTCGATTAAACACATCCCATTGAGGACTCCCAGATTTTGTAAAATCCATGGGATCTCCTTCATACATCATTCTTACAGCATTTTTACTACAATGAACAACAAAGTTTAAATCAGTAAAAACTAATTTAATAGACTCATCTAATGTGCCAACATTTTCTAGCCCATACCTCAAGTTAGGTTCTTTAAAAATTGGAGCAATTTTGTTTCTGTATTCTTCTTGAAAAGTCAGAATATGAGTGAACTCAACATCATATTGTATCCTTCGTATTTTCATTTTAATTAAATGATGAATGTAAATTTAACAAATACTTTCTAAAATAAGCAATATGTTTTTAACTATATTTTACGGATGTAATAAAAATTATTTAGATGCACGCAAATATATAAATAATATCTTATAAATCAATAACTAATCTTTTTATAGAAAACCTACTCTTTCTCCTTAATCACCACCTGCAGCAAAGCAGCCAAACCAATTACCAATCCACAGCCAATAACATTGTACCATAGGTAGCCAACTTCTTTAACAGGTGTTTGAAGGAGGTAAGAGAAAATATCTTGTCCGAAAAAGTGCAAAATAATTACAGCAGATTGGGCAATTATAGCTGCAATAAATGTGGCTTTTCCTTTAATTTTATTAATGAAAAAAGCCACTAAGAAAATACCTAAAATAGTCCCGTAAAAAATAGAACCTAAAATATTTACGGCTTCAATAAGGTTTTCGAGTAATTGAGCAAACAAAGCAAAAGTAATGGCTATAATTCCCCAAAAGGCGGTAAACAATTTAGAAATGATGACCATTTTTCTGTCGCTGGCTTGTGCCGAAGTGCTTGATAAGCGTTTGTAAAAATCTATGGTACTGGTAGAAGCCAAGGCATTAAGTTCTCCTGCAGTGCTCGACATGGCTGCAGAAAATATTACCGCCAACAACAAACCGATTAAACCTATGGGCATATAGTTCATAATAAAGGATAGAAAAATATAATCGGAATCTTTAGAAACACTTTCTGGAACAGCTTTTAAGACTACCGCTTTGGCTTGGTTTTTCAGTTCAATTTCTTGTTTGTCTTTTTGTTGAGCCAGTGCTACCGCTTGGTCAATTTCACTTTGGTTGGTAGAAGTGCTTATTTGTTCTAAATATTGTTTTTTTTCATTAAAAACTACTTGGTATTCATCTTCAATGGTTTTAAGCCCCCCAGCATATTCAGTTTGATAGGCTAGGTCTAGGCTGGTTTGATTGAATAAAACCCTGTGTTCTTGAAATTGAAAAAATACAAAAACCATGATTCCTACAAACAGAATAAAAAACTGCATAGGAATTTTCAGCAAGGCATTAAACATTAATCCCATTCTGCTTTCATAAACGGATTTTCCGCTTAAATAGCGTTGTACTTGCGATTGATCTGTACCAAAATAGGAGAGGGCAAGGAAAGTTCCTCCTGTAATGCCTGTCCAAAAAGTATAGCGTTTATCAATGTCTAACGAAAAATCAATTACATTCATTTTATCCATCATTCCGGCAATGGAAACAGCCTCAACAAAAGAAACATTTTCGGGCAAATTGAAAATAATAATGAAAAAAGCGATGAACATACCTCCCATAATTACCGCCATTTGCCATTTTTGGGTAAGGCTAACTGCTTTTGTACCTCCCGAAACTGTATAAACAATAACCAATGCACCAATTAATAAAATGGTAATATCGAGTTGCCAACCTAAAGCGGTGGCAATAATAATGGCAGGAGCATAAATGGTTATTCCGGCCGCTAATCCACGTTGAATAAGAAAAAGAGAAGCAGCAAGTAACCTACTTTCAACACCAAAACGGGTTTCTAAATATTCGTAGGCAGTATATACTTTTAGTTTGTAATAAATAGGAATAAAAACTGCAGAAACAATAATAAGAGCGATGGGTAAACCCAAATAATTTTGGACAAAACCCATTCCCGACTCGTAAGCTTGTCCGGGAGTAGAAATAAAAGTGATGGCACTGGCTTGGGTAGCCATTACAGAAAGTCCGATGGTAGCCCATTTCATATCACTATCTCCTTTAAGATAACCTTCTATATTTTGACTTTTACGGGTTTTCCAAGCACCATAAATGGCAATAAAACCGAGCGTTCCGAGTAATACTATCCAATCTATACTGCTCATGGTTTATAGTAGGAAGTTATCAGTTGAAAAACAACGATTAAAAAAATTAAGAAACCCACTACAAATAAGTAGAAGCCTTTCCATGATTTAAAAAATGGAGGAAGTTGATTGCTCATGAGATAGTTTATGAGTTTATAGTTTATGAGGTTATAAGTTATTTGTTCACGATTAACGGTTTTAACTTCACAACAAGCAGATTGCTTCACTACACGTTGTTTCGTTCGCAATGACGGAAACCTCAAACTTCAAACCTCGAACTTTTTATAGCGAAGCTAATTTGTCTAAATCCATGTTTTTAGCGATGCTTTTTACATTGTCACAGTTTTCTTGATTGTCTGCTTCTATGGTGAGCATAAATCTATTAGAAATTCCTACAACGACAGAAGCTCTTCCGGTTTTCTTTTTAAAAGTTTCCCATCCTGAAATTTCATCATTAACGGTATAACTTTGAGCCAATTCATCTTTGGTATCGATTTTTAAACCGCTATTCCACATTGCTGTAGCCATGCTATACATAGATAGAGCGGCATTATAATCTAATAGTGAGATTTTAATTCTTTCTCCTGCTTCATTTTTAAAAGTGATGTCAGCATTAGAGTAAGAAGTTCCTTGCATTTCAACTGTGCCACCATCTGGTTCTTCGGCAGTATAACCATCAATTTCGGTAGGTAAAAACTTGATTAATTCTTCGTAGTGCATGGCTTTGGCATCTTTACGTTTTTCCATGTCTTTTTCCATTTTTTCGGCTTGTTCTTGCATGTTTTGAGCCATCTTCATAGCTGCACCGAGTGGGTTTTTCTCAACATCAATATTATCTTCTTGACTTTTTTCTTCTCCTCCACAAGAAAATAAGATTATTGATAGAGATATAATTAGAAACTTATTGAAGTTTTTCATAGTTTATGTTTTTAGTATTTAGATTTCAAATTTACAATTATTTCATTAAAAAACTGATTTAGTGGCTTTTCAAGCATCATTTTCATGAATGGATTAATGTTGGCTTCAAAAACAAAAGAGGCATTGGTTTTATTTTCTTCAACTTTTTCAAGATAGAAATTCAGGGTAAACTTAAAAGGTGCTTTAAAGGAATCTAGATAAATTAATGAGTTAGGTGTAGTAGCTACTTTTTTTAGTCCAACTTCAGCCAATCCTTTAATTTTAAAAGAACAACTGTCTGGAGTAGCGTTCCAATTTTCAATTTTTTCTGCGGGTAAGAAGTCTTTAAGATTATTTAGGTCAGATAAAAGGTTAAACAAGACTTCGTCACTGGTATTTATAAGTTCTGCTTTTGGAGCAATTTTCATGTGTTTAATATTGTTTTTAGTTTGAAAAATCGACTAGGTTTTTTCTGAAATGTAATTTATTTTGATTTTGGAGCAACATCCCACGCTTTAGGATTTTCTCTCCATTGATTTAAAGAATCAATATCTTTTTCAGAAATATAATTAGCTTTTACGGCACTGTCTAATAGTACGTTGTAGTTACTTAATGTATATAATTTACACTTATGAGTTTCAAAGTTTTTGACAGATTCATCAAAATTATATGAGAAGATGGCTAGCATTCCTAAAACATTTCCGCCATTTTTTCTTAATTCTTCTACTGCTTTAAGGCTACTTCCTCCTGTAGAAATTAAATCTTCAATAACAACAATGTTTTGTCCTTTTTCTATTTCTCCTTCAATTAGGTTTTGCATCCCATGTTCTTTGTTAGCAGAGCGAACATAAGCAAATGGCAAGCCTAAAGCTTCAGCTACTAAAACACCGTGAGCAATACCTCCTGTTGCTACTCCTACAATTACATCAACTGTTGGAAAGTTTTCTTTTACTGCATCAACAAATTGCTGACGAATGTACGTTCTTACAGGTGGGTAAGACAATGCTTTTCTGTTGTCACAATAAATTGGTGACTTCCAACCTGATGCCCAAGTAAAAGGATTTGCAGATTGCAATTTAATAGCTTTAATTTGCAGTAGTAATTCTGCAACTTTTTTTGCGGATTCATTATTAAATATCATGCTGCAAATGTATAAAGTTTTTATTAACGATAAGGTTATTTTCTTCACAAAAAATACCAAGTTATTAAGTGATATGGAAAACGTTTTGGTTCTCCATTATTATGATAATTCCATAATATCTATGTTGGTGGATTATTTGAGAAATGATGACAAACTTAAGCATTTAGTTTTCTTAACCCTCACTCCAGAAGAAGATTTTATAAGGTTTAAAAATAATTTTGAATTGATAATAGCGGCAGGAGGTAAGGTAAGTAATGCAGCAGGTAATATTTTATTTATTTTTAGGTTGGGGAAATGGGATTTACCTAAAGGCAAAGTAGAAGTTGGTGAAACACTTGAAGAATCTGCAATAAGAGAAGTAGAAGAGGAGTGTGGAATTAGTAAATTAACAATTATAAATCACTTAAAAGATACTTATCATCTTTATGAGTTAAATAATAAAATGGTTATAAAACAATCAGTTTGGTACGAAATGAAAACTGATGATACAAGTAAATTAATTCCTCAAACAGAAGAAAATATTACCGATGCCCGTTGGATGAATGATGAAGAAATTCAACATGAAGTGCTGAAAAATACCTACCCTTCTATCAGAGAAATTATTTGATAAAGTTATTTTAAATCAAAAAACACACGTTCAATATTTTCTTCGGTAGGTCGTTCAATGTTTCCTCCCGGACGAGGAGCAGGAAACCTAAGAATTTCACCTTCTTTTCCAATTAAAACGTATGTTGGTAAAGTTCTTACTTCATAAGCTTGCATTAATTCTCTTTCGGTAAGATGTACAAAAGTCCATGAGTAGTTTGGGTTTTCTTTTAGTAAAGATTTTATTTTAGATTTATCGTTATCGGTACAAATACTAATAAACGCTATCTTATCTTTATATTGTTTATGAAGCGTTTCCATTATTTTTATTTCTCTTAAACTAGGAATGCTCCATGATGCCCAAAAGTTGATATAGACATATTTTCCCATAAAGTCAGTTAGAGTGATTTCTTCTCCGTCTATTGTAGGAAGTTTAAATGTTGGAGCTTTGCTTCCTTTAGCCAATTTTTTGTAGGTTATTTTGGTAATTACATTGTCGGCAATTTTTTTTTGCTCGGGATAAATGCTGTTGGTTTTTAAATGAGTTAGGATTGAAATAATATTTTTTTGATTAAAATATTTATCATTGCCAATTTCTTTAAGACCATTTATTAAAAATAAGTTGAGCAATTCTTTATTTTCCAAGAAAGGATATTTTCCTAGCGCTTTTAATAGAGCGTTATAGCTATTTTCTTCGTTGATAGCTTTGGTAATGTCCATACCATGCAATTGAAGTGTTAATTTCTTTATTTCACCTTTAAAAAAAGCTGTAAAAAAGTTCATGTATTCAGGATTGTTGTATAAAATTGGTTTATCCTGAAGGTATTTAATGAAAATATCAGCTTTATCCAAAGTTTTTTTGTCGCTTTTGTAATAAGATATATCTATAGAATTAAAAGTTGAAGCAATAGTGTATTGGGCATAATTAGAAGCAAAATCATTATTATATTTTTTAAATTCATTTAATATGTGTTGTTCAAATTCTTGAATTTTAGGCGTTATAGAGCCATCTCTTTTTAAAAAAATAGATTCATTTTTACTCACAAAATCATCATATTTTCTATTGAATTTAGCAATTAATTGATTTAGTTCATTAGGTGCAGGGAAGTTAAATTTTAAAGAGAGAAAACGATCGTAAATTCTACCTTTGTTAAGTTCTGGGTCGTAGCTTAGGGTAATGTTGTAAACACCCCCTGGTTCTATAAAAAACCAAGTAGTTTTATCTTCAATAGCGAGTTCCACTTTTTTTATGGTATTGATGTCAATATTAAATTCAAAATTATTGGTGTTGCCAATTTTTGAGAAACCAATTTTTTCTTTTGTACTCGTTATAAAATCATCGTAAACATAAATAGAAAGCTCGCTATTATTAAAATCTTTAGCAATGCCTTTTATTACTGTATTACTTGCGAAAGATATTAAGTTGGTAACAAGAAAAAGAATGATAAATATTTGTTTCAACATGGATTAATTTTTAAAATCATTATTGATGGCAATAGGTACAAATTTAGAAGCATTGCCTTTATTAATGATTATATCACGCACAATTGTAGAATTTATTGCGGAAAGCTCAGGAGTTGTTTGAATAAATATAGTTTCTAAAAGAGGGTGGAGGTATTGATTCATTTGTGCAATGTTACTTTCATAACCATAGTCAGCACTATTTCTTAATCCTCTAACAATAAAATTGGCATTTTCTTTTTTACAGAAATCTACTGTTAAACCTTCATAACTTTTAACTTCTACTTTGGGTTCATCAGCAAAAACTTGTTTTATCCATTTTTCGCGTTGCTCTAGAGAGAATAAATACTTTTTGGTGGTGTTAATACCAATACCAACTATTATTTTATCAAAGAGCGGTAATGCTCTTCTAATAATATTTTCGTGACCTATGGTTATTGGATCGAAAGAACCCGGGAATAAAGCAATTTTCATAAACTATGATTTGAAAAAAATTTATAAAGCAAAAATAAGCTTTTATTTTTTCAATTTCGGATTCATAGCATCTGTTAAACCTTCGCCAATTAGGTTGTAAATGGTAACGGTTATAAAGATAGCGAAACCAGGAATTATAGCCAACCACCAAGCAGAAGAAACTGCTCTTGCTTTAGAAAGCATAGATCCCCAAGTAATGGTTTCTGCCGGAACACCAACACCAATAAATGATAAGGTAGACTCAATTAAGATTGCAGAAGCAATACCAAAAGCTATGGCAATTAAAACTGGTGATAGCGCATTTGGTAAGGCATGTTTAACAATAATTCTCCATTCTTTATAACCAAGAGCATTAGCAGCTTCAATAAATTCTAAATTTCTGATTCTTAGTAATTCAGCACGTGTAAATCTGGCTATTCCTGTCCAAGTTGTAAGTCCAATAATTACCATTACAATAAAAATAGAAGGTTTGGCAACAACTGCAGCAATTGAAATAATTAAAAATAGTTGAGGAATTGAAACAACAATTTCTATAAGTCTGCTTATTAAAATATCTATAGGAATGCTTATTTCTTTTACTTGAAAAGGTAGTTTTTTAATTAAAGAAGCAATAAGTTTAAATACATACATTATTGAAATAAAAAGTAAAATGCTCAATAAAAATTCCCACAAAAAACTCCCAAAGGAAGTGCCTATTGAATCTGCTAAAGCATACGAACGAGTCCCAAATGCATAGAAAATTGCAAGTGTAAAACCAATTACGTAAAGTAGTATAGTAATAATACTCATTTTTAATTTTTCATCTCCATAATAACCTGCCACAGCACCAAAAAAGATTCCGATAATGGCAGCAATACCCATAGAAACTAATCCAACTAAAAGTGCAATACGTGTTCCGTGTATCATGCCAGATAGTACATCATGTCCTAAATCATCTGTACCAAGCCAATGTCTCCACCTTAAAGATTCCACATTTTGTTCACCTCTAGGGTCTGCCCAAGTATTAGAAACATCAATGTTTCTAGGTAAGTAAGGAACTGGAGGCCAAACTACCCAATCGTATTTTAAGCTTCTCCAAGAAACATTTCTAAATTCATTTTGCCAGTCGGATATGCCTAAATCTACAGCATATTCCTTCATTACAGGAAAGTAAATATTTCCTTCATACTTAGCAACTAGTGGTTTTTCATTAGCCAAGAAATCTGCAAATAAGGCAATGAAAACAAAAATAAATACTACTCTTAATGAATAAACAGCTATTTTATTTTTTTTGAATTGTTGCCTAACAATTTTCCAATAACTCTCATTGTTATTTTGAAGGTTGAGGGTTTCCGCTTCTCTTTTTTTTCTTCTATTGAATAAATTAAACAAGTTGTTCATAGATTAAGATTTTTTGTTAGAAAAGGAAATTCTTGGGTCAACAAAAGCATACATAATATCTGCAATTAAAATACCTACAAGGGTTAATATTGAAGAAAACATCAATACAGTAAATACAATAGGGTAGTCTCTTTGGAAGATTGCTTGTAAGGTAAGTTGTCCCATTCCAGGAATAGAGAAAATTACCTCAATAATGAAAGAGCCAGAAATAGCAGCAGGGAAAATATTGGCAAATAAAGTAATAATAGGTATTAAAGAGTTTCTAAAAGCATGTTTCCAAATTACTACTTGTTTTTTAAGTCCTTTGGCACGAGCAGTTCTAATGTAATCCATTTCTAAAACATTTAACATTCCACCACGCATTTGTCTGGAAATAAATGCAAATGAAGCATAAGTTAAACAGAATAATGGTAAAATAAAATGGTAAGCTGTTTCAAAAAACCTATCCCAATAAGGAGCAGATTCTGGTAATTCACCTAAGCCATGTGTGGGGAACCATCCTAATCCATCTCCATCACCAAGCCACTGAATTAACATAGTAGCTATCCAGAAGTTGGGTAAAGAGTAAAGTAAAAATAAGCCTGTAGTAATAATTTTTTCAGAAGTTTTTCCTTTATCTACTGCAGATTTAACACCAAGAGGAACAGCAACAATATAGGCTATAATAATAGATAGAATACTCAAAATCATAGACCACTTTAAAGCATCAAATATTTTTGAGCTAACAGGTCTTTTGTCAATATAAGACTTTCCGAATTCACCAACAATAAAGTTAGAAATCCAATTGTGGTATTGATTGTCAAAACCATACCAATAAATGGTAGGAAGGTATCTATTAATTATTTGTTTATTAAAAATGAGGTGCTCAAAGTTATTTTTAAGATTGAAAAAATCTGTTTCAGCAGTTTTTTTTATGTTATTATCTTTAAAAATATCAAACTCTACACTTTCTATGGTTTGTTTAATTTCAGCTTCATCGTGTGTCAAGTAAAGGGAGCTGAGGTTGTCTTTAATATTTCTTAATTTAGAAGAGTTTTCATCAGAAGGCATAATTTCAAAAATTTTAAACTCTAAGGTTCTTAAGGCTTGATAGTAATTTGAAACATTTTCCCACACACCATACTCGTAAGATAGTCTTTGAAGCGTTTCTCGATGAGCCTTCTTGGGGATTTTATAGAGGGTATCTGGATAGGTTTTATTGGTAAATGAAAAATAGAATAGAGGTCGATCGAAACCTAATTCTTTTCTTTTTTCGTTATAAGTTTTTTCACTGGCTAATTTTTCACCTGACCTTCCTTCTCCACCAACATTTTGGTTAAGCATGGTTTCTACAGGGTCTCCAGGAGCGTTGATGCTAATCACAAACGTCATTAGTGAAATCACAATTAACGTAGGGATAAAAATTAAGATTCTTTTAAAAATATACTTTAACATTTCCTTTTTCTTAGCTTTATTGACGCACCTTATTAAATTGTTATTTTAAATTTTGGGTGTAAATATAACAACTTATTTTAGTTTACCGCACTTGCTTGTTGAGTAGAAAAACCACTAACTCTATAACCTGGTCTCATAGGACTAGTTTCAGCATTAGAAAATCTTTTGTGAATCGCAATTTTTTCTTTAGGATAATATAAGAAAATGTAAGAACATTCATCATGAAGAATTGCTTGAAATCTATGGTTTAATTTAGCTCTCTTATCTTCGTCTAAAGTAATTCTAATAGAATCTATCAGTGCATCCGTTTGGTCATTACCAAAACCTGTATAGTTAGAACCTCCATTGTAGGAAACTGTGTGATAAATTTGTTTGTGGTCGGTAGGAATAGGTGTACTAATCCAAGCTCCGTAATACATGTCAAAATCATGTTGTTTGGTACTTTCCAAGAAAATAGACCAATCTTGAGATAGTACATTAATTGTAATACCAACTTTTCTAGCTTCTTCTTGCAATAATAAACCTACAGCCTTTCTACTGTCATTTCCTTGGTTGTACAAATAATTAAATTCAAATTTAATTATTTGACCTTCAATGACATTGTCTAAAATCCCATCATTGTCAGAATCTTTCCAGCTAGCTTCTGCTAATAAAGCCTTAGCTTTTTCAACATCGTAAGGGTAAGGAGAAATATTGTTGTTATATTGTTTTGTTTTTGCAGGATGAATAGGTCCTATTGCTTTTTCTCCGTAACCTAAAACAACAACTTCAATAATTTTATCTACATCTACTAAATGAGCTAAAGCCTGTCTAGTTCTTTTATCAGAAAACATAGGTTTTCTAACATTTAATCCTAAATAAGTATACGCCATTTGAGGAGGGGTGTGCGCAACAAAGTTGTTTACAAATTTTTTCGATTTTGGTAAATACTGAAAATCTTGAGGTTTTATTCCTCTCATAACATCTACTTTTCCAGCAATCAAAGCTTCTTTGGCAGTAGTTTGGTCATTAATAGTTTGGTAAACAATTTCTGGAGGATAAATTTGGAAATGCATTCCTTTATCAGCCAACTGATCTCCCCACCATTTTTCTTTTTTAGTAATAATTAATTTTTGACCAGTTTGCCATTCTTTTAATAAGTATGGACCACAACCTTGAATGAACTGAGGGTCTCTTTGGTATTTTTCTGAGTTAAAATCTTTAGCAAACTCTACAATTTTAGGATTCGTAGCTAATTCAGGTGCATTTTCTGCAAGTTGTTTTATAGTGAATTCATCCATTAAACCCTTAGGGTCATAAATGTGTCTTGGCATTAAATCAATATCACCACTTTGAACTTCCGCAAGAATATAAACATCTTTACAAATAAATGTAAATTTAAGAGGATCATCCTCATAAAATTTCATATCTTCAATAAATTCAAAATAAGGTTTATTGTTTAGGTTGTCAACTTTAGGATTTTTTATCACTTTTAATGCAAATTCAACATCTTTAGCAGTGATTTGTTCGCCATTATCCCATTTAGCCTCAGGTCTAATTTTGTAGGTAATAAGCATTCCCCCGTCTGCAGTCTCTTCAATTTCTGGTCTGCTTTCAGCAACTACAGGAACTAACTCTAAGGTGTTAAAATCAATTTCTAATAATGAATAAAATATATTTGACAAAATATAACCAGCACCTGCATCAGAATAATTTATTGGATTAAGCATTTGTGCATCTGATAACTCGTGGCTGATAACTACAGGGTCGATATTAACTTCTGTTTTTTCTTTTCCATCTCCACCTCCGCAAGATAGCATTGTAATTAATGTCGATACTGCTACTAAAGGTAAAATATAATTAAGTTTCATAAAATGTGAATTTTTATTTTATTTTTTTGAGCAACAAATATAGGATTACAACTTGATTTTAAAAATGATTTTAGACAAAAATACCTTTTAATAAGATGAAGAAGTGTGTAATCTTTAATTTACAACAAATTAGAGTTTATAAAATTAAGTTAATGATAGTTTAATATCTTATTAATAATCTGAATTTGATTATTATTTTAAAATGTTAGGGTTTATCTCTATATAGGTTTTTCATTCGTTTTGTGTAAGTTTGCCAATAAATAGCTTATTTTATTTTGAATAAGTTTGAAGGAAAAGGTAAATTACATGAAACGACCCTATCAAAAGTCCACAAAAGATAATGATTAAACAAGGAGTTGCATGTGACCAAGTTTAGTAAAATACAACTTAACACATGAATTATATTCAATTTTTAGCAAAGGTTTCTCCATTAGTTATGGGGAGAGAAATTTTAATAGCAGAACTTGCCGAAATTGGTTTTGAGAGTTTTGTAGATACAGAAGATGGTTTTGAAGCGTATATTCAAGAAACTGATTTTGATGAAAGTAATATTGAACAAATCAGTTTGCTATCTAATGAAGAATTTAAAATTGACTATACTATTAATAAAATAGCTCAACAAAATTGGAATGAACAGTGGGAAAAAAGTTTTGACCCCATTTTTGTAGATGAAAAGTGCATGATTAGGGCTCCATTCCATGAAAAACCTACAGACAATGTAATAGATATTATTATTGAACCCAAAATGTCTTTTGGTACAGGACACCATGAAACTACTCATTTAATAGTTAGTCGTTTGTTAAATTTAGATTTAAACGACAAATCTGTTCTAGATATAGGTTGTGGAACAGGAATTTTAGCCATTTTAGCTAAGAAAAGAAATTGCGGCAAAGTTTTAGCAATTGATAATGATGAGTGGGCATATACCAACTCCGTTGAAAATTGTGAACGTAACAATGTTGATATTGAAGTTATTTTAGGAGATGCTAACCAGATTAAAACCAATAAATTTGATGTGATTATTGCTAATATTAATAGAAATATACTATTGAGAGATATGCATTTTTATGCGGATGCTCTTAATATTAATGGTTTACTGTTGTTAAGTGGTTTTTTTTCTATTGATAAGGAGGTGTTAACTGAAGAAGCCAATAAAATAGGGATGACTTTAATTTTTGAAAACACTAAAAATGAATGGACAATGTTGGAGTTTGTTAAAAAGTAAAAAATAATAATCTAAAATATGAAGAAGCTACTAACTTTATTTTTAATGCTATTATTTACACTTACTACTTACTCTCAAGTTAGTAAGATAAAGAGTTTTACTCCAGATTCTACTGAGTTTTTTAACGAGATGGAATCTTTTTTAAGAGCTTCTAGAGATGGCGATGGTAAATTTATTATGGATGAATTTTCGTGGCAATGGTATGGTGGTAAGTTTTCAGATGAGCAAAGAAAAGATGTGTATAGAATTAGCAACTTAATGTTGGTAAACAAAAAGAAAGCCTTTCCTGATTTTAGTAATTATATTAAAACTATATCATTTTTTGTAAACAGTAAATATCAAACAGAAAGTAGCTTTTTTAGTTGGCAAAAAATATTAGAAAAACTTATTTTAGGTGAAGCAACTTCAAAATCGGCATCAACTGCAAGGAAGCAATTTGTTGATTATTTACAAGCATGTAACGATTTGTTTGAAAAAAATGCTTTATACAGTTCGGCAGCAACTGAATGGAAATCAAACAACAGTAATTATACTTTTGGATTTGATAGTCTTCCATTTATTGAATTTGAAGCATTAAATTTAACCTGTTACTCTAAAGGAGATAGTGCTGTAATAATTGATACTAGAGGTAAATATTATCCAACAGAAGAAATTTGGTATGGAGAAGGCGGTAAAATTACTTGGGAAAGAGCAGGTTTTCCTAGTGATTCTGTTTATGCTGTAATTGATGATAAATATAATATTCATCTTAAATCCCCTCAATACGAAGTAAGTAATGTTACTTTTTATGATCTTTATTATTTTGATGAACCTATGAAGGGTAGTGTGAGAGAAAAAGTATTGGCTAATATTACAGAAGAAAAAGCAACTTATCCAAGATTTCAATCCGCAAATGCGAGGTTACAAATTAAGCAAATTGTAGAAGGTGTAGATTATATTGGTGGTTTTGCTTTACATGGAAATGAAGTTATAGGTAGAGGTGCAGGGGAAGATCAAGCACATGTTATTTTTTACAGAAAAGAATTGCCTTTTGTAAAAATGTCATCTCAGGCATTTATTATTAAACCAGACAGGATAGTTTCCGAAAACTCTTCATTTACTATGTATTTAAAAGAGGATTCAATTTTCCATCCGGGTTTAATTTTTAAATTTTTCTTTGATAAAAGACAACTTAACTTAATTAGAGACAATAAAGGATTAAAAAAAGCACCTTATTCAAATTCTTATCATAAAATAGATATGGATTTTGAATACTTAACTTGGGCAGTAGATTCACCAATGGTGCAGTTTAGAAACTTAGTAGGAGGAACTAAAACAGACGCAGTATTTATTTCACAAGACTTTTTTAGAATGGATGCATACATGAGTTTTTTAGGGACAGGTACCCAACATCCTTTATATGCTTTAAGAGTTTTAACACATAAACTTGATACAAATTTTATAACACTTAGTCAATTAGCTAACCATATGAGATATTCTACGGAACAATTAGAAGTGTTTTTGTTAGATTTATCTTATAAGGGGTTTATAATTTACGATTATGAAAATAAAACCTTTACAGTTAAAGATAAACTTAAAAATTGGGTGAGTGCTAGTGGTGGGAATATTGATTATGATGTAATTGGCTTTTATTCCAATACTCAGGCACCAAATAATGCTACACTGAGTTTATTGAATTATGACGTTCAAATGCAGGGTGTGAAAAGTATTAACTTAAGTGACTCTCAAGAGGTAATTATTTACCCTGCAAATAGAGAAATAACCCTTAAAAAGAACAGGGATTTCAAATTCAGTGGAGTGGTACAGGCAGGTCGTTTTGATTTTATGGGACATGATTTTTATTTTAAATATGATGATTTTAAAATTGACATGCCGAATGTAGATTCATTAAGAATTTATGCAGAGACTGGAAAAAATGATGAATTTGGAAAGCCTATTATCAAGCCGGTAAAAACTGTAATACAGCAAATCAATGGAGATTTATTAATAGATAAACCAACTAACAAATCAGGAATAAAACCATTTCATGAATATCCAATTTTTAATAGTTTTAGGGATTCTTATGTGTTTTACGATAGAAAATCTATACAAGGTGGAGTTTATGGAAAAGACGATTTTTATTTTCATGTAAAACCATTTACCATTGATAGTTTGGCTGATTTTGATAATGAATCGCTCCGTTTTGACGGAACACTTGTATCTAGTGGAATTTTTCCAGATATAAAAGAAACTCTTACGCTTCAGCCCGACCATTCGCTTGGGTTTGTTAAAAAAACTCCACCAGACGGAATGCCAATGTATGCAGGAAAGGGTGTGTTTAAAAATGACATAAAATTAAGTCATGAAGGACTTAGAGGTAATGGAGAGCTTGATTATATTGCATCAACAACCTATTCCGATAATTTTATTTTCTTTCCAGACTCAACAAAAGCTATTTCTCAACGATTTATTGTAAAAGAAAATCCAAATGCTATTGAATTTCCACCAGTTGATGGAGAGAATATAGCTATGTTTTGGAGCCCATCTCAAAATTTTATGACACATACAGTTATTGATAAACCTATTGCAATGTATGATATGAAGTCTAAAATGCACGGTAAAACCATTATTGAACCAGATGGGTTGTCAGGTAATGGAATTTTTGAATTTGAAAAAGCAGAAATGGAAGCCAATCTTATAAAGTTTAAATATCAAGATTTTAGCTCTGATACAGCTGATTTTAGACTAAAAGATTTTACCGGAGACGGAAATGCACTTGCTTTTTCAACTAAAAATGTAAACGCTTTTGTTTCTTTTAAAGAAAGAAATGGTTTGTTTAAATCTAATGGAGAAGGCTCTGTAATTAATTTTGAACCAATGAAATACATCTGTTTTATGGATGAATTTAAATGGTATATGGATAACGATAATATTGAACTTTCTGCAGGAAAACAAGAGGCACAGGATGCTTCAGGAGTTGCTTTAGAAGGAGCTCAATTTATTTCTGTACACGAAAAGCAAGATTCACTTAGTTTTTTCTCAACCAAAGCAAGATATGATATCAGAAAAAAAGTTATATATGCCGATGGTGTTAAGTTTATGAATATTGCTGATGCAATGATATATCCTGATAGCTCTAAACTGATTATAGATAAAAATGCTCAAATGAGAACGCTTAACAATGCAAGAATTGTAGCTAGTTATATCACTCAAAATCACGATATTTATAATGCATCTGTTAATGTTTTTGGAAAGAAAAAATATGCAGGTTCGGGATATATAGATTATATGGATGAACTAGAAAAATCTCAAACAATTTACTTAAAATCTATTGATGTAGACACTACTGGACAAACCATTGCAAATGCGGACATTTTGGAAGAAGATGGTTTTAAGTTAAGTCCACAGTATGAATATTATGGTAAAGTTGAATTGTATGCTAATAACCAATTTTTAACTTTTAACGGAACAGCTAGGATTTTACACGATTGTGATTTATTAAGTAAAAATTGGTTTACCTTTAAAACACCAATAGATCCAACCTCAATATATATACCGATTGATAGTACTACTAAAGATATTGAAGGAAATAAGTTGCTAGCATCTGTAATGTTGAGCTCAGATTCTTTGGGGATTTATTCAACATTTTTAAATCGAAAAATAACGTATAGCCATCAAGAAGTTATTCCTGCTCAGGGCTTCCTTTATTTTGACAAAGAAAATGAAGAATATAGGATCTCTAATAAAGACAAACTACAAGAAATGTCTTTTGGTGGAAATTACTTGAGTTTAAGTACTAAAACATGTAAAATTTATGGAGAAGGAACTATTGATTTAGGAGCAGAAACTGGACAGTTTGAAATTTCCTCAGCAGGTGTTGTTCATCATAATCAGTTAGATAATGAAGCTATATTTGATTTAGTAATGTCAACCAACTTTTTTATGGAAGACAATGCAATGAAGATATTAACTAAAAAATTAACAGAAGCTTCAGCATTAGATCCAGTAAAATTAGATAGACCAACATTTGAAAAAGGAATTAAAGAATTGCTTGGAAAAGATGAAGGGGATAAGTTGATTGCTCAGTTGAATTTATACGGAGCATATAAAAAAGTGCCTGAAACAATGAGAAAAACTATTGTTTTTAATGAGGTGAAATTCAAATGGAATCAGCAAGAAAAAGCTTACAGGTCTTTTGGTAAAATTGGAATTAGCAATTTAGATAAAGACCAAGTTAATAAATATGTTGATGGACATATAGAAATTGTGAAGAAAAGAAGTGGTGATATTGTTACTATCTATTTAGAAGTGGATAAAAATAATTGGTTTTTCTTTAATTATACTAGAGGGATACTTCAGGTAATTTCTTCTGATAATGATTTTAATACCATTATTAAAGAAACTAAGCCAGATAAAAGAAAAGCTAAAACTGAAAAAGGACAGCAATCATATCAGTTTATGTATTCATCAGAGAAGAAAAAAAGAGATTTTTTAAGAAGTTTTGAATAATAATTTTAGGAATATTAAGTGTTTTTTGCATCAATGCAATAAAATTGTACATTTGCCAAATTGTAGTTATTGCAATGTTAGATAGATTATTATTAAAAATATACTTAGTTCTGCTGTTGGTTTTTGCTAACTCAACAGTAGTGTATTCTCAATATAATTCAGAGGAAGAGCTTAAAAAAGCAGCAGACGAATTCTTTGAAAAAGAGAATTTTATAGAAGCATTGCCGCTTTACTCTCAGTTACTTAGTACCTACCCTAAAGACTTAAATTACAATTATAAATATGGTGCTTGTTATCTTTATGCCACCAGAGATAAAGAAAAAGCTATTAACTATTTAAGTTTTGCAGCTTCCCGTCCAAATGTAGATCCGTTAGCGTATTATTATTTAGCAAAAGCCTACCATCATAATTATGAATTTGCTTCTGCAATTGTTTATTTCAATAAATATAAAAGTAAGACTTCTTCTAAAGAACATGAAAAATATGCTATAGACAGGCACATTGAAATGTGTAAAAACGGACAACAATTGCTTAAAAAAATCAATAAAATTGGTGTTATTAGTAAAAAAGAGATTAAAGAATCAGAATTTTTTAGAAGTTATGATTTAAGAGGTTTGCAAGGAAAAGTAATTGTAAAGCCCGATGAATTTAAAATGAAAGTAGATAAGAAAGAAAATGAATATTCTATTTTGTATTCAGATCCAAACTTAAATGTGGTTGTGTTTTCTTCTTATGGAGACAAAGGCTCTAATAAAGACATTTATAAAATTGAAAAAATTGGGATTAATCAGTTTTCTGACCCAATAAGTTTAGGAGATGTAATTAATACGCCTTATGATGAAGATTACGCCTTTCTACATCCAGATGGAAAAACACTTTATTTTTCTTCCAAAGGACATAACAGTATGGGAGGTTATGATATTTTTAAATCTATTTATGACAAAGCTTCTGGAACTTGGTCAACTCCAGTAAATTTAGATTTTCCTATTAATACGCCAGATGATGACATATTATATATTAGCGATATTGATAATCAGTTGGCATATTTTGCATCTTCAAGAGCAAGTAAACAAAATGAACTTACCGTTTATAAGGTTAAGGTAGAGCCAGAACCACTTCATAATCCAATTATTAAAGGCTTATTTGTTTCTGAAGAAAACCCATCGCTTAAAAATGCTACTATATCTATTGTAGATGCTATGGATAATACCAAATATGGTGTTTATAATACAGATGAAAATAGTGGAGAATATTTATTGACTTTTCCTGCCGATGAGAAAAAATATAAATTGATTGTTGAAACCACTAATGAAGCACCAATTCACTCTGCAATTATTGAATTGCCTAAAATGACTGAGTTTAAACTCTTAAAACAAGAATTATTGTTGGTAGGAACAGGTGATAATGAGAAGTTGGTAATTAAAAACTTGTTCGACCAAGAGGACGAATTTGATATTTCCAACCCAATTATTGTTCAGAATTTATTGAAACAGCAAGCTAAGCTAGATGTAAATATTTCTGAAGAAGATGCTTTAAAATCTATTAATGATGGTTCATCAACATTGGCAGCTAACGAAACTTCAAGTTCTGAATATGCTGATTACTCTGATGATAAACTAAAAGCAGTTGCCAGTAAAAAAGTAAGTGAATTACTTCAGAAAACTAAAAAGTCTGAAGAAGAAAAAGATTTTTATTTTAATTATGCTGCTACTAAAACTAACGCAGCTAAAAAGGAATACAATCAGGATACTAAAAATAAAGATGTAGTTGCTGAAGATGTAAATTCAGCGTCATTAGCATTAAAATTAGCACGAGTAACTCAAAATGAATCTGTTGAAAGAAACTCAGATAAACCTAAATTAATAGAATATCAACAAAAGTTAGAGGCAGCAATTACTTCAGGGAATAGAAGTGAAGCAGAATTAATAATGGCAGAAATAGAAAAAATTGAGGCTGCTGCTTATTTTGAAAAATCAGCTGTTGAGGTTGAAACTAAATTGGCTGATGAAAATCTTAAAACTGCTAAATCCGAGTATCAAAAACAAAGAGATATTGTAATAGGCTACACCAATAGAAAACTAGAGTTAGAAAAATCTATAGCAAACATTGAATCTCAAATAGCATCTACAAAAAAAGCTAAAGATAAAGAAGCTTTACAAGATCAATTGGCAACATATAAAATTGATTTAGAAGATTTAGAGTTTCAGTTAGGAAAATCTAAAGCAAAAGAACTACTTGCGAAACAAGAGCTGGACAAAGCTAGAAGTGAAGCCGCTTTATTAGCAAATGTTATTAATGCAGCAAAAAAACAAACAACAAAATCTCCTTCACTTGCTAATGAGACAATTCTTGCAACAGAAAGTAATATTAAATTTTTCGAAGAAGAAGGGGTGTTGGGTTATTATCCGGCTACAAGTTCATCTACAAATACAACAAGTGCTAATACTAGCAACTTAACTGCAATGAAAGATGATTATGACATTATTGATGATAATGGCAACCTAATCGATTATAATGCTAAATATGCTAATCAGATTGATGAAAATAGTAATAATCCAACAGCAATAGTTGATATTAATGAACAATGGATAGCAGCTATTGAGGAAGATATTGAGATTAAAAACAGCTTGAAAAATAGCTCAACTTCTCTTGAAGAAAAAGGAACGTTATCACAGATCATCACTCAATTAGAAACACTAAAAGAACAGAAACAAGAAGAAATTGATCTGCAAACTAATTTAGCACAACAAAATGAAACAAATAATAACTCTTCTACAAATACGATTGCTGATAATCATAACAATAGTTTAAACACAACAACATCTTCAAAAGCAACTACTAAAAAATATGAAACTTCTATTATAGATAAAGATGGAAATGTTATTGATTACAATGCACAGTTTTTAGAAGAATTAGAACAATTGCCTGCTGATGAACAAACAGCTAAACTTTTTGCTCAGAAAGCAGAAATTTACAATAAGTGGGCAGATGCAACTGAGCAAGAAATTACCTTAAAGAAAATTGAATTAGTTGAGGCAGATGCTAATGAAGCTCCTGCAATTCAGGAAGATTTAGATGAATTAACTTCTGATTTGCAAGATAAACAAGAATTTACGGCTTTATTTTTAACACAAGCAAAAGCACTGGCAGCTACAGAAGATGAATTAGCTTATGTGGAAGATATCGAAAATAAAATTGCGGGAAATAATATTGAAAGCAATGAGTTAGCTAGTAATGAAACTAATAACAACAATCAAAATAACACCACTTCATCCAATCAGAAAGTTAATGCTGCAAAGTATAATAACATTACAATTAACAATGATGGAAGTGTAAATGATTATGCTACTGAATATGAAAATCAATTAGCAGCATTAGAATTACGTTCTGATAATAAAGTTAAAATTAGTGAAGAACAAGTTGCGGTAACTACCAATTGGATTGAAGCTATAGATGAAGAAATAGCTTATCAGAATGAGCGATTAATTGCTACTGATGATGAAAATGAGAAAGCAACAATTGAGAACAGAATTGCTGATTTAAAAGAGCAGAAATCAACTCAAATTGCTCAATTAAATATTTTCCAAACAGAACTTATAGCAGTTAAATCAACATCGACTAATGAGACTACTAATGAAGTTGTAGTAAATGAAACAACTACTTCAAACACAACAGCTCAAAACCAAGTTAATAAGGGAAATTCATCTTTAACTTATAACTCAACTAATGCCAAAAACATACTTGCCAATGTTGATGACCTTACAGCCGAAGTAAATGCATTAAAAGAGAAAGCGGATAACACAGAAGATGAAGCGTATAAAACAACAAATACAACAGAAAAAGAAGAGAAATTAGTTGAAGCTGAAAAAATTAATAATGAAGCAAATGATAAGGAAATTGAAATAGCAACCTTGTACGAAAGAGCTAACTCAACAGAATTTAAAGACAATCAGACAAAAGTAAATACACTTTTAAAATCTGTTGAAGAACAATCAACTAATGATAATTATATTCTGGCAGATTTGATTAACGATGAGTCTGTTATTTTATTTAATGAAGCTTCGAATGCTCGTCAACAAGCAGTTACTACCGACAATTTTAAACAGAAAAAAGATTTGTTAGATGAAGCAAGTAAATTAGAAAAAGAAGCCATAGAAAAACAACAAAATGCCATTGGGTTGTTAGAGCAAATAAGCTCAACTTCTACTATTGCCGCTACAAATAACAATCAAAATAACACAGAGGATGATGTAATTGTTGAAGAAACAACAAACAACAGTCAGCAAATAACAACTAACGAAACTCAATCAACCAACAATAATACAGAGGAAAATATAATAGCAGAGGAAACTACAAACAATAACAATCAGCAAGCTACTAATAATAGACAGCCATCAGCAAACAACCAAAAACAGACATCAACAAATACTCAACAAGTAACCGTTTATGAACCTAAGAATATTGAACTACCATCAAAAGAAAGGAAACAAGAAGCTATTCAATTAGAAAAAGAAGCCATTACACTAAACCAAGAAGCTAAGCAACTTGATGAAACTGCTGAGAACACTAAAAATAGAAAGGAAAAACAAGCGTTAGTTGAAGAAGCCAAGCAAAAAAGAGAAGAAGCAGATAGAAAAAATACTGAAGCAGAAGTAATTTATGCAGAAGTGAAAGAAATGGAAGCGGAAGAGGAATTGTATTTAGAAGAATTAGCAACACAAAGAAAAGAGTTGGTGGCAACAGTATTAACACCAGAAGAGGAAAGTTATGTTCAAAGCCTTACTCCTGAAGAAAAAGCAGCCATTACCAACACACCTGAATTTAAAGAATACAAGGAGTTAAAACAAAGTTCTAGAAGGTTGGTAAAAGAAGCGCAAGTAGAGTATATTGCTGCCGATAAAGCTAAAGAAGAAGCTGACGATCAAAAACAGTTAGGTGTTGCACTTCAAGCATTGCAACAAGCAGCAGCAACTGAAGCTGATAAAAACAAATTGGCTAATCAAATGAAGAAGTTGGACGAGATGATTGCCCAAAATGAACAAAAAGCAAAAGAACTTAGAGAACAAGCTGCAGCTAAAGAACAGCAAGCTTTAGAAGAAAACAAAAAAGCCAAAAATATGGTTGCTAACAAAGATGAAAATTTGGCTCTTGGCTTTGCTGCTCTTGAAAAAACCAATGATACATCTAGTGATATGTTAGCTGACTATACTAATGAAGTGAATAGCAGTCTTCCTGAAAACCAAAGAAAACAACAGGCTAATAATAAAAATGAGGAAGATGTACTTGCTGAAGAATCGTCAACTACTAACAACCAACAACAAACTAATAATACTGAGGAGGATATACTAACTGAAGAAACAACAAAAAATAACAATCAACAGACGGCTAATAACCAACAGCAAAATAATAATAACACAGAAGATGATGTAATAGCTGAAGAAGTAACAACAAACAACAACCAGCAGACAACAAACAACAACCGACAAGCGAATAATAACCAACAATCAGTAGCTAATATCGATGAAATTCCAGAAGAATTAACAGAATCTATTTTTACCATTACATCGCCAAACGAATCTGCTTATAATGAAAACAAGAGAATACCTAAAAACCCTAAATTACCAGAAGGTTTGGTGTTTAAAGTCCAAATTGGAGCATTCAGAAATCCAATTCCACAAGATCATTACAAAGGTTTTGCTCCTTTAATGGCTGAAGATGCCGGAAATGGAATTACTCGTTATACAGCAGGTTTGTTCAAAACATTTAATGTAGCGAATATGGCTAAAAATGAAATTAGAACAATGGGTTATCCGGATGCGTTTGTTGTGGCATTTTTTAATGGAAAAAGAATTAACATTAATGAAGCACGTGCTATGCTGAACGAAACGTCAACAACAGAAGAAGAAATTTCTTTTACTAATACAGCTAAACAAACCAACAATCAGCAGTCGTCAAACAATAACCAAACAACTAATAATAATACGCCAATCAATACAGAAGAAGTTAAAGATGGCATTTCTAAAGATGTTAGAAACATAGAAGGAGTTTTCTATACCATACAAGTTGGAGTTTATTCTAAACCAATTACAGCTGATCAATTAAATAATCTAACGCCATTAAACAGTGAAAGAACAGCTAATGGATTGATAAGGTATACATCTGGTATTTATAAGAATCTTAATGATGCTAATGCTGCTAAAAATAGAGCAGTTAATTTAGGAATTACCGATGCCTTTATTATCGCTTATCAAAATGGAAATAAAATTACTGTAACTCAAGCTAACGAATTGTTAGGTAGCAACAACTCATCTCCTGCAAATAATAACACAACAGAGGTTGAGGTAACTAATGAGAATACTTCATCAAACAATAATACATCAGGAAACAATACATCAACATCAACAGTTGAAAATGAAAATGCTACTTCTAATACTTCATCTACAACGAATGAAAATAATGAAGAACCCATTGAAACAGTAGAGACAACCAATACAAATGAAGCAACATCAGAAACAGTTGAACCAATTAATACAAATGAAGAGGTAGTAGTAGCTCCAAAGCCAAAAACTGACGAAGAATTACGCCAGGTTGCTGAAAGTTTAGATATTGTTTTTAAAGTCAAAATTGGAGAGTTTACAGATGAAATTACCAATGAAGATGCAGCTGTTTTGTTAAAACTTTCAGACAAAAACATAGAAAACTTTGAAGATGGAGATAAAACTATATATACTGTTGGCAATTTATTAGATTATAAATCTGCATTAAATACTCAATTAGAAATGAAAGAGCTAGGTGTTAAATCTCCTTCGGTTATTGCCTTTAAAAACAACACTATTATTCCAGTTGAAGAAGCCTTAGAGTTAATAAAAGAGGTAGAGTAATGTGTGAATGTAAGAATAATTCAAATACTTACATTTAAATACCACAACACAAATTATCACGGATTACACAAATTTCTTGGTTAAATAAAAAAAAAGATGAACACAAAAAACATCTTTGATGTTTTTAAATTGGTGACAATTAGTGAAATTTAACTTTAATTTGTGTGAAAAATTAAAAAATTAGGAGTGTATTAACTAATACTGATTTTAGAATAAAGCTTTAAAAACCATCTTTCTTCTTTAAAAAAGTTAACTTTGTAAACTAAATTAGATGTTATGATTACAGAAACCGAGATACAAGTTGAAGTAGAAAATACAGCCATCAAAGAAAATCATTTAGTGTTATATAATGATGATGTAAATACTTTTGATTACGTGATTGAGTTATTAATGAAAGTTTGTAACCATGATGCTATACAAGCAGAACAATGTGCAATGTTAGTCCACTATAAAGGGAAGTGTTCGGTTAAAAGAGGTAGTTTTGAAGTACTAGAACCTATGTTAGCTATTCTTTCTGATGCAGGACTAACAGTAGAAATAAATTAATCTTTTATTACATATGAAAATTGCAACAAAAATAACATCAGTTGTATTGATACTGGCTTTAATAGCTTGTACAAAAGTGCCCATTACAGGCAGAAGACAAATGTTATTGGTTCCCGAAAGTGAATTAATGAGCATGAGTTTAACCCAATACCAACAATTTTTAACAGAAAATCCACCTGTTGCCGATAATGTTGAGGCGACTAAGCAAGTAAGAAGAGTAGGAGGTAGAATTGCCAATGCGGTAGAAAGGTATTTAAAAGATAACGGACAAAGTAAATTAATAAAAAACTACAGATGGGAGTTTAATTTAGTGAACCAAAATGTTGTAAATGCTTGGGCAATGCCGGGAGGAAAAGTGGTAGTTTATCAAGGGTTGTTGCCAGTTGCTAAAACAGATGAAGGGTTGGCAGTAGTTATGGGACATGAAATTGCTCATGCTGTAGCTCGACATGGAAATGAAAGAATGTCGCAAGGAATTTTGGCTGCTGCCGGTGGTGTTGCTTTAGCCGTTTATATGCGAGAAAAACCATCAGAAACACAAGCATTGTTTTTAGCAGCTTATGGGGTAGGGACAGGAGTAGGAATAATGGCTTTTGGCAGAAACCAAGAAAGTGAAGCAGATAAACTAGGAATGGTATTTATGTCAATGGCAGGTTACCAACCATCAGAAGCCATACCTTTTTGGGATAGAATGAATGCTGCAAGTGGAGGTACAAGTGTTCCAGAATTTCTAAGTACACATCCTCATTACGATACTCGTGTAGAAAGAATTAAAGAATGGCTGCCCACTGCGGAGACTTATTACTCTCCTTATCAGTAATAAAATTTTAGGCTTTATTTTTGTATTTTCTTTGTTGATTTTAAAATTAATTTCAATGAAGAAAATCTACTTTAATAATATTTACATCACAGTTTCGTTTATTTTTTCTATGAACAGAAACTTTCTCTTATTTCTTTTCTTATTTCCTATACTATTATTTTCACAAAATGAAAGTGATGAAAATGCTACCTATGGAAAAATAAAAGTTGACAAAAGTGACTTAAAAATCTTTTCTCAGGCGTATATGCATTACCCTTTTATTTTTAAAGATTTCGATAGAAAAGCTAGATTTGATACCACATCTTTTGAAGGCAGGTACCTTGATACTACTTATGCGAATACCATTAAAATCGCGCCAGATTACCAATTCAGAGAGAATTATGAAATTATTGCCTTAGATGTTTATGATGGTGGAAACAAAGAGGAAGTTTGGTTTAATTTCAAGAAAAATGATGGATACGCATCTCCCTTAACAAGAAATAATCCTGAAATAAATGCATTTACAGGTATGGTTTGGGTGTATAAAGGAAATTTAACTCGAAAAGAATTTGCAAAGAAATATGTATATAAAAAAAGAAAGTCTTTTTTTAAAAGAAAAAAACGCAGACAGTGGACAGACTTTAGAATTTATTATGATAATGACGCACAAGTTTTTACTATTCAATTAAAAAATCTTAGTGGATATATTGAATTTGAAGCTTACCCTAGATATACTTCAACCACTCGTAGTATAAAAGAAGCTCAAGAAAAATATGAGAAAGTTTATGCAAATTACTTGAGAACATTAAAAAAAAGAAAGGTAAAGTTTGATAAAAAATTAGCCAAAAGACAAGCTGTTTTTTATACTTCTATAAATAAATATGATGAAGAATTATGGAAATCTTTTCAGACAAATTATATGACAGAAGAAGAAAGGCAACTTTCCAGAGAAGATTGGTTACTGTATTACGATAAAGTTATTGCCAATGAATTAAAAGCAATGGGAAATGCATCTCCAACAATTGAGAATCTAGTTAGAAGCATTAATATAGATGGTTATAAAATTAAATCAATTCCATTATTAAACGCTCAAGATTTTTCTCAAGAGAATAATATGGCTAAAACACTTTATGAGAAAAATAATGGAGACAAACTAGCCATTACAAATATTTTAGTGGTTGATATTACCAACAAAAGATATCAAAAATACGCAGGTTCTAAAGGTTTAAAAACTATTTCGGTAGAACTTAATAAAAACGATGAATGTATATTAATAGCTTGGTTAAGAAATGGAGATATAGGGTATTTAACAGCCGATGAGTTTAATAATATTGAGATAAATGATGAAAGACAAGCCTTAATTCAATTGAATATTATAAATAAAAAAATTGCTTCAGTGCAAATGATAAGAAATCAGTTAAACTTCTAAAACCAATCACTATGCAAACATCAAAAACCATCCTAAGCATTGCTATAAGCGTGTTGTTTATTACTAGTTGTCAAAATGATAGTAACACATCTGATGATGTACAAGGCTCAACAGATTTGACCTATGTGCCAAATGAAGATAGAAAACTATCGTTTATTAAACCACCAATTTTAGGAAAAGAAATAGCGTTTGAAAATTTTACAATAGATGCACAAAAAGATGAAGAAATAACTACCGAGAATGGTACGAAAATTACCATTTATAAAAACTCGTTAGTTGATAAAGCTGGTAATGTTGTAAGTGGTAAGGTAGAAATTAACTACAGAGATTATCACAATCCCTTAGAAGTTTATTTAAGTGGTATACCAATGAATTATGATTCGGTAGGAGTAGAGTATGTATTTGAAACAGCAGGAATGTTTGAGTTAAAAGCCTCACAAGATGGGAAGGAGATCAGTTTGAAACAAGATGAAAAAATTGATTTAGATTTTATATCAACTAGTAACGAACAAGATTTTAACTTTTATGAGTTTGATGAAGCTAAAGGAGAGTGGATTGTTGAAAGTAAAGAAATTAAAACCAAAACATTGTTGAATTCAAACTCGGGCAAGACAGCTTTAATAAAACCTATAGCTCAAAATAAAAATAATTATGCTTTTGATATGGAGCTGGATAAGAGCACCTATCCAGAGTTAAGTCAGTATGAAGGCACTATGTTCGAAGTAAAAGAAGGAGAAGTATTTAATTCAATGTATTATAATGTACAGTGGGACAATGCTGAGGTGAAAAAACTTTCTGGCAACAACTATCAATTAACACTAATTAAAGAAGATACATCCATTTTGGTAAAAGTAAAACCTGTAGTGGCAACCAATCAGTATAAAAAAGCAATGAATAAGTACAATAACCAAATGGCTGAAAATAAAAAGAAACAAGAAAACAGAAGTGAATTTGATGTTTATTCTACTTCAACTATAGCTTACAACACTAGTATGTCGGCTCAATCAATTATTATCAGGGAGTTTACTTTAAATGGTTTTGGAATTTATAATCTTGATAAGCCAGGTATTATGCAGCCTAATGGAGAAGTTAAAACATTGCTAGTAAATAGAAATGATGAAGAGCAAAAACTTGATAAATTGAGTTATACCGTAGTTAACTTAAATAGAAATGCAATTGTAAATTTATTTGGAAAACCCAAGTATTACAAGGGGGCTTTAACTGTCGTATGGTCTATTCTTAACGAAAATGAGATGATTATCATTTATCCTGAGCAATTTAGAACAATGCAAGACAAAAAATTGATTACAAGTACCTATTCTATAGATGAAGGCATATCTTTATTAGATGATATTATTGCCAATAGGTAGGTTTGATTAAATAAAACTTCTTTGCTATAAAAAAACGTAAATCAATTAGTGTTTTTTTATGCTCATAATTTCTGACTTGTCTTTTATGAAAAAAAATAAGTTAAAAGGTTAACACAAACTTTATAGTTAAAAAATAAGCTAGTTGCTTCCTGCATGACAAATGGTGTTGGTATCCTTCAGGAAGAACCTAGCTAGACAGAAAGTTTGGGGTTTTAATTTGAGTTAAAAATAAATATTAAATTTGATATAAAGTTTAAAGTAAGGTTAATGTTAAAAGGAAACTACTTTGTATATATCACAACAAATCCGAAGAAAACAGTATTATATACAGGGGTAGCAAATGATTTGAAAGTAAGAATGCGACAACACTATGAAAATAGGGGTAATCCAAATTCATTTGCAGGAAAGTATTTTTGTTATCAGCTAATTTATTATGAAAGATACACAGATGTAAATATGGCAATTGAAAGAGAGAAAGAAATTAAAGATTTGAGCAGGGAGAAAAAAGAAGCATTAATTGCCCAAGAGAATCCTAAATGGAAATTTATTATAGTTTAAATAAAAAAATACTGACTATTTAAATAGCTAGTTGCCTCCTGCATGACAAATGGGATGGGTTTTAAGTTAAAACAATTCTAATTGTGTTGGTGTTTTAATATTATCCTGTTTTACATTACCCCAATAATTCATAATGTTCCCGAATTGCTTATCGGTAATGCGTAAGATACTAACCTTACCTAATGGTGGCAACATACTTTTTATTCTTTTTTCATGAACATCAGCACTTTCACCACTGGCACAATGTCTTGTGTAAACAGAAAACTGCATCATGCTAAAACCATCTTGTAGCAGTTTTTTTCTAAATAAAGAAGCATTTCTTCTGTCTTTTTTAGTTTCGGTAGGTAAATCAAAGAAAACAAATAGCCACATAACCCTATATGCATTTAGTTCCATAATTTCGGATAAATAATTTTTTTACTACTACCCGCAAAACATTGTTGAAGCGAGCTGGTGGTTTTGTTTAGAGCTACCATTAATGGGCTAACTTGGTTTTGATAATATACACTTTGAGTAAGTATGCTTAGTAATTCGACTTTAATCTCGGTAGTAAGTTCTGTTGTGTCGTAATTATTTATAATTTCAAGTACTTTAATATCAACAAGCGGACGATATGGTTCCATAATATCATCAGCCAAACAAAAAGCATTGTATTTATTTCTGTGGTGAATACCAATGGTATTTAATAAACCACTTCCGGCTAATGCTCTCGCAACGGCAGCTCTCAAAACAATGTATCCATAATTTAAAAAAGCATTAGGATGTTCGCCATACCTTTCTCTTTTAAAATCAAAATCAAAAATGTGCTTCCAATAATAAGCCGCAGCAGCACCTTCTCTGTTATCACTATCTCCACTTAATACTTTTGAAGCATAATAATTTAGAGGAGTATTAGCTTGTCCAATTTTCTCAAGTAATTGAGCTTGATGTTGAATTTTTGATTTAACCGTTTGTTGCCATAGTTGTTTTTTTAAGGGTTCGGAAGCATTAATCTGTGCTTTAAAAAATTCATGTTGCAGATGATGTCCGTCTAAGTTCATTAACATAGAAGAAGGCATGTGTTTTTCATTACAAAAAATTACAGCAACATTGTTATTAATCAATTTGTTTATTGTTGGCAGAGAAATATAACTTTCTTGATTCTCAATTACAACAAAGCCAATGTCTTCAATTGGAACACTAGCTTCTTTTTCGTTTGTTTTTATAATCAACTGTTCGTTTCTTGTTGTGAGTGAACTTTTGTTGCCAAAAAATAAGGTCCGTTTAATCATACTATTTTTTTGGGTTTAAATGTACAAAATATTAATCTGTTTATCAACGAGTTGTATCATATAACTAATTGAGTAAAGATATAAAGAAGTTAAATTTTCATTTTTAGTATGTTTGTGATTCTTAAAAGAGTGATTTAACCTCCAATATTTGTTTAATGCTTTTGCAAACGAAGAATAAGAGTCCGTTTACGGCTTGGGTTTTATCACTCTTTGTTTTTTAATCAATAATCTTTTTCTTTTTTATCTACTAACTTATTAGTTTGCTTATAATTTTAAATGTCTTATTGTATATTTGTAGTATAGAACGAAGACCTCGGTTAGTCCCTTGGGCGTAGCCTCTATAGAAAAGCAACTTTAATAGTTGCTTTTTTTGTTTTAACCGTATAACATATTCTATTGTTTATCAGGTAGTTGTGTTGTGATTTTGGTTTTTAGTCTAGAAATCCAAATAAAATAGTAGTTTTTTCAAACAACTTGTTAAAAAATATTGGTTTTTTTGATTTAATTACTATTTTTACTGCCAAATTGTTAAATAATTAGAAATACAGAAATGAAACGACCAAAAGGGAGTTACATCTGACCTTTAAAAAACAATAAATAGAAACAGATGAAAGCAGTACACGTAGTTGTTGAAGAAATTATAAAAAAATCACCATTTTTAGAAGAAGCATTAGCAGAAGGTTTAATTAACTTGTCATCACTTTCTCGTCAGATTAAAGCAGAAATTGATGAAGAATTAAATAAAGATGTTAAAATTGGAGCTATAGTAATGGCTTTAAAAAGATTATCTCCCAAATTTGATCCTACTTTTCAGATTAAAATTAGAAAAGTGGTAAATAAACTAGGAGATATTACTGTTCGTTCAAAAATTACTTATTATACTTTTGAGAATTCTGAATCTTTAATTGATTGTCAATCGCAATTACTTAAAAAACTGAAAGGTAAAAAAGATATTTTCTTTGCTTTTTCTCAAGGAGTTTATGAAACATCTATTATTTTAAGTGATTCAGAAAATAATGATATTAATGATATTTTTAAGAATGAAAAACAACTGCAAGCCTCAACAGGACTTTCTTCATTAACTATTAAGTTACCAAGCGAAAATGCTGATGTTTCAGGAATTTACTACTTTATCTTAAAAAAATTAGCTTGGGAAGGAATTAATATTTTAGATATTATTTCTACTATGCATGAGTTTACTATTATTGTAAATGATGAAAATATTGATAGAGCATTCTCAATACTTAAAAATATTAATAGGTTGGGATAACTATTCTATTAGTTTTCTAACGTACAAAGTTAATAATTTCTAATCATCAGTCTTCCGACTCCTGTCTTCGGTTTTCCCTAGTCCTCCTGGTTTTCGTGAAACTCTTGAGATATTTTCTCGAATTTAATGATGTTGTCCTTATCGATAAAGTTAAGAGGAGTACAAACGCCATCTCTACAACTGTAACATTTTAATTTATCTTTAAATACAGCAGATTTGTAGATGGATTTTCCGAGTAACATTCTTGCAGCTTCCTGAACTCCTTCAACAATAGAAGGGTGAGGGTGAATCATGTGAGCTAGTTCTTCAATTCCTTTATCCATATACATTAATAAAGCAATGGTTTGAATTGCCGAAGAAGCATGATAACCAACAGCCCTCATTCCTAAAACCTTCATGTCGGCATCATCAGAAACAATCAATTTGAAAAAACCTTGAGGTTTTCCCATAGAAATTGCTCTGGCAATGGTAGAATAATCCACTTTAGCTACTTTGTAAGGAATATTTTCTTCTCTAAGCATTTGTTCATTAGCTCCAACAGAAGCAACCACCGGATCTAAAAACATAATAGTAGAAACGTTTTCATAGTTAATCGGGTTTAACGCTTTCTTAGAGAACATTCTGGCAACAGCATGTCTGGCTTCTCTTTCTCCAACATTATAAAGTGGAAGTCTTCCAGAAACATCACCTACAGCATAAATATTTGGAATATTGGTTTGAGTGTCATTATCTCCAATATGAACACCTCTATTGCTCATTTTTACTCCGGCATTTTCAATATTTAATTTTTCAATATTTGGAATTCTACCTATAGAAATAAGGGCTTTTTCTACATGAATAACTTCACAAGCTCCATCAGCATGTTCAATTTCATACTCTACTTCTCCATTAATAATTTCTAATCTTTTTAAGTTGGAGGTTTGGTGTATGGTTACATTTTTCTTTTCCATATTACTGGAAATCAAATTAGAAATGTCTTCATCTTCAAAAGGAAGAATTCTTTCGGCCCTATCAATAATATATACTTTTGTTTTTCCGAAATTGGCAAACATAGTAGCAAATTCACAACCAATAACACCAGCACCAATAACAACCAAACTTTTCGGAAAGTCATTTATGTGCATAATACCATCACTGGTTAAAATAGTTTTTTCATCTACTTCAATATTAGGAAGAACTCTTGGTCGGCTACCTGAAGAAATTACCGTGTTTTCGGCATAAATTATTTTTTCAGAACCATCATCTTTAGTAATTTTTATTTCTTTATTGGTTACAAAGCTTCCTAAACCTTTTTCGTAAGTAATTAATCCTGTTTCGGCATGTATAATTCTAAGGTGACAAGATAACTGAAACTTTCTTTCAAAAATAGCTTCCTCAATGGTTTTTTTAACTTCATCAAAAGTAATGTCTAAGTTTCTGTCGGCTCTTTCTTTTCCTAATTCATCATACACTTTTTTGAAACGAGAGGAAAGTTCCCACATGGTTTTTGAAGAAAGTGCTCCATTATAAATCCCTGCACCTCCTAATTTATCTTTTTCAATTAAGATAACTTTTTTTCCAAAATCTATAGCTCTCATTGCTGCTGCGTATCCTGCTGGTCCACCTCCAATTACACACAAGTCGTATTTTTCCATAGTTGTTTATTCCTTTTTAATCGCTAATTGATTAGTTTGTTAATCAGTATTCTTCAGCCCAATTTTTTAGTTCTTCTTCCGTCCATAGGTCAGGAAAAAATACTCTTCGCTGATATTTGGGGTGTAAATATTTTTGCCAATCACTACCTCCTGTTGCTTCAATTACTTTATCTTTAGATTCTAAGTATTGTTTTGCAGCATTTAGATGAACTATAGGCCATTTAATATTAAATTCTATATCTAAATCTTTTAATGCCTGAATTAATTCAGGATTGTTCTTTTCAGATGCTGGCATGGCAATATATTTTTGCCAAATATTTTTATCTTTATATTGTTCTGCCATAGCTATAAACTGACCTAAATATTTTTCTTCAAAATGTTGAAGTGTTAATGATTTCTTGCTTGTTTTATGATCCTTTCCAGCTGCTTGCCAATAAATATTTTCAAAAAGATAAGGAAAATCATGAATATTGGTAAGGTTGTTTTTTAATCTGGGATCAACCAAGTTTTTAATGTCTGTTGCACAAATTTCTGCCTGACGAAAAGAAGCACACTGAAAACCACTTGCTGGTGTGAGTGTAAACCTAAATTGATTATATTGTTCAGGATCCATTCCTAAACGCATTACATCAAAAGAATTGGCAAGCATTTGAATATACCTGTTCATTCTTCCCACTTTTTTAATAAAATAATCTGCAGTAATATTTTCTTTTTCACATACCTGATACATTTCATGCAACATCATATTTAGCAACAATTCTGTTACTTGGTGATACATGATAAATACCATTTCATCAGGAAAATTTGTTCTAGGTTTTTGCAGGCTTAATAAAGATTCAACTTCAATATAATCCCAGTAATCAATAGGTTTTGCATGTAATAATCCTTTTAAGTAGGCTTCTGGGTCTTGACCTAAATTTTTATATTTATCTTCAATTTGTTGTAAAAGATGAGTGTATTTCTTCATATATTTTTATCAAGATGTTAAATCAGTAACAATATTATTAAAATTATCACAGAAAAAAGATGATAAAAGTTATAAATTAGTACTAATTATAAAAGAAAACATAGGTAAAGTTGTAATCTAAGTTGTTTAAAGTATTTAATTATCACTTAACCATTCTATAGCTTTATTATAGTCATCAAAAACTTTTGTAGGAGTTTTTGGGCGGTTAAACTTTACGAAAAAATTAGCTATCATTCTAGTTGGCATATTATTAACTACAATAGAAATTTTTTTTCGGATGGGTAAAATTTCAGGGTCATTGGCAAAAAAGTCTCTAGCATCATTAGAAATACTAGAGTATCTGTTTCGAGCATCAACCACAACACAAAAAGGTTGATTGTTAGTAATTTTTATAAATGCTTGGTCTATTTCTATGGCATCTTCAAGCTCAACTTCGTAATCATCATCAAATTTTAAAAGATAAAGATTATGCTGTAAATGAATAATTTCAGCATGAGTTAATTGAGTATGAGTATGTTTTGCTACCATATTGGTTGCTAAGGTAATATATTAGTTGAAAATTTAAAATTAATTTTTAATTATTTTCGTTTTACTAAGGCATAAAAATCGTTTTCTAAGGGTAAATAACCTTGGTCGTAACAGAAATAATAGATGTTACCTGTTTTTGTAGTATAAATGGATGTGAAGTGATTAAAATCAAAATCTTCATCCAACATTTTTTGCTTAGTTACTTTGCATTTATCATTTGGATTTAACTTTTCAAGAATTCTCCAATTTTTTCTAAGTCTATTGTTGGTATTTCTAATAAGGTTAGTACTGTCTTTATTAATTTTGTTGTTGTAAGCATTACGACAATAATCTGAACAAAATTTTTTATCAGCTCTTCCCGAAAATGCTTCGTTACATTCTAAACATTGCTGTTTTTGCATGAGTTTTAGTTGAAATGATTGGAATGGTAAATATAAATATTTTTAGCTAGACATCAAATACTTACTTTTGAACTATTAATTTTGTTTAATAAATTATGGATAAAAAAATTATTACCTACTTAAAGAAAAATAATGTACTGACTATCGCTACAGCTATTAATAATCAGCCTTATTGCGCCAATTGTTATTATGTTTTTGATGAACTTAATTTTCAGTTTATTTTCTTGTCTGATGAAAGTACTAGACATATTACTGAAGCCTTAGAGAACAATAAAATTGGAGGAACAGTTACTACCGATAATAAATCTATTGCTAAAATTCAAGGAGTACAATTTGTGGGAGAATTTATTGTTCCCGATGAGGTTGAACAAGTTGTTTTTTATGAAGTTTATTATGCTAAATACCCATTTGCAAGAGCAAAACCATCTAAAATTTGGGCGATTAAATTATCATTTATTAAAATGACAGATAATACGTTAGGTTTTGGAAAAAAATTATGTTGGGAAAGATAAAAAATTAAGAAGTTAATAAAACATTCACTTCGGCAACTCCATGAATAAGGTATTTCTTTTTTGTAGTTAATTCTTCACACAAATAACGTATTCTTCTTTTTTCTCCTTTTTTAAAGGTTCTCTTATTGTTTAAAGTGAAAACAGTTCCGTGTTCTAATTCCATTAAGTGAACTAAGCTATTGGTTGGGTTGTATTTGTTTAATGCCTTGGTCAACTGAGCATCTGCTTGCGAAGAAGCTTTAGGTTGCTTGGCATGTTTCATAACCACAGGAATTAAATCGTCAGGAAATACTTTGTTTTCTAATAAAACAGTAAGCAATTCTGTAAAAGTATTTTTCCATTCTTTACCATGCGGATTTACTTTATTTTTGTATTTGTTCCACACCAATAGATGAGCAAATTCATGCGTAAGTGTAATTAAAAAAGAGTAGGAGTTAAGGTTTTGGTTCACTGATATTTTACAAAGATGTTTGCCTACTTCACCTCTAAAATCGCCTAATTTGGTAGTTCTTTTTTTGGTAATGTTTAATATAAAAGGTGTTTGTGTAAACCAGTTTTTTAAAATAGGCATACTTGCTTCTGGTACATATCTCGATAATATTAAACAGTCTTTTTCCGTCATTATTGGTTAAGAAAAAATAGTGTAAACTATCCAACTGGAAACATAAGCTAAAGCTCCCATATAAACTACTTGAATAATAGGCCATTTGTAAGATTTAGTTTCTCTGTAAACAACTGCTAAAGTTGCCATACATTGCATGGCAAAAGCATAAAATATTAATAAAGAAAAGGTGGTGGCTTTGTTATACAGTCTGTCGCCTGTTTCTGGATTTTTTGCTTGCAACATTTTTTCTCTGATGGAAGTGGTATTATCTTCATCACCAACACTATATAAAGTTGCCATAGTACCAACAAAAACCTCTCTAGCAGCAAAAGAGGTTACTAAAGAGATGCCTATTTTCCAATCGAAACCTATTGGTTTAATTAGTGGTTCAATGGTTTTGCCTAAATAAGCAGCATAAGAAGCTTCTAATTTTTCTGAGGCTATTAAATTATTTATTTTGTCTTTATTTTCGTTTTCATAAGCAGGAGAAGTATATTTTTCTTCAATTTTCTCAAAAGTATCTCCTGGTCCATAAGAAGAAAGTCCCCATAATACGATAGAAATAGCAATGATTATTTTTCCTGCTTCAAAAAGAAATATTTTTACTTTATTATAAACCGAAAAGCCTACATTAGACCATCTAGGTAAACGGTAAATAGGCATTTCCATAATAAAATTCGATTTTCCTTTAGACTTTAAAATCCATTTAAAAACTAAAGCGGCAAAAAGTGCTGCAAGGAAACCAATAAGATAAAGTCCCATCATTACAATTCCTTGCAGGTTAAAAATGCCCACTTGCTCTTCTGTGGGAATAACTAAAGCTATTAATAAAGTATAAACTGGAATCCTAGCAGAGCAACTAATTAATGGCGATACCATTATGGTAATTAATCGCTCTTTTAAATTAGTAATAGAACGTGTACTCATAATTGCAGGAACGGCACAGGCAATAGAACTAATAAGTGGGATGATAGATTTTCCATTTAAGCCAAAAGGACGTAAAAGTCTATCCATTAAAAAACTAACTCTAGACATGTAGCCTGTATCTTCCAAAATGGTAACAAAAGCAAATAATAAAGCAATTTGTGGAACAAAAACTACAATGCCACTTAGTCCTGCTAAAATTCCGTTAACAATTAAGTCGCTTAATACACCTTCGGGCATCCAGCTTTCCACTAAACCGCCAAGCATGGCAAAACCTTCTTCAATAAGTTCCATTGGGTATGCCGACCAAGAGAAAATAGCTTGGAAAATAACAAATAGGATGCTTAAAAATATGAGGTATCCGTATATTTTATGCGTTAAAATATTGTCAATTTTTTTTGTTCTATTTATCCATCTGTTCGCTTCTCCGCCTTGTAAACAAGCCGAAATAACAGATGTTATTTTCTCATATCTTTCTGAGGGTGTTAGTTTGTCTGATAAAAAACTTGCTTTCCTAAATTGGTAGTTAGCAACAATTTCTTTTAGTTCATTTATTCCTTTTTTTATACGAGCATTTACGGGAACTACAGGAATTTGTAATAAAGTGGATATTTTATCCAAATCAATACATTGATTACTTTTTTGAAGTAAATCCATCATGTTTAACACCAACACAACGGGTTTCCCTAAATCAATAATTTGGGTACAAAGGAATAAGTTTCTTTTTAAATTAGTAACATCTGCTACCACAATAATTAGTTCGTCATCATTAATATTTTTAATGATATCAGCGGCTACTCTCTCATCTTCAGCTTCAGGATTTAAGCTGTAGGTTCCTGGTAAATCTACTACTTCAATTTGTTGGTTATTGATGTTAGTATAGCCTGATTTTTTATCTACCGTAACTCCAGGGAAATTCCCTGTTTTTTGACTTAATCCCGTAAGGGCATTAAACAAAGAACTTTTACCAGTGTTAGGGTTTCCAACAAGGTAAATAGTTTTTATAGTTATGTTATTTTGGGCTGATGAACTCAGTTTGCGTTATTTTTTTCGATTAATATTTTCTTTGCATCTTCTTTTCTAATGCTAATATAATTGAGTCCGGAAGTAATTAAAATAGGATCTTTTAGGGGAGCAATACGGTCAAGTTTTACGTCTTCACCAACAATAAAACCCATGTTAAGCATCGATTCTTCTAACTGTTCATCAAGTATTTGAACAATTCGAGCAGATTCGTTTTCTTTAAGTTCATCTAATGTCATCAGCAATAGTTATTTAGATTTAGTCTAAATAGAGGGTTCAAAAGTAGATTAAAAAGCTGATATTTTCAATGATTTTTGTCAGAAAAAATTGGATATACTCCATTTAGGACAAGTATTGCATTTGTCTTTTTTTCCTAAGAAACAAGAGGAAAGAGATAATAAAACTCCAAAAGTGATAATAAGGTATTTTATTTTTCGGTTCATACTGCTAAATTAATTATTTTTTTTGGACATAAAATTCTAAAAATAGTAAGAGTATTATATTTTGAGTAATAAACCTTTTATTTTTTTTACATTTGTGGCTTATATTCTATAATGATAACACTTTTTGAGAACATAGGAGCTTATTTTATTTTATTATCTAGGGTATTTAAAAAGCCAGATAATTATAAATTAATTTTCAAGCAAACCATACACGAAATGGTGAGTTTAGGAATAGGTTCATTGGGCTTAATTGCTATCATTTCTGTATTTATGGGAGCGGTTGTTACTATACAAACAGCAACTAACATGAATAATCCATTACTTCCAGGTTATTTGGTTGGTTTTGCAACCAGAGAGTCGTTTATATTAGAATTAGCACCAACAGTTATGTCGTTAATTTTAGCAGGTAAAATTGGTTCTAATGTAGCTTCAGAAATTGGAACTATGAGAATTTCAGATCAAATAGATGCATTAGAAATAATGGGGGTAAATTCTGCGTCATATCTTGTATTTCCTAAAATAGTTGCATCTTTAATTTTTATCCCAATTATTGTTATTTATAGTATGGCATTAGGAATAATAGGTGGTTTATTGGTTTCTATGTATTTTGATGGTATGACATTAAACGATTATATTTTAGGAATTAGATTTGATTTTAAAATGTTCTCCATCACCTATGCTTTAATCAAATCTGTATTTTTTGCATTTATTATTACCAGCATACCCTCTTATTTTGGATACTATGTAAAAGGTGGAGCATTAGAAATAGGTAAAGCCAGTACTAAATCGGTAGTTTATAGTAGTATAACTATACTTATTATTAATTACTTGCTAACACAAATGTTATTGGTATGATAGAAGTAAAGAATTTATATAAATCGTTTGGTGAACACCATGTGTTACAAGATATTTCTGTAAGTTTTGAGCCTGGAAAAATTAATTTAATAATAGGAGGGAGTGGTTCAGGAAAATCTGTTTTAACAAAGTGTATGGTTGGACTACACCCTATAGAACGTGGTTCTGTTAAATATGATGGAAAAGAGTTTACTACTATGAATTTTAAGCAGAAAAAAGAAATTCGTAAAGATATAGGTATGCTTTTTCAGGCGTCAGCATTGTTTGACTCCCTTACTGTTGAAGAAAATGTTTTATTTCCTTTAGAAATGTACACCAAGCAAACTAGAAAAGAGATGCTTGAGAGAGTTGATTTCTGTTTGGATAGAGTAAACTTAGAAAATGCGAATAAACTTTACCCTGCTGAGCTGAGCGGTGGAATGAAAAAGAGAGTAGGGATAGCTAGAGCGATTGCTTTAAATCCTAAATATCTTTTTTGTGATGAACCTAATTCCGGATTAGATCCTTTTACAGGAATTGTTATCGACCAATTAATTCAAGAAATTACTAAAGAGTATAACATGACTACCATAGTAATTACACATGATATGAACTCTGTTATGGAAACAGGGGAAAACATTATGTTTTTATATCAAGGTAAAAATTGGTGGCAGGGGGATAACCACGAGATTGTTAAAGCTGACAATAAAGAATTGTCAGAATTTGTTTTTGCTTCTAAAATTATGAAGCAATTTAGAAATGCTTAGGTAATAAGTAAAATTGAGGTGTAAAAAAACCGCTATGAAATTCATAGCGGTTTTTTGTTTGGTTTTAAACTATCAAAATTATTTTGAGATAGTTAATTTTTTAGTAAATCTTGTGCCATTAGCAATAATAGAGTAGAAATAGATTCCAGCTTCTAAATTAGTTGCATCAACAGTTTCGTTATATAAACCAGCAGCTAATGTTCCTTTGTTAACATTTAATACTTCTTTACCTGTTAAGTCAACCATTTTAATGTTAACATTACTCATTTCTTTATTTAATCTAAAAGAAATAGTAGCTTGGTTGTTAGCAGGATTAGGGAATGCACTTAATTGCATATCATTGTAAAATTCTTTATCGTTGATACCAACATTGTTTTCATCTATTACTGGGAAGATAGCAATATTATTATCTAAGTTACCACCAAATAAATCATCTGTTACAACCCAACCTGTTAAAGCAGGTACATAATGAAAAGCATATCTTTGTCCTTCTCCATTTGCATCACTTGCTAAACCAACAGTATCTGAAGCAGTTTTTACAGCATTAGCGTCCATAGAAGCAGCAAAATCTCCACTAACAGCAACTGGAGTAGAAAATTGAGCATAGGTTAAAGAGAAAAAAGCAGTATCAGCATCTGCAGTAGTAATTGTGGTTGTTGCAACCGCAGTTCCTGATGGCCCGTCAGCAGTTTGAGTAACATTTGGCAGAGTTCCTTCGTAAGCAGCATTTGCAGCCATGTTATATAAGTTAACAGTAATTACAGAAGAACCATTACCAGTTCCTACATGATCTTTGCCAATAAATCCTAATAAAACTCCTTCAACATTAAATGAAGCAGCGCTTAAGTTGTTATAACCTTGAGCAACATGGTTAATTTCATTAGTACTAACATTTGTACCATAAACATAACCACCACCGTTGTAACCATAGTTAAATACTTGACCTCCTACAGCAAATTCAGGTAGGAAATTAGAAGAACCAGTCCAACCAACAGTATCTGTAGGAGTTTTGTCTCCTCCAACTGATTTAGTAATGGTTTTAACGTCTAAAATAGTCGCTTGATGATTGTTTAATTGAGCAAAAGCAGCTCCAACAACAAAAGTAGTTGCTAATAATAAGTAGATTTTTTTCATAATTATTTTATTTAATTGTTATAAATTTTCGACAAATATAGATAAAAACTCAATCTATATAAAGTTTTGTGGCATAAAAAACACAGTTCCTTAGAATCCTAACTTGTTTGTAAATATATTAGATGTTAAAAAAATATTAACAATTCATTTTTAATGTTAAATATATATGAGTAAATTTGAACCTTACAAACATTAAAAACCAAAAAATAAAAGTTATGAAAAAAATTTACTTAAGTTTATTGGCTTTATCTATAGGTGTGACTTCTTTCGGTCAAACCGGTATAGCAAAAAGTCATCCGCTAAAAGACAACCAAACGATTGGGAAATCAACACCTTCTCCAGTTGTTAGATCTAAAGGAGCTACATTATATTCATTTGATTTCAGTACGCCTAGTAATTGGACAATTGGAAACTTAGCATCAAACAATGATGATTGGGTTATTGGAACAGGTGTTCCATCTGGTTCTTTTGCTATTAATGGAATTCAGTCTACAACAGCAGCTAATGGTTTTGCGTTGTACGATTCTGATTTAATGTGTTCAGGAAATCAAAATGCTTATATTCAGTTAGCAAGTCCAATTAATTTATTAACTAATCCTAATGTTTCTATAGAATTTGAACAATATTATAGAAGATTTCAGGATTCTACTTTTGTTGAAGTAAGTAATAATGGAGGAACTACTTGGACAAGGTTTAGAGTTAACGATATTGCGGTTAATGATTTTGGAGGTGGTAGCTCAGCTGTCAATCCTCAAGTTGTTAATGTAAACATATCTTCTGTTGCAGGAGGGCAAGCTGCTGTATTATTTAGATTTAAATATGAAGGTGGTTGTGACTATGCTTGGATGGTTGATGATGTGAAAATCATAGAAACGGATGATAATGATTTGGCTGCTAAGAATGATTTTTATGGTTTCAATACTATTCCTTATACAAGAGTGCCATCTAATCAAATTCAGCCTGTTGATTTTTCAATGGAAGTTGATAATGTTGGTGCAGCTACACAAACAGGTGTTTACTTAAATGTAGATGTGAATTCAGGAACATTTGTTGGAACTAGTGCTACTACAAACATTGCTTCAGGAGCAAGTGATAGTTTATTTACTACTACACAATATACCCCTGCTGCTTCTCCAGGAGCTCATAACATTACCATGAGTATATTGTCAGATTCAGTAGATGCATCTCCAGCAAATAATACAATCACTCCTCCTCCTTTTGAGGTTACTGCTGATATGTATGCAATGGATGATTTTACTATTACAGGAAATGGAGGGGGAACTAGCCCAACTAATGAGGAAGAGTTTGAGGCAGGTAATTATTTTGAAATCACAACGAATACTATTGCAACAGGTATTGAAGTTGTTGTAGGTACGTTAACTCCAGCAGGAACAACTATTGATTTTGTGTTATATGAAGATGATGGAACTAATTTTGTTGAAATAGATCGTTCTAATTTTTATACAACTACTACAGCTGATCAGGGAAATTCGGTAACTTTAGCTTTGCCTCAAACTCCTGCTGTAACTGCAGGTAAGTTTTATTTTGCTGCTGTACATGCATTTACTGAGTTTTATTATGGTGTAAGTGGTAGTTCTCCAGGTCAAAATACTGCTTCAGGTCCTGTTAGTTTAATTTTTTATGGTTCTATGACTAACCCTGTTACAAATGAGAATTTTTTCACAACAGCTACACCTATGGTTAGATTAATTGTTAATACTCCTATAAGTGTTAATGAATTAGATAATAACACTTCATTCTCAGTATATCCTAATCCAAGTAATGGAGATTTCAACATTAGCTTAAACTCTCAAAATGCTGAAATGTTAACTTTAACTGTAAACAA
>JAPHUD010000030.1 GCA_026196775.1 Flavobacteriales bacterium
AATGGGTAAAGCTTTTTCTGCTTTACTTATTTTTTAGCTGCGTGAGGGATAGAAGCGGCATCCTTTCTGTTTTTCACAGAAAGATATAGCGGATAGCCCGACCTTTAGGGCACGCCCAAATAATTCAACTTTGCCTTAATAAATTTATAACACATCTCAAAATATACGAAACTTTTCGATACATTTGCAACCAATGAAATTAATTAAACCAATAATAGCTGTCTTTTTATTATTGACTTATTCATTTGCTTTTGCAGTTGAATTAATTCCTCATTGTCATTGTATTAATGAAGTAATGGATTACGTTGAGATTAATCAAGCTGATTCTCAACATGAGCATCATAATCATGTTCAAACCAAGGTGATAGATGGTAAGGATATTACTATTAAAAAACATACTTGTGAGGATATATTGTGTGTTGTTGAATGTTTTTTAAGTGAATTAGAACATCCGCAATCTGACATAATTCATCAACAGTTTACCACATTAGAAATAAATAATACTGAGTATAAATCTTTATCAAAAACAAAAATCATAGCAGTTTTATTTGCTGTTTTTGTTGAACCTAGCATAGTCGAATCACATCAAGAATTTAACACTGCTTTTATTGATGAGTATCAATTGTCGCTCATCAAATCCTCCCCCCATAGAGGACCCCCAATATTTTCTTGTTAAGCGATTGTAGCCGACCGATAGTATCGGAATAGCAATCTGTTTGTTTCTTTTTGGATTTTTCCAAGAAGACATTATTGTATTCTATTAACAAGAAAATATTTCATTATGATTAACAAAATAATTTTATTCTCAATAAAGAACAAGCTCATCATAGGGTTGATGATGTTGGCTTGGGTTGGTGTTGGAATTTATTCCATGAAAGAAGTACCAATAGATGCCGTACCTGACATCACTAATAATCAGGTGCAAGTAATTACCACTTCTCCAAATCTCGGAACCGAAGATATTGAACAATTTGTAACCTATCCGGTGGAGGTCGCTATGGCTAACCTCCCTGGCATTACTGAAATTCGTTCTATTTCTCGTTTCGGATTATCGGTAGTAACCCTTGTGTTTGAAGATGATATGGGCACTTATTTGCCCAGACAACTGGTTTCGGAGAAATTGGCCGATGTAAAAGCTTCTATACCTCAAAAATTTGGAGAGCCTTTTATGGGCCCCATTACAACTGGGTTAGGGGAGATTTATCAATATACTTTACAAGTAGATTCTGCATATAAAGATAAATACACTGACACTGATTTAAGGACTTATCAGGATTGGATAGTAAAAAGACAAATGGCTATGCTTCCGGGAGTGGTAGAAGTAAATAGTTTCGGTGGAAGAATAAAGCAATACGAAATTGCCGTTGACCCTGACAGGTTAAGAAGTATGAATATTACCATTGCCGATATTTTTAAGGCACTGGAACTTAACAATGAAAACACAGGGGGTGCATACATTGTAAAAGACCACAAAGCCAATTTTATCAGAGGAGAAGGCTTAGCCAGATCATTAACAGATTTGGAAAACATTGTGGTTACTACCGAAAATGATATTCCTGTTTTAATAAAGGATGTGGCGACTGTGAGGTTTGGTCATGCGGTGCGTTTTGGTTCTTTTACCAAAAACGGAGAAGGAGACGCAGTTGGTGGAATGATATTAATGCTAAGAGGAGAAAACTCTAATGATGTAATTGCAAGAGTGAAAGACCGTGTGGTAGAAATTGAAAAATCCTTACCAAAAGGCATTAGCATTAAACCCTTTATTGATAGAGCTTCTTTAATTGAAAAAACAACCAGTACAGTTTCTTCCAACCTGTTAGAAGGAGGTTTGATTGTCATATTTATATTGGTGTTGTTTTTAGGAAATTTCAGAGGTGGTTTAATAGTCGCATCTACCATACCTCTCTCGCTATTATTTGCTTACATTATGATGAACATCTTTGGTGTTTGGTCAAACTTAATGAGTTTAGGAGCAATAGATTTTGGAATTATAGTAGATGGAGCGGTGATTATTGTAGAAAGTGTCGTCTTCTATATTTCACAAAGGGTTAGAAATACGGTGAACGGACGACTTTCACAACAAGATTTGGATGAAATATCCAATACATCATCCAGTAAAATGATGAATGCCGCTTTTTTTGGGCAACTTATTATTTTAATTGTGTTTATTCCTATTCTAACACTACAAGGAGTAGAAGGTAAAATGTTTACACCTATGGCAATGACATTCAGTTTTGCCGTAATCGGTGCAATGATACTTTGTTTAACTTATGTACCTATGGTTTCAGCTCTCTTTATGAGTAAAAAACCATCTCAAAAAGTAATGTGGGGAGACAAGGTTATCAATTGGATGGCGGATAAATATGAGCCTCTGCTTCAAAAAGCTTTAAATAGAAAAAAACTCATTCTTTCTATTTCCGTTGCTTTTCTTGTATTGGCAATATTTACTTTTTCACAAATGGGTGGAGAATTTATTCCAAAATTGGATGAAGGAGATATTGCCATGCAAGCCTTATTAAAGCCTGGTAGTTCTCTAGAGGAAACCGAAAAAGTATCTTCTTTAATTGAGAAAACCATATTGGATAATTTCCCAGAAGTAACCGAAATGGTTTCTCGAATAGGAGTGGCAGAGTTACCTACCGACCCTATGCCAATGGATATTGCCGATATGTTCATTATCCTAAAACCACAGTCTGAATGGACTTCTGCTGAAACCAAAGAAGAACTCATTGATAAAATCAAAGATAAATTAGCCTTTATACCGGGAGTGAATTATGAATTTTCGCAACCCTTGGAACTTCGATTTAACGAATTAATGACTGGTGTAAGGCAAGATGTTGCCATTAAACTTTTTGGTGAAGACTTGGATGCTTTAGCGAGTTACGCACAAAAAATGTCAGAAATTATAGGAACGGTGGAAGGAGTAGCTGATATAAAAGTAGAAGCTACAAAAGGCTTACCCCAAATGACGGTTAAATACGAACGTGAGAAACTGGCACAATATGGTTTAAACGTTCAGGAACTGAATACGATTGTAAGAACAGCATTTAGTGGCGAAGTAGCAGGGGTTATTTTTGAAGGCGAAAAACGGTTTGATTTAGTTGTTAGACTAAAAGATGAGCATAAAACCAGTATTGATGACCTCAAAAATATTTATGTAGAACTACCTAATGGGCAGCAGCTACCTTTAAAAGAAGTAGCAAGTATAAGCTATCAAGGAGGTCCTATGCAAATTTCAAGAGAAGGCACTAATCGTAGAACTTATGTAGGAATAAACGTAAGAGGACGAGATGTAGAATCTGTGGTCAACGAGATACAAGATAAGTTAGATGCTCAACTGGATTTACCACCGGGTTATTACATCAAATATGGTGGTTCATTTGAAAACTTGCAAAGAGCAAAATCACGACTAATAATTGTAGTACCTATTGCCTTGGCATTAATTTTCGTACTCCTCTTCTTTGCCTTGAAATCGTTTAGCCAAACTATTATGATTTATGTGGCAATACCACTTTCAGCAATAGGTGGTATATTCTCTCTTTGGTTGCGAGACATGCCTTTCAGTATTTCTGCCGGAGTTGGATTTATCGTTTTGTTTGGGGTTGCGGTGTTAAATGGTCTCGTCCTCATAAGTAGTATGAACGAACTCAAACAAGAAGGTATGAGTTTAAAAGAGCGGATAATTAAGGGGACAAAAGAGCGGATTCGCCCCATCTTTTTAACAGCAACTACCGATATATTGGGCTTTCTGCCAATGGCTATTTCTACCTCTTCCGGAGCAGAAGTACAACGTCCTTTGGCAACTGTTGTGATCGGTGGTATGCTTACGGCATCTATCCTAACATTAATTATCATCCCAATTCTATACAATATAGTGGAAGCAAGAGCGGAACGTAAAAGGCTAAAAAAGGATTCCAATGAAGGTTTCAATATTAGCGGAACCAGTATCGCTACACTTTTGATAATTCCTTTGATTGGGTCATTTACCTTATTTGGTCAGACCGCTCAGGCTCAAGTTAGTGAAGTAAAACAGCTCACTTTAGATGAGGCAATCAGCTTTGGATTAAGTAATAACGGAAATGTAAAAGCCGCTGAAACCGAAATTGAACGCTTAGGAGCCTTGAAAGGAACAGCCTTTGATTTGGGTAAAACCGATGTTGGTGTTCAATATGGGCAATATAACAGTTTTGAAAATGATTTTGCGTTTTCGATAGACCAAAAATTTCAATTTCCTACGGTCTATTCGAGTAAAAACGGATTGGCAAAAGCCAACATAAAAGCCGGTGAGTTTGAAAAAGCGATTACGGAGAACGAGTTAATTAAGGAAATTAAATTAACCTGGTATCAACTTGCTTATTTGATGGATAGAAACAAACTACTTCTTTATCAAGATAGTATGTATGTAAAGTTTTTAAAAGCAGCCGAATTAAGGTATCAAACAGAAGCAGGAACCTTGCTCGAAAAAGTAACGGCTGAATCTAAAGTAACCGCTATAAAAGCGATTATTGCTCAAAATGAAGCAGATATAAAAAGCTACAAAAAAAGGCTTCAAACCCTTTTAAACAGTCCCAACCCTGTTGATATTATTGACGATTTTAATTCTAAGAAGGAATTGAAACTCACTTTAGATACAGCAATTATTGCCAACAACCCCAATTTGGGCTATTTAACCAATCTAATTACAGTTAGAGAAAAAGAAAAGTCGCTAAATAAAGCACAGTTTCTACCTGATTTTTCCATTGGTTATTTTAATCAATCTTTAATTGGGAACTATACGATTAATGGTACAGACCAGTTTTTTGGAAGCAGTCAGCGGTTTACAGGCTTACAAGCCACCATTTCAATTCCACTATGGGCAAAACCGGATTTAGCACGCATAAAAGCAGCCAAACTGAATCAGCAAAAAGCAGAAACAGAAGCGGATTATTACCAAACTGTATTATTGGGAGAGTATGAAAGAGTCGTTCAGGATTATTTAAAATACAAATACACCCTTGAAACCTACGAAACCAATGCCCTGCCACAAGCAGAGTTAATATTGTCAAACGCCACCAAAAGTTTTGAAGGTGGAGCAATTGATTATGTAGAATACATTCAAGGGTTAAACAATGGGCTTGAAATTAAAAACACCTATCTGGCTATTCTTAACCAATACAATCAATCCATAATTGCCATAGAATATTTAGCAGGTAGGTAATCATTTATTAAAAAATTTAAAAATAAAAATCATGAAAACGAACATAAAATTAATCATCGGAATTGTAACTATAGCAGCCCTGATGTCTGCTTGCGGTTCTTCATCACCTAAAGAAAAAGAGGAACACGGAGAACATGAAGAAGCAGGACATGGCGAAGAAGATATTGTTTCTTTAACCGAGCAGCAAATGGATGCCATTGGCTTAAAAATGGTTCAATTAGAAAAAAGAACCTTAAATATTGCAGTAACTGCTTCGGGAACTTTAGAATTAGCTCCGCAAGACAAAGCAGATGTAAGTCCCGTAATTGGCGGAATCGTAAAAACGATAAATGTTTTTGAAGGCGATAAAGTGCGAAAAGGACAAGTATTGGCAACTTTAGAACATCCTGATTTTATTCAATTACAGCAAGACTACATCAATACGGTAAACAGCTTGGAATACCTTGAAAAAGAGTACGAAAGACAGAAAAAACTATACGAAGAAAAAGTAGGTTCTGGTAAAGATTTTCAAAAAACAAGTGCCGATTATTTCAACAGTAAATCAAATGCTGAAGCACTTAAAGCAAAGTTGAATATGATAGGCATCAACAGTTCGGAAGTAGCCAAAGGAAAAATTTTCCCGTTGGTAAATCTTACAGCACCTATTAATGGCATAGTAAGTTTAGTAGAAACGAATGTTGGCTCCTACATCGAACCGCTTACCAAAGTATTTGAAATCGTTGATAATGAAAAAATACATGCAGACCTTATGGTTTTTGAAAAGGATATGGATAAAATCAAGGTAGGGCAGAAAATATATTTTTCAACTACGGGAGTAGCTGATAAAGAATTGGAAGCGAAAATTTTTGCCATAAGCCCGGCATTTGAACAAAATCCAAAAGCAATACACGTTCATGCCAATATTGTAACCCAAAATGTAAAACTCTTACCTGGTATGTACATCAAAGGTAAAATAATTGCCAATGATGTAGAAACGGATGTACTTCCTGAACATGCCATTGTTACTGAGGAAGGCAAAACCTACATTTTTGTTAAAAAAGAAGGCGAAGAACACGATCATGGGCATGAAAAAGAAGAACAAAATAGTGAGGAACACGCACACGAAAGCGACAAAGACGAACACCATGAAGGACATGAAGAAGGCAAGTGGGGTTTTGAAATGGTAGAAGTAATTACGGGTGCTACCAGCAATGGATATACAGAAGTTAAACTGTTGAAACCATTACCGAAAAATGCTCAAATAGCAGGTAACGGAGCATATTACCTATTAGCAGAAATGGGCAAAGGAGAAACGGAACATAGTCATTAATTTGGAAAGTTAAAAAAGATGAAAGAAATAAAAGCATTTATAAGAACAACTAGGTTGACTCTTATTCTCGAAGCACTGAAAAGTGCTGGTTTCTATAACGTTACATTTAATACTTGTGAAGGAACAGGCACTTATCAAAACGAAGAAGCATCCCCTTCCCTGCGGTTTCACATTACCGATAGCGAGCTTGTTAAGCTTGAATTGGTTTGCAGTGCAAATGATGTGGACACCATCGTTCAAATTATTACACAAAACGGCAGAACAAATGAAACGGGTGATGGAATCGTTTATGTATCCTCCATAGAAAGAGCGATTAAAATAAAAAATGGACAAGATGCCAGTTCAGATTTTAATAAAAATAAAAACACGAAAACATGAAATATATAAAAATAATAGTATTGTATTTTTTCGTCCTAATGACTTTAGTCGGAAAAGCACAAAATCCCATCGTTCAAAACATCTTGAATGATATCCGTATGGATTCCATGACCTTCTTTGTGAAACAACTCACAGGAGAAGAACAGGTAATCATTGGCGGAGTTCCTGATACAATTTTTTCACGCCATAAAAACCAGCCCGGCAATGAAAAGGCATTTCAGTTTGTAAAGCAAAAATTTGTAGACTATGGATTACAAGTAGATTCCCTCCAATTTAGTGCGACAGGAAAAAATTTACTGGGTATCAAAATTGGAACAACATATCCAAGCAAAAAATTTATACTTGGTGCACATTACGATAATGTCGGTTCTACAGTGGCTCCGGGAGCGGATGATAATGCCAGCGGCTCGGCAGCCGTCATAGAAGCTGCAAGAATATTCTCCAATTACAATTTTCCGTTTACCGTCATTTTTGCTTTATGGGATGAAGAAGAGCAGGGACTAATAGGAAGCAATGCCTATGCTTCTTTTGCGGCTTCAAATAACGATACAATTCTCGGTTATATCAATATGGATATGCTGGGATGGGATGGTAACAACGACTCATTAGCAGATTTACACGTAAGGCCGGTGGCCAATTCGCTGCAATTAGCGGACAAAGCTATTGAAGCCGATTCAGTCTATTCTATTGGCTTGGGATTACATATTGTGAATCCCGGAACTGGAGCCACAGATCATGCAGCTTTTTGGAACAATGGTTTTACAGCAATAGGCATTAATGAAGAATACGATAATGACTTTAACCCTTATTGGCATACTCCGGCAGATTTGCTGGGACAGTTTAACCTACCCTTTTATGAAAAATGTGCCAAATTGGCCTATGCAACAATAGCGGAATGCGCTTTAGACAATACAATCGTCTTATCTGCAAAAGAACAGGATTTTGAAAAGGCAAGTTTCAATATTTATCCTAATCCGGTAGTTCATCAATTAACCATTCGAAAAATAGATGGTGCTCAAGGAGAATATACCATTATGGTATATAATGCTAATGGGCAAATGCTGCATTCGGTTTCAACAAACCACACAATGCAATTGGATGTTTCTAATTATCCTGCTGGCATCTATTCCATTCAAATTGCCTCACAAGAACAACAGTTTTTAGAGATTAAAAAATGGGTAAAACAATAAGCAAGAATAAAAAAACATTATGGAAAATTTCAAAACAACATTTGACAACCTCCTGATTGATACACTTGGTATTAGTCAGGAGGACATCAAATCCGAAACACATTTTACCAATGATTTGGGAGCAGATTCACTCGATTTGGTAGAATTAACGATTGAATTTGAAAAGGCATTTAATATAGTTATACCTGATAACGATGTAGAACAACTCCAAACAATTGGTGATGCTGAAAGATATTTAAATAATAAGTTGAATTATGTCTCAAATATTAAACTCAAAAAATTATGAGTGAAGCCTGTTCAAAAGAAGTTTGTTTAACAGACGAAATAAAACCAAAAAAAGAAAATTATTTTGAAAAGTATAAAGCATACCTCCCTTCAATTGTAAGTCTTGTTATATTATTAACAGGGGTAACATTTGATCAATTGGAAATGGCTTGGTTTAACACCTATTTTCAAGTGTTTTTATTTGGAATGGCCTATTTAATAATTGGAGGCCCTGTGGTATGGAAAGCAATAACTCGCATACCTAAAGGAGATGTTTTTAATGAATTTTTTCTAATGAGTATTGCAACGATTGGAGCTTTTTTTATTGGCGAATATGCCGAAGGTGTGGCGGTTATGTTATTTTATGCTGTTGGAGAGTTATTTCAGGATGCAGCTGTTAACAATGCGAAACGCTCCATAGAATCACTACTGAAATTACAAATAGAAGAAGTGAATGTAGTAGAAAACGGAACAACAGTAATTAAACATCCAAAAGAAGTAAAACTTGGCGAAATAATTAAAGTAAAATCGGGAGAAAAAGTAGCTCTTGATGGAGAACTAATCACAGAAAAGGCCTCTTTTAACACCGCAGCACTCACCGGAGAATCAGTACCCGATGATAAGAAAAAAGGAGATACAGTATTGGCGGGAATGGTTAACTTAAATACCGTAGCAGAAATAAAAATAACAGCACTTTATGCAGATACCAAGCTCTCTAAAATTCTTAAAATGGTTCAAGAAGCCAGTGGTAGAAAAGCAAAAACGCAACTCTTTATTTCCAAATTTGCTAAAGTTTACACGCCTATTGTTGTATTTCTGGCAGTAGCTCTAACATTTTTACCCTATTTTATTGTAGATAATTATGTCTTTAACGATTGGCTGTATCGTGCCTTAGTATTTTTAGTTATTTCATGTCCTTGTGCTTTGGTTATCTCCATTCCGCTTGGTTATTTTGGCGGTATTGGAGCGGCATCTCGTAATGGCATTCTTTTTAAAGGCTCTGATTATTTGGATAAAATGACCGAAATAGATACTGTGGTAATGGATAAAACAGGAACATTGACTAAAGGAGTTTTTGAGGTTCAAAAAATTGTTTCAGAAAGTTTATCGGAAAAAGAATTGCTCCATATTGCAGCTGCAATAGAAACCTACTCAACCCATCCAATTGCCAAAGCAATTGTAAAATATGCCGAAGTCGATTTTAAAAACATTGAAATAAAAAATGTAGAAGAAATTTCTGGTCACGGCTTAAAAGGCGAGATAAACAATCAAACTATTTTAGCAGGGAATAGTAGATTACTTAAAAAGTTTAATGTTGCTTATGATGAAAAAATTTCAGCAATAACAGACACGATTGTTCTAATAGCCATAGCTGGAAAATTTGCAGGTTACATTACAATTGCAGATAGCATAAAAGTAGATGCAATAGAAGCTATAACAGCACTACATCATCTTAACATACGAGAGGTGGTCATGCTATCAGGAGATAAGCAATCTGTAGTTGATAAAATAGCAAAACAATTAGGATTGGATAAAGCCTTTGGTGGTTTATTACCAGAAGACAAAGTTAATGAAGTCAGTAAATTGAAAGCAGCAGGTGGAAAAATAGCTTTTATTGGTGATGGTATTAATGATGCTCCTGTAATAGCAATGTCTGATGTAGGTATGGCAATGGGAGGATTAGGTAGTGATGCTGCCATAGAAACGGCTGATGTAGTAATTCAAACCGACCATCCATCTAAAATAGCAACCGCTATAAAAATAGGTAAAGCAACCAAGCGAATTGTTTGGCAAAATATTATTTTAGCAATGGGAATAAAGTTAATTGTTCTTGCTCTAGGTGCAGGGGGTATTGCAACTATGTGGGAGGCTGTTTTTGCTGATGTTGGGGTGGCACTGTTAGCAATTTTAAATGCGGTTAGGATTCAAAAAATGAGATTTTAATAAATTAGCTTATAAATACTTTTCCTTTGAAGAAGTAATATAGAAAACAAAGGACTTTTTTCATTATTAGCTAAAATGAAAAATACAGAAGAAGAAGAAGGTGAGGGACATGGTCATTAACAATGACTACAATACAAAAAATTGTGACAGAAAGATGTGATTATGTTAAATAGAAAGGCGTGTTGGCACGAAAGAAATGCGGGCAAGCGTTTGGCGTGAATGGATAAATGCGTAGAAACAAATAAAAGGGGCTTGTCCTTTTGTTGCGTAGCAAACAATTACTTTTATATTGTTTTAGCATTTATACAAAGAGCGTAGATAGCATATTTCTTTCTTGATTTTTTGGTTCTTTTTTATCAAGAAAAAAGAATAAATCAAACAAGCCAGTGAACGCAGCATAAAAAAATGCGAAAAAAGCCTTAAAATTATTAAGGCAAACGCATTTTTTGTATGCAAGTGAACTACCACATAATTTTTTTGAGCGATGGCAAAAGAATAAATTTTTTAAAAAAGAAAGGCATGTGCGGCTATTTACACATAATGGCTAATTATAGGACAAATGGAGGGAAACGGAATTCACGAATACATTAATTTAAAATAAAAAAGAATGAGTAAAATGATATACCGCTTAAAAATCTAAACTTCCTGAGAAACGGAATGAAATGGAGTTCATGAGTTCCATTAAAAAAATAAACAACTCACGAATAATCGAATATTTTTAAATTTACGGAGAATTACCTTGAATACGAGAATTTAA
>JAPHUD010000005.1 GCA_026196775.1 Flavobacteriales bacterium
AATGGGTAAAGCTTTTTCTGCTTTACTTATTTTTTAGCTGCGTGAGGGATAGAAGCGGCATCCTTTCTGTTTTTCACAGAAAGATATAGCGGATAGCCCCGACCTTTAGGGCACGCCCAACAAAGCTAACTTTGCCTTAATAAAAACATCTTAAAATTCGAGATAAATTAAAAATTTAACTGTATTTTTCCACTTCAAAAATTGAAGCAATGAACCGCATCAAAGAAGTATTGGAAGAAAAGGGGATTAAACAAGTTTGGTTAGCCGAAAAGTTGGGTAAAAGTTTTAACATGGTTAACTCTTATGTGCAAAACCGAACACAACCTAGTTTAGAAGTTTTATATCGTATAGCCGAAATTCTTGAGGTGAATGTAAAAGATTTGTTAATAGAAAAGAATGACTAAAGAATTCCAAATAGAAGAAAAATTAATTGAGCAGCTAAAAGGGCTTAAATATATCTATCGTCCTGACATAGTTGACAGAAAAACTCTTGAACAGAACTTCAAAGCAAAATTTGAAGAACTCAACCGTGTTCACTTATCAGAAAATGAGTTTTTAAAACTTAGGGAAGATATTATAAATTCTGATGTATTTGCTGCATCTAAACTATTGCGTGAAAGACAATATTTTCAACGTGAGGACGGAACTCCATTACATTACACATTAGTAAACATAAAAGATTGGTGCAAAAACGACTTTGAAGTTATTAGCCAATTAAAAATTAATACAGAAAATAGTCATCAACGATACGACATCATTTTACTCATTAATGGATTACCCGTTGTTCAAATCGAATTGAAAAAAGGAGATATTTCGCATCGGAAAGCAATGCAGCAAATTGTGGATTACAAAAACGAACCAGGCAACGGTTACGGAAATTCATTACTTTGCTTTATGCAGTTGTTTATTGTTAGCAATGGAGGTAGAACACTTTATTTTGCTAATAACAAGAATCAACACTTTGCTTTCAATGCTGATGAACAATTTCTTCCCGTTTATGAATTTGCAGAACTAAATAATAAAAAAGTAAATAGAATTGATTTATTTGCTGAAAAGTTTCTGAGCAAGTGTACGCTTGGTGAAATGATTAGCAAGTATATGGTTTTGGTTGAGAGCGAACAGAAATTGCTCGTTATGCGACCTTATCAGATTTATGCAGTAAAGGCAATTGATGAGTGTGTTAAACAAAATAGGGGAAATGGTTACATCTGGCACACCACAGGAAGCGGTAAAACCTTAACTTCTTTCAAGGCTTCTACACTTTTAAAGGACAATCACGAAATTGAAAAATGTTTGTTTGTGGTAGACCGTAAAGACCTTGACCGACAGACCCGAGAGGAATTCAATAAATTTCAGGAAGGTAGTGTTGAAGAAAATACCAATACAGAAACTTTGGTAAGGCGTTTACTTTCTAAGGATTATACCGATAAAGTAATTGTTACCACCATTCAAAAATTAGGCTTGGCATTGGATGAAAATAGTAAGCGTAATAAGCTAAACGAAAAAAATGGTAAGGAAACATATAAACAGAGATTAGAGCCTTTAAAAGATAAACGAATAGTTTTCATTTTTGACGAGTGTCACCGTTCGCAGTTTGGCGACAATCACAGAGCGATAAAAGAGTTCTTCCCGAATGCTCAATTATTTGGGTTTACAGGGACACCTATTTTTGACGAAAATGCCACATATAGCATAAGAGAAGGCGAATACGCAACTTACAAAACTACTGAAGACATTTTTCAACAAAGGTTACACGCTTATACAATTACACATGCCATTGAGGACAAAAACGTATTGCGTTTTCATATAGATTATTTCAAAGGAAATAAGAATCAAAAACCTGGTGAAGCCATTTCACGACAAGCAGTTGTTGAAGCTATTTTAGATAAACACAACGCTGCCACCAATTCAAGAAAATTCAATGCGGTTTTGGCTACGGCATCTATCAATAATGCAATTGAGTATTATCAGCTTTTTAAAGAAATTCAAAAGAAGAAACAAACCGAGAATCCTGAATATGTTCCTTTAAACATTGCTTGTGTGTTTTCTCCACCCTCTCAACTGATTGCTAAACAAGGAGACCAACAAAGTCAAAAAAATGCGGCTGACATCAAACAATTGCAGGAAGATTTAACACAAGAACGTGAGGATAATAAACAAAATCCAGAAGAGAAGAAAAAAGCATTAACTGAGGTTATTGCTGACTTTAATATCCAATACGGTACAAATCACGACATCAATAATTTTGATTTATACTATCAAGATGTACAAAGACGCATCAAAGACCATCAATACAGCAACAAAGACTATCCGCACAAAAACAAGATTGACATTACAATAGTGGTGGATATGTTGCTTACAGGTTTTGATTCTAAATATCTGAATACTTTATATGTAGATAAAAATCTAAAATATCACGGATTGATTCAGGCATTTTCACGTACCAACCGAGTGTTGAATGACACCAAACCTTATGGCAATATTTTAGATTTCCGTTCACAACAGGAAGCCGTAAATCAAGCTATTACTCTTTTCTCAGGCGAAGACAATGGTAAAGCCAGAGAAATTTGGTTGGTTGACCCTGCACCTGTAATGATTGACAAGTACAAAGAAGCTGTTGAGAAATTAGATAAATTTATGCACGAGCAGAATTTAGTAAACGATCCTCAAGAAGTTTACAATTTAAAAGGTAATACGGCTAAAATAGCTTTTGTACAAAATTTTAAGGAGGTGCAACGTCTTAAAACACAACTTGACCAATACACCGATTTGGACGAAAAGCAAAAAGCAAAAATTGAAGCCATTTTGCCAACCGAAACCTTGCAAGAGTTCCGTAGCTCGTACATAGAAAAAGCAAAAGAATTAAGAGAAATACAGCAAAAAGAAGGTTCCGAAGCATCGCCTGAAATTCAGCAATTGGATTTTGAATTTGTGTTATTTGCTTCTGCTGTAATTGATTATGACTACATAATGAAGTTGACGGCAGAGAACTTGGGTAAAAAGCCAAGTAAACAAAAAATGACGAAGGAACAGTTAAAAAGCTTATTGAAATCTAATTCTAATTTAATGGACTTGGAGAAAGATATGTCCGAATTTATAGACCAGCTTGATTGGACAATTGGACAAACTGAGGCGGAACTAAATCGCAATTTTGAAAAATTTATAGACGAAAAATACAACAAAGAAATAGCAATTATTGCAAACAAACACGGCTTACAAACAGCAGACCTTAAAAAGTTCATAGAAAATATAATGGGCCGAATGATTTTTGACGGTGAAAAACTCACGGACTTATTAGAGCCATTGGATTTAAATTGGAAAGAACGAAGAGTAAAAGAATTGGCTTTGATGGAAGATTTAGTGCCACAATTAAAAAAACTTGCCCAAGGGCATGAAATATCAGGATTAGCAGCTTATGAATAAGAAAAAAAAACGAATACCCGAATTGCGTTTTCCTGAGTTTAGTGAATCTTGGAATATCATTCCTGTATCGGATATGTGTGATGTATATAGAGGCGGAGCCTTTTCTAAAGCAGATATGGATGAAAATGGCTCGAAACCTTGTATCCATTACGGAGAACTATTTACAAAATATAACGAAGTAATTTCAACTATTTATTCAAAAACAAATAAAAGCGATGGATTCAAAAGTAAAGTTGGAGATATTTTAATGCCTAGTTCTGATGTTACACCTGATGGATTAGCGAAGGCATCAGCAATTATGCTTGATGATGTTCTTTTGGGTGGAGATATGAATATTCTTAGACCAAAAAAAAGTTTTAATTCAATTTTTCTTAGCTATTTACTAAATCATTCCAAAAGGGAAATTATTAAACTAGTATCAGGAACGACTGTAAAGCACATATATGCCAGTCAAATTATTACCTGTCAATTACCAATAATCACTAGCAAACAAGAACAACAAAAAATTGCTTCCTGCCTTTCTTCCTTAGACGAGTTGATTGAAGCCCACAACCAAAAGTTGGATTTGCTCAAAGACCACAAAAAAGGATTGATGCAAAACCTTTTTCCGCAAGAGGGTGAGAAAGTGCCGAATTTAAGGTTCAAGGAGTTTGAGAAAGATGGTGCTTGGATATTGAAAGAGGTCGATGATTTTATTGATTTATTTACTGGAATAGCACTTAAAGGCGAGGAAATATGTGACGATGAATCTGGAAGACCAATATTAAGAGGCATCAATATAACAGAAGGATATATCAGACATTCGAAAGAAATTGATAAATACTATTTAGGAACACTAGAAAAATTAAAGAGATATTTTGTTAAAGAAAATGACATTGTTATTGCAATGGATGGTTCTAAAGTTGGGAAAAATGTTGCTCTTGTGGGTAAGTCCGATGAAAATGCAATTTTAATTCAAAGAGTAGCAAGAATCAGAACAAATAAAAAAGCAGATTTTAGTTTTATATATCAATTTTTCATTTCAGATAATTTTAGAACATATGTAGATTCAGTAAATACGAGTTCTGGAATTCCTCACATTAGTGCACAGCAAATTAAAAATTACAAAGTTTGGTTTCCACCCAATATAAAAGAGCAACAAAAAATAGCCTCTTGTCTTTCTGCTTTAGATAAAGGAATCACTGCTCAAACAGAAAGAATCGAAGAATTAAAGCATCACAAAAAGGGATTGATGCAGGGTTTGTTTCCGAAAATGAATGATTATAAATGAGCGGTAAAAAGAAACTATATAAGTACAAAACATTGAAAAATGTGGCTGTAAGATTAAGAGATGATTTAAATAATCATCACTTTGTTTTACTTTATGCCTATAATGGAACAGGGAAGACACGCCTTTCAATGGAATTTAAAGACACAAGTAAGAAACGAAAGAAAAATCCTGTTACAGATACACTTTATTACAACGCTTTCACAGAAGACCTTTTCCATTGGAATAACGACCTTGAAAACGACACACAAAGGCATTTAATCATCAATAGAAATTCAAGGTTTTTTGAAGGGTTTAGAGAACTTGCTTTGGAAGAAAAGATTTTCAATTTTCTTGAACGTTACGCAGATTTTGATTTTAGAATTGATTACGACAGTTGGACAATCACTTTCAATAAAGGAGCTGAAAACGACCATATTAAAGTTTCAAGAGGCGAAGAAAATATATTTATCTGGTGCATCTTTTTGGCGATAGCCGAACTTGCCATTGATGATGATGGAAATGGACCATACAATTGGGTGAAATTCATTTACATAGATGACCCTATTTCATCATTAGATGATAATAATGCGATTGGTGTTGCAAGTGATTTAGCCAAACTTTTGAAAAAAGGAAAGGACAAAGTAAAAGTAGTTATTTCTTCCCATCATTCATTGTTTTACAATGTGATGTATAACGAGCTTAAAAAGATAGAACATAAAAGCCATTTTCTACATAAAAACGATACTGATGGTTATGTTTTGAGGGCTACAGATGAAACACCATTTTTTCATCACGTTGCCTTATTAACAGAATTGAAAAAAGTTTCAGAGAGTGGTAGTGTTAATACATATCATTTTAATATGCTGAGAGGTATTTTAGAAAAAACATCAACATTTTTTGGCTATGACGACTTTTCAAGTTGCATCAATGGTGTTGAAGATGAAATGCTTTTTTCACGTGCTTTAAATTTGTTAAGTCACGGCAAATACTCAATCTATCAGCCTGTAGAGATGAATGAAGATAACAAAGAATTATTCAATAGAATATTAAACACGTTTTTGGAAAAGTATAAATTCCAATTACCTGAAATATTCGTATAAAAAAGACAAGTCGATGGCAAAAAAAGGACAACATAAACAATTAGGCGATACACTTTGGGATATTGCCAATGATTTGAGAGGTGTAATGAATGCAGATGATTTCCGGGATTATATGCTTTCATTTCTCTTCCTACGGTATTTATCTTTTAATTACGAAGAAGCAGCAAAAAAAGAATTGGGTAAGGATTATCCGCCAAGCACCTCTAAAGATTTAAGACCTGATTTTATGGTTCCACCACCACTAGAAATTTGGTATGGAAAAAACAAACAAGATGTCACAGAGTTTGAGGAGCAAATGCGTAAAAAGGTACATTATGTAATCAAACCTAAATTCTTGTGGAGCAACATCACCGAATTAGCTCGTACTCAAAAAGGTGAATTGTTAGAAACACTTCAAAAAGGATTTCGATACATAGAAGACGATTCATTTGAAAGCTCGTTTAAAGGTTTGTTTTCTGAAATAAATCTCAATTCTGAGAAGTTAGGTAAAACTCCAAAAGAAAGAAACGATAAACTCTGTAAGATAATCACCAAAATAGCCGAAGGAATTGCAGATTTTTCAACTGACACGGATACACTTGGAGATGCTTACGAATATTTGATTGGTAAATTTGCGGCAGGTTCGGGAAAAAAAGCAGGGGAGTTTTACACGCCTCAGCAAATTTCCGCCATTCTTTCTCAAATCGTCATTTTAGATTCTCACGACCCAACAACAGGTCCAAAACCTAAATTGGATAAAGTACTTGATTTTGCTTGTGGTTCAGGTTCACTTTTGCTTAATGTTCGCACTCAATTAAAAGAAAAAACCAAAAGAAAAGGTACAATTGGTAAAATTTATGGGCAGGAAAAGAACGTAACTACTTACAATTTGGCACGGATGAATATGCTTTTGCATGGTATAAAAGACACCGAGTTTGAGATATTTCATGGTGACACTTTACTCAATCAGTGGGATTTATTCAACCAAATGAATCCGAGTAAAAAAATTGAGTTTGATGCTATTGTAGCTAATCCGCCATTTAGTTTGCGTTGGGAACCAAATGACACCTTAGCGGAAGATTTTCGCTTCAAAGGGTATGGTTTAGCACCAAAATCAGCGGCAGACTTTGCTTTCCTCTTACACGGTTTTCACTTTTTATCTAAAGAAGGAACTATGGCTATTATTTTGCCTCACGGTGTTTTATTCAGAGGTGGTGCAGAAGCACGAATCAGAGAAAAACTTTTAAAAGAAAATTATATTGATACCGTAATTGGGTTACCTTCCAATTTATTTTACTCGACAGGTATTCCTGTTTGCATTTTGATTTTGAAAAGATGTAAAAAGAAAGATGATGTATTATTCATCAATGCAAGTGAACAGTTTGAAAAAGGCAAACGACAAAACTCTCTTTCTGAAAAGCATTTAGAAAATATCGTAGAAACTTACAAATTCAGAAATGAAAGAGAGCGTTATTCTCGTAGAGTTTCAATGGACGAAATTAAAAAAAACGATTTCAACCTAAATATTTCGAGATATGTGAGTACTTCAGAAGACGAAGTGCAAATTGACTTGAAAGATGTAAACTCAAAATTGACTGAAATAAATAAAAGCATAAAAACAAACACAGATAAACACAACGAATATTTGAAAGAATTGGGGTTACCTACTATTTGATTAGAAAAAATGAAAAACTATAAAACGCTTGGTCCAATCTTATTTTTAATACTGCTAATAGTAGATTGCCTTCTTATTGCTTTTTTGGATGAAGGCACAATGAAAAACGTATGGATTGCCATTGTATCTACATTTTTAGGAGGAACTGGATTTTCTCTTAAAGATATATTCACAGATGTACAAGAAAAAAGAGAAATCAGAAAAATGCAAAATGAAGTTGTTAAGAGGTTTAATAATTTTTTTGCATCTAAATTGGGTTATAGCATCAAAGTTGATAATTTGGAGGGACAAGTTGTAGAATCTGAGATATTAAGAAGCGGATTGAAAGATAAACTTGGTGAAAAAACGATAATCTCAAAGATTAATTCACTAATACTTTGCTACTACTGCAAGAAATGGGATTCAACAAAAACTCCTGGAGATTATCAGCAAATAAAAATTCAAGCAGAGAACTTAAGTATAGCTTATGGGGAAATAACTAAAGAAGTGCATCTATTTTTAGAAGATTATACAAAACTTGTAATTGGCGGAGATAAAAAACAAGAAGATAATGTAATTTTAAAAGAGTTTACAGAAAATCATTATAAAGATTTACAATTCTTTGGAATTCGAGAGGAGCTACACCAATCAAAAAATTTACACGAGACTCTAGTCAGAGTTATACAAGATGGTAAATTGTCCACATATGGTATTAATAAGGAAACATTAGAGAAACTTCAAAGGGACTTGCAAAGTAATTACATGAAGCAAAATACTTATATGATTTTAACGAACAAAGTTCCTGAAAGCGTTTCTTCATATATCAAAAGTTTGCCTGGTTTTACAGGTAACCGATTATGGACAAGAAATATACCTGATCACAAAAGTTTATTTGGTGTATATATAATAAGACCTCCAGAAGTAAATTCCATTGATGAATTAATAGAAATTATAAAATCAAAAGCGGGAAAACAAAATACTCAAACATTAATGAGAATCGTACCTTTAGATTTTCTCCATAGTAAAATATACACTATACCTGAAGACCAGAGCTTCACATCGCAAGGTCTTCAGGAAAGTTACGAAACTTTGGAATGGTTTAGAATGGGGTACGTAATGGAAGAATCAGTAATCTGGAATGAAATTGCAAAATCAAATATTAGTCCAAATGAGCTTTTAAGCCTTATTCCATTTAATATATTTTGTCCAGGAATATTACCAGTTGAGCAGAGTTTTTTAATAAAACATTATGACAAAATAAAAGCAACATTTGGAATTGAAAAGTTAGGTGAATGGAGAGATAAAAATACTGGTTTAATGCGTGATGAGATATTAAAATTTGGTGAGCCAGAATATACTGATGAACACTACGTCAATATTATGGGTTTATTGGAGGGTGCAACAGAATCAGATAAGGAAAATGCAAGAAAAGTTCGAATATTAGAATTGTGCGAACAAATCAAGTCAGCAGCAGGGAATTTCTATGCCTCAATGCAATATCAAGAAAAGATTTAAAAATATGATTAAACTCTACAAATACGCCCAACACTTTACCAAGCTTGAATTAATGCGAGCAAGGTTAGATGTTTTCCAAAATGAGAGTGGGAGAGAGGGAGTAGATTTTATTGTCAAAACCAAAACGGGTAATTATCATGAATTATATTTACAGCCCATCAATTTAGAAACGGAAAGAAGCGTTAAAATCACAAAAACCGTTTTAGGAGAACCAAAAGACAACCTTTGGGTGGCGTTAGTGTTGTTTATGAAAGACATTGAACCGGTATTGTATTTAATACCTTCAACACAACTCGCAAAGCCCGATGATTACATATTTATTGATAACGACCAAGGCGAACGCTTCAAACACTTGTCTAATTGGGAAATCAAAGTATTTACCAAAGCAATTCCAGAGTTAAGCAAGTTTGCTTTAGATAATATTTTAGGAAAATTATGATATGAATGCAAAAGAAAAACAATGGCTATTTGATGTAATAAGAAATATTATTATTGATAATAAAGAGATTCATAACTATACCAAATTTAGAATCAAAGTATTTACAAATGAAAAGAGTCCAAAGATTCCTGTCCATATAGAAGCAGATGATGATAATTTAATTTTCTTTTCGGTATTAAATATTTTCGATGAAGAAATATCAGAATTAGTTGACATTAATTATGATGGATTTAGTAAAATACAACTAGGACATGAGCTTGGAACGCTTGGGCTTATAAATGCACCGAAATATATTTTAAATAGGGATTTATCTAGTGAAATCGAACAAGAAGTTTTAGGTATTTAACATAATTATTCGCAGGATTTAAAGAGCGTTGGCTGGAAAGAAATGCGGGCAAGCGTTTGGAGTGAATGTGCAAATGCTTAGTGATTCATTAAAGGCGTTTACGTTTTTCTCCGCCTTAGCGGAGGAACTACTTTAATAGAATTACTTGCATTTGTACAGAGAGCGTTGAAGCATATTTCTTTCTTGATTTTTTGGTTCTTTTTTATCAAGAAAAAAGAATAAATCAAACCAATCCAGTGAACGCAGCATAGAAAAATGCGAAAAAAAGCCTTATTAAGGCAAATAGCATTTTTTGTATGCAAGTGAATTACCATCATAATTTTTTTGAGCGATGGCAAAAGAATAAATTTTTTAAAAAAGAAAGGCATGTGCGGCTATTTACACATAATGGCTAATTATAGGACAAAATGATATACCGCTTAAAAATCTAATTATCTTAGAATCGAACATTTTTAAATTTACGGAGAATTATCTTGAATACGAGAATTTAAAGAAGCGTTGGCTTGTGTGTTCTATTTACTTTGCTGCCATAAGCAAAGCAAGTGAGGTACGAACGCAGACATAATATCCATTATAGCTGACAAACGCGTTAAAGACTTAACTAAATAAGAATAGCGTTTTGTCCTATAATTTACATTATGTTAAATAGAGTTTTCTAAACTCGCCATATATAAAACTAAAAAGCCCCTATCTTCAATAAAGAATATAGGAGCTTAATATAAAGAATTAACTCTTACTATTTAATTTCGGCAACACATCTAAAACCTAACCATGTTGTTGGTTTGGTATAAGTTATCTCCTTTTCAATAAAAATTTCATTTGGATTATTAATCCATGAGCCGCCTTTAGCCAATCCTTGTTGGTTAATCATTTCGGCTACATTTCCAATTAAATTATAACATCCTACGGCATTTGGCCAATATGATTTAACCTGAGCTGTTATATCTCCATTGTCTGGAACATTTCCGGCTACCACCACATTATCTTCTTTATTCCTTTTCAAATTAGCTAAAATTTGTCCTTTGTATTTAGTATTCAATTGTTGTTGTGTTTTCTCGGAATAACCAATTTTTGCTGCGGCTTCCCATTCTTCTTTTGTTGGCAATCGGTATTCAAAATTGGTTGGATACACGTTCTTTTTATCGGTCAACGCCTTGGTTTCAAACAATTCTTTTACGCGTTCCGTTCGCCATTTGCAATATTGCACGGCTTGTTCGTAGCTTATTCCAACCACAGGATAATCATTATATGCCGCATGGCTATAGTAATATTGAGCATAAGGTTCATTAAAGGATTCTTTTTCTTTCCAAACTAAGGTGTCGGGCAACGCATTTTTGTATTCGATAGCATTTTTTCCGTGTTTTTTCTCTAACCACATCATGTATTCTCGCCAATTAAAGTTGGTTATTTCCGTTTCATCTATGTAAATATTGTCTTTTATTTTAACTGTTCCGGGAGGATTTATTTGTGCATTTGCTTTTCCTAAATAAGTTATAACCGGTCTGAAACCAACATTTACAGAAGGTTTGGTTCTTTCTTTAAATCTATCATTTCCTTCAATTATTTGTAGCTCTTGTCCTATACTCGACCAACTACCGCCTCTCGTTCCTGGTAAATTATTTTCATCTTCGTAATACACCATCTCAGCCACATTACCACTCATGCAATACAAACCAAAATCGTTGGGAATGTATGAATATACTTTAGTTGTATGAAATGCACCATCAGCTATATAATTATCTTTCATCGGATAAAAATTAGCCAAAAAGCATCCTTTTGAGTTTCTAAGATAAGGTCCTCCCCATGGATAAGGAAAATGTTTACCTCCATCAGATGCTGCGTACATCCATTCGTAATTACTTGGTAATCGTACATCATTAATAGGTTCAGTATTTTGTTTGTTTACCACTTCGCTTAACCACTTACAATACATCTCCGCTCCTTCCCTACTTATAGCAACAACAGGGTAATCATTGTATGCTGAGTGTGAAAAATAATTATCTTGCATTGGTTTATTAAAAGCATTTGGATATTCTTTTACCCACATGGCTTGATCAGGTTTTGCTTTTAAAAATTCCTCTTTTCTATTTTGAATTAACAAATCAAATAAAAAAGTTCGGTATTCTAAATTGGTAACTTCAGTAGTTTGCATATAAAATGCCTGTACCGACCAATTTTTATTTTCTATTTTAAACATACCTGAAGGAATAAAAGCATATTGTTTCTTATCTAATTTAATAAGCTGTTTTACCATTTTTGCTTTTTGTTTGTTGTTAGCAGCAATTTCATCAGGTGTTAAATTCGGAAATCGATAAGCAGTATCTAATATTTCAGAAATACGAGCCGATGCTACTAATGCTTTTTGGTATTTTTTTAGGCTATCTTTCGGAATAAGTAGAACTTTTTCTTGATTTAAGGTAATCTTTTTTGGCGTTAGCCTATCTACTTTTTGTAGATATTCCGTTATCACTCGTTGCTGTTCTTGTAAAACCTGTTTTTCATTCTTTATTGTTGTTTCTACAGTTGATGTGTTTGTGGTATTTTCTTTATCTGTCGTTTTTGTTGAAGTTGTTGGTTTTAAAACTAATACCAATGTAATAGTTGTTATTATTGATGCTATCATAATAATTAATTTAAGGTTAAAAAATTGAGCAAAATTGTTACCTTTAGTTGCATTTTTGTTACTGCTAACAGAGGTTATAAATCGCTCCCTAGTTGCTTCAAAAGATACTTTTGAAGGTTCATTTTTAGCTTTGTTGAATAAATCATTCAACATTTTATTAGTATCATTTTTCATGACTATCCTCCTTAGTTTGGTATTTTGATTCAAAAGTCAATATCTCTAATAACTTGGTTCTTCCTCTTTTTAAACGTTGTTTTACTGCCGATTCGGAGGAGTTTTGAATTTCCATAATTTCCTTAATGGAGAAACCTGTAATCTCAAAAAGCACCAAACATTCTCTTTGTTCGTCAGGAAGCAACGCTAATGCTTTGTATAGAAAATAGATTTCAGCATCTCTTTCAGTATTGGCATTTACATCTAGATGATGGTCATAATTAGATTCAACTATTAAATCTTCTTTTATTTTTTTGTGATGATTAGCTAATAAACGAACACTTATACCTATTAAAAATGATAAAAAAGCTTTTTTATTTTTAAGTGTATTAAACTTTTTAAAAGCAACAACTAAAGTATCATTCATTAAATCCTGATATTCCATATTTCCAAAAACCCGTGCCCTGCAGAAGCGTTCAAACCTATCATGAATTGGTTTGTAGAGTATTAGAAATTTTTCTTGTTGTTTTTTATTAATCATCAATAACACGTTAAAAGGTGTGTTCTATATAGTAAGTGTAACGAAAATGAAAAAAGTTACATTGCACGGAGTAAATTATTGAATTTTAATAGCGAAGTTAGCATTAGGTAATATAAATTTCATCAAGTTATGTAGGTATATTTTTTATTAATTGTATCTTGCAAAGGAGATGAATACTTCTATACAACCCTTAGTTGATTCCATAAAAATTGTTAATGAGTAATTTAGTTAACACCCATCCTTTCTGAAATGCATGGATTTAAATGTGTAATTTTGGAGTACAGTACTTACCTAATATTGCACCCCATGAAATTAAGATTCAAATTTATGTTATTAACCACCCTAATGTTGGTAATGTTAGCTTGTAAACCGTTAAAATACGTTGGAAAAGAATCAAAAAAAGCTGTTAACGATGTAAAAAAAGAACTTTAATATCCAAACGAACATCATTTAGTCTTATTTCCTATAATGAATACGTCTGTACAACCCTTAGTTAATTCCATAGAAATTGTTTTTGAAGACGATTTATTAATGGTAGTGAATAAACCCAATAACTATTTAATTCATCAATCGCACTACGCCAGAAACATTACCGAAATTACTTTGCTGGAAACCTTACAGCAACAATTAGGCTTTCCACTTTTTCCTGTACATCGTTTGGATAGAAAAACTTCGGGAATTTTGCTCTTAGTAAAAGATAAATCTTTTGTAGCTCCTTTTCAGGCATTATTTACCAACAACGCTATACAAAAAACTTATTACGCTATTGTCAGAGGTTTTTCTCCAGCAACTGGTAAAATTGATTCTCCTGTAAAAAATGATGATACTGGTGTTTATAAAGATGCCTTAACGAACTATAATACCATTAATAACATTGAGCTAGACATTCCTGTTCATCCTTATGAAAAATCGCGTTACAGTTTAATACAATTGTTACCCGAAACCGGACGTATGCACCAATTGCGCAAACATTTAAACAAAATAAATCACCCTATAGTTGGCGATTATAAATATGGTGATAGATTTCATAATCGTATGTATGAAACGCAATTTAACTGTAATTATTTGTTTTTACATGCTCACAGTATTGAATTTATACACCCCCTCTCCCACCAAAAAATGATTTTTACCGCTGATTTTCCTACAGATTGGCTTAATATGTTTAACAAATTTAATTGGCAACTTCCATGAGAATAGATAAATATACTTGGGTGGTACGTTTGTTTAAAACCAGAACATTAGCCACAAAAGCTTGCGATGCTGAAAAAGTTAAACTTAATAGTGAATTTGCAAAACCAAGCAAAACAGTTGCTGTTGGTGATATTATTAGCGTTAAAGTAATTCCTATTTGGAAAACTTTTAAGGTATTGGATATTCCTAAATCACGTATTGGAGCAAAATTGCTTAGTCAATATTTGTTAGAAACAACTTCCGAAGCAGATTTACGCTTATTAGAGGAAGTTCAGCAGCAACAACATCAAAACAAAATACTGGGAATTAAAGGTCGTCCCACTAAGAAAGTGCGTAGAGATTTGAATCAATTGACTAAGTAATAAAGTATTTTTAATAATTCTTTCATTATTAATAAGTTAAATCTGTACTTTTACTTACACTTAACTAAAAATAAAAATTATGGAAACTAAAAAAACAATCATCGTTTCAGTATTAACAACCTTAGCAACAATATTTGTAGTTGCTGTTATTATACATCTATGTTGTGGACAATGTGGTCAAAACACATCTTGTTCAAAAGCTAAAACAGAATGTTATGCTGGTGAATCAAAATGTTCTAAAAATGCGAAGTGTGGTAAAGAGAAAAAATGCCACAAGTCAGATAAAGAAGACGATCATCACCATGATATGATGAAAGAAGTGATTATAGAAGAAGAGGTTGCAGAGTAATTCAAGAGATTTTCTAGACTATTTAGATTCCATTAATTCTGGTGAGTAAGGCTTTCATAAGTAGTTTACCATCTATAATCTCTTTAGTTTGTTCTATAGCTTGAAATTCACCATTTTCATCATAAAACAATTCAAAACTAAAAACGAAGTTGCTTTTTATGTTGTTAATGTCGTTCTGACCAAAACGCAAGTCTTTAAAAATAAGTGAATCACCATTTTGCTCAACAGCATACCAACCCTCTGTTATTTTAATTAATTGCTGCACTTTCTTTTCGTGCAGCACATCTACTAACAAATAATGGTTTTTAGGAATTTTATCACTAAACTGAATATCGCTTTTATCAAACAATGAGTAATATCCAATAATATAAGCATCTTTAAGTTGAACATTTGCTCCCCAAAGTATCGCATTTAAAGGAGTTGGTCGGGTGGCTATTGCTTGGTAGTCTATTTCCTGTTTAGCTAAGGCTGTAGTAAATTGTTGATGTCCTACCCACTTAAATCCTAAGGTTAACACCATATAACTACTGCTGACGATCAGCCCTAAATTGTTGAATTTCCTTCGTTTTCTGCTTTCTTTTTTATAACACATGGTTAAAATCAAGAAAAACAGAAACGGTAAGGTGTATAGCGGATCAATAACAAAAATATTTTTGTAAGCCAATCGGTAATCTAAAGGCCAAAAGAGTTGTGTTCCCCAAGTGGTATGAGCATCTAACAAGCCATGAGTAAAAAATCCTAAAAACATCAGTAAAGTCCAATCTTTCCAGGTAGCGTTTAGCTTTCTATGAATTTTACTGATAATAAAACCAAAAATTGGTGCAAAAAGCACACTAAAAAATAGTGAATGGGTAAACCCTCTGTGGATTTCGAGAGCAGTAATGTTATCAGTAAAATGAAAGGCTAAAACATCTAAATCAGGAATAGTTCCAGCAACAGCACCCCAAAGCATAGCCCAGTTGCCTATTTTTTTTCCTAGAGCGGCTTCACCTACAGCTGCTCCGAGTACAATTTGTGTTAAAGAATCCATATTTACAGCCTAAAAAAGGCTTTATATTAATCATGTAAGATTAACAATGGAATTTCGGCATGAAAAGAAATTTGTTTGGTAAAGCTAATATGAAATAAATCTTCAAAGAAATTTCTTTTTTTATTTACCAACACCATTAAAGAAGTATTGTGTTGTTTAACATATTCTTTGGTTCCATAAATCACATCTTCATGCTTAAAATAAGTAGTATTAATAGTATCAATATTAAGGATATTAGCAATAGATTGTGCCATTTGCTTTTCTTCTGCTCCAACGGGTTTCATTTCTTCTGTTACATTAAACATAGTAACTTCAGGCTTATAATCGTTTAACAAAGTTTGTAAAACCGAGAATATTTTTTTATTCTTAATTTCTTTAAAATCAGTAGCAATACTAAGGTTTGATGGATGAGTAAAAGTAACGTTATCAGGAATTACCAATGCAGGGCAATCTACTTCTTTAATTACAGCATAAGTATTACTTCCAAAAACAATTTTCTCTACTGCACTCATTCCTTTTGCTCCCATTACTATTAAATCGATAGGATGTTTATCTACAAAAGTGTCGATAATCTCTACTAAACTGCCGTAGGCAGATTTAAAACTAAATGAATGATGCTTATTGCTAATATGTTTTCCTTTAATTTCGGTAATTAATTCTTGCAATTGTTTTTCAGAAGCCTGACTTAACAAGTCATTTAATGAACCACCTGTAATACTGTTAGCCATATCATCATGTGTTGGATGAAAAGCATTCATTAATATAAAATTAACTTCCTGATTTTTATATAATTCTAATGCATAAAGAATTGCATTTTTAGCATTCTTAGAGAAGTCTGTAGGTAAAAGTATGGTCATCATAAATTAAGAATTTAATTATTAATCGTGTAATACTAACAAAGGTGTATCTGTATGTAGAGCAACTTGTTTGCTAAAGCTTCTGTGAAATAAACTTTCGAAGAAAGATTTTTTTCGATTTACGGTTACTAAACAATCAATACGGTGCGAATGAATAAAATTCTGAACAGCACTCAATGTATCATCTTCATTTATTTTGATTACTTCAATTTTTTGATTTAGTTTTGATTCTAAATCTGCTATTACTTTATTTTGTTGTTCTTCAGGGATATCACCATCTTCATCTTCTACGTAAAAAACACGTAATTCAGCATTTTTATTTACTAATAAATCTTTTAATGGGTTTAAAGCACTAGCGTTAAGATTATCTTGAAAATCTATTGCCAAAGCAACTTTATCTGTCTTTTTATAAACTACATTTTCAGGAATAACAAAAACAGGCGCATCAGCTTCTTTTACAACTGCTGAAGTATTACTTCCTATAAAAATTTCCTCCATAGCACTCATTCCTTTTGCTCCAACAACAACAGCTACAGTATCTAGTTCTTCAGAAATAGATTTTATGGCATGAAGCACATCTCCATAAACTTCTTTAAAAACAATTTCATTTTTATTATCAGGAAAAGCAGCTACTAGTTCTTTTTTATACTTTTCTAAATCTTCTACAGCTTGTTTTCTTAGAATTTCATTAATAGACACTACAGCACTAGAGCCAGATTGAGGTGAAAAATAAGAATGAATTAAAATGAATTTTACTTGTTCATTTTGATAAAATTGAAGTGCCCAATTGACTGCATTCTTAGAATTAGCAGAAAAATCTGTTGGAAGAAGAACTGTTTTCATAATCTTTTTAATTAAAAGGTTTAATGGTTAATTATATATAACCAAAAGTACATTAATTATTGTATAATTAGAAATGATTTTTATCAGATTTTTAAAGCATTAAATAATTTTAACATAAAAACAAGTTTATCTTAATCTTACACACCAAGTTTTCCTAAACAAGATATCTCTAGCTTCATTTTACAAGTTGAGGAACGAAACTTGTAAAATTTCGATCGATATGACATTACTGGATAGGTTGATAAAAAAAGAGGTTGTTTTTTTAACAACCTCTTTTTAGAATATCAAATTAATTAAATCTTATTGGTATTTTGCTTTTAACTCTTTTGCTTTTTCGTACTCCCCTACTTGTGTATAAAGTTTAATTAACATAGTAGCAGTATCACTATCTTCTGGTTTTGCCTTGTTTGCCATTTCTACATAAGGAATTGCACTTTCAAAATCCTTTTTAGCTTCAGCTTTCATTGTTTCAAACTTTTTAGATTGACTTAAAGGTAGGTCGTTTGCTTCATTAATTTTATCAACACCTTTATTAAAATAATAAGCACCTAAGTTGTAAGCAGCATCATGTTGTTTTGGATCTAATTCTAATGATTTTTTATAATCTAATATAGCCGCATCTTTATTTTCCAACTTTTCTTGAACAGTTCCTCTAACATAATAAAGAAACGCATTACTAGGTTCTAAATCAATAGCTGTATTTAAGCTTGTTAATGCATCTTCAGCTTTATCAGCTTGCAAGAAATAATCAATTTCTTCGAATATTAATGCTTGATTGTTTGGATAAGCTTTTCTTCCTGCTTGTAAAACGGATAAAGATTTTTCTTTATCTCCTTCTTTTTTATGAATTCTAGAAAGCGACTGATATAAACTTGGCCCGTTACCCTCAACATTATATTTTAACTGAATTAAAGCATTATATAATTGTTTTGCTGCTTCATAATCTTCAGCATATTCAGAAGCCAGTGCTGTGTTAAACATCATTACTGTGTCCATTTTTCCAGCAAGTTGATTTAACATCATAGATTTACCAAAGTTTTCTTGTGCTTTTTTGTAATCTTTGGCTTGGAAGTTTTCAACTCCTTTATTAGCATATTCTCCTGCTAAACCTGGCATTCTCATTCCTAAAATCAAACCTGTATAAGACTCATCATCTACTTTACTTTTATTTTGTAAAGCAGAAAAGAATTTCATTACATCACTTCCATCCTCTTTGTTTAAATCTAACTTTTTTAATTCAGGATCTTCAAAGTTTAATACCAAAGCTTTTAGGTAAGAATCTGTAGCTTCATCTAAAGCTTCTTTATAAAGGTCTTTACAGTTTTTATCAGTAGTTGGTAATAATACACTATAATAAAGATTTCCTCTATACATCCATGTTTTAGCCCATGTTTTGGTAGTTTCATCTTCAATAGCTGAATTAATGGCTTCTAAACCATTTTGTAACTCAGAACATTTTCCGTTTCTATCAAAGGCTTTACTATAGTTGTATGCACTTTGTACTTGGTTTTTTTGAGCAAATACTGCTGTTGTTCCAAAAATTACAGCAGCTGTTATCAGTATTTTTTTCATCTGTTTAGATTTTATTGTTTTTAAGTTTTTATTTATACTTCCTCATCGGTATCAACATCCTTGCCATTGTCTGTCTCTACATCGTCTATAGGAGTATCTGGATTTTCTACTTCATTAAGTATTATTTCTTCTTCCTCTTCTGTTTTTTCAACTCTTGCAACAGCTGCAATGCTATCATTTCCTTTAAGGTTAATCAACTTCACACCTTGAGTTGCTCTACCCATCACTCTTAACGATTCAACCGCCAAACGAATAACTAATCCCGATTTATTGATAATCATTAAGTCATCATTGTCTGAAACATCTTTCATTGCAATTAAACCACCTGTTTTATCAGTAATGTTTATAGTTTTAACACCTTTACCACCTCTGTTGGTTACTCTGTAATCTTCTAATTCAGAACGTTTTCCATAACCATTTTCAGAAACTACTAAGATGTTTCTACTGCTATCATTAATCGCTATCATTCCAATTACCGCATCTTTTTCGTTGGCTAATCTAATACCTCTAACTCCAGATGCATTTCTACCCATTGGTCTGGTGGTAGATTCATTAAAACGAATTGCTTTTCCTGATTTAAGTGCTAATAAAATTTCATCAGAACCACTTGTTAGTTTAGCTTCTAACAACCTATCTCCTTCTCTAATGGTAATAGCGTTAATTCCATTTACTCTTGGTCTAGAGTAAGCCTCTAAGGTAGTCTTCTTAACCACACCTTTTTCAGTACACATAATAATAAAGTTGTTATTTATGTATTCTTCATCTTTCAAATCCTTAACATTAATATAAGCTAACACTTTGTCGTCAGTTTCAATGTTTATTAAGTTTTGAATGGCTCTACCTTTAGATTGTTTTGTTCCTTCTGGAATTTCAAAAACCCTCATCCAATAACATTTACCTTTTTCGGTAAATACTAATAGGTAATTATGTGTTGTAGCAACAAATAGGTTTTCTAAGAAATCTTCGTCTCTAGTTGCAGAACCTTTAGCTCCTACTCCTCCTCTATTCTGTAATTTGTACTCAGATAAAGAAGTTCTTTTGATGTATCCTAAGTGAGAAATAGTAACTACAACTGTTTCATCAGGAATCATGTCTTCAATGCTGAAGTCTCCGCCAGCATATTCTATTAAACTTCTTCTTTCATCTCCATATTTAGCTTTTACTTCTAGCAGTTCATCTTTAATGATTTGCATTCTTCTGTCTTCGTTAGCTAAAATGTCTTTTAAATCTGTAATTAAAGCCATAATACTTTCGTACTCAGATCTTAATTTATCTTGCTCTAATCCGGTTAGCTGACGCAACCTCATTTCAACTATTGCTCTAGACTGAATATCAGACAAATTAAATCTTTCCATTAAATTTTCACGAGCTTCATCAGGACTAGAAGATGCTCTAATTATTTTAATTACTTCATCAATATTATCTGACGCAATAATTAACCCTTCTAAGATATGTGCTCTTTCTTCTGCTTTTCTTAATTCGTAGGTAGTTCTTCTAACCACTACTTCATGTCTGAACTCAACAAATTCAACAATAATATCTTTTAAATTTAAAACAACTGGCCTGCCTTTTACTAACGCAATGTTGTTTACACTAAAAGAAGTTTGCAAACCTGTTTGCTTAAACAAATTATTTAGAACAACATTCGGAATAGCTTCTCTTTTAAGCTCATACACTATTCTCATTCCGTTTCTATCCGATTCATCTCTAATATCAGAAATACCATCAATTTTCTTATCGTTAACCAAATCAGCTGTTTTTTTAATCATGTCAGCTTTATTAACTTGGTAAGGAATTTCGTTTACAATAATTCTAAATCTTCCTGAATCTGTTTCTTCCAATTCAGTTTTTGCACGCATTACAATACGTCCTTTACCTGTATGAAAAGCATCTTTTACACCTTGGTAACCATAAATAATTCCTCCAGTAGGAAAATCAGGAGCTTTTATGTGTTCCATTAAGCCATCTATATCTATTTCTCTGTTGTCGATATAAGCAATAATTCCATCTATAACTTCTGTTAAATTATGAGGAGCCATATTTGTTGCCATACCTACAGCAATACCAGAAGCACCATTTAATAATAAAGCAGGTATTCTTGTAGGCAATACTGTTGGCTCTTGAAGCGTATCATCAAAGTTTAAGCTAAAATCAACTGTTTCTTTATCTATGTCAGCCAACATTTCTTCAGCTATCTTTTGTAATCTAGCTTCGGTATAACGCATTGCAGCAGGGCTATCTCCATCAACAGAACCAAAGTTACCTTGTCCATCAACTAATCTATATCGTAATGACCATTCTTGTGCCATACGTACCATAGAATCATAAACCGCAGTGTCACCATGTGGGTGATACTTACCAAGTACCTCTCCTACGATTCTGGCTGATTTTTTATGAGCACCATTTGATCTAACGCCCAATTCCATCATTCCAAATAGAATTCTTCTGTGAACAGGTTTTAAACCATCCCTCACATCAGGAAGAGCTCTGGACACAATAACCGACATTGAATAATCAATGTAGGCAGATTTCATTTCTTTCTCTATATTAATCGGAATAATTTTTTCGCCTTCTGTCATGTATTTACATTTTAATTAGTACTGATTTTTTTGAACTCCCGAAAGTACTAATAAGCCTTTTTTAAAGACAAATTTTTAACGCTTATTTACTAACAAAATTCTGTTGAAAAAGACATGTTATATATTTTTAATAGATATTAGTATATATTTATTTTTGACTTACTTGAATTAATCCTAATTTTAGGGTGTAAATAATAATAGAAAGTATATGGATGCAAATTTCTCATCAAAAGTAAAAGATGTTATCTCTTATAGTAAAGAAGAAGCCCTAAGGTTAGGTCACGACTATATAGGAGTCGAACATTTGTTGTTAGGAATTATTCGTGAAGGCAACGGGTTGGCAGTAAAAATTCTTGAATCATTGGGCATAAACTCAAAAGATTTGAGAGCACAAATTGAACTTTCAACTAAAGCGGGATCAGGAATTCCTAGTCAAATGCTAAATATTCCATTGGTAAAACAAGCTGAAAAAGTATTAAAAATAACTTATTTAGAGGCTAAATTGTTTAAAAGTAATGTTATTGGTACAGAACATTTGTTATTATCCATCTTAAAAGACCAGGATAATGTTGCCACACAAACACTACAACAGTTTGATGTTAATTACGATAAAGTAAAAGAAGAAATTATGATATTAAACTCATCAGAAGATTTTAACCCAAAATCAGAATTTCCGGGAGCTTCATCTGATGACGATGACGACAGCGGAAAAGGTTTTATGGGCGGAGGTGGAGGTTCTTCAAAAGGTTCAGAAAGTAAATCTAAAACGCCAGTATTGGATAATTTTGGAAGAGATTTAACCAAATATGCCGAAGATGGTAAACTAGACCCTATTGTTGGTCGTGAAAAAGAAATAGAACGTGTTTCTCAAATCTTAAGTAGAAGAAAAAAGAACAATCCTATTTTAATTGGAGAACCTGGTGTGGGTAAATCTGCTATTGCAGAAGGACTAGCATTACGAATTGTTCAAAAGAAAGTATCTAGAGTATTGTTCAACAAAAGAATTGTAACCTTAGACTTAGCTTCTTTGGTAGCAGGAACGAAATATAGAGGACAGTTTGAAGAGCGTATGAAAGCAGTAATGAATGAGTTGGAGAAATCTCCAGACATTATTCTATTTATTGACGAAATTCATACTATTATTGGAGCTGGAGGAGCTACAGGTTCTTTAGATGCTTCTAATATGTTTAAACCTGCCTTAGCTAGAGGAGAGCTTCAATGTATTGGTGCTACAACTCTTGATGAGTATAGACAATATATAGAAAAAGATGGTGCCTTAGAAAGAAGGTTTCAAAAAGTAGTTATTGACCCTGCTACAGTTGAAGAAACGATGCAGATACTTGATAATATTAAAGAAAAATATGAAGACCATCATAATGTTGTTTACACAGACGAAGCTATAAAAGCTTGTGTAACCTTAACAGACAGATACATTACCGATAGACACTTGCCAGACAAAGCTATTGATGCATTGGATGAAGCAGGTTCTCGTGTGCATATTACCAATATTAAAGTACCTAAAAATATCATCGAAATTGAGAAGAAAATTGATGAAATAAAAGCAAAGAAAAGTCATGTAGTTAAAAGCCAGAAGTATGAAGAAGCTGCTCAACTAAGAGATACAGAAAGAACTCTTTTAAAAGAGTTGGATGATGCTAAAACTGCTTGGGAAGAAGAGACTAAAAATAACAAAGAAACAGTTTCGGAAGAAAGTGTTGCAGAAGTGGTATCTATGATGTCTGGTGTACCTGTTCAGCGTATTGCTCAGGCAGAAGGTGATCGTTTATTTAAAATGTTTGATGAAATACATGATAAAGTTATCGGACAAAACGATGCCATTAAAAAAGTGGTTAAAGCCATACAAAGAAACAGAGCGGGACTTAAAGACCCAAACAAACCTATCGGTAGTTTTATCTTTTTAGGACCAACAGGTGTCGGTAAAACGCAATTGGCTAAAGTATTAGCTAGGTATTTATTCGATAGCGAAGATGCACTTATAAGAATTGACATGAGCGAATACATGGAAAAATTTGCTGTATCTCGTTTGGTTGGAGCTCCTCCAGGATATGTTGGTTACGAAGAAGGTGGTCAGCTTACTGAAAAAGTAAGAAGAAAGCCCTACTCTATCATATTACTTGATGAAATTGAAAAAGCTCACCCTGATGTATTCAACTTATTGCTACAAGCATTAGATGATGGTATTTTAACTGATAGCTTAGGCAGAAAAATCAATTTTAAAAACACCATTATTATTATGACATCTAATATTGGAGCTCGTCAGTTAAAAGATTTTGGTCAGGGAGTTGGTTTTGCTACTTCAGCCAAAAAAGAAAGTTCTGACGAACATTCAGCAAGTGTAATTCAAAATGCTTTGAAAAAAGCTTTTGCTCCTGAATTCCTTAATAGAATTGATGATGTTGTTATATTCAATTCTTTATCAAAAGATGATATTTTCAAAATTATTGATATTGAATTGGAAAGCTTATACAAACGTATTGAAGGATTGGGCTATAAAATTGATTTGGCTAATGATGCCAAAGATTTTATTGCCGATAAAGGTTATGACGCTGCTTATGGAGCAAGACCTTTAAAAAGAGCTATCCAAAAATACTTGGAAGATCCTTTGGCTGAAGAAATCATTCAATCAAAAATTAAAGAGGGAGATACTATTAAAATAGAATTAGATAAAGTTACTAAAGAATTAGTAATGACTGTTGTTAAGGAAAAGTCTAAAAAAGCTGATACTAATTCAGAAAAAGACGCTGAAAAATAATAACAGTAAAACTATTTATTAAAAACCATTAAGTAAGTGTCAACTTATTTAATGGTTTTTTTATACTTGATAAATAAGACTTAAAAAAACAACAATGAGACTACTAACACTCTTTACACTTTTAACACTTTTTGGTTGTGGGATTTTAGTGTCCGAAGAAGAACAAAAAGAATTTGATAAAACTCACAAAAAAGTACAAAAAGGTGTGTCAGATTGGATAAAGAAGTATGCAATTTATCCTGATAGTTACAAATCAATATCTTTTTCAGAATTTTCTCAGAGCCACAGTTCAATGAATGGAGAAAAAATTCCTGGAAGTGAAAGCTATGTAATCAAACATACTCATAAAGCTTTTAATAAAGATAGTAACTTAGTAACATTTAGCGGATATTTTATTCTTGAAAATGATTTTGAAGTAAATATTATTGAAATAGAAAGAAGCAATTCAGTAAGTGGGGCTTTTCCTCCCCGAACACAAGTTTGGACAAACCAATTTGGTCGACCATTAAACGCTCAAGACAGCCTAGAGTTTAATAAAAAACAAAAGGAAGTTAAATCTAAATTGATTAAAGATTTAAGAGAAGGACTTGAAAAAGGTAATTTTGAAGCAGAAAATCCAGAAGACATTAACAAACTAAAAAACTTGATGGATACTTTTGAAAGAATGAATTAAAATGTCATTTAAAGCAAACTGGTCAATTCACTTAAGCAATTTATTTCATTGTCAACAGTATGTTGGTGCGGACGATTGTTAAAGTTAAAATAAATACTATCCATGCCTGCTCTTGTAGCTCCATAAATATCGGCATAATAATCATCCCCTATCATAATGGAATTGCTAATATGCGCATTGGCATTTTTTATGGCTCGTTTAAAAATTAGTGGATGTGGTTTTTTAACGCCCACTTTCTCAGAAAAAATAAGCTGATTAAAATAATCCATTATTCCAGATTTACTGAGTTTAATAAGCTGAACCTCTTCAAAACCGTTAGTAATAATATGCAACACATATTTATCTTTTAAATAATCTAAGGTTTCAATGGTATGTGGCAATAAAGCTGTTTGTTGCGGAGAATGGTTAATGTAATAATCGCCTATTTGCACAGCAATATCATTATCATCTGCACCATATTTAAGTAGGGTTTGATAAAACCTTTCGGAGCGAAGTTTTTCTTTATCTATTCTGCTTTTACTGTATTGTTTCCAAAGCTTTTCATTGATAACTTCATAGGTAGTTATAAACTCATCTGTATTACTGATAAAACGAGCCAACTCAAATTTTACAAAGATTTCATTCAACACATTTTTAGAGTTTTCATCAAAATGCCACAGCGTTCTGTCTAAATCAAAAAATATATGCTCGTATTGTTTGCTCATTTACTGCAAACTTAAACATTATCTTCCTAACTCTTTTTCAATGGTTGTGGTGCTAGTTTAGTGGTTGAATAGACAACTGTTTTACTATTTAATACTAATAGCCCTGGGAATGAAGGTAGCGGCCATCGTATTTTTTAAATATTTCTAAATCATCTCTATTTTTCCTTAAAATAAAAAAACCTAACAACATGAAAGTTATTAGGTTTTTATTAGCTTGTGATCGCGAAAGGATTCGAACCTTTGACCGTCTGCTTAGAAGGCAGATGCTCTATCCAGCTGAGCTACGCGACCTTTCCATAAATTAAAAAAGGCACTTAAGCCTTTTTTAGTCGGGGTGGCAGGATTCGAACCTGCGACCTCCTCGTCCCAAACGAGGCGCGATAACCGGGCTACGCTACACCCCGATCGGTGTCAAAAAAAACGTTTCTTTTTTGGAGGTGCAAATATAGCACTACTTTTTACTTTACGAAACAATTATATGAAAAAAATAATGCAATTTATAAATTGCTTTATATCGTGCTAATTTTGTGTAGATTAAAATGGTTTTAACTGCCTAATTTTTCAAGGTGTTTGATGTATAATTGGTTAATTATTCCATCTGCCAACCCTACTTTCGGCACAAACATGTCTTTTACTCCCGCTTTTTTCATTACCGTAAGGTATATTTTAGAGGCATGTGTAATCACATCTGCCCTATCAGGACGCAAACCTAACTTCAGTTTTCTTTCTTCAAGCGTATGCTCATTTAAAAATTCATCCATCTGCTTAAGCTTGGCATATTTTAAAATTTTATAATTACTCAATCGGCAAAGGGTATAAATAGAATTGATATTCCCTCCCGTTCCAATAATCATGTCAATGGTATATTTATCTCTCAACTCCTCTACCCAACTTTTCATTTCCAGCCAGGTAGATTTTTTTACCATATCGTTTTTTAGTCGGATGGTTCCTATTCTAAAAGAATGAGAAGTAATTTTTTGTCCTTTACTGAATAAAGTTAACTCGGTACTTCCTCCACCAACATCCATATAAAGATACGTACCATTCTGATCTATTTTTTCGGCAACATGTGTTTCAAAAATAATATCGGCTTCCATGTTCCCCTCAATAATATTGATGTCTAAATCGGTTTCGTTTTTAATTTGATCAGCAATAGATTCTCCATTAGTAGCTTCTCGCATGGCAGAAGTGGCACAAATCTCATAATCTAACACACCATACACTTCTGTTAAATGTTTAAAAGCAATTAAGGTTTTGAGTAATTTTTTAGCGTTGATAGGAGAAATTTCTCCAGTAGTAAAAACATCTTCTCCCAATCTAATCGGTAACCTAACTAAAGATATTTTTTTAAGTTGAGGAAATGTTTCTGTAGGATATACTTCGCAAAAAAGTAATCGAACAGCATTAGAACCTATATCTACAGCAGCAAATCTCATAAGTGTGATAAAAATACACTATTTTTTCTGCCGTAGATATAATTTCTTTTATAATTTTTCAAAAGTGTTTATCTCATTCACGATTTCAGATATTCAGAACTTCTATCAAACAGATTGCTTCATTCGTACCTCTCTCGCAATGACGTTAATTAACTCCCAACCTCAAACCTCAAACTTCGAACCTTTAATTAAACAAACATCAATACCTCCACCTATTAGCAATAGCTACCAACGAAAGCATTACAGGAACTTCTATTAATACTCCGACAACGGTTGTAAGTGCCGCTCCGGAATTTAATCCGAATAATGAAATAGCCACTGCTACAGCTAATTCGAAAAAATTGCTGGCTCCTATCATGGCTGCCGGAGCACAAATGTTATGTCGCAATTTTAAAAATTTACCTAGAAACCAACTTAAAAAGAAAACGAAATAGGTTTGTAAGGTTAATGGAATGGCTATCAACAATATATTTTGTGGTTCGTTGACTATTTTTCCTCCTTGAAAAGCAAATAACAGTATTAAGGTAATTAGTAATGCTGCAATAGAAACAGGTTTGAGTTTCGCTAAAAATTGTTCTTTAAACCAAGTCTCCCCTTTTGTTTTTATGAGGTATTTGTTAGATAAATATCCGAAAAACAAAGGTAGCACCACAAACACCACAACAGAGGTAATTAAAGCTTGATATGGTATAATGATTTCTACTGATGATGAACCACTTGAAAATATAGAAATATCGAAAAAGTAAAACAAAAAGGCTACAATGGGAACAAAAGCAAATAACAAAATAATATCGTTTACCGACACTTGTATTAAGGTATAATTAGCATCTCCTTTGGTAAGATAAGACCACACAAAAACCATAGCCGTGCATGGTGCTGCTCCCAACAGAATGGCTCCTGCTAAGTATTGCTCAGCATCTTCAGGGGTAATATACGCTTCGTAAATTTTATAGAAAAAGATAAACGCAAAAAATGCCATGGTAAATGGCTTGATCAACCAATTTATCACTACCGTAAGTCCTAATCCTTTCCAATTAGAAGCTACATTTTTTAATGATGAAAAATCTATTTGCACCATCATAGGGTAAATCATTAGCCAAACCAGTATTGCTACAGGAATATTTACTGTTGAAATATTCCAACTACTCAATACTTCTATATGAGTTCCAAACCAGTTACCAATTAAAATTCCTGCTCCAATACAAAGCAATACCCAAAGGGTTAAATAACGCTCAAAAGTTCCCATTCAATTAGCTTTAGAAAATTAACAACAGTTTGAACTCGGATCGCAACAGCTTTCAGCTTTTTCAGCATAAACCGTTACGCTATAAATACCAAAGTCTGGAGATTCGTAATATTTCGTCAGTTCTTGCTCAGATAAATATTCAGCAACAATCTCTTTAGGCAATACAATACTTTTTTCTTTTTGAACAGTAATGTTTTTAAAGCCTGCATTTTTAATGATGTCTAAATATTCATCTAATTGAATAGCTCCGGAAACACAACCGGCATACATTTCAGCATCATTTTTTAAGTCCTCCGGCAAATTGCCTTTAAGCACCACATCCGAAACAGAGAAATGTCCGCCAGGTTTTAATACTCTAAAGGTTTCCTGAAAAGCTTTGTTTTTATCGGGAACTAAATTTAATACACAATTACTAACCACCACATCAATACTGTTGCCTCCTATTGGTAAATTTTCAATATCCCCTTTTCTAAATTCCACATTGTTAAAGCCTAATTTATCGGCATTTGTACGAGCTTTTTCTATCATGGCATCTGTCATGTCAACTCCTATTACTTTTCCTGATTCTCCAACAATTTCTCGGGCAACAAAACAATCGTTTCCGGCACCGGAACCTAAGTCTAATACTTTATCTCCTGTTTTTATTTTAGCAAAAGCCGTTGGTAAACCACAACCTAAACCTAAATCAGCATCCGATTGATATCCTTTTAAAGCAGAATAATCCTCTGCAAAAACTGCATAATCAACAGTTCCGCAACCTCCTACTCCACAGCAGGAATTAGCATTTTCTGTTTGAGATTGATTGGCAATTTCGCTGTACTTGTCAGCCACCATTTTTTTTATGTCTTCTGATGTTTGCATATTGTATATTTTTTTAACAGCAAGTTGTTGCTGATAGATTAATAATATATTGATTAATAATGTTTTGAATTAACTTTATTTTTTCTTCGTTTACACAATAACACGTTTTTACGCCTTCAATTTCACCTTTAATTATCTGAGCTTCTTTCAGTGCTTTTAAGTGTTGCGAAATGGTCGATTGAGATAAATTCAGCTCATCTACTACTTCACCACAAACACACGTTTTTCGTTGTATTAAATATTCTAAAATGGCTATCCTTGCAGGATGACCTATTGCTTTAAACAATTGAGCTATTTCCATTTGTGCTACTGTATAGGCTTCTGTTTTTGTTGTTCCCATGGTTGTAATAATTTTATATCGCAATATTACGATTAATATTTTGATTAGTTATCAAAAAAGGCTAATTATTTTTTCAACGACAGGTTTATTAGCTAACAAATCAGTAGTTTATAATATTAAAGATTGTAATTATCAATTGATAAAAAGGAATAAAAAAGGATTTAGTCTAAAAAAAGCTTTTTTTAAAAGGTATATTTATAAATTTGCATCACTAAAAATAATATTATGGCAAAAAAATCAACCTTCACAAAAGAGCAATACCTTAAATGGTATGAGTCTATGTACCTGATGCGTAAGTTTGAAGAAAAACTTAGTCAACTGTACATTCAACGAGTATTCGGAGGATTTCTTCATTTATATATAGGACAGGAAGCGGTTGTTGCTGGAGCTGTTTCTGCAACTCGTCCAGAGGACAATATGATAACTGCATACAGATGTCATGCCCACCCTATTGGTAAAGGAACTGAAATTAAATATTTAATGGCAGAGCTTTACGGAAAAAAAACAGGATTATCTAAAGGTAAAGGTGGTTCTATGCACATGTTTGATGTAAGCAGAAAAGTTTTTGGTGGACACGGAATTGTTGGAGGTCAAATTCCTTTAGGAGCAGGATTAGCTTTTGCTGATAAGTACAAAGGAAATGATAACATTACCATGTGTTCTATGGGTGATGGAGCTATCAGACAAGGAGCGTTACACGAAGCGTTTAATATGGCAATGACTTGGAAATTACCGGTTATCTTCATTATTGAAAACAATAAATATGCGATGGGAACTTCTGTAGAAAGAACATCTAACGTTACTGAATTGCATAAAATAGGACTGAGTTACGAGATGCCTAGTGAAGCTGTTGACGGAATGGATGTTGAAGCAGTTCATCACGCCATTGAAAAAGCAGCTAAACACTGTAGAGACGGAAAGGGACCTTATTTGTTGGAAATGGAAACATACAGGTATAAAGGACACTCTATGTCTGATCCTAGAAAGTATAGAACCAAAGAAGAAGAAGAACAATATATTGGTAGCGATCCGATAGAAAAAGTATTGAAAACAATTAAAAAGAATAAATACGCTACAGATAAGCAAATTGAAGCGATACACGAAAAAGTGAAACAAGAAATTGTTGATGCGATTAAATTTGCTGAAGAATCTCCATTTCCTGAACCGGAAGATATGTATGAAGAAATTTATGCTGAACCAAACTACCCGTTTATTAAAAGCTAAATTTTTAGATTGATTAAATAAGTAAATTAAAAACCAAGCTCTACTAACCGAGCGAAAAATAATATAAATTATGGCTGAAATAGTTAGAATGCCCAAATTAAGTGATACTATGACTGAAGGTGTTGTTGCAAAATGGCACAAAAAAGTTGGTGACACGGTTAAAGAAGGCGACTTATTAGCTGAAATAGAAACAGATAAAGCCACAATGGAATTTGAATCTTTTGTTGACGGAACTTTATTATATATTGGTGTAAAAGAAAAAGATGCTGCTCCTGTAGATACTATTCTTGCTATTTTTGGAGAAAAAGGAGAGGATTATTCTGCTCTTTTAAAAGATGAAGATAAAACAGAAGAAAAACCACAAGCTACTGAAAAAGCTGAAGCTAAGGCTGACAACAAAAAAGAGGAAGCAACCGAAAAAATAGATGTTTCAGGAATTAATGCTACGATAGTAAAAATGCCTAAACTAAGTGATACCATGACTGAAGGTGTTGTTGCAAAGTGGCATAAGAAAGTTGGCGACAAAGTGGTTTCTGGAGATTTATTAGCAGAAATAGAAACGGATAAAGCTACCATGGAGTTTGAATCTTTTGAAGATGGAGTGTTATTACATATTGGTATTGAAGAAGGTGGTTCTGCTCCTGTTGATGCTATTTTAGCAATTATTGGAGAGAAAGGTGCTGATTTTGAAACCTTAATAAAAGCAGAAAAAGCTGGTGCTAATAAAACGGAAGAAACACCAAAACAAGCCGAAGAAACTAAGGCACAACCAAAAGAAGAAACAAAAACAACTAGCACTACTTCTACTCAAACACAAAACAATACCACTACAGGAAGTAGAATTATTGCTTCTCCCCTAGCTAAAAAAATTGCTCAAGATAGAAACATCAACTTGTCTTTATTAAAAGGAAGTGGAGATGGTGGAAGAATTATAAAATCTGATGTTGAAAATTATCAAGGTGGTACGTCAGCTGCTTCTTTTGTTGGAGTTGAAAAATATACTGAAGAACCGGTTTCTCAAATGCGTAAAACCATAGCTAAAAGATTAGGCGAAAGTAAATTTTCTGCACCACATTTCTATTTAACTATAGAAATGGATATGGACAGAGCTATTGATGCCAGAAAATCCATTAACGAAATTGCTGCTGCAAAGATATCTTTCAATGATTTTGTTATAAAAGCTGCTGCTTTAGCATTGAAAAAACATCCTAAAGTAAACTCTTCATGGTTAGGTGATAAGATTAGATACAACGAACATGTAAACATTGGTGTGGCCGTAGCTGTTGAAGAAGGTTTATTGGTTCCTGTAGTTCGTTATGCTGATGGAAAACCGTTGAGCATCATTACTTCGGAGGTAAAAGAGTTTGCTCAAAGAGCTAAAGATAAAAAACTTCAACCACAAGATTGGGAAGGAAGTACTTTTACCATTTCTAATTTAGGAATGTTTGGAATAGATGAATTTACCGCTATTATTAATCCACCTGACGCTTGTATTATGGCCGTTGGAGGTATTAAAGAAACGCCAGTAGTTAAAAACGGACAAATTGTTCCAGGAAATATTATGAAAGTTACTTTATCTTGTGACCACAGAGTTGTTGATGGAGCTAGCGGAGCTGCTTTCTTACAAACCTTTAAACATTTAATGGAAAATCCAGTTATTATGCTAGGACAACAAAATATTTAATATTTATACATTATAATAATGAAAAAGCCAAGTGAAAAAATGTCACTTGGCTTTTTTTATGATTATTATAAATCCTAAACTTATTTCTTAATAAACAATTGTGAAACTCCATTAACATTAACAATGTAAGCTCCATTTGGGAATGCACCTACATTTACTTTTAACATGTTTTCATTAGCTGTTTGAGTAAAAACAACCTGACCTAAGGTATTTGTAATTGTAACTACATTATTAGCTAAATTCATTTCTTTTAAATCAATAGTAATAAACTCAATAGCGGGATTTGGATAAACTAATAACTTGGTATTATTAGTTTTTGCTAATTCATCAACTCCAACAAAAGTGCTACAATCTTTTTGATTAGGATTTTTAAGATTGTTAGGGTTACAGTCTAATATGTTATATAAGAAAGTAATTAAGTTTGTTGTTGTTGTGTCTAAAATAGGTGTTGAATTAGCAAATGGCGGATGATCACTTCCTGTATATGGGTCTAAATGATTATAAATGCCTTGTCCATCCATTCTGGTATTTATTGGTCCGCTACCATAAAGATTAACAGGCGTAAAACCATTTAAAGGTTGTCCGTAATCATATAAAACAGTTTGATCTCCATAAGTATGACAAGCATATAATGGTACATCATCACCATTTATCCATGCGGTATCTGCTACACCACCAGCAAAACCAAAAGTGCCTGCTGCTCTAGAGCAATATCCAGGTGTTCCACTACTTCCTTCTAACCCACCAATCTCTCCTAACCATGTTTGCCATTGAGCTGGTAATTTACTTACATCATCACCATAAACTAAGTTAAATGCTAATATTCCACCAGCAGAAGTTCCACCAATAAAAATTTGTTCTTCGTCAATTTTATAAAGGTTAGCATTAGCTGCATCATCTCTAAAATAACGAATTGCAGCTTTTCCATCTTGAATTGCTCCAAACACTACTTTAAATGTTGTTTCTTCAGCTAATAAAGAAAAAGCACTAGGTGCCAACCTATAACTGATAGACGCACATATATAACCTTTTTTAGCTAGTTCTGTAGCAAAATGAACTAATTCTGCTGATGATCTCGACCCTCCAGAAAAAGAACCGCCATGAGCAAATATAACCAAAGGTCTTGATGTTGCAGTATCTCCTTGTGGTTGATAAATGTCCATAAACAAATCAATTACATTATTATTTAAGTCCATATTACTACCATATTGTACGGTAGTTACATCTACAGTAGAATATATATTGGTTTGGTACCTGCCATTGCATTGAGCTATAACTTCAAGTGAACCTAAAATTGCTATTGATAATAAAGTGTAAATTTTTTTCATAATTGTTGTTAGTTTAAAATTCGCAACTAAAATAAGGTATTTTTTATAAACATAAGGGATTGTAATACTTTTTTTTACAGCTTAGTTTTTTTTTATTCTTTAAAAATAATTTTACTTTGCCGCTTATTAAAATATTAAAAATGAATTGGTATAAAAAACTAGGCCCTGGATTACTCTATGCAGGAGCAGCTATTGGAGTTTCCCACCTAATACAATCTACAAGGGCTGGAGCTGATTTTGGATACCAACTTATTTGGGCAGTTTTAATAGTTATTATTTTAAAGTATCCTTTTTTTGAATACGGACCACGTTATGCTGCCATAACAGGTAAAAACATACTACATGGTTACAAAAATTTAGGAAAGTGGTCTGTAATTTTATTTTTCTTGATTACATTTTTTGGAATGTTTATCATACAATCTGCTGTTACCATAGTTACCGCAGGAATAGTTAGCGAAGTATTTCATATTCATTTACCTGTGTGGAGCATAGCCTCTATGGTACTTTTTGCTTGTTGTTTGTTTTTACTTATTGGTAAATATAAAGTACTAGATACTACTATGAAGTTTATTATAACACTATTAACAATAGCTACAATAAGTACTTTTACAATTTCACTTTTTGGAGATTATCATCAAGAAGAATCATTAAAAACAATATTTTCATTTTCAAATAAAAATCATGTCCTATTCTTAATTGCTCTTATGGGATGGATGCCAGCACCATTCGATATTGCTGTTTGGCATTCTATATGGACTACGGAAAAAACTAACCACAATACAGATACTTCTATTGGCTATAAGGACATCATGTTTGATTTTAAATTGGGTTATTGGACTACACTAATTCTAGCATTATCATTTTTGGGATTAGGAGCTGTAAGTATTTATGGAACAGGTGTTGAGCTTTCTGCCAATGGAAACGATTTCACCAAACAATTACTACAAATTTACACCTCTAATATTGGCGAATGGTCTTATATAATTATTGCCATAGCAGCATTAACCACCATGTTTAGCACAACATTAACTTGTTTAGACGCACAGCCAAAGGTTATGACAGAAACTACCGCTATATTATTTAATAAACAAGAAAAAAAATATACTGCAATTTATTGGTTGTGGTTATTTTTATTAGCATTTGGAAGTATTGTTATTATTGCCTTTTTTTCTGCAAACATGAAAACATTAATAGATTTTGCAACAGCTATCGCTTTTTTATCTTCTCCAATTTTAGCCATACTTAACTATTTAGTTATTACAGGAAAAGACATTCCTAAAGAAAAACAGCCTTCTACTTTACTTAGAATAGTAAGTATTATTGGAATACTTTTCTTTATCTATTTTAGTATTCATTACCTTTATATTTACTTTTTCTAGGTGCTTTCACCTATTTTAACTGGTATTTTAACTCATTTTTAACTAACAACAATCTGTTTATTTCATTTCTTATTCAGTAGCTTAAATGTAAATAATTGCACTATTTTTGAATGTATTTTTTTTTGTACTCAATATTGTTTATATATTTACGCTCAATTAAACAGGTAATATGAATTTTATATCAACTAATTATATTTTAAAACTCTTTCTCTTAATCTATTCTTTACTGATTTTCAACACAGTAAAAAGTCAGGAATCTTCTCCAGAAATTGAAAAAGCCATTTCAAAAGCAAAATTTAGCATTGAAGTAAATGATTGTCGTGGTGCTTTAGCCATCTTAGAAGAACATTATAAAAAAGATACTACCGATGTAAACTTAAATTACCAAATGGGTATTTGTTATTTTAATTTACACGAGTATGAAAAAGCAGAAAAACATTTCAATCAGTCTGCAACGTCTGTAAGTTTAGAACTTTTTAGATACAAAGCTGCTACTGCTCATGCCAACAGTAAATTTAAAAAAGCTACTAATTTTTATAATGGTTATAAATTAATTGCTGGGGAAAAAGAACTTACTAATGATGATATTAGTCGATACATCAACCAAATCTCTTATGCTGAACTAGCTTTAAAAAACAAAAGAAATATTACTGTTGAAAATTTAGGAGGAACCGTAAATACTGAATTTGATGAATGCACCCCACTTGTTAATGCAGATGCATCATTATTGTTATTTTCTTCCAATAAAGAAAATTATATTTATGATATCTATCAAATAAGTGATTACAATAAAAAAAATACTACTGTAGAAAAATTAAACAATACTATTAACACAAAACAACAGGAGCTTGCAGCAGGTATGTCAGCTGATGGACAAACTTTGTTTTTTCAGCGAAATAATAAATTTTTAATTGCTGGCAACTTACAAGTTGCACAAATGGGATTAGAAGAATGGGAAGCTCCAACTGAATTACCCGCAGAAATTAAATCTGCTTTTAATGAAACTAGTGCTTCTATAACTATCGACAATAGAACCATTTATTTTTCTAGCAACCGACCTGGTGGTTATGGTGGAAAAGATATTTATAAAGCTACTAAGTTACCCGATGGTACTTGGGGGAAAGCCCAAAATTTAGGACCAATTATAAATACACAGTTTGATGAAGATTTCCCATTTATTTTTAGTGATGGTAAAACCTTATACTTTAGTAGTAAGGGACACCAAAATATGGGAGGTTTTGACTTGTTTGTTTCTACCGTTTCAAACGAATCGTGGTCTAATCCTGAAAATTTAGGAACACCAATAAACTCTGTTAGAGATGAATTTTCTATAGTTTTAGCTGCCGATGGAAAAAATGCATTTTTTTCTTCTACTCGCGAAGGTGGAGTTGGAGGTATAGACCTTTATAAGGCTTTTATTAATGACCCTCCAACTAATTTATTGGTTTTAAAAGGAATTGGATATGATAAAGACTCAAACAAATCCATACCTGTTAAAGCAACTTTAATGGAAGACAACAAAACTATTGTTGGTATTTACAATGCAAAAGCAAGTACTGGAGAATTTGTAATGATTATTGCCCCAGAAAAAAACTACAATATATTAGTTGAGGCTGAAGGTTACCATCCTATTGCTGAAAACATAGATTTTAATATAAAAAATCAAAAACCAATTGTATTTTTATTAAATAAAAAATAGCTAATCTTTAAAATATTTATATTATGAAAACAGCGTTATTTACACTACTATTTTTTATATCAACTTGCATTTTTGCTCAATCTAAAACTGAGTTTACACTTACTTTAAAAGATGGAAATATAGTAACAGGTACAACAAAAACATCAAACGTTGTGCTAGTTACTGATTATGGTAAGTTAGATATTCCTATTAAAAATGTTTCTTCCATTACTTTAGGAATTCATCCTGATAATAGCTTAAAAAACACCATTATTAACTTGGCAAAACAATTACAAAACACTGTAGAAGAAGAAAGAAAAAAAGCTTACGACCAATTGGTAAACTTAAAAGTTGGAGCTATTCCAGTAATTGAAGAAGTAATATACTCCGAAACAGAAGAAACTCCTGTTCATTATGATTACTCGCTTTCTACTGCATTATCAGAATTAAAAGCTATACATAATGTTGGCAATACATATTCTACTAAAGATGTTGTAACTATTGATTATGAATACAACATGGGCGGTAAATATGATTTTAACAACATTAGCTTAAAAACAGAATACGGAGATTTAACCATCCCAAGAGAAAAAATTGATAAAATTGATATCCTTTACATGGATGCATCTGCTGATAGCAAAACTTACAAATTAATGGCATCTACACACATCAGTTCTAATCAGAATGGTGGTTGGTTAAAAACAGGTATTGTTGTAAAACCTGGGCAAAACATTTCAATTACAGCTTCTGGAGAGGTTGTATTGGCAAGTTTATCAAACAACGCTTACAAACCAGATGGCTCTGTAAAAAATAGCGGTTCAGACAGTTATGGTAATAGCAGCAATTCTACTAGTCCAGCTTATGGCAATGTAGTTTTTAAAATTGGAGATACAGGAACTGTAACCAAAGCAGGTGTAAAATATAATGGTAAAGCAACTGCTACAGGAATGTTGTACATTTCTATTTATGAAACAGTTTATAATGCTTCGAATACAGGATTCTATGTAACCAATGTTGCTGTAAAGTAAACAATAATGGCAACTAAAAATAAATATCTTTTTTATGTTGCGCTTTGCTTTTTTCTAACTGCTTCTTGTCAAAATAACACCGATAAAAAAGATACTCTAATTTTAGATTTAGCTGCTACCAAAGATAGTACTAAAAAAGAAAAATCAGTTACTGATACCGTTTCTTATAGCTTTCCTTGGCTACAAGCATATAATTATAAAGAAGCGTTGTGTAACAATATTCCTGCTCCATCAGGTTTTAAGAGAAAAGAAGTAAGCCAAAATTCATTTGGAGGTTGGCTCAGACACCTTCCATTAAACTTAACAGACAATACTGTTTATTTACACAGTGGGGAAAAAAAATACAATCAATCGGCACAATTTGCAGTTATTATTATAGATGTTGGAAATAAAGATTTACAACAATGTGCTGATGCTGTAATGCGATTAAGAGCTGAATATCTTTTTGCTACCAATAAAATCAACCAAATTAAATTTAATTATACTAATGGAACTCCCATTCCTTTTAAAAAGTGGAGCGAGGGTTTTTATCCTAAACTACAAGGAAACAAAGTGGTTTGGGTAACTTCATCAAAAAACAATACCACTTACGACAGCTTTAGAAAATATATAGATAATATTTTTATGTATGCAGGAACTGCTTCTTTAAGTAAGGAATTAGTTAAGGTTAATTTAGCAAACATGAAAATTGGTGATGTATTTATTCAAGGAGGTTTTCCAGGACATGCTATAATTGTTATTGATATGGCAGAAAATGCTACAACAAAAGAAAAAGTTTTTATGTTAGCTCAGAGTTATATGCCTGCTCAAAATATTCATGTTTTAAAAAACCCAAACAATAGCTCTTTGTCTCCTTGGTATTCAGTTGCTGATTGTGAAATAGAAATTTCAACTCCAGAATGGACATTTACTCCTAACCAACTGATGAGATTTAATGATTAATTTTGCTTAACATGAAGAGAGTATTAATCATAACTTATTATTGGCCTCCAATGGGTGGTGGCGGAGTGCAGCGTTGGGTAAAAACCACTAAATACCTTAGAGAGTATGGTTGGGAACCTATCATTTATACTACAGAAAACGGAGAAATAGCTATTCAGGATAATGAAATGCTAAAGGAAATTCCTGATGATGTTAAAACCATAAGAACCAAAATATGGGAACCATTTGGCTTATATAAAAAGCTACTAGGCAAAAAAAAGGATGAAGCTCTTTTACCTGGAATGAGTCAGTCTAGTGAAGGAAATTCGTTTTTGCAAAATCTTTCTTTGTGGGTAAGAGGCAATATTTTTATTCCCGATGCTCGGAAATTTTGGATTAAACCTTCTTCTAAATTTTTAATTAACTATTTAAAAGAAAATAAAGTAGATGCTATAATTTCTACAGGACCTCCCCACTCTACTCATCTTATTGCAAAAAATGTAGTACAAAAACATAAAATTCCATGGTTAGCAGATTTTAGAGATCCTTGGACCTTAATAGATTTTTATCATAAACTAAAGCTTAGTAATTGGGCAGACAAAAAACACAAAAGATTAGAGCAAGAAGTTTTGCACACCGCTAACGAAGTAACTACTGTAAGCTGGAGTTGTGCCAGTGATTTTGAAGAAATTTCAGGAAGATTACCTATAGTAATTACAAATGGTTACGACCCTGCAGATTTTACTACTGTTGAAAATGTAGTGTTAGATAAAAAATTCACATTAACACATACGGGATCATTAAATGAAGATAGAAATCCTCATGCACTATGGAAAGTACTTGCTGAGCTTGCTGAAGAGAATGAGCAATTTAAAAATGATTTAGAAATAAAATTTATTGGACAAGTAGCTGCTGAAGTAATACAATCTATCAACCAACACCAACTTCAAAACAACTTAAATTTAGTAGGAAACTTACCTCACAACCAAGTAATAGCACAAATGATTAGCTCTCAATTGTTGCTAGCGTTGTTGAATAACACCCCAAAAAATGATGGTATAATTCCAGGTAAATTGTTTGAATATATTGGAGCTCAACGACCAATTGTTGCTATTGGAAAACCTGAAGGGGATGCTGCTAAAGTGATAAAAGAAACCCAAGCCGGAACATTAACCGGATTTGAGGAGGTTGATTCGCTTAAAGAAATTATAAAAAATCATTATACGGCTTATAAATCCAACAGCTTAAAAGTAAATAGCAAAGGGTATGAAAAATTTAGTAGAAAAATTCTTGCTAAATCTTTCGCTGATGAACTCAATAAAATAAGTACTAAACAATAGTTATTTTCACAATATGTTCAAGTTTCATCTTTTTCTTTTGGCCAAATTACCTAGTGCATTTTTTGCAGGAGTTAGGTTAAAATCAATATCAGAAAATACCTGTTCATCAACCATTAAACATCGTTGGATAAATCAAAATCCTTTTGGTTCTATTTATTTTGCTGTTTTAGCCATGTCTGCAGAACTTACCACAGGAACCTTAGTACTTCAAAAAATTAAAAAAAGTAACCACAAAATTTCCATGTTGGTAACACAACAAAAAGGTACTTTTCTTAAAAAAGCCAAAGGTAAAATAACCTTTACTTGTAGTGATGGGAAAATTATAGCTAATGCCTTGAAAAGCACTATAGCTAGTTCTGAAGGACAAACTTTTTGGATGGAGTCTGTAGGGAAAGATGAACAAAATGAAACGGTTGCCATTTTTAATTTTGAATGGAGTATTAAGTTGAAAAACCCAACAAACTAACAATCAAATAGATATTTAAATTATTTTCAACATTGTTTTAAAATTAATTTTATGTTAAAAATTTTAGTGTTTTAAAACCCTCCAATCGAGAAAAAGGGACTAAATTTGCATACCTATCAATTCACTTTTAAAAGCATCTCGATGAGACAATTAAAAATTACTAAGTCTATTACCAACAGGGAAAGTGCTTCGTTAGACAAGTATTTATTAGAAATTGGTCGAGAAGGACTTATAACTGCTGAAGATGAAGTAGAATTAGCTCAACGCATAAGAGAAGGAGATCAAATTGCTTTAGAAAAATTAGTTAAAGCTAATTTAAGGTTTGTTGTTTCCGTTTCAAAACAATATCAAAACCAAGGTTTATCTTTACCTGATTTAATAAATGAAGGAAATTTAGGGTTAATAAAAGCAGCCCAAAGATTTGACGAAACAAGAGGTTTTAAATTTATTTCTTATGCTGTTTGGTGGATTCGTCAATCTATATTACAAGCAATAGCAGAACAATCCAGAATTGTACGTTTACCGCTTAACCAAGTTGGTTCATTAAGCAAAATAAAAAAAGCATTTTCTAAATTAGAACAAGAATTTGAACGAGAACCTTCCATTGATGAAATTGCTAATTTATTAGATGTTAGTATTGATAAAATTGATGGTTCTATTCAGGTTTCGGGCAGACATGTTTCTGTTGATGCTCCTTTTGGAGATGATGAAGGTTCAGGAAGTTTGTTAGATGTTTTAGCTGACAATGATGGTACAAAAACTGACCTTTTTTTGATGCAAGAATCTCTACATCAAGAAATTTGTAGGTCATTATCAAAATTAACTGACAAAGAAAGATCGGTAATAGAATTATTTTTTGGTATAGGCTGCAAACAACCACTTTCTCTTGATGAAATTGGTGAATCATTTAATTTAACTCGCGAACGTGTTCGTCAGATAAAAGAAAAAGGCATAAAAAAATTAAGAATGTCGTCAAAAAGTAACTTACTTAAAGCCTATCTAGGTTAAAAATATATTTATACATTAAAAATCAATTAAAATTTTATCATGGAAATTCTTGACAAAAACAAAACCTACGAAGAAAATCTAAATGAATATGTAAAAAGAGAAAAAGCTGCTGTTAAGCTTATTAGTTCAATCGGACATTTAATGTACGAAAAGTCTATTGAGTTAGTACTTTTTAGAAATCCTTTAGTAGACATAAGCATCTCAGATGTTTTAAACCTACACTCTAAAGCAAAAAGCATTACTTTTAATCCTGTTGATATTTTTGACACTTCTTCTTTAGCTAAAGAATTAGAAAGCTTAGATATTGCTCCGTCAAAAATAGATATAGGCAAATTAGCTGCTGAATGGCATAACGAAAAAGCTAACTATGCTTCTCAAACCGACTTCTTAAAAGATAAATTAAAAGACTTTATTGCTGCTGATGGTCGTCAATTACAACCAAAAGATGTTGTTTTATTTGGTTTTGGAAGAATTGGTAGATTAGCCGCCAGAGAACTAGTAAAACAAGCTGGAAAAGGTCAACAATTAAGGTTAAGAGCTATTGTTACTAGAAAAGTAACTGACGATGAGATTATTAAAAGAGCTGCTTTATTAAGAAATGACTCTGTACATGGATTATTCTCAGGAACTGTAGATGCTGATACTGAGAATAAAGCACTCATCATTAACGGACAAATTGTTAAAATAATTGAAGCTAATAATCCTGAAGATGTTGATTATACTGCTTACGGTATTAATGATGCTTTATTAATTGATAATACTGGTGTTTTCTCTAACAGAGAACAACTTTCTAGACATACTCAAGCAAAAGGAATTAGCAAAGTATTACTAACTGCTCCTGGTAAAGAAGTACCTAATGTTGTTTACGGAATTAACGAGAATACTTTAGATATTGAAAATGAAACTATTTTCTCTGCAGCTTCTTGTACTACCAATGCTATTTCTCCAATTCTTTATGTGGTAGAAAATGAATTAGGTGTTGTAAAAGGACATATAGAAACCGTTCATGCTTACACCAACGACCAAAATTTATTAGATAACATGCATAAAAAACCAAGAAGAGGTCGTTCTGCAGCTATCAACATGGTAATTACTTCTACTGGTGCAGGAAATGCGGTAACTAAAGTAATTCCTTCTTTAAAAGAAAAATTAACCGCCAATGCTGTAAGGGTTCCTACTCCAAATGGCTCTTTAGCCATTCTTAGTTTAGAAGTTAAAAAAGAAACTTCTGTTGATGAAATTAACGAACTAATTAGAAAAGCTGCTCTTCAAGGAGGTTTAGTAAATCAAATTAAATACGAAAACGATCCAGAGTTAGTATCTACAGATATAATTGGAAACATTTGTTGTTCTGTTTATGACAGTAATGCAACTATTGTTTCTAACGACAAAAAGAATATAGTACTTTATGTTTGGTACGACAACGAGTTTGGATATACTAAGCAAGTAATTCGTTTAGCTAAATATATCGCAAAAGTTAGAAGATTAATTTATTATTAATTAAAAAAAATAATCAAATAATAGGGTGGATAAATTTGTTTATTCACCCTATTTCTTTTAACTCATTTTTCATTTCACTCTAATTACATTTACTATGGCTGTAAAAAGAAACGACAACAAATTCAACAACATTATCAAAGATTTACAAGGAAGCGATACTCAAAAAGTATTAACAGCAATAAAACAACTTCGAAAAAGTGGAAAGCCAGAAGCTATAGAGCCGCTTTTAGATGTTTACTTAACAAATAACGACAGTGAGGTTCAACAAGCTATAACAGAATTATTGTTTGACTTAAAAGCAGAAAATACCACATTAGCAATTATTAATGCTATAGAAAATGATAAATATTTTTCTATTAAAGCCTTTTTAATATCCATTTTTTGGCAATCAGGATTAGATGCAAGCAATCATTTAAATACCTTAGTTCAAGAAGCTGTAAATGGGGATTTTAGTGTTTGTTTAGAAGTACTTACCGTAATAGAGAATTTTGACGCTACTTTTGGTGAAGATGAAGTAAATGACTTAATTTTTGATTTGGAAGAAAATATAGACTCAGAAGAAAATGAAGAAAAACAAAAGCTTTTAATTAGCCTCAGAATGGTTTTACAACAATTAAATATTGAGTTTTAAGAAAAACATAATAAGTTGCACAATAGTTGTTTTTATAATTTATTAACTTTCTTTAGTAAACTTTTTACTTAAATTTGTTAACCTCACTTTATTATAAAAATATGACTATAAAAAGAATCTCACTTCTAATAATAGCACAATTTTTTGTGTTATCTATTTTCACACAAAACCTGCTTACACCAGGTGGTCAAAAAATTGAAAACTTACTTCAACTTATCAACTACGCTTATGTTGACTCTACAGACGAAGAAAGAATAACTGAAGCAGCTATTGTTGCTTTATTAAAAGAATTAGACCCTCATTCCGTTTATATCCCTGAAAAAGAACTAAAAAAAATGAACGAGCCTTTAATTGGAAACTTTGAAGGTGTAGGGATTCAGTTCAATATTTTACACGACACACTGGTAGTAGTATCTCCCATCCCTGGTGGTCCTTCCGAAAAAGTTGGTATACAGGCTGGCGATAAAATTATTGAGGTTAACAAAGAAAATATTGCAGGAATTGGTCTTCAAAACAGTGATGTGCAAGATAAACTTAGAGGTAAAAAAGGTACTAAAGTAAATGTTGCAGTTAAACGTAGAGGAGAAAAAGACTTATTAAAATTTACTATTACCAGAGATGAAATTCCAATTTTTAGTGTAGATGCTTCTTATATGGTTGATAATGAAATTGGCTACATAAAAATAAATCGTTTTGCCAATAAAACCATTGACGAATTTAGAGATGGGTTAAAAAAACTAAAACAAGAAAATGTAAAACATTTAATTTTAGATTTAAGAGGAAATGGCGGTGGCTATTTAAAATCTGCTATTCAATTAGCAGATGAATTTCTTGATGAAGACAAATTAATTGTTTACACTGAAGGATTAAAAAGTCCGAAACAAGAATACTTTACTACAGAAAAAGGTGGATTTGAAAAAGGTAAATTGGTAATACTTATTGATGAAGGTTCAGCTTCTGCTTCAGAAATTGTTAGTGGAGCCATTCAAGATTTTGACAGAGGATTAATTGTAGGAAGAAGATCTTTTGGTAAAGGATTGGTTCAAAAACCATTTTCTTTAGTAGATGGTTCTGCTGTTAGGTTAACCATTGCAAGATACTACACGCCTTCTGGAAGAAGTATTCAAAGACCTTATGACGAAGGTAAAGAAGAATACTACAAAGAGCTTACAAGAAGATACGAACATGGAGAGATGGTTACTCAAGATAGTATAGTATTTCCTGACTCCCTAAAGTTCACTACACTCAATAGCAAAAGAACCGTTTATGGTGGTGGTGGAATTATGCCTGATGTATTTGTCCCCATAGATACCAGTATGATTTCTGATTACTTAAGCAAAGTTACCCGAGAAGGTTTGGTAAATGAGTTTGCATTAGAATACACACAAAATAACAGAGAAAAGCTAATGACAACTTACCCTACTGTAAGCGATTTTAAAACTAACTTCGATGCAGAAAAAGAGCTACTAACAGCATTTGTTGACTTTGCTGCTAAAAATGAAGTAGAAAAAAATGAGGAACAAATTAATACTTCAAAAACATTTTTACTTACCCGATTAAAAGCAATTATTGCTCGAAACATGTGGGACAGCTCTGCATATTACCAAGTTATTAGCGATATAGATAACGCCTTATTAAAAGCCGTTGAAGAAATAAAGAGCGATACCTTTAAAAAAGAAAAATTAGTATATAAATAAGTTTTGTAAATTTGTAATCACATTAAAAATAAAAAACAACTAACTATGAAAGAAAATTTAAAAGTTGCCCTATTGGGCGTAATTGCTTTAACATTAATTGTAGATACCTTCTTTATGGACGATAGACCAGCAAGAAGAGATTATAATGCTTCTGAAAGCATTGCTACTTCTCCATCAGTAACAACCAACTCGGGTAATGTTAATGATTTAAACCCTATTAACCCGATGTCTCCTACTCCAACTAACGAACCAGCTCCGGCAGCACCAATCTTGTCAGAAACTAGAGCTAAAACATCTGTTCAGTTTGCTGAAAACAGCTATAACTTCGGAAAAATTAAACAAGACTCTAAGCACACTAAAACATTTAAGTTTACCAATACAGGTAAAGAACCTTTAATTATTGAAAATGCTACAGGAAGCTGTGGATGTACCGTTCCTCAATTCCCTAAAGAACCTATTAAGCCGGGAGCAACAGGAGAAATTGTAGTAGAATACAGCCCAGGAAAGCAACAAGGAGCTCAAACAAAAACAGTTACCATTACTGCCAATACAGATCCTATTATTACTACACTTAACATCTCTGCAGATGTGGAAGTAGCTCAGTAATAACAACAACATATTTATTTGTAAAAAGCTTATCAGGTTTCTGATAAGCTTTTTTTTTGGCTAACAATTAAGGTAATTTAAATAGAATTACTACATTTGGGTAAAGATACAGTGCGGATAAACTTACCGGTACGTTTATTCGGTTGTTGGCGTGCATGTAAAAATGACTGCAAAAAGACAGACATACCAAGAAAGAGCTGAACGACTGGCAAAGACAATCGACATTGCCGAAAAGATAATTGTTGACTCAAAGTCATTAGACGAGAAGACCAGCACTCACTTCTTAAAATGGGGACGAGAAATAAGGCATATGGCTCTTAACCCAAAACCTCAATTTAAAAAAGTAGCCAGCCTTAAGTATCTAGAGAACGACTTCTTAATCTATTGGAATGAAGCGGATGGAGAAGACATCGAGAATTTTTGGACTGAATTATATAAGAATGGAATTGACTTTGAACGAAAAGACACTTTTCAAGCCGTTTTGAAAAGAAAGAGAATTAAGGACATTCACGAATACGATAGCGTAATTGACAATATAGTTGCTGCTGAACAAATTGGACGAATTGACAAAAATCAAGTGAAAGAGTTGAATCAATTCATCGCAGAGTTTGAGCAACGACAGAAAGAAAAGAAAAAATAAAAAACACGACACGCCAACATCGGCTATAGCAAAAGCGGGCTTACTGCTTAAATATGAAGATATTACAAATAAACAACATTCGGTCTGGCGGATAAAGGTTCGGTTTCAAAACCCCGCACTTGCCATAGTCAGGGCCGTTCTCTCCCTATTTCACCAAACTTTTATTCGCTACAATAGCTTCTTTCGCCATAACTTTCATTACTTCTCCTGCTTGTATAATTAAAGCTTCAGAAGGCGGAAAAGGAACAGCTTGTGTGCTAAGCTCTTTTCTTGTTTCAGGTGTTAATGCATCTAAGTTACCAACAGCAACAGTATAAAAATGCTCAAACAAGGCATCAGAAACTATTGGCTCCACTTTTAGTTTGCTTTCAGTTAAGTTATCATAATAATTCATAGAACCTGTTATACGTGCTGCCTTCTTTTGTTGGTAGCGGTTTACAGTACAACTAATGGTTTTGTATTTTTTAATTTTTATATCGTTACCCAAACTATCTTTAGTAACATTTCCGTTAGCATCTAACACATAGTCAAAACCATCTTCCACCTCTTTGGTTTCTACAGTGGTAGTTTCTTTCAATTCTTCTGGTGTTACTTCAATTAAATCTAAACTTAATATAATGGAATAGTGATATAACTTAGCATTATCAACATAAGCATCATAATTTATCCAATTACCATCTAAATCGTTCACCTTAATATTCTGCACATTATCCATCATTGCTTTTGGTGCAACTAACTGAGCATTATCTTCAATTTTAAAATAAACATTGGTTGTTCCTATTAATAAGGCTTGGGCTATTTTATCATCAACATCATTATAGTTAGGGGTGTATTTTTTTGCTTCTAAAAAATAGGCGTGTGCTTGTCTGGCTTTAAACCTATCGTTGGTTAATAATAGCTCATTTCCTTTTTCGTAAGCATAAACAGTAGCTTGTGTTTTTGCATTTTCAATATCTGCTAAATAATTCGTTTCATCGTAATTTATGCCAACAGGTGGTAATGTTGCTGCTAAATCTTGTCGTCTTTTTAAATTTCCGTAAAGGTTATATATTTTACCCCAGTTAGCAGGGTCTCCAATATTTTTTAGTCTGTCAATTTCGGCTTTATCCTTATGGTTAGCTAATTTATAGGCATCATTAAAAACATCTACTTCTTCAAATTTACCAGGGTCTTTCATTATTTTTTTAGCAGAAATTTGCATAGCAGCATCGTAATCTCCTTTGTCTAATCTTTTTGATGAGGATGCACAACTGTATAAAAATGTAGCTGTTAATAGAATGTAAATTATTTTTCTCATAATCAGGTATTTTGAATTCTTCAACTTAATTTTCAAAAGTATAAATATTTTAGGATTTTACATAAAAAGTGCCAAACTTTAAAACGGATAACCAATACCAAGATTTAAGTTAGGTGTTCTCCATTGTAAATTAAACTCTTTCGGTTTTTCTGTTGCAGGGTCTTTCAATTTTGCGGCTAAATCAAATCTAAATAAAAAGAAACCAAAGTCAAGTCGTAGTCCTACTCCTGTTCCTATTGCCACATCTTGCCAAAATCTATCTAGTTTAATTTCTGCATTAGGTCTTTGTTCGTCAGCACGAGTAATCCAAATATTTCCAGCATCAACAAAAATTGCTCCTTTAAAAAGTTTGGTTATATCAAAACGGTATTCAATATTTCCTTCAATTTTTATCTCACCAATTTGATTTATAAACTGAGCTGAAATTAGTGAATCTGGTAAAGAACCTGGCCCTAAAGTTCTGGCTTGCCAAGCTCTAATTCCATTTGCTCCACCACCAAAATAACTTTTCTCAAAAGGAAGTACTTTTAAATTTCCATAAGGTTTACCTATTCCTAAAGCAATTCTACTTACAATATTTCCATTTGATGATTGATTGTAATAACGATAATCAAAATCTACTTTAACAAATTGTGCATATTGGATATTAAAAATTTCAAAACTACCATTTTCGTTTCTTTCTGTTCCTGCTGTTCTATCGTACAATGCATGTGCATTTCCTGCTGCTTCTAAGTTAAATCTAAAAAACTGAAAATCTCTAGTCTTATTAAAAGTATGGTTAGAATAAACAAATGTATAAGTAGATGAGTTAATAAAGTGATCAGTAAAGCTATTTACGATAAAAGGATTGTTTTCTTCCTCTATTCTATCTTGAAATTCATCTGTAAGATCAATTTTAATTAAACTAATACTTATTGGGTTAAGATAGTGTTTAACAAATCTACCTTGATTCCAAAAATAACCGAAGGTAAATTGGGTAAGATTTCTAGTATATTCTGGTCTATTTTGATAGTTTAATAAGTAATTTAATGAGGTTTTTGGATTTAAACTTTTAACAAAATTATCTGTATTTACAAAAGGTAGTATAAACCTAGGAAATTCTAAATTAACCTCTGGACCAAACTCTAGAGTATTAAATGGCAAACCTAAAAACTCAACTTGCTCTGCAGACTGGTTTATTAGCTGTTGCGCTTCTAAACCACCATTTAACCTAACTGTTAACCTTTCTCCTCCTTTAAATAAATTTTTATTCACAAATACTATCCCTCCTTTCACACCAAGGTTTCCACCGCTATTTGTTCCTGTTGCTTCTAATGATAACGATTTTATTTTTAACGGAGTTAAATAAATATTTACATCCAATTCTTTTTTATCACCACCCGTTTTATTTCCTATATCTTCAGCATTATTAAACTGAATATTCACTGTTCTAAATAAACCTAATTCTGTAAGGTATTTATAAGTCAGTTGCTGATCTTCTAAAGAATAATCTTCATCAGGTTTAATATTTATAGCATGATTTAACATTTTCGGACGATAAATTAATTCATCTTCATGTCCAATAGTTATTTTTTTGTAGCTAACCGTATCGAAAGTACTCACATTTTTATTCAAGAAATCTTTGCTTAGGTAAACATTAATATCATTAATAGAATATTTTTTGTGTCTTACTTTTTCTGTATCAGTACTGTCATTTTTATCTGTTACTTTTTTATTAAGCACTTTAACAGTAACATCAACCCTTCTACGTTCATTAGTAGTGTCTACCAAAAATTCTACATATTCTTTTGTAAAACTAAAATAACCTTCATTTCTTATTACATCTCTAATCCTTTCTCTTTCTTTATCTAAGACTTCTAAATCTAAAGGTTTTTCTTTTTTTATAAGCGATTTATAATGCTTTAAGATTATTAAATTTGTTAAAGCTGTATCTTCAACATAGTACTTAACACTATTTACCAAGTATGGTTCTCCTGTTTCTACCAAATATTTAACTTTAACCTTTTTTTCACTAACATGAGTTACCTTGTAAGTTACTTTATTTTCAAAATACCCCTTACTATTTAAATATAAGCTAATCTGATTAGCACTTCTTTGAGTTAGAAGCGAATCATAAACCACAGGTGCTTCTCCAACATTCTTCTTTACAAAGCTATTTCTTTTATTGGCAATGTTATAAACACCTAAATGAAACCTAAAAATTCCAAGTATTTTTTTGTTGTGTTTTTGTTTTACATAATTTTCTAATTCATCTTTATCTATCTTACTATTATCAACTTTAACACTTGATTTTTGTAGAAACAACTCATTTGGCTTCAAATGTTTAGTAGGATTACAAGCAAATAAAAATATAGCCAAAAACAAAGCGAAAATTGCTCTGAAAAATTGAAAGTATATTTTATAATTTAGTCTCAAAAAAAAGTTTTAGTATCTATTTGAATTGCTTATGTTTGCTTTTTTTATTTGTGCAAAATAACAATTTATAAAATTATGAAAATTAAAATAAGCTTACGATTATTAACTATTTTGATATTATTAACTTCTATGTCTGTTTTTGGACAAACTGAAGAAGTAAATTCTCTTTCCAAAAAAGAAGCCAAACAATTAGTAGAACTAGCCGAACAAGATTTTGAAGAAAGAAATTATTTAGATGCATTAGACAAATTCTCTCAACTACACGAATATGACAAAAAAGACATCTATTATAAAATGATGACTGGTATTTGTGCTACTTTCGACCCTAATCAAAAAGAAATATCAGTTAAATTGTTAGAAGAAGTAAAACAAGAAAAACCAGAATATGGTATTATAAACTTTTATCTAGGTAAAGCTTATGCTGTTAATTACGATTTTGATAAATCTATTCAACATTTTAATTTTTATTTAGCAAGTGCTCCCGCTGATGAAGCTGAGCTAATTAGGGATGCTAATCAAATGATGAAAAACGCACAAAATGCTAAAGAAATTCTTGCTGATACGATTCATGAAAATATTGTAGAAAATATTGGTTACCCTATAAATTCTCAGTACTCAGAATATGTTCCTGTAATTTCTGCTGATGAATCAGTAATGATTTTTACCTACAGAGGTGTTAAAAGTGTTGGAGCTGATAAAGTTCCCCAGTCTATGAGTTCTACACCTTATTTTGAAGACGTTTTTATTTCATACAAAAAAAATGGTGAATGGACAGAGCCTATAAGTATTGGTGCAAACATTAATACCGAAGGACATGATGCTGCAATAGGTTTGTCTGTTGATGGACAAACCTTATTTATCTATAAAAGTGAAAACAATAATTATGGAGATATTTATGTAAGTCAGTTAGAAGGTAATGATTGGACAAAACCCAAAAAACTACAAGGTGAAGTAAACAAAAATGATAGTTGGGAAGGAAGTGCCAGTTTATCGGCAAATGGAAAAACACTTTATTTCTCTAGCGATAGAAAAGGCGGAATGGGTGGTAGAGATTTATATAAAGCTGAATTACAAGCAGACGGTTCTTGGGGTAATGTTCAAAATTTAGGTGGTATGATTAATACTATATATAATGATGATGCTCCATTTATTCACCCTGATGGAAGAACGCTTTATTTTGCTTCTGAAGGACATACTAGTATTGGTGGTTACGATATTTTTTCTTCGGTTTTAGATGAATATGGTGCTTTTACCGAACCGAAAAACATGGGGTATCCTATTAACACTATTGATGACAACCGCTATTTTGTACTCTCTGCCGATGGTAATACAGGTTACTATTCTGGAGGAGGAGTTGAAAGTATGGGCGAGCAAGACATCTTTAAAATTACCACAGGAAGAATTGAAAAACCAGTATTAGCACTATTGCTAGGGAATGTATATTTTAATGATATACCTACTGGCTCTTTTATGAATTTATACAAAAGTACTGATGGTGAATTAGAGGGGATTTTTAAATCTAATGAAGAGACTGGAAAATATGTTATGGCATTAGCTCCAGGAAGGTATGAAATTGAGGTAGAGCTAGAATCTGGCGAAATTGTTAGAGACTCTATTCGTTTAGATGAAATAACAGAATATGTTGAAATTTATAAAGATTTTAGAATTTATAGCGATTCTGCATTAATTGTAAACAACAACAAAGCTCTTGCTGATGCATTAGCCGAAGCACTGAAAAAAGAAAATAAAACCGTTGATACACTTTATACCGATGATATTAAAAGTGCAAAAGATCTTACCGCTGGTAAAACTTTTGTGTTAAACAATATTTTTTATGATTTTGATAAAGCAAGCTTAAGAACTGAATCGAAAGTTGAGTTAGATAAATTAGTTGGATTATTCAAAGAATATCCTGAACTAAAAGTGGAGATTTCTGCTCATACAGACGCTAGAGGTAGCAATGATTACAATCAAAGGTTATCTCAGAGAAGAGCTAATAGTGTGGTAAATTATTTAGTTGCTAAAGGCATTAAGAAAAATCGTTTTGTAGCTAGCGGAAAAGGTGAAACCGAACCTTATGAAGATTGTAGTAAATATACTGAATGTGGCGAAACTAGAAATGATGAATGTCCTTGCTATCAAAAAAACAGAAGAACTGAATTTAAAGTGTTGGGTAATTGAAAATAAATAATTTTAAATGAGTTTATCTAACCAACAAAAGAAATTTGTAAAATCACTCCAGTTAAAGAAAAACAGAATAAAATACAACCTCTTTTTAGTAGAGGGAGAAAAAATAGTGGAAGAACTATTAAATTCTGATTTTGAAGTGGTAGGCGTGTTTGCGACTAAAGATTGGAGTGGTTCTTTTATAGGAAGTCTAACTGAAGTATCTGAACAGGAGTTAGCCTCTATTTCTACACTAAAAACTCCCAATAATGTGTTGGCTGTGGCAAAACAAAAACAACAGCAACTAAGCAATAACTTTTCAAAACCAATTATTGCACTAGATACCATCCAAGATCCAGGTAATTTAGGCACTATCATTCGTACAGCAGATTGGTTTGGCATGAACAATATTGTTTGCTCCGAAAGTTGTGTGGAGATGTACAACCCGAAAGTAGTACAAGCTACTATGGGTTCTATTTTTAGATTAAATATTGTTTTTACTTCGTTGATTGATTTTTTTAAAGAAAATGAACATTTACAGGTTTATGGAGCATTGCTAGATGGAAAAAATTGTTTTACTACAACGCTTCATTCCGACAATTCCGTATTGCTTATGGGCAACGAATCGGTAGGTATAACCCCTAAATTATTTCCTTACATTCATGAAAAAATTGCCATTCCAAAGTTTGGACATGCGGAATCGCTAAATGTTGCTATAGCCACCAGTATTTTATGTGCTGAATTTGTGAAGTAAAAAACTATTTCAAAATAGTAATATCCTCAACCCCCACTACTCTTTCAGTAACAAAACCTTCTGCGTAATCAAAACCTGCCTCTCTGCCAAGCGTTACCATTCTTCCTTTAATAAAATCCATAAAAGTTTTGGTAGTTAACGGTGTTTCTGGTTCATTATCGTTGTCTTTAAAAAACTGAGAACTATAGGCTGCAATGGCTTCCATTTTTTTATCTACATGTTCACTTACATCCACCACAAAATCAGGTTTCATGTATCTATCTTGAATGTAATGATACACTACTTTGGGTCGCCAATGTTCCTGAGGAAAACCTTCAATATCGGTTTCGATTTTTCTTAATCCAGAATAAAAACAAGCATCAGAAATTAATTTAGCCGCTCTCCCATGGTCAGGATGCCTATCTGAAATAGCGTTTGCCAACACAATATCCGGTTGATAAAGTCTGAGCATCTTTATAATAGCTAATTGGTGTTCTTTGTTATTCTCAAAAAAACCATCAGCAAAATTTAAAATCTCTCTGGTATGTACCCCTAAAATTAAAGCTGCTTTTTTAGCTTCTTGTAAACGCAATTCAGCACTACCTCTAGAGCCTAATTCTCCGTGGGTTAAATCTAAAATACCCACTTTTTTTCCTAACTGAATGTGTTTTAATAGTGTTCCGGCACAACTCAATTCTACATCATCTGGGTGAATACCTATGGCTAATATATCTAATTTCATTATGTTTAAAATTCAAATTCCTAATCTCAATTACCTATTTTTCAACAACTATTTTAATAGTTTAATAATTTTTAAAATTATTCATATTTATTTAACCATACAATAAGTACATTTATAATTTATTTACAACTTATATAATCTACGTATGAAAATTGAATTTAAAGGTGCAGCAAGAACAGTTACCGGAAGTAAACATTTGATTACAACCAGAAACGGGAAAAAGATTTTACTAGATTGTGGTTTATTTCAAGGCGAAGATGCCAAACGAAAGAATTACAATAAAGATTTAGGTTTTGAAGCATCTGAAATTGATTATTGTATTCTTTCTCATGCTCATATAGACCATTCTGGAGCTATTCCTTATTTGGTAAAAAAAGGTTTTAAAGGAAAGGTTTATTGCACATTTGCAACATTAGATCTTTGTGAGATAATGCTTATTGACAGTGCTCATATTCAAGAATCGGATGTAAAATATATAAACAGAACACGAATACAAAAAGAATTAGCCCCTATTGATCCACTTTACACAATTGAGGAAGCTCAAATTGCACTCCAACAATTTGTAGGAAAAAAATATGATGATTGGTTTGAAATTGATGAGGAAATTGAAATTTGTTTTACAGTTGTTGGTCATATTTTAGGAGCAGCAGCTGTAAATCTAAAAATTAAAGAAGAAGGTCAAATTCACCGTTTATGTTATACTGGTGATATCGGTAGAAAAAAACACCATATAATAAAAAGCCCTAAGCCTTTTCCTCCTGCAGACTATATTATCTGCGAATCTACTTATGGTAATCGTTTGCACGAAAGCACTTTAGAAACCATTAATAAACTTCTAAATGTTGTTTATTACACTTGCGTAGAAAAGAAAGGCAAATTGATAATTCCTGCTTTTAGCCTAGGAAGAACACAAGAAATCATATATGCCTTAGATCAATTAGAATCAGCAGGAAAATTGCCTAAAATACCTGTTTATGTCGATAGCCCTCTTTCTACAAATGCTACACAAATTTTAATAAATCACCCAGAAGCGTATAATGAAGATATTAGAGAATATATGAAAAAAGACCCTAATCCTTTTGGTTTTAATGGTTTATTATACATTAGAGATGTGGAAGCATCTAAAGCTATCAATAATTCTGATGAACCTTGTATTATTATCTCAGCATCAGGAATGATGGAAGCTGGAAGAGTGGTTCATCATCTTAGAAATAATTTAGGTAACAAAAAAAATACTGTTTTAATTGTTGGTTATTGTGCTCCATTTACTTTAGGAAATAGATTGTTACAAGGTACTAAACAAGTGAAAATTTATGGTGAAGAAATAGATGTGCATGCTGATATTGAAGTAATAACAGAATATAGTGCTCATGGAGATTATGAGGAAATGATAGATTTTTTAAGCTGTCAGCATCCGGCAACTATTAAAGAAATGTTTTTGGTTCACGGAACCTATGAAGTACAACAAGAATTTAGAGAAAAATTAATGGAGAAAGGCTATCGTAATATCCGAATTCCTGATGAAAATTCTGAATATTTGATTGATTAAAAATCATAATTTTACCATCAATAAAAAACGATTACATTCATGACTTCTAACGGATATTTTCCTATTTGTTATTTTGCACCAATTAGCTATTATTACTATTTGTTGCAACATCCTACTTGTTATCTTGAAATGCATGAACATTTCATAAAACAAACTTACCGTAATCGTTGTCAAATTTTAAGTCCGAATGGTATCCAAAATTTATCTATACCCATTAAAAGTGTTAAAAGCAGAAAAACATACAAAGCAACCAAAATTGCTTATGTAGAAAATTGGCAAATGATGCATTGGCGTTCTTTAGAGGCTGCTTACAGAAGTTCTCCATATTTTGAATTTTATGAAGACCATTTTGTTCCTTTCTTTCTTGAAAAAAAATATGAATATCTACATGAACTCAATACAGCTATTAACGAGTTAATCATTAAACTCATTAATATACCTGTAAACATAGAGTTTACAACAATTTTTGAAAAAACTCCCGAAAATTCAATCGACTACAGGGGAATAATGTCTCCTAACAAAATACCTACAAATTTAGAATTGAAACCTTACATTCAGGTATTTAGCGACAGACATCCATTTATACCTAACCTCAGTATTTTAGATTTACTATTCAACCAAGGTCCAAATAGCATCAGCTACTTAAAAGGGATAAAGGAAGTTTAAAGTATGGTAAATGTTCCTTTATAAATGGTTTTCCCTACCTCAACTATATAGAAATACGTTCCCTTTGGCACTAACTCTCCAGATGTTGTTCTCGTATCCCACATTTCTGTAGTTTTACTTTCATAAAGTAATTGTCCCCAACGGTTAAATATTTTATAACTTGTACAAGCTTCTAAATCTGCATCAACAGGTAAAGTAAAATAATCATTATGTCCATCATTATTAGGCGTTATAACATTAGGAATTATTAACTGAAGCTCTGCAATTACTAAATTATAAGCATGACTATCGCTACAAATACTACTGTCAACTGTTAGAACTACATTGTAATTTCCTGAAGCTGTAAATACATGTGTTGGATGTTCTTCTGAAGAAGTCATTCCATCACCAAAATTCCAGAAAAAACTATTAGCATTTGCAGAATTATTTATTAACTGTACTTGTGTTCCCTCACAACTTAGGTTCATACCAACTACTTCAAAATCTGCTGTAGGCTGAGAAATAACTGTTACTGTAGTTTGTATGATACTATCGCATCCATTTGGTGTACTAGTTGTATCAACAAAAACTCCTGATGTGGTTTGATAGGTTCCTCCTACGTAAACACTATCTCCTTGACATAAGTCTATTGATAAAGTATCATAGAAGTAACTATTAAAAACTAATGTTGTGGATAATACGCTGTCACAATTATTGCTTGTTGTTAACGTATCGTAATAAGTTCCTGCTGTCGTTTGAAATGCTCCTCCAACAAAAACGCTATCTCCCTGACAGGTAATTACAGTATCTGTAGTTGAAGCTATTGGCAATATTGAAAGAACAGTTGTCAATACACTATCACAACCATTAGCTGCTATTAATGTATCGTTATAACTGCCTGCTGTATTTTGGTATGCACCTCCGAGCAACACACTATCTCCTTGACAAATACTTAGGTTAGTTGTAAATGTTGATGGACTTATCACACTCAACACAGTCGTCAATATACTGTCACAACCATTTGTAGCAATTAAGGTGTCGTGATAACTTCCCGAAGTAGTTTGATAAACTCCTCCGAGCAATGCACTATCTCCTTGGCAAATGCTTAGGTTGGTAGTAAATGTTGATACAGGTAATAATGCTAGTGTTGTAGTTAAAATACTATCACATCCATGCACTGAAGTTAATGTATCATAATAATTTCCAGCTGTTGTTTGGTAATTTCCGCCAATAAACAAACTGTCTCCTTGGCAAATTTCCACATACTGACTATCCGAAACATTAGGCAACACAGTATCTACAACCAATGTATAAGTTGTATCGCAACCTAATGCAGTATTGGTTACCAACACACTATATGTTCCAGGAGCTAAATTGGTAGCCATAGAATCTGTTTGAGCCAATGGGTCATCCCATAAATAAGAAAAATGGCTACCACAATCGGGAGTTACAACAGCAATTCCTGAATTAACTCCATTATCACAAACATTAATATAAGTTGAATCGGAAAAATTAAAAGGTGGACATCCTGCAGGATTGGTAGAGTTTGTAGGACAGGTTGCTGTTCCACAACTAATTACAGGACAAATCTGAACAGAACCACAAGTTCCTGTAACTGTATAACATATCGTTATGATATCTCCCGGAGTATAACAATTTCCTCCTCCTGTTCTTATACCATTATTAAGAAAGTTACAATTATTATCATAAGTTGCTGATCCAGAAATATCTGAACTTGTATTGTTAGCTGTGTTGCAACCTCCTCCACCGATATTCGATTGATTAGTTGAACTTGTATTGCAGCCACTTATACTTAATGAAACACTGGCATCTATTCCTGCTGGTGGTACTATGTATTCAAAACAAACAGTTTGAGGAAATGGGCCAGTAACTGTATAACACCATCCATTAGCGTTAGCTGTACTATAATTTACAGGATAAGTTGGAGAAGTATGAAATGTTCCTATTGTATTAGAACAATTAAAAGAAGTAGTGCCACAATCATAAGGGCAATTAGTTGCATTTTCTCCGGGATCACAAACCCCATCGCCACAGCATTGTGCATTAAGTTGAGTGCTAAGCGTTAAAAGTAATACAAATATAAAAAGTTGAGTTAGTTTCATAGCTTTATTCTTAGTTTTTGATAATCAATTTTTCGTTGAAATATTCTCCTATTTCAGTTTCTACTTCAATAATGTACATCCCTTTTGCAAGAGAAGAAGCATCAATTAATGTTTTCTTTACTGCTAAATTATTTTGATAAAAAACCACTTGGCCTAAATAGTTTTTGATAGCATATGCTTTAATATTTTGAGATGACTGAATAGACACTTCATCTTTTGCCGGATTAGGATAAATAATAATATCTGTTTTGTTTTGACAAGTAACTGCAATAATATCCGAATAAGAAAAACTACCCTCAAAATCAGTTTGTTTTAATCTGAAATAAGCTGTTTTATCAGTGTTTTCACTTAAACTTTGGTATTCGTAGCTAAGTATTTGATTGCTATTTCCTGCACCAGCAATATCAGTTATAGGATAAAAAACAATACCATCACTACTTTGTTCTAAAGTGAAGTAATCATTGTTTATTTCTGCTGATGTTACCCAATTAAAAATATAGTTTCCATTTAAACAATTACCTTCAAATGACATTAAACTAATTGGTAGCGTTGTTTTACAAGAACTTGCTCCACAAAAAGCTGTTGGACATATTGTTATTGGATCACAAACCGTTGAAGTATTAATACTAAAACAAATGGTTAAAATATCACCGGAAACCGCTCCTCCACAATAACCTACATATGCGGCATTACCAATAAGATTACAATTAACATCGTAAGTAGCTGTTCCTGTAAAAGTTGAATTACTTGAACTTGTTCCACTACAGCCTCCTCCATAACTCCCTGTGTTTATTGAACTTGTACTACCACAAGCATTTAAATGTAAAGAAAACAACACTGTATCAGAATATGGCACCTGATATTCAAAACATAATGTTGGGGGATATGGTGGTGTAAAGGTTAAACAATGTCCGTCATTTTGTGCCGTAGCATAATTAGTGGGCCATGATACTATATTATTGAAGCTACCAACAACATTTAATGACGGACAGTTTTGGGTATAACCATTATTAAAAAACAAACTAATTGTTATGAGGGTTAAAAAAGGATATAAGTAAATTCGAGTCATAAAAATAAATATTAATTAAACCTTGCTTTAGATTTTCCGGTACCAAAAGGACTAGGGTTTACAAAAGTCAATGTGATTTCAAATCCACCTACTCCACCACTTGCTACTGCTAAATCAGAAATATTAGCATCATAGCTCACACATAATTTCCAATGAGAAATTTCGTAAGTTATTGAAGGTATTAAAGCGTCTCCCCACCTAGAGTGAACTCCAAAAGCTATGGCAGATTCTTGAAAAATTCCGGTATATTTTGAATCCTCTCTCAACCTGTGTCTTAATAATGCTCCAAATAAAAACTCTGAATTAGGTCCTTGCTTATTAAATACCAGTGTTGGTATAACAGACAATGAACTATTTGCTATTCCTATATTAGAAGATGTGTGAAAGGTTATTTTATCATGTAACTTATCAGAAAAACCTCCATAAGCTATATCAGGTTTTGTTAGATGATTATAAGCTAGTCCTACTCTAACAGAAAAAGCATCGTTTGAAGTTATTGTTTTTTGAGCATCTGAATAAACCCAGGCAACTCCCACATTTACATCAGCAATTCCAAATGGTTTGTTATAATCTCTAAACTCGAAACTAGGTGCTGTTGGCACATAAGAGTTGCCATCAAACTGATTATCCCAAACCATATTAGATTGGTTAATACTTCGTTGGTCAAAACCTCCACGAACACCTGCTGTTAAATGTTGTTTATCATGAATTTTCACAATACCACTAACAGAAAGTCCTGCACTTGTAATTCCCATTTCCGTATCTCCAGCAACATCTTTATAAACATTAAAACCTACTCCAAGCAAAAAGTTTTTTCTACTTTTTTCAAACAATCGAGTATCAAATGATGCCCCGTAAGTTTTATAAGGTGAAGCAACACTCGCCCACTGATTTCTATATGCTAGCATTGCTCTTTGGTCTCCTCCAAAAACACCTGTTAATGCTGGGTTTATTATTAGTGGAGTATTAAAATATTGTGAAAAATGAATATCTTGACCCTTACTGTTTGTCCAAATAAAGGTTAAAATCATGATTAGTATGGCCGCTTTTTTCATGGTAATTAATTTTAATTTGTTCTTATAATTATCTTACTAGAGTGATGTTTCCTTGTTTTTGCACTTTATCTCCATTGTATAATTCTAAATTGATATAGTAAACAAAAACTCCTGTATTCATTTCTTGTCCGTTAAAAGTTCCGTCCCATCCAGTATTTACATCATCACTTTCAAAAACTTTTTGTCCCCATCTGTTAAATATATTAATACTTATAGATTTAAATCCTTGACCTCTCACATAAAACACATCATTTTCATTATCACCATTAGGTGAAAAAATATTAGGAACAAAAAACACAAAACTGTCATCCATAAAAATGGTTACTTGGTCGGTTGAAGAGCATCCGTTAGCATCTGTTACCATAAGATAGAAAGTTGTTTCTTCTGTAATAATTACTGATGGATTGCTACAATTAGAACAACTTAATCCTGTTGATGGACTCCATGTGTAAGCTACTCCTCCCGAACCGTTTAAAGTAACTGTTGTGTTGTATCCAACTGTTGTGTCATTTCCTGCAAAAGCTATTGGTAAAGGGTTTACTGTTAAATTAGTTGTAACAAGACTATCACATCCGTAAATTGAGGTATAAGTATCTACATATGTTCCACTTGTTGTTTGATTTGCTCCTTGCAAGAAAGCACTTTCGCCATCACAAATACTCATATTATTGATAACATTAAACGTATCTCTTTGAATAATTTGATAGGTAATTAAACTATCACAACCAATAGCACTTGTAAATGTATCTACTACTGTAGTGTTTGTATAATAGGTATTCGCTCCTAAAACAACACTGTCTCCTGCGCAAAAATCAATTACTTGTGTAGTATTAGTTGCCGCATTTACTACCAAGGTTATATTTTCTATACTATCACATCCGTTTATATTGGTAAAGGTTTGCGAATACATTCCTGCTGTTGTCTCATAATTACCATGTATTAAAGCACTATCTCCTTGACAAATGCTAACAGTTGAATTATTATTGTCTATTGGATTAACAGAAAGTGTAGTGGTTAAAATACTATCACATCCATTGGCACTTCCACCTGAAACTGTATCAACATAATTTCCTGCTGTTGTCTGATAAGTTCCTCCCAGCAAAATACTATCTCCTTGACAAATAGTTGCTGTAGCTGTTCCTGTTGCTACCGGATTAACAGTTAAAGTGGTAACTACTATGCTATCACATCCGTTTGCAGCTCCAGCAGTAAGTGTGTCATTGTATGTTCCCGCAGTAGTTTGAAAGCTTCCTCCTAACAAAATACTATCTCCCTGACAAATAGTAGTTGACGTATTGTTCGTTGGAACACTTAATACGGTAATAACAACCGTATCGGTATCTCCACAAGAAGAACTTATTGCATAAGTAATGGTATGATTTCCTGTCCCAGCAACACTTGGGTCAAAAATACCATTTACAGTATCTGTAATACCAACTCCCGACCAAACTCCACCTCCATCAACTGCATTTAAGTTAATTTGATTTTCGTTTTCGCATAAATTAGCTACAGCAGAAATAGTAGCATCAGCTCCAGAAGTTATATTTATGGTAATAGTACTATCTGAAGGACATGTACCATTAGTTGTATAAGTTACATTAAATGCTCCTGTTCCTGAAGATGCAATATTAATTTCACCAGTAGTGGCATTAATTACTCCACTATTATCAATTGTAAATGTACCTCCTGTTAATCCTGTTATGGTTGGTGATGGATTTGGATCTGACAAACAATAAGTAGTAGCTGAATAACTAAAGCCAGCATCATCTTTTGGATCTATAATTAATGTGGTAGTTAACACACTATCGCAACCAAAAACATTGGTTAAAGTATCGTAATAATTACCTGCTACTGTTTGGTAAGTTCCTCCCAACAAAATACTATCTCCCTGACAAATGGCAGCTGTTGTTGTGCCTGTTGTTGGAGCTAGCACAGTAATTACAATTGTTGTATCATCAGTATTTGAACTAGCATCAGTAACTTGAAGTGTAATATTATGTGTACCTGCTGTAGTATAGCAAATACTTCCAGGATTTTGATTTGTACTTGTTCCTGGTGTTCCACTAGCAAAAGTCCAATTCCAAGAATTAATATTAGCACCTGTACTGTTATCTACAGGGGTAAAACAATCTCCTACACATATAGTATCGGATGGTAAAGTAAAAGAAGCTGTTAGTGTTTGAGGAACACATGGATCTGTAATGGTAAAAGTATCAGAAACAACACATGCATTCTGCCCTGTAATAGTTACCCAATAAGTTCCCTGTGGCAAACCACTTACATCTTGAGTTGTGTCTGACGTTGACCATAAGTAAGTGTAGCTGTATGGAGCTTGTCCTTTAACCCTAATAAAATCAAAAGCTGATTGACGCAAACTTGACCCACTCATATCAGTACTTACACGTACTTCAATGTTTGTTCCTGTTGTTGGAACTTGATAACAAAAATCTTGAAAAGTAGTTGATAATGCTGTTCCATCACCAAAACCATCATTATCAGTATCTTCTGCTAACCCTGATGGAAAAGTTCCTGATGGTGGTCTGAATGTAGCTAACGTGTTCCATCCTAAACCATCTACATTATATTCTACAGTCATGTGGTTATTAGGATCAACACTCATGTTATTTCTTCCTAAAGCTAATAAAACACAAACTTCAATATTTGAATATCCGGCTATACTAGTTGGATTAGTGGTAACATCACATGTTACGGGAAGACTAGAAAACCCCGTTCTTCTTGCTCCAAAATAATAAGCACCTTCTTCATTAGTTGGATTAGTTGTGAAATTAATAGTATTATCATCTCCTCTTGTAAAAAAGTAAAAAGTACTTGGTGTTCCAGGGTATGGATTGGCAGTATATCTTACTCCATGTCCATCTGTTTCAAAGCCTTCTGCTAATAATGTAGTAAGTGTATCGAAACCAACTACAGAGGTATGAATATCTATTGCTCCATCAGTAGCTCCACAGGTAGAAGCATTAGTGATAGTAGCGCTATCTATAACAACTGTTTGTGGTTGATTTACAAATATACTATCGGTAATACTACAACCACTAGCATCAGAAACGGTTACCGTGTACATTCCTCCGCTTAAATTGTTTATTGTTTGTGTCGTAGCTCCTGTTGACCATAAAAAGTTAAATTGAGGTTGTCCTTGTAAATTGATAACACTCGCAGAACCATCATTTACACAACTGGCATCTATAGCAGAAAGAGAAAAATCTAACCTAGTTAAACAGGGGTCTTCAAAGAAAGAAGCACAAAAATTAGTTAAACAATGATTAAAAGTTCCTGAATTAATGGTTACAGCATTTTGCGCAAAACCACTTCCAACTCCGAAAACATTAGGATTATTAAATGCCGAAAGATAATTTCCACTTGCCGGCATGGCATACAATCTACAATCAGGACCTAACTGCAACGCTTTATAAGAAGAACCTACTGGTGAAACTTGAGTCATTGAGTTTTCAAAAGCAGTAACATTTGCAGCATTCAAATCAAATTGATAAATAGCACTTCCTTGACGTGTTCCATACAAAATATTTCCATCAGGAGAAAATTCAAAGGATCCCATAAAAGGACTAACAACTGCTTGCCATTTATGAACCAAAGCTCCTGTTGAATTATTAAAATCATATACATTAAAATCTGGGTGTGCAGTTACCAAAGCATTACCTTGAGGTGACATATACATTCCATAAGAATTCCAATTGATCATTGGACCTGTTGTGGATATTACCGGCACAGGATTTACTCCTGCTGCTGTTACTTCATACGCATGAAATTCATTGTATCCTTGGTTAGAGCTAGAAGTTGATGTAGGATGAATTTTTAGAACCACAATCCAATAACCAGTAGATGTAGCATTTCTCACAGCTACTAATCTTTCTTGAGTTTTATCAGTAAGCATATTATTCTTAGTAATGACATCTCCATTACCTGCATTTAAAGTCATATCAACCTCATGCCATTGCAAACCATTAATACCATTATTTTCAAAAATAGCATCTGTGGTAAAAATATAATACCTATCATTATTTCCTGGGTGTGGTACAATAACAGCAGCTTGAACAGAAGAAGGATTTCCTAACAATCCTGTTCCATTAGGCATTATATTATTATTTCTATCCCAAACTGTTGTTCCTTGTGTATAAAACTGAAGAATTCCATTAGTATCACTTATAGTAGCTGAGCCTTCAAAAGCATTCATTTGACTACCACTAAAACTAGCAGGTTGACAAGTAAAATCTAACGCTGCTTGATTTCCGAAATGCCAAAAAGTTGCTCTTTTCTTCTCTTGAGCTTCACTTTGAGCTGACAACATTAAAAAAGTAACAACTATTGAAATTGTACTGTAAAAATTAAAGAATTTGTTTTTCATGGCTAAAACTAATTATTTGTTTTTCAAAACAATATTAGTTTGCTTTACCATTAATAAAAAATAAGCAATTGCTAATAATTACTATTTAAACCTGTATTATCACAAGTTATTTAGCTAAATAATAGAACTTAAAAAGGTAATTTATATCAATATTAAAATCATTGATATCTTTAAGAGAATTTAGTATTATATACTTTTAAACATTTTGCCATTTCAACACCTTTAATTTCGCTTTGCACCCAACATAGAATATTGAAATTACTGAGCAATTGACGCTCTTTAGGTGTTTGGACAATCTCTAATAATTCTGCTTCATATTTTTCAAAAACACCAATATTATCATCATTGATTAGTTGCTTAATGAATCTTAAAAAACTATGATATAAAACGTAATTTATATTTTTTTGCTCAAAAAGGTATTTCATTGAATTATAAAATGATTCATATAAATCTATATTTTTCATTTTATAATGAAGAATAAACTGAATTATTTTAGAAATAAGATAAACATCGGATCTAAATGTATCATCTTTTTCATTTACAATAATAAAATTATAATACTGTGCTTTTTTATAATCTTCTAACAGAAAATAGGAATAACACAAATTAAATTGAATAATTTTTTTGAAAAGTGGTGTTATTTTACTATCATATTTTTTTAAACCAAGTTCTATTTTTGGTAGTTCTTGTCTCATTTTATTTAACTCTACATTCTCAATTAAAAGGTTTAAATAATTACACGATAGATATTCGAATATTTTAATTTCGATTTGATTTGAGTTTGGAGAAATAGTACTTAACTTCTTAAAGTAATATTGTGCTTGTTCCCAATCTTTATTTCTAGAACAACCAACTGCATAGTTATTCAAATAAGTAATGTAGTTATATTGGTCGGTATCTTTTCTTAGAGGATAATCCTCATAAAGTTTTATTACTTGATACAAACACTTATGTTCTTCTTTATAATTATTTGTGGCGTAATGATAATTGGCCCAAATACTATGGAAACACCTTGTAGAAATAAAACTATTGGTTAAAACATCTTCAGAAAGCAAAGGGTTATTAATAATTTCATTAAATTTATTTAAGTTTTCTTGAGATTGTAACAACCCACTTTTCTTAGTTAATATAAACCCTTTATTACTTAAGTTTAAATATTTCCTTTCAACACTTAACTTATTTATTGCCTCATTTTGAATTTTTTGAAGTCTATCATACTTTGCCTGATATTTTTTTCCTTCAAAGGTTTTTAAGGCATTCATATACCAACTTATGGTTTCTATAATATAAGTTTGGTTATCTATTTTCTGAGAAAGCTTAAGAGTTTTATCTGCCATAACAACAGCTTGTTTATACAAGGCTTTGTTATACAATATTTCAATTTGATTAATCTTTCTTCTTACAGTAATATTGATAGATTTTTGAGCGTGATAATCTTCTAAGGCTTTTATTATAATGTCGTAAAGGTAATTCTTAAGTCTTGAAGGATGTTTTGTAAAAATTATTTTTCCTTCTATATATTCTGCTGATTTACCTTCTTTTTTCAGTATTAAGTTAAACAGTTTTAAGCTAAGTTGGTTTTCTTTCCCAATATGTTTTGTCATAAACAACTTAACATACCTTTTTTCACTACTTGATAATGAAAAAATTAATTCATATAAGTGATTAGAAAGTGTTTTTGACATAGTTATTTGTTTTCTGACTTGTCAATATTTTTATTAGCAATACGAAAAAGTATAAAAAATACAACTAGAAAAAAACCTCCAAAAATAGCGGTATAAGCATGCATCCATTTAGGAATATGATTTACAATAACATAAACCATAATAGCTGCTACAATAGCAATTATAAGCATAATAATAGCTACTTGTTTTTCACTAAGTCCTAAATAGGATAAATGATGAGTTGTATGATCCTTACCACCTACAAAAGGTGATTTTCCTTTGCTTGCTCTTTTAATAACTACAGTTGTTGTATCAATAATTGGGATAATAAAACTTAACAAAGGAATGATGAATTGCTTTGAAATAGCAAAGTCACTTCCATTTTGAACTGGATTCCATAAATAATGTATACTTAATCCTGCTAAAGTAATACCCAAAAACTGACTCCCAGTATCTCCCATAAACATTTTTGAAGGACTCCAATTAAAATATAGAAAACAAAACAAGGTTGCGATTAAACCTATTACAATCGTCAGGTAGGTTGGGTTATGCTCATGCCCTAACATTACTGAAAGGATTGTAATTAGAATAATTAATGAAACAGATGTAGTAATACCATCCATATTGTCCAACATGTTTATAGAATTCATTAAACCTACTACCCACACTATTGTTAGTGTATAGTTCCAAATATTATTTTCAAATAAATTAATATAAGTTCCTGAATAAATTAATATTACTCCGCAAACTATTTGTACAATTAATTTTAATAAAGGTTTAGTATTATAAGCATCGTCTGCCAACCCCATTAAAAAACCTAATGAAACAGCCCCTATCATTCCTGTTGTTTGAAAATCCATATCTATGTTATGGTAAGAAAAAACAAATGGATGTAAGGTAATCGACAATAAAAATACAATATAAAAAGTTAATCCACCAAGTGCGGGTTTCGATTTAGCACTCCACCTAACATCAATATCTTTATCATTTCTAATTCCAAGTGTTTTAACAAATCTCAACAATATGTTATTAATGAAAAAGGAGAACAACAATGCTCCCAAAAAGAAAAAGATATGTTTATTAAAAAACAATTCCATTTAGAAAGGTGTTGAAAAGGATTTTAATGTAGTAGCTACTTTATCTTTTTCTGATAAAATAGGTGTTGTAACACCCCAATTAATAGCTAAATCTTTATCATTCCACAACAAAGCTCCTTCTGATACTTTATTGTAATAATTAGAGCATTTGTATGAAAAAATGGTATTATCAGCTAGGGTTAAAAAACCGTGAGCAAAACCTTCTGGAATATAAAGTGTTTTTTTATTGGTCTCCGATAGCTCAACCACAACATGCTTTCCATAAGTTGGGGAGTTTTTTCTAATATCAACAGCAACATCTAAGACAGATCCTTTAATTACTCTTATTAACTTAGCTTGTGCATATGGCGGAGCCTGAAAATGAAGCCCTCTTAACACTCCTTTTTGAGATAGTGATTGATTATCTTGAACAAAATCATCCTCAATTCCATTTTTTTTAAATAACTCTTTTTGGTAGTACTCAAAAAAATGTCCTCTTTCATCCTCAAAAACAAGGGGTTCTATAATTACTATATCTTCAATAGCTGTCTTGATAAAATTCATTTAATACTGTTTCTTTATTTTTTAATCCCTATCTTCTTTAATACTTTTTCAATAAATGTGGTCGACTCTTCACTCCCATCATAATAATAACCATTTTTACTTCCGTAGCTATAACTATAATTATATCCATAACTATAGAATTTATCACTAAAATCTACTGCATTAAGAATGATGGATAACTTAGAAATTTCATTTTCAATTACTAATTTATCTATATTATTAATGAAATTCTTTCTAGAATATTCACTTTTAAACACGTAAATAGGATAGTCGGCAAACTTAAGCGTCTCCATCGCATCAGAAACTAATCCTATTGGTGGGTTATCAACTACAACATAATCGTATCCATATTCTTGTTTTAGCTGATTAATAATTTCCTCAATTCCTCCTCCAATAATTAATTCAGAAGGGTTTGGAGGTATTGGTCCTGAAGTAATAAAGTCTAAGTTTTCTAATTCACTTTTATGGATACACTCTTTAATAGAACTTTTATTAATTAAAATAGTACTCATCCCGAAAGTATTTTTAACTCCAAAACCTATATGAATTTTAGGTCTTCTCATATCCAAATCAATTATCACTACTTTTTTTCCAGACATCGCTATAATCCCAGCTAAATTGATAGCACAAAATGTTTTCCCCTCTCCAGAAATGGTTGAAGTTACTGCTATGGTTTTTTTCTGATTATTACTTGATATAAACTGTAAATTAGAGCGTACAGACCTAAAGGATTCTGAAATAACTGATTTTGGTTCTTTATTTATAACTAATTGAGATACTGGAATTTTGTTTTGATAAATTGGTATATTTCCCAAAAAACCTACTGACGACCTAATATACCTATTAATTTCATCAATGGTGGAGATGGTATTTTTAAATACATACCTAATGATTAACAACACCAAACTAATTACAACACCTAATAAAATACCTGTAATTAAAATAAGGTTTCTATCAGGCGACATAGGTGAACTTGGTATATTTGCTTTATCTAAAATAGTATGTTGTGGAACAAAACCTGCTTCTGAAATAGAATATTCAGTTCTTTTTTCCATTAATAGTGTAAAGAATTTTTCATCTATAGATAAAACCCTTTGTAAACGTGCATACTCTAACTCATTTGCTGGTACTGTTAAATATTTAGTCTGAATTTCATTAACTTTTTTAACAACTTCTTTCCTTCTGATTTCTAGTTTGCTAATTAATGAGTTTATCGTAGTAAAGAGTATTTCTTTTTGAACATCAATTTGATTTTCCAAAGACTTAATACTTCCACTATTTACAGTAACTTCACTAAGTAAGTTTTGTTTTTGAACCATTAAACTTTGAAGGTTGCTTATTAATGCAGTAATACTCGCTTCATATTCTGTTCCTGTTAGCGTAGGTAAGAGATTATATACATCAATTGAATTAATTTTTCCTGTAACTGACTTACTTATTTCTTTCAAAACACTTGTCTGGAAGTCAATATCAATTAATTGGTTTTCGAAACGGTTTATTTTATCTAAATAAAGAGAAGAAACCTCATTTGGATTTCCAATTTTTTTAGACACTTGAAAATCTTGAATTCTATTTTCAGAAAGCTTTACTTTATTGTAATACTTATCCAATTGGTCATCCAGAAATTGAATAATTTTTTTAGAACTTTTACTTCTCTCCTCAATATCATACAAAATATATTCATTTGCTAAAGAAGTAATTATATCAGATGTTTTAAGAGCATTATTATCTACAAACGAAATACTAATGGTCTTGGCTGATGGGTTTAATGGAAAAACCCCTAATTGCTGAATATATCTATTGGTTAATGCTTCGAGATCATTTATTGCAAAAAACATAGCATTGTTTTTGTCAGCACCAAATTCATTATAATTATCAAAAACAATTCTTATGGTAACTTCTTTTAATTCGATTGGAGCATTAGATTTATACTCTCCTATTAATTTTTCTGATTGGAATAAGTTGAATTTTTGGTTGTTAGTTTTTTCTATATAGAACTTTTTACCTAAAACTGAAGAATCTTTTACTTCAAAAAATACTTTAAAAGGCGAATTTTTATACAACTCATACTCTAGAATTTTTCCTTGATTAAAATAGCTCACATCTAAAGGCAACTTACTCAAGGCTCTTTTAAGCAATAATTTAGATCTTAAAAGTTCTACATCTTTAGCAACATCTTCTGTTTTATTAAAGTTATCAACCTGAAGTACTTTGTTGGCAGTATTCTCACTTCCTACTTGCAGCACTAATTTAGATTGATAAATAGGCACAGTATATCTTAAATAGACTAAAGAAAGAGCAAGACAGACAGCAATAATTACCACAAAATATATAAAAGTCTTTTTAAAAACTTTTAATAATAAGATTATATCCAACTCTGTGTTGAAGTTAGATATAATTTCTTTTTTGTGTGCAAACTGATCTTCTTGCATTATTTTTTAATTATTCAGCACCTAGCCTATCTATAACAATAATAAGCGTTAGTGTACTAGTTATTAAACTTACTATTGGAGCTATATCTCTAATGGCTTCTCTCACAAAATTATTTCTAAACTCAACATAAATGATGTCATTTGCTTGTAGCGGAAAATCAATAGTTTTTAATCCATCAATCGTGCTCAAATCAAATAAAAATACTTGTGGGTTACTTAAATCTCCCCTTACAACTTTAATTCTTTTAGCTTTAGAATCATTAGTTAAACCACCTGCTAATCCTAGTGCTTCTATTAAGGTTACATTTTCATTATTAAGTGGCACCACCTTACCACTTCCACCACCACCTGTAAATACAGTAACTCTTCTATTTTGAACTCTCAACACAACAAAAGGTTTAATGTAATATTTAGAGTAAATTTCTTCTAAATGTTTTTCTGCTTCTCTTAGTGTTTTTCCTCTTAATTCAATTCTTCCTACTATGGGTAATTTACAAAAACCATCATAATCAATTAAATATTGAACTTGACCTACTTGTTGTCTTGCTACTCCTGCTCCACCTCCGTCAATAGCGGTAAAATCTACCAAAGAAGTTCCATCATTAGTATAAAGTTTAAACTCTAAGATATCACTTACTGCAATTACATACAAAGGATTACTATCGGTTGGAGGTGCCGCAAACTTATAATCTTTAGGAGTTTTTAACATCCTGTTGGAATTATAATTACAACTAACAAATGATATTACTACAAATAGACCTAATGTCCATTTTAAAATATTCAATTTCATATCTAGATATTTAACAAATTATAATTGTTAACGATAAATTCTTAACTTACACTATATGACAAAACTATAAAAATTGATTGTAAAAATTGATAAATTTACTTTTTATTGTTCTCTAACAACGAAAAATAGAGCTGTCTCATATCATTTACCAATCTTTCGTAATGAAATTTTTCCTTCACAAACTCCCAACCTTTTTCACCCATTTCCTTTCTTAATATATTATTATCTACTAATTTTAACAAAGCTTCAGCAAAAAATCCAACATTACCTGATGACACAATAAATCCTGTTTTATCTTTTAACACTACGTTTTCAACTCCACCAACGTTGGTTGTTACTATTGGGTTATTTGCTGCTTGTGCTTCAATTAAACTTACTGGTGTACCTTCATTTAAAGAAGATAAAGCAATAATATCTAACCCTGCATTTGCCCAATCTACATTTTTAACCCATGAGGTAAATGTAATAGTAGCTTTCTTTTTTTGTTTATTAAATTCAGTAAAATCTAACTTAAGTTCCTTACAATATTGGGTTAAATTCTCTTTTTCTTCCCCATCTCCAATAATAAACACCCTTACTTTTTTGGTAGTTTTTTTTAGAATTTGATTTATTGACTCTAAAAATAAAGTGTGATTTTTAATTGGAACCAATCTACCTATAATTCCAATAGCAATTTCATCCTCTTCAAGCAAATAATGTTTTCTAAAATCATTTCTTTTCGATTCATAACCTTCTTGAAACCTGCTTAAATCAAACCCTAAAGGAACAACTGCTACTTTATTTTTTTTACAAATTTTATGTTGCTGGGTTAGTTCATTTTTTTGAATATCACTAATAGCGATAATTTTAGTGGATTTTTTGGCTAAATAGCGTTCTATATTTTTATAAAAAACAGTTTTTGTTTTACCAAAATAAGAATGAAAGACATGTCCATGAAAAGTATGAACAATTACAGGCACCTTACATTTATAAGCTGCCATTCTTCCTAGAGTACCTGCTTTAGATGCATGCGTATGCACAATATCAGGCTGAAATTCTTTAATGATATCTTTTAATTTTTTGTAGGCTATTTTATCTTCTTTAAAACCAATTTCTCGCTTCATTTCTGGGATGATAGTTGGTGTTAAACCTAAGCTATCTAATATAAAAGTTGAGCTTGCTTCGGTTTCATCTTTCTCTCCTCCTATTAATAATGTTTCAAACTCATCTCCAATATATTTGGTTAAATAAGCTGCATTAAAAGTAGGACCTCCTAAATTAAAGCGATTGATTATCCTTAATATTTTTATTTTTTGCTTCATTCAATATCTTGTCAAATGTAGTTAAAAAAAAATCGCTAAAAATATATTCTTTTTAGCGATTTTTTTTATTACAACACCCTTTATTAAATATCTAATTTTTCCATTCTAAAGGTAGCTTTTTTCTGTTTTTTGAAATACTCAAACAAGATAATATAACCAGCTTTTGAACGCATTACATTAAAAAATGTTGGCTTAGTTTTTAAGTTAAGTTTTGTTTCTGTTACTTTTTCAGAAACATCTAGACCAATAATTCCAGCATAATACTTACTATCATCTTTACTTTCCTTCTGAGACTTATCATAATTAACATATACTATATTAAAATTATCATTAGTTCTATTCACTGATGTATAACTATAGTCAAACCCTCCATATGTTTTCACATATAACCCAAGTGCATTTTCGTTAACATAACCAGCACCTGGTGGCAGAAGAACTCTTGATTTCTTTTTCTCAATAATATTTACATCATCAACTTTAAAGTCACTTGTAAGTGTAATAACTATCATATTAAGTATTGTTACTTGAGATGTTGAAACTCCTGATCTATTACCCCCGGACAAAACTGCACTCGCAATTCCTACACCACTTGCAGTTTTATTAAATTGTTCAGCTACTACATAATATTTTCCATTTTTTAAACGAAGTATTTTATGTACAAAAATTCCAACTCCATCTTCCATTTTCCCTTTGTCAGAAACACTTATTTTAGACTTGAAATCTTTTTGCCATGAAATTGTTTTTGAATCAGACAATTTTCCATCTTTACTTAGTTGAGTAACAAAAAAGCCTTCTTTTGCTTTAAAGTTTAGCTTCCCATTTTTCTTTCCATAATATTCACCATAAACTAAATATTCATTATTAGTTTCATCAAAATCTACCCCAAAAGGCCAGAAAAAATAAGTCTTATCAGAAAAATCTGTTTTTGAAACTACTTTTCCTGAAGCTACGTTAATATAAAGCAATTCTGAATTAAATTCTTTTGACATAGCTGAGGGTTTTGAATCAACAGTTAAAAACACATTTTCTTCGTCAGCATAAAGTAAGTTGGCGTTTTCATACGCTTTATCTGCATTTCCAGATTTAATGGTCCACTTTTTTTTCCCATTGTTATCTATCATATCAACACTAATTTTTAAACCTTTGGCATCTTTAGCATACATTAAAACAAACCCCTTATTTGGAACTTCCAATACACCTCCGCTGTAATAAGAATCTTCTGCCTGAATTTGTGTATAAATTCCATAAAAATAATTTTTATCAATATCTTTTATAGAGTAGGAACCTGTTTTTTTTCCCTCTAAGTCATAAACATCATACTCTAAAGTTTTAAGTTTATAGTTCATATAAGAAAAGCAGAAATGAGTTCCATTAAACTTTCCTTCTAATAAATAAGAGTTTTTTGGTTTTTTTAATACCACAGAATGTGTTGCTGCTAAATTATCATTAAAGATTTCAAGTTTATAATTAACAAAACCTTTATCTGCTTTTTCTAATCTATAAAACATATAATACCCTTTCGTATCATACTTTGTGCTTATAGAATTTGAACTAGAAATCGAGACGTTTTTTACTCCCATAATTTCAGCAGTTTGACTAAACATCGTGACCGGCAAAAACAAAGCTGCTAATAATGTTAATTTTAATTTTCTCATAATTGTTTCTTTTAAAATGAATATATATTTGATTAATAATTTACTTTTTTATTAATTGACTCTTAATATTTTTAATAACTTTTTGATGATAATAATTGGTATAAGGAACGTTTAATAGAAATTCATCTGCATATCTTTCAATATAAAATTTAGAATATGCATTTAAAAAATGATGGTACGCCAAAAGTGATTCATTTGTGAGGTGTGATTTTACATAACTGTTGTAAACCTCTGTTAATTTAGATGAATTAACATTATGTAAGAAATGTAATAATTCATTGAAGTTTTCAGGGAATTTATTGTTTGGGAATGGAACATGTATATTAAATTGTTGGTTTTTAAGAGCTACTATAATTTCTAATAGAGAATGAGCAATTAAGTAATCTAAAAAAGACTCTTCTGGATATAGATGTTTTACATTTATAGCGTTATATAATGCAAGTGAATAATTACCTGTTTCAATTTGAGTTAAAATAGACTCTAACGTTAACATTTTTTTTAACCTAGAAAACTTAACTTCTAATAAGCGAAGTTTTTCGATATTGGCATCAATAGTATCGTTTTCTAATTCATTTAGTAAGCTAATTCTTTTTTTTCGTTCGTTAATATTAGGATGTGTTTTAAGGCTGTCTGGTATATAATACAGTTTTTTAGTTGCTGACCAACTGGGAGCAGCCGAACCACTTTCTAACCAATCCTCATTAAAAGTATAATTATCATTACTAAATGTTTTTGCAATATCTATTTTTGTGTCATACAAAAAATAATCTGAACTATCCAAAACAGTTAATGCTCCTTGCCCCCCTCTTTGAGTTAAACCCAATTCATTTAATAGGTAAAATCCTATTGAATCTGATTGAAGTTCGTTCTCTCTACTATGCATTGCTGTTAATGAAATAATATTATAATAAATATCCTTGACTGCAGTATAGCTACCATATTCTTTTTTAGCAGCAGTTTTAACCTCTTTAATTAAATTTTTATCATTTTTAATTAAAATATTTTTCTCTGAAGATTTTAATGCATGAACCATTATATCATGTCCCGCTTCATGTCCTAAAATAAAAGCAATTTCTTCCCAAGAATTAAGTCGCTCAAGTAATGCAATATTTATTAGTATCACCCCTTTACCTAAACTAAAAGCATTAATTTCGTTGTCTCTAACGGTAAAAACAATAATATTATCTTGTGTTAAATTGGGTTGCGATTGGAGTAATAAATTAGTTATTTCTTGTAATAAATTGGTAATAGGGTCATGCTGCATTAACATTTTGTCATTATGCAATTCTTTTATATAATCACTTCTTTTAAGATAAATCTCTTTAAGCTCTTTAATATGCTTATGATTTTTTAGTGAAGTTTGATAATTAGGATTATTTAATTTATAAGCTAATGAATTAATTAAACTATCTGAAGGAGCAAAATTTGTTATTGGATTATACGATTCATGCTGATTTTGAGCAAAAAAAGTAAGATGGAAAAACAACAAGAAAAATACTACGCCTAACTTCATTCATCAATAAAAAAACAAAAGTGCATTTTTTTTGTTAAAAACAGAAATAAAAATACACTTTAAGCTATATACTTTTTCCACCAAATATTAAAAACCACAATTGCCCAAACTGTTGCGGGAGTATCTTCCGGATTATTTGAGTATAATTGATGTTTTAATTCCTCTATTGCCGAAACATTAAAAACTCCTTGTTCCTCAATAAACTCCTTACTTAATAAATCATCACAAATGGTAGCTTTAAGTTCATTTTTAAACCAACTTAAAAGTGGCACCTCAAAGCCATGTTTAGGCCTGTTATAGATTTCTTCTGGCAACTCTTCATAAAATGCATCTTGAAGAATTTTTTTCTTCATGTTCTCATTAATCTTAAACGCCCTTGGTAAATTAAATGCAAAATTTACTATTCTATGATCCATAAAAGGTACCCTAACTTCTAAACTGTTTGCCATACTCATCATATCTACTTTTCTAAGCATATCATTTGGTAAAACCATTTTAGCATCTGAATAAAGCACATCATTTAAATCGCCATCTTTTCTAATGTATTTTAGCAATTCATCTTTACGTTTTTTGTAAGTAAATGCATCATCTGTTAGTCGCTGCGGATTAAAAACCAATTCTTCTTTCAATAAATAATTGGCTTTTTCTTCATTAATGATAGATGCCCACAACCAATACCTATCTTTATGAGACATGTTTGCTCCCAAACTAAATTTATACAATTGTCTATTAAAATTAGTGATTTTGGTATTTCTAGATTTTGGCAACCTTTTCCATAGTGGATATCCTAATTTTACCAAAGCTTCTTTCATTCCTAAATGCCTAATTTTATATTCCGCCATGTGTTTGTTATAGCCTGAAAATAGCTCATCAGCACCATCTCCTGAAAGGGCAACTGTAACATGTTTTTTGGTGTATTTGCTTAAAATATAAACTGCAATTGCTGATGAGTCTGCAAAAGGTTCGTCAATACTCTCTAATATGTCATTAAGATGTTCATACATTTCGGCATTAGTAAGCGAAAAAACATGATGCTTACTCCCTATCTTATTTGCAACAGCTTTAGCATAAATCGTTTCATCAAAAAAAGGTTCATCTTTATATCCAATAGAAAATGTATTAAGGTCTGATTTATATTTTTTAGCAATCAAACTAATTATAGAGGAATCTACCCCACCGCTTAAAAAAGTACCTATAGGAACATCTGCTACTAATCTTTTCTCTACCGCATCATGCAACAACTCATAAAGCTTCTCTTTAGATTTATCATAGTTTAAAGCCGACTTTTGTATGGTTTCTTTTTCTGTATAAGGAATACAATAATACTCGATTTCTTGTACCTCTTTTATCTCATCAATATTTTCAATGAAAATAAAATTTCCAGGAGCTAGTTTACTTACTTGCTCAAGCATACATGAATTTGATGGTATGTAATTAAACTGCAAATAATTAAACAAACTCAACTTATCTATAGATTTATTGATTTTAAACTGTAAAATTGCTTTCAATTCAGATGAGAAAATAAACTTTCCTCCATCAAAATAATACAGCAAGGGCTTTATCCCAAACCTATCTCTAGCAATAAATAGACTTTTTTTCTCTTTATCATAAACAGCAAATGCAAAAAAACCATTGAACATTTCTAAGCAATCTTTTCCATACTTAATATAAAGGTATAAAAGCACTTCAGTATCGCTTTGGGTTTTAAACTCAACTCCTGACTGTTCCAATTCTGTTCTTAATTCTTTGAAGTTGTATATTTCTCCATTAAAAACAAGAACATACCTTTTAGTAGCATCAAAAAATGGTTGGTTGGCTCCTTCGGAAGTATCTATAATAGATAAGCGGGCATGACCCAATGCAATGTTTTCAAAAACAACTGTTGCTTGACAATTCGGGCCTCTTTTATCCAATATATTGGTAGCAGTTTTTATTTGCTTAAGGTCGATTGGTTTAGAAGAAATTACGCCTACAATTCCGCACATATTACTTTTTATCTGTTGTTTTTTATAAAATCAAATATACATTAAATATGTATTTAAGATTATAAAGATACCTTTAAATTATATTTATTTTGAGAATTAATAATCTTACCTTGCACAAAAGTTTTAAAAAAAATAAATCATGTTCAAAAAAATTTCTATTGCATTTTTAATTTCAGTTTTAGCCTTAACAGCTAATGCTCAATCTAGTAAAAACATCAACTTACTTTCTAATTTAACATTTCCGAGTAACCGAGGTGATTTAAATGATATTTGGGGTGTGAAAAAAGGAACTAATGAATATGCCTTGGTAGGCTTTGAAAATGGTGTTGCCATTGTAGATGTTACCACTCCAACCAATCCAGTAGAAGTATTTTTTGCCCCTGGTGCTAGTTCTACTTGGAGAGATTTAAAAACATGGAACAATCACGTTTATATTACTAATGAAAATACTGGTGGAATGATGATTATTGATATTAATCCGCTACCAGGAGCTTTGAGTGCAGCCAATGTTACCAGTTATGGAGGAAATACTTATCCTTTTCAATCTGCTCATAATTTATATATTGATGAAAATGGCGTTTGTTATATTTTAGGTGCCGATAATGGTGTTGGTGGTGCAATTATGTTAGACTTAACCAATAACCCTAAAGTTCCAGTTGAGTTAGGAAGATATGATACATATTATTTTCATGATGCAGTTGTTAGAGGAGATACACTTTGGGGAGCTGCTGTAAATGATGGTTTTTTTGTAGTTGTTAATGTAGCTAATAAAAATACCCCTACAACTATGGCGACACAGCCAACTTCTAATTTCTTTACCCATAACATTTGGTTTTCTGATGACGGACAAACTGTATTTACAACAGATGAGAAAACAAATTCTTTTATAGATGCTTATGATGTTAGCAACTTAAGTAATATTACCTTTTTAGATAAAGTGCAATCTAGTCCAGGTCAAGGTGTAATTCCTCACAACACACATTTTTTCAATAATTATTTAATCACATCTTACTATACAGACGGAGTGACAATTCATGATGTTTCTGATCCTGCAAACATGATAGAGGTTGGTCATTATGATACTTCTCCTCAATTTAGTGGAAATGGTTTTAACGGATGTTGGGGAGCCTACCCTTGGTTACCTTCAGGAGTTATTTTAGCAAGTGATATTGAAAATGGTTTATTTGTTTTAGGTCCAAACTATGTAAGAGCAGCTTATTTAATAGGAAATATTACTAATTTAAACACATCTGCACCAATTAATGGAGCAAATGTTGAAATCCTAACAACAACTAATAATACCACTTCAAACCTTAATGGGAATTACAGAACGGGGATAGCTGATGCTGGAACTTATGATGTAGTTTATTCTAAGTTTGGTTTTAAACCAGATACTATATTTAATGTTGTACTTACTTCAGCTCAAACCACTACTGTTAATGTTCAATTAGAGCCTGTACAACCATTTAATCTTAGTGGACAAATAATTGAAAACACTACTAATACCCCTATTGCTAACGCTCAAATTCGTTTTAGTAACTCACAATTCTCTACAATAGTTACCACGAATGCTTCTGGTAATTTTACCATTAACAATTTTATACCTGCTACTTATGATGTAAATATTGCACACTGGGGACACCAATCGGTTTGTTTAAGCAACCAAAATATTAACCCAACGGGAAACCCTTATACTTACTCTTTGGGAGTTGGATATTATGATGATTTTGATTTTGATTTAGGCTGGACTACTTCAACATTAAACAATCCTACTTCAGGATTTTGGGTAAGAGATGAGCCAATAGGAACTTTTTTAGGTGGAACTCCTGTAAACCCAGGAAACGATATTACTAATGATTGTGGAGAACAAGCTTACGTTACTGGAAATGGTGGCGGACAATCAGGTTCTGATGATATTGACGGAGGGACTGTAATTTTAACTTCTCCTGTTTTCGATTTATCTTCTTCAACAGATCCTTATCTTCATTTTGATAGATGGTTTGTGAATGGTGGCGGTTCAGGAAATCCAGACGACTCTATGGTAGTTATTCTTACCAATGGTATTAATGAAGCTAGGTTAGATTATGCTGATGCTAATACTCCCGACTTTTCTACTTGGGTACATAAATCATTTAAAATAACTAATTTCCTTTCATTAACCGCTAATATGCAGCTTATTGTTAAAGCTACCGATGAAGGGCAAGGACATATTGCAGAAGCTGGTTTTGATGGATTTGCTGTTTACGATTCTGCTTTAGTTTCTGTAAATGAAATACAAACAACTAACCTTATAAAAGTGTATCCTAATCCGTTTAATGAGGTGATTAATATTGCTATTGAAAATAATGATTACAAAACCATTAGTGTTGAAATTTTTGATATAACAGGAAAAACTATGTTCAGTAAAACCATTATCAACAGTAATGTTTTACAATTAAATGCTAATTACCCTTCAGGAATTTATTTTATTAAAGTTTTTGGAGATGATACTACGTTACTGAAAACTGAAAAGCTAATGAAGTTTTAAACAAATCATAACTAAACATAATATAAACAAAAAAACGCCTAGAATTAATTCTAGGCGTTTTTTTGTTTAATAAAAGTATTTGAATACTTATTTCAAATACCTAAAATCTTGGTTATTTTTAATTTGTAATAAACTTTCGTAAATCAGTTGAATAACATTTTCAACATCATCTCTATGCACCATTTCTACTGTAGTATGCATGTATCTTAAAGGTAGAGATATTAATGCGGAAGCAACTCCTCCTGTTGCATATGCGAAAGCATCAGTATCTGTTCCTGTTGCCCTTGATGCAGCGGCTAATTGAAAAGGTATTTTCTTCTTATTAGCGGTTGTTTTTATCAGTTTTAATAAATTATTCTGAACAGCAGGTCCAACCGTTAAAACAGGTCCTTTACCTGCATGATTATCTCCTTGCTCAATTTTATTAATCATTGGTGTTTGTGTATCATGACAAACATCTGTAACAATTGCCACATTTGGTTTAATGTTTTGAACCATCATTTCTGCTCCTCTTAAACCAACTTCTTCCTGAACTGAATTAGTAATGTACAATCCAAATGGTAACTTTTGTTTGTTTTCTTTTAATAAACGTGCAACTTCAGCTATCATAAAACCACCAATCCTGTTATCTAAAGCACGACCAACAAAATAGTTCTTATTCAACACCATAAATTCATCTTCGTAAGTAATAACATCTCCAACACTAATGCCTAATTTTTCAACTTCCTCTTTAGTAGTACATCCACAATCCAAGAAAATATTATTTAATTGAGGCGTTTCCTCTTTACCATCTTTTCTGGTATGAATTGCAGGCCAACCAAAAATAGCTTTAACAATTCCTTTTTCAGTATGAATGTTTACTCTTTTTGATGGAGCTATTTGATGATCTGAACCACCATTTCTTCGCAAATAAATAAAACCTTTTTCATTAATATAATGCACAAACCAGGAAATTTCATCGGCATGTGCTTCAATTACCACTTTGTATTCTGCCTTAGGATTTACAATTGCAGCAATTGAACCGTAAGTATCTACAAAATAATCATCTACATAAGGTTTAATATACTCCAACCACATTTTTTGTCCTGCAGATTCAAATCCTGTTGGAGCCGGATTATTAATATAGTTCTCTAAAAATTTTAATGATTTTGCTGTTAAAATAGATTTTTTTGCCATAATATTTTAAGTTTATTAAGAAAGAAACAAAGCTAAACATTTTTATACTGAATGAACTTAGGTTTGCGAAGAATTTGACGAATTTATTTTTATAGATAACAAGGCATTTTTTTCAAGCATAGCCTTATCTACAGTTTAAAAGTTTAAAGCAGTTAGCTGTAAAAAGAAAGAGACATAAATTGGTAAGTCTGAGTTCATTCAGTATAACAAAAAACCTTACTTTTGGTGCATCTATGATAAGCCATGAAACATATATGCTTCGTTGTCTGCAACTTGCAAAAAAGGGCATTAGAAATGTTTATCCCAACCCAATGGTGGGGTGTGTTATTGTATATAAAAATACCATAATTGGCGAAGGCTATCATAAAAATTATGGTGAAGCTCATGCAGAGGTTAATGCCATTAATAGTGTTAAAAACAAATCGCTTTTAGCTGAAAGTACTATTTATATAAGTTTAGAACCTTGTGCTCATTTTGGTAAAACACCTCCTTGTGCAGATTTAATTGTGCAGCACAAAATTCCTCATGTGGTAATTGGCTGTATTGATACTTATGCTGAAGTTGCAGGAAAAGGTATTGAAAAACTAAAAAAAGCAGGTATTAAAATTACATTGGGAGTATTAGAAAAAGAGTGTTTAGCCATCAACAAACGTTTTTTTACTTTTCACAATAAAAAAAGACCTTATATTATTCTAAAATGGGCTCAAACCCAAGATGGCTTTATTGATATTGATAGGCAGAAAAACTTCTTACATGACAACTGGATAACTTGTGCTGCATCTAAAAAACTGGTGCATAAATGGAGAAGTGAAGAGCATGCAATTATGATTGGAACAAACACAGCACTTAACGATAATCCATCTCTTACCGTTAGAGAATGGAAAGGTAAAAACCCTATTAGAGTGGTGTTAGATTTAAATTTAAGACTTCCCAAAAACTTGACTATTTTTAATGATGAAGCTCCAATTATTGTTTTTAATAGCCTAAAAAACGAAGTTGCTAAAAACATCACTTACATTAAAATAGAGTCAACCGAAAATATATTGCAACAATGTATGTATAAGCTATACGAACAACAAATTACTTCTATTTTTATTGAAGGTGGAGCTCAATTACTACAAAGTTTTATAAATGAAAACTTATGGGATGAAGCTAAAGTATTTACTGGAAATAAAACTTTTGAAAAAGGTTTAAAAGCACCAATAATTACCTCTACTCCTATTTCTACGGAAATGATTGGTGAAGATGAGTTATTACTTTTTAAAAACTAGACATAAAAAAACTCCTGAATTGCTTCAGGAGTTTTTTTTTATCAACTTAATTATCAAAATCATCTTCTATTTCATCAAGTTTTTTATCTGCATCTTTAGCGTCTTTATCAATAACTACTTTTCCTTTTTTCAAATCTTGATTATCTTCATCATCTTCATCGCTATAAAACTTTTTCATTACCACGTCTTTCTCTTTGGCTTTTTGTTTTTTCTCTTCTTGTTTTTTCTTATCGAGTACTTCAGGGTCATATTTTTTAAATACTTCTACCATTTTTTTTGCTTTAGCAGCCATTTCCATATCTCCTTGTTGAGTGAAATATTCCTCTAAAATAAGCATACCTGAAGAAATTACTCCTGCAGTAGCAGTTGAAGGTTCAAAGTTTTCGTCTATAAGTTCCATTGCTGCTCTGGCATTTTTCTCCCCTTCAATAGCATTCATAGATTTAATTTCACTTATACCTTGCCAAAGCTGTAATACAGGGTCGTTTGGTATTGCTTTAAAAGCATACTTATATTCCAAAGCTGCTTTTCTTGGTTTATCTACTAAAAACAAATGCTGACCTAACTTATTTGCTGTATCAGCAATATTGATAAAAAATTCTTTATAGTCTTCCATTGTTGGCTCGTAATCTTCAAAATATTTTTGAGCTTTTGCCTCAGCTTTCACATATTTATAAATATATTTTTCAGCATCTTTTAATGGCTTTGGATAATCAGAATCTCTTTCTCCTACACTATATTTTTCAGGTAATTTAGAAATTTCGTACAACCCCATTGCAGCAAACAAATACGGCATAGGATGTCTTCTGTAAGTTCCGTCATCCATTAATTTTATAGATTTATCGACTAGTTTTTCATACTCTTCATCAACATATAAAAAATTCAAGTCTTCAATTTTTTTATCTTGAGCTACAACTACTTTTCCAAATGTACTTAGTATTAATATTGCAATTAATTGTATCGAAAATTTTTTCATATAATTTTTAGTTTTTGAGTTAATAGTTCATTAAATATTATATATCTAACTTTTACAAAGATAATGCCTCTTTATTGAATGTATAATTTTTTTGTTAAAAATTACATAAAAAGTTAAAAAAAGTAGGAAGTTTGACCTTTAAAGCAACATAACACGCTAAAATGGAAAATAAAATAGAATATATTGAAGAAAATAATGAGCTAACTATTTTAATTTATCCACTTTATGATAAAAGAAAACAAAACATGCTTATCACTTGGTTAGTATTATTTTCACTTTGTGGAATAGCCATTATTAGTCAGTTTTTCTTTGATTACCCAACCAGTACAAAGCTTTTTTTTATTGTTTACCTTATCTTTTGGTTATTTTTTGAGTTTAAAGTTATCTACGCTATTCGTTGGAGGAATTATGGTAAAGAAGTTATAACTATTGACAAAGAAAGTATTTATCTCACCAAAAAAATTGGCAATAGAGGTTTAACAGAGAGATATGATTTAAGTGCCATAGATAGTATAGAAGCTTTAAAATACAAAGACAAATTAGTATATAAAATGACTTCTTCTTATTGGAATTCTAACCACTATACACTTTGCATAAACATTAACAAACAGCAAATTCCTTTTGGAATTGATTTGAATGAACAACAAGCCAAAAAAATGATCAAATCCATAAAAGAAACTGTTAAAAACCGTGTTGAAAACAAGCTTTAACCCGCTTAATATCCTTTTTTATTATTGCTTAACATTACATTCATAAAATACTCAAACTTATGAAACGTAATCTGCTTGTCCTCATTCTATCAATATTTTCATCAACATTAATAATTTGGTCTTGCGGCTCAAAAAAAGGAGATGAAGCAAATCTAAAAGTGTTTAGATACAACGAAGCTGCTGGAATTACTTCTTTAGACCCTGCTTTTTCTAGAAACCCAGAAAACATTTGGGCTTGTAATCATATTTATAATGGTTTGCTTGAAATGGATGACCAACTAAAAGTACAAGCTTCCATTGCTAAAAGTTGGGAAATTTCTGAAGATGGAAAAACCTACACCTTCTATTTACGAAATAATGTTTATTTTCATGATAACGAACAATTTGAAAATGGTAAAGGAAGAAAAGTTACTGCTCATGATTTTGTTTACAGCTTCAATAGAATTTTAGATTCAAAGGTTGCTTCACCGGGAACTTGGATTTTTAATAATGTTGATTTTGACGAAGCATTTAACTTCCAACCATTTGAAGCTATAGATGATACTACCTTAAAAATTCACTTAAGCCAACCTTTTCCTCCATTTTTAGGAATTCTTACCATGCAATATTGTGCTGTGGTGGCAAAAGAAGTAGTTGAATATTACAAAAACGACTACCGTAGTAATCCTGTTGGTACTGGTCCTTTTATGTTTAAGGTTTGGGATGAAAACAATAAATTAGTTTTACTAAAAAATCCTAATTATTGGGAAAAAGATGAAAACGGCAAACAATTGCCTTATATAGATGCTATTTCTATTTCCTTTGTTAAAGATAAAGAAATGGAATTTTTAAAATTCTTAAATGGCGAGTTGCATTTTGTTTCTGGTAGAGATGGCGATAACAAAGAAAGTATTTTTACTGCAGATGGCAAACTAAAAAAAGAATACAACAACAAAATTAAAATGCTTACCAACCCTTATTTAAATACCGAATATTTAGGAATTTTAGTGGATGATGAGTTAGATATTGTTGCTAAAAGTCCTTTAAGAAAAAAATATGTAAGACAAGCTATTAACTACGGTTTCGATAGAAAACAAATGATTTCTTACCTAAGAAAGAATATTGGAACTCCTGCTGAAGCTGGTTTTGTTCCTAAAGGTTTACCTTCTTATGATGATGAAAAAGTAAAAGGCTATAACTATAATCCCGAAAAAGCTAAAGAATTACTATACTTAGCAGGTTATCCCAATGGAGATGGTATGCCAGTTGTAACTCTTTTTACAACTGCTAATTATGTTGATTTATGTGAATTTATTCAACATCAATTAGGAGAAATAGGCATAAAAGTAAAAGTAGATGTTGTGCAAGCTACTACTCATAGAGAATTAGTGGCTCGTTCCAAATTAAACTTCTTCAGAAAATCATGGATTGCAGATTATCCTGATGCTGAAAATTACCTAGCTTTATTTTATAGTAAAAACTTTACGCCTCACGGACCAAATTACACACATTTTAAAAGTATTGAGTTTGATAACTTATATGAACTTTCTCAAAAAGAAACCAACGATTCTATCCGTTATGATTATTACCAACGTATGGACAACATTATAATTGAAGAAGCTCCTGTAGTAATTTTGTATTACGATGAAGTGGTTAGGTTAACTCAGACTAATGTGGAGAATTTAGGCATCAACCCTATTAATTTATTAAGCCTAAAGAAAGTAAAGTTGTTAGATTAATTTTTTTTCTGTTCCAAATAACTTTGTAAAATAATGGTAGCACTAATCTGATCTACTAAGGCTTTATTCTGACGTGCTTTTTTCTTTAGTCCACCATCTATCATCGTCTGAAAAGCTATTTTTGAGGTAAACCTTTCATCAATCCTTTCTATTGTTACCTTCGGAAATTTTTTAGTAATATGTTTAACAAAAGGCTCTATAAACCTAGCAGATTGGGCAGGTTGATTTTTTAAATCCATTGCTAACCCAACCACAATAGTTTCTACCTCATATTTATTAAGGTATTCTTCCAAAAAAGCAATAATATCTTTTACATGTACCGTAGTTAAACCACTGGCAATTATCTGTAAATCATCCGTTACAGCTACTCCTACTCTTTTTTGTCCGTAATCTATTGCTAAAACCCTAGCCATTATTTAAAATTCTATGTCTATTTATAAATGTTAAACGAATTATCCCCATTCAATTTTAGTAATTTTGCTGAAAATAATTCATACAACTTAATGGAAGCAAAATTAAACAAAATAGAAGAAGCGATTGAAGATATCAAAAATGGTAAAATTATTATTGTTGTTGATGATGAAGATAGAGAAAATGAAGGAGACTTTTTAGCAGCTGCAAGAGCTGTAACTCCCGAAATGATCAACTTTATGGCTACACATGGTAGAGGACTTATTTGTGCTCCATTAATTCAAGACAGATGTGATGAATTGGGATTAGACTTAATGGTACACCAAAATAATGCTGCTTACGAAACACCTTTTACTGTTTCTGTAGATTTAATTGGCGAAGGCTGTACTACAGGAATTTCTGCTTCTGACAGATCTAAAACCATTAAGGCATTAATTAATCCTGATACTAGAAAAGAACAATTAGGTAAACCAGGACATATTTTCCCTTTAAGAGCTAAAAGAGGTGGTGTTTTAAGAAGAGCCGGACATACGGAGGCTGCTATAGATTTTGCCAGATTAGCAGGTTTTGAACCCGCTGGTGTAATTGTAGAAATTATGAATGAAGATGGTACTATGGCTCGTCTTCCGGAATTGTTAAAAATTGCTGAAAAACACCAATTAAAAATTGTTTCCATTAAAGATTTAATTTCTTATCGTTTACAACACGAAACATTAATTAAAAGAGAAGTTACCATTGATTTACCTACAGAGTATGGCAATTTTAAAATGGCTGCTTACAAGCAAACAACTAACGATATGGATCATTTAGCCATCTTTAAAGGAGAATGGGAAAAAGATGAACCTGTTTTAGTTAGAGTTCACTCGTCCTGCATGACAGGCGATATATTTGGTTCTTGCCGATGTGACTGTGGTCCTCAATTACACAAAGCAATGGAAATGATAGAAAAAGAAGGTAAAGGTGTAGTGGTTTATATGAATCAAGAAGGAAGAGGAATTGGCTTGATGAACAAACTTAAGGCATACAAACTTCAGGAAGAAGGTAGAGATACTGTTGAAGCAAACATAGAACTAGGTTTTAAAGCTGATGAACGTGATTATGGTATTGGAGCTCAGATTTTACGTGATTTAGGCGTTTCTAAAATGAAGTTGATGAGTAACAACCCTAAAAAGAGAACAGGCTTATTAGGGTATGGTCTTGAAATAGTGGATAATGTAGGTTTAGAAATTGAATCTAATTTACATAACGAAAGCTACCTCAAAACTAAAAAAAGTAAAATGGGGCATCAACTTAATTTGAAGCCTTAGGAGAATTTTTAATATGAAATTAAGACACTTCATATTTCTAGTTTTCCTTTCTCAGATTAATGTTGCATATAGTTGTATTTGTAATAGGCCAAAACCTATAGAAGAATATGCTAAATCAGTTGATGAAATATTTATAGGTGTAGCAACTAACCAAGAATGTACTTTTACAATAGACAGTATTACTGGAGAAGCTTATGCTGATAATTATATAACTACGTTTGAAGTCCTTAAAAAGTTTAAAGGAAACAATAACAAATTTTTATACTTATCACAAGGCAATAGTACATGCGATTACTATTTCCAACTTGGTAATGGGTTACAATTAATTTTCGCCTACAATCATGAATTCTCTGGTAAACAACATGAATCAAAATCAAAACAATTGCTTATATCTAGTGTTTGTTTACCAAACAAAAAGTTGTTTTCTAGATATGACATAGAATTAAAGAAAAAGCCTAAAAATATACAAGCATTTAAAATCATAGATGAATTGGAAATACTATTTCCTGAAAAAGTTGATTTAATCAACAATACAAAAACAAAAGAACATAACTTCTTCCTTTATATTTCAATTTTCTTAGCACTAATTGTTATTGCTATTGTAGTTAAAAGGTTAATAAAATAACTTTATAATTTCTTTAATGTATTCAATTTACTCACCCCAAGTTATCTTGCGATAACTAATCCCCTCTCTTTAAAAGAGAGGGGGGAAGGAGGGAGAGTAAATAATAATCAAAAACCTGATTCAACGTTTTTGTAAGTTCTGCAATCAAATATTTGTAGCTGATTAAAATTTTCCTATTTTTAGCTTTTAAACTTAAAAATATAAAAATATGGGATTTCCTTCTGACATTGAAATAGCACAAAATACTAAGCTAAAACACATTACAGCAATTTCTTCTTACTTAAATATAAATGAAGATGATATTGAAATGTATGGAAAATATAAGGCCAAACTTCCTTTAAACCTTATACGTCAGGAAAACATTGATAAAAGCAATTTAATTTTAGTTACTGCCCTTACTCCTACTCCTGCGGGAGAAGGGAAAACAACTACCTCTATCGGTTTAACAGAAGGACTTAATAAAATTGGAAAGAAAACTACCGTGGTTTTAAGAGAACCTTCTTTAGGCCCTGTTTTTGGTATTAAAGGTGGAGCTGCTGGTGGTGGTTATGCTCAAGTAGTTCCTATGGAAGATATTAATCTGCATTTTACAGGAGATTTTTCTGCAATAGAAAAAGCCAATAACCTTTTGTCTGCTTTAATAGATAACAACATTCAGAATAAAACCAATAATTTAAATATAGACCCTAGAACCATTGTTTGGAAAAGAGTAATGGATATGAATGACAGGGCTTTAAGAGACATTGTTATCGGCTTAGGCGGAACAGGAAATGGCATTCCCAGACAAGACGGATTTAACATTACCCCTGCTTCGGAAGTAATGGCAATTTTATGTATGTCGGAAAACTTTGAAGACTTAAAAAATAAGCTAGGAAATATTTTTGTTGGATTTACTTTCGATAAAAAACCTGTTTATGCAAGAGATTTAAAAGCTGAAAATGCAATGGCTATCTTACTTAAAGATGCTATAAAACCTAACTTAGTTCAAACATTAGAAGGAAATCCTGCTATTATTCATGGTGGTCCGTTTGCTAATATTGCTCAGGGGACTAACACTATTTTAGCTACAAAAATGGGATTATCTTTATCGGAATATGTTGTAACAGAAGCTGGTTTTGGTGCCGACTTGGGTGCTGAAAAATTCTTAGATATAAAATGTGTTTCCGGTGGATTAAAACCTAAAGCTTTGGTTTTAGTAGCGACTATAAGAGCTTTACGTCACCATGGTGGAGCTACTAAAGAACAATATAATGATGCCAATGTTGAAAGAGTGAGCAAGGGCTTTGCTAACCTTGAGAAACACATAGAAAACTGTAAAAAATTTGGACTAAATCCGGTAGTTGCTATTAATGCGTTCCCTACTGATAGTGCTGAGGAAGTAAAACTTATTCAGGATAGATGTGCTGATTTAGGCGTAAAAGCCATTGTTGCCGAAGGTTTTGCTAAAGGTGGTGATGGAATGACCAACCTTGCTCAAGCTGTTGTAACAGAAATTGAAAGTGGCAGAAATAACTTTAAACCACTTTACGATTGGAAACTTCCTATTAAAGAAAAAATTGATGTTATTGCTAAAAATATTTATGGTGCTGATGGTGTAGAATACTCTAAAAAAGCCCTAGCTGATTTGAAAAAAATTGATAGCTTAGGAATGAGTGGCTTTCCAGTATGTATGGCTAAAACTCAAAAATCTTTTTCTGATGACGAAAGTTTAATAGGCAGACCAACAGGATTTACTGTTAGTGTTAGAGAATTTGAGTTTGCTTCTGGTGCAGGTTTTATTATTCCTATATTAGGAAACATGATGCGTATGCCAGGATTACCTGCTATTCCTGCATCTGAAGGAATGTTTATTGATAATGATGGGAAAATTAGTGGATTGTCTTAATCCACTATCCTAGTAAAAACACACAAGGTCTTTTGTTTAAGTCAATTTTTGTGCTTTTCCATTCGGCAATGGTTTTGGTAACAATTTGCTCCGAAGCCATTGTAATGTCAACAGCTACACACAATTTTGTATTAGGATTACAGTTAGCCAATAAATCCTCCATTACATGATGATTTCTATAAGGCGTTTCAATAAAAAGTTGTGTTTGCTTTTGAGCAATGGCCATCCTTTCTAAGTCTTTTAATTTCCTAACCCTGTCTTTTTGTTCTTTTGGTAAATAGCCATTAAAACAAAAACTTTGTCCGTTAAATCCACTTGCCATTAACGATAATAAAATTGACGAAGGACCAACCAATGGAACTACTTTAATATTATTTTGATGAGCCAGAGCTACAACATCTGCTCCAGGGTCTGCAACTCCAGGACAACCAGCATCGGAAATAACACCAATATTTTTCCCTTCATCTATTGGTTTCAGAAAAGTGGGCAACATATCTAAATTGGTTCTTTTATTTATTTCATAAAAAACCAAGTCGTCTATGACTTTATCAGGTGCCGTTTTTTTGATAAACCTTCTGGCAGTTTTAATATTTTCTACAATAAAAACATCTATTTCTTGTAAAATAGTATTGTTAAATGATGGAATAACCTTATCGTAAGCAGTCTCTCCCAAAGTGGTAGGTATTAAATATAGTGTTCCTTTATTTTCCATTATTAATTTGTTTTATAAATACCTCGCAAGCATTGTCTAATAATTGATAAACTTCTTCAAAACCAGCTTCTCCTCCATAATAGGGATCCGGCACATTTCTATTTTCGTTTGGATAAGCTAAATTTAAAAACAGGGTTACTTTTTGTTTATCTGCTTCGGTTTTAGTAAGATTTAAAATATTATTGTAGTTAGAACTATCCATCGCAAAAATATAATCAAACTCCTGAAAATCATTATAGATAAACTGCCTTGCTTGTTGGTTTGAAATGTCTATATCATACTCTAATGCTTTAGCTTGCATTCTTTTGTCTGGAGCTTCTCCAATATGATAATCGGATGTTCCTGCAGAATCCACTAATAAATTTACTCCATATTCTTTAGCTTTAGCTTCTAAAATACCTTGTGCCATTGCCGACCTACAAATATTTCCTAAACAAACAAATAATACTTTTGGCATATCTTCTTACTTTTTAATTTTCTTCATTCATTATCTTACTCTGAAGCTTAATGGATTCAATATGAATTTCTGTAAATAAATTTCTAATAAATCGTTCGCTCAATCCTTTTTCTTTAGCTTCTTCTAGTGCTTTTAATAAAATTTCTTCCCAACGTTTGGGCTGTAAAATCTGAATATTATTTTCTTTTTTATATTGAGCTAACTCATTAATCAGTTCCATTCTTTTTGAAAGTACGTCTAACAATTCGCCATCAAGTACATTTATGCTTCTTCTTATCTTATCGAGTTCTGTTGTAAGTGTTGGGCTTAATTTTGTTTTTCTAACAACCAACTGGTTAACAAACTTATTAAGTGTTTGAGGTGTTATTTGCTGCAATGCATCGCTTAGTGCATTGTCCGGATCGAGATGCGCTTCTATCATTAATCCATCAAAATCTAAATCCATTGCTTTTTGAGCAACAGCAAGCAGGTTATCTCGTTTGCCACAAATATGACTTGGATCGCAAATCATAGTTAAATCTGGATAATGCTGCATTAACTCAATAGGAATTTGCCACTGGGGTGGATTTCTATAATACGAATCACCATATTTTGAAAATCCTCTATGAATTGCTCCTATTTTTGAGATACCTACTTTTGCAAAACGCTCTATGGCTCCTTCCCAAAGTTGTAAATCGGGATTTATTGGATTTTTTATTAAAACCGTAGCATCTGTTCCGTGCAACGCATCTGCAATTTCTTGAACCACAAAAGGATTAACAGTTGTCCTAGCTCCTATCCACAATACATCAACATCATATTTTAACGCTTCTTCAACATGTTGTGTATTGGCGACTTCTATGGCTGTTTTTAACCCTGTAGCTTCTTTTGCTTTTTGTAACCATTTTAACGCTTCTAAACCAACTCCTTCAAAACTACCTGGTTTCGTTCGTGGCTTCCAAATTCCAGCTCTTAATACATCAACTTTATTAAGTGCTTTTAAAGCCATAGCTGTTTGTAATAACTGCTCTTCAGATTCAGCACTACAAGGACCACTAATAATAATGGGACTTGCTTTATTGCTTAATATTTTATTGATAGACTTCAATATATTGAAAAATGAAGTACAAAGTTAGCTAAGTTAAATTGAAGTTGACTAAATAATTAAATGTAAAATGAAAGTAGATAACCTACAATAAAAACACACAGAGCAATAACAATGTAAAACAAGACCCTTTGAGCTTTTTTGCTCATTGGCTTGTAGATGGGAGCAGGCTTATCGAATCTGTTAAACATAGGTTTTTAAAACAAAAAAACAGGAAAATCTTAGTTAAGAAATTCCTGTTTAGTTAGTGCAAATCTTAAAATTATATTATTGTAAACTAATTTTCTTTTTCAATTCTTCAATATAGCCTCTAAAACGTTTGTCAGTATCCATAAGGTTGTTTACTGTTTTACAAGCATGTAACACTGTTGCGTGGTCTTTTCCACCGCAGTGCATTCCAATTGATGCTAGACTAGATTTAGTCATTTGTTTAGAGAAATACATAGCTATTTGACGAGCTTGTACTACTTCTCTTTTTCTAGTTTTAGATTTTAAGGTTTCAATAGGCATATCAAAATAATCGCAAACTACTTTTTGGATGTAATCTATAGAAACTTCTCTGGCTGTATTTTTAACAAATTTATCCACCATTTGTCTAGCCAAATCAATATTTACTGCTTTTTTGTTTAGAGAAGATTGAGCTAAAATAGAAATTAAGGCACCTTCTAATTCTCTAACATTGGTAGTAATACTGTAGGCTATATATTCTACAACATCTTTAGGTAACTCTAAACCTTCGCTATACATTTTCTTTTCTAAAATAGCTATTCTAGTTTCCAAATCAGGCGATTGAAGATCAGCTGCTAACCCCCATTTAAAACGAGATAACAACCTTTGTTCCATACCAATAATTTCTACTGGTGCTTTATCAGCTGTTAAAATAATTTGTTTTCCTGATTGGTGTAAATGATTAAATATGTGGAAGAAAACGTCTTGCGTTTTAGCTTTTCCTGCAAAAAACTGAACATCATCAATAATCAACACATCTATCATTTGATAAAAATGGATAAAATCATTTTGTTCGTTATTTTTTACTGCGTCTATAAATTGCTGGGTAAATTTCTCTGAAGAAACATACAATACAATTTTATTTGGGAATTTATTTTTTACTTCAATACCAATAGCATGAGCCAAGTGTGTTTTTCCTAAACCTACTCCACCATATACTAATAATGGATTAAAAGAAGTTCCTCCAGGATTGTTAGAAACTGCAAAACCAGCAGAGCGAGCCAACCTATTACAGTCTCCTTCAACAAAATTATCAAAAGAATAATTTGGGTTTAATTGAGATTCTACATTTAAATGAGCAATCCCAGGAATGATAAATGGATTTCTGATAGATTTGTTTTTATTCAAATCTATAGGCATGTTTACCGGATTGTTTTTAATGTGTGGTTTATTAGTAGCAGGAATTTTTAAGGTATATGGATTATTAGTTTTACTATTATTCTCTATAACAATACTATACTCTAATCTTCCTTCAGGGCCTAATTCTTTTTTTATGGTTTTCTTTAAGATAGATACATAATGTTCTTCTAACCATTCGTAAAAAAATTGGCTAGGAACCTGAATGGTAAGTACTTTGTCTTTCAGTTTTACAGGAACAATGGGGTCAAACCAAGTTTTATAACTTTGTAAGCTTACATTGTCTTTTATTACCTGAAGGCAATTTTCCCATACTGAAGTAAAGTTTTTATCCATTTTTAATAACTCCTATTTTTTTATGTTTTTACTAATTCCTATCTAAATCATTAAGCATCAAAGCTCTTTTATACTGCTGTAAAACGGCTGTCTAAATTAATCAAAATAATTTTAATAAGCTGTTTAAAATCAATGATTTTTAAAACTAAAAACCACCTCTCTTTTGTGCTAACAAATATTTGAATAAAAAAATGAAAAAAAAAATTTTTATCTATTGTTTTTTATTTTTTTTTTACTTAGATAACGCCTATTTTATCATTAATTGAAGTAAAAGCCTTATCTAAAGGATTGATATAAAAGTCTATTCTGCCCAAATAAAGCCCTGCCCAGCCAACTTGATTAATTAAAGTGATTTTATTGTCCTTATTTTTAATGCTTGCTGGCTTTTCTAAAAACGTATGTGTATGTCCACCAATAATTAAGTCTATATTTTTTGTTTCTTTAGCCAGTACATTATCAGAAACTTTATTGCTTTTATAATCATAACCCAAGTGCGACAAACATATAATTAAATGGCATTTTTCATTATATTTTAAATGTTCTGCTGTGTTGTTGGCTGCAATTATCGGATTATTATACTGTGTTTCTGCATACATTTTTTTATCTACCAAACCAGCTAACTCTACTCCAACACCAAAAACACCAATCTTCACCTTATCTTTTTCAAATACTTTGTATGGAGCAATTTTACCATTTAATATGGTATTTGTAAAATCATAATTCACATTTAAAAATGGAAAATTAGCATGAGGCAACATATTATTTAGTCCTTCAATACCGTTATCAAAATCATGGTTACCAATAGTAGCGGCATCATATCTCATTAAACTCATTAGTTTAAACTCTAACTCTCCGCCATACATATTAAAGTAAGGTGTTCCCTGAAAAATATCTCCAGCATCTAACAACAAAACATTTTTTTCTTTAGTTCTGATTTTGTCTATCAAAGCAGCTCGTTTCGCTGCACCTCCCATATTTGGATATTTAGGATCGTTACTCGGGAAAGACTCTATGTGGCTATGCACATCGTTAGTATGTAAAATAGTAATTTTTGTGTGATTTTTTTTAAGAATAGCTGCCGAAAACGGATTTAATGTAGCAGCTCCAAGTAAAGATACTCCACCTAAAAAAGATTGTTTTATAAAAGTTCTTCTATTACTCATAAACTATCCTCCCTTCTATTTTTCCGTTTAATTTATTTCCTTGTGCGTGTTGTTCTACACAATATTGTATAATGGCATCTCTCAATTTTATTCCCACTTTTTCATAGTTAATGGGATTTAAAAAGAAAGTCATGTTATCACCTCCTTTGGCTAAATAGTCTGAAGTGAGGATTTTGAATTCTTTTTCAGTTCTATATTTATCTTCTTTTATAAGAAATTTAGCATCTATAAGGTCACTTTTCTTCTCAATATAATTAACCAAGGTAATTCCTTTAGATATAGGCTGACCTCCAACTGTATATAAGTAACCAATCAAATGTTCAAATTGCTCTTTAGAAATAGTCACCACCACCAACTCATTTTCAAAAGGCATCAATTCAAAAATTTTTCCTCGGGTAATTTCTCCCTTGGGAAGAGAAGTTCTTAATCCACCAAAATTCAATAAACAAAAATCAATATTGCTATTATATGTTTTTTGAGCTATTTCTATACTTAAATCGGCAACAAGGTTTCCCAATTTAGTTTCTGGTTTACCTTTTTCTTTAGGAAATTCTTCGGCAGAAATAACCAATACTTCATTCATTTCTTTTTCTAAACTATCTTTATAAGGAGTAATTAAATCTGTTGCCTGTTGATGTTCTGTTGTTGTTTCAATAATGTTAATAGAAGAATCTTGAGTTTTTTCATAAACAGCGGGCTGACAAGCAAGGAAAAGTGAAATAAAAACTGTGGCAACCACTTTCTTAATAGCTGAAAATTGGTATGTTGTGAAAAAAAACTGCATGTTATTCCCTAATAAGTTTGCCTGAGTTGACCAAATTACGAACTTTACCGTAAATTTTTCATCAATTTTATATTATGTACACATCAACAACAAAAATAAGAGTTAGGTATGCCGAAACTGATATGATGGGCTATGTTTATTACGGAAATTATGCTACTTATTTTGAAGTAGCTCGTGTGGAAGCCATCAAAAAACTGGGGTTTAGTTACCGAAGAATGGAAGATGAAGGCATTGCATTGCCAGTTTTAGAGTTTTCTATAAAATACTACAAACCTGCTTTTTACGATGATGAATTGAGAATAGAAACCACTATAAGTGAACTACCAAAAGCTCGTATTTCATTCACCTACCAAACTTTTAATGAGAAAAACGAGTTGATTAATGAAGCTACTACAACCTTGGTTTTCATCAACAAAAACACCCAACGACCATGTGCTGCTCCTGATGATTTTATTGAAGCAATGAAGGCTTATTTTTGATTTACTTTAACCACCTATTAAATAAGACACAAGCTGTTAGGTCGCCAGTAACATTTATGGCTGTTCTGAACATTCCAAGTACTCTTTCTACTCCTATAATAATTACAATTCCTTCTGTTGGGATATTGGCACTTTGAAGTACTGAAGCCAGTACCACTACTCCACCTCCAGGAATAGAAGGTGTTCCTATAGAAGCAGCAACGATAGTCACCATTATTAACCCAATGTTTACTAATGATATTTCTATTCCGTAAGCTTGTGCAATAAAAATAGTGCTTATACACTGAAAAAGGGCCGTACCATCCATATTAATGGTAGCTCCAATAGGAACTATAAAATTGCTTATTTGTGGCGAAACACCTAATTTTTCGTTGGCTGTTTTAATAGATAGCGGCATAACTGCTGCCGAACTGGTTGTTGAAAATGCTAATAACTGCACATCAACAATGTTTTTCATAAAAGTAAAAGGGTTTGTTCTTCCAAAAATAGCCAGCAATAGCATGTAAAAAATAAGTAAAATCGCTAATCCTAATATTACTACCCCAACATAAAACCCTATGCCTGCTAAACTATCTAATCCTATACCTGAAATTAATTGAGCAATTAAACCAAATACAGCATAAGGCACCAAACGCATAGCCCAAGAAACAATGGTCATACAAATTTCCTGAACGGCATATAATAATGATGTTATAGGATTTTCTTCTTTTTTAGTTAATTGAGTGATAGCTATCCCTATAATGATTGAAAAAATAACAATGCTCAACATTTCTCCTGAAACCATTGATGCCAAAGGATTTTCAGGAAGTAAATTACTTATTGCATTAGGAATATCAAAAAAAGAATTATTACCATTATTATCAATTAGGTTTATCTGAGATTCAGATAATTTAAAAGCTCCTTTTCTAAAAATAGATGCTCCAGGTTTAAAAAAGCTCACCAATAAAACCCCTAGGCTTATTGAAACAGCTGTAGTAGAAATGAAGTAGAGTAATATTCTTACTCCCATCTTCTTTAACTGATCTCCTGATGTGCCTACAATTCCGGAAATTATTGAAGTGAAAATCAGCGGAATCATTATCATCTGAACCAACTTCAAAAATAATTTTCCCGGTAAGGAAAGCCAATTACCTATAACAGTACTCAACTCTTTAGATACCCAACCAAAGTTAGGACTAAGCATTATTCCGGCTATTACCCCTAAAGATAAGGCAACTAATACTTTAACCCATAGTTTACTGGAAACCAGTCTTTGCAAATAATGGCTTAAGGTATTTAATGAAAGGTATTCCACGCGTTTACGCCTTATAATAATCTTTTACCCAAGCAACTATTTGATTTTCTGTCATGCTATCGGCACTTACAACTTCCAACAGCTTTTTAGCTAAGGGTTGAATTTCTTTTATTTGTTTCTCCAACTCAATTTTCATTTGTGCAGGACCAAAAACAACTAATTCTTCTGCTGTTTTAATATTTTCAATAATCTCAGCCAAATATTCAGCAACTTCATGCTTTCTTCTGTTTTCTTGTTTATTTTCTAGTGAGGTATATTGATCTCCAAACCTACCATATTCTTTTCCTTCACCTTCAATTCTGGTTACTCCTTCAATTTCTGATGTTATTACTGATAAATTAGCATCGCTACCCGAAAGGCTAACGATATATGCTTTTTTAGAATCTATCCAAACTCCTGTTTTTCCCATGGTTATTTAATTATTAAATTAATATTTATTTTAAACTCATCAACTGTTCTTCTAGCACTTTAATTTTTGCTTCGGCATCAGCTTTTTTCTTTTTTTCTGCTGCTACCACCTGCTCTGGAGCTCCATTAACAAACTTTTCGTTGGCTAATTTTTTATCTACAATAGCAAGCAAACCTTTAGCATATTCCAACTCTGCTTTAATTTTTTCTAGCTCAGCATCTACATCTACATTTCCTGCTAAAGGTATGAAATATTCATTAGATTTTACTACAAAAGAATAAGCTCCTTCAATTTTGTTATCAACATATTCTAATTTAGAAAGGTTAGTTAGTTTAGAAATAATGGTATCTAAAGCAGTATTAATTACTTCATTTTTCTTAACCATTAGTTCCAACTGGTCTTTATTAGCTATGTATTTAGTTTTCCGGAAATTTCTAATTTCAGTAATTACATTAGTAGCATAATCAAATGCCGACAATAACTCTTTATCTGTAGTTCCTGCTTCAGGAAAAGCTAACAACATAATGGTTTCTCCATCTTTTCTTTCTTCTAAATTTTGCCACAACTCTTCAGTAACAAAAGGCATAAATGGATGCAACATCTTCAATAACTGTTCAAAATAAGTAATGGTAGCTTTTAATGTTGCTGCATCTATAGGTTGTTGATAATCAGGTTTTACGCTCTCTAAATACCACGAACAGAAGTCATTCCAAATTAATTTATAAGTACTCATCAATGCATCCGACAAACGGTATTTTGAAAAGTTATCATTAATCGCTTCTAGGGTTTCATTCATTTTTGATTCAAACCATTCAATTGCAATTTTAGCACTTTCGGGTTGTTCTAAGCTAGTGTCAACCTCCCAACCTTTTACCAAACGGAAAGCATTCCACATTTTGGTAGAAAATTTACTACCTTGCTCACATAGTGCTTCATCAAACAATAAATCGTTTCCTGCTGCAGCACACGATAACATTCCAAAACGAACACCATCTGCCCCATATTGATCTATTAATGCCAACGCATCAGGCGAATTTCCTAAGGACTTACTCATCTTTCTACGTTGTTTATCTCTTACCATTCCAGTAAAATAAACATCTTTAAAAGGTTTTTCATTTTTAAACTCATAGCCTGCAAAAACCATTCGGGCTACCCAAAAGAAAATAATATCCCAACCAGTTACCAATACATTGGTAGGATAATAATAATCGAAATCCGGTGAGTTTTCTTCAAAACCATCAAACACAGAAATGGGCCACAACCATGATGAAAACCATGTATCTAATACATCTTCATCTTGAATTAAATCATTTTCCGTTAAATTATTATTGCCTGATTTTTCTTTAGCCAATTGCAAAGCTTCTTCTTTGGTTTTGGCTACTACAAAGTCTTTTTGCTCATTGTAATAAAAAGCCGGAATTTGCTGTCCCCACCACAATTGACGAGAAATAGGCCAATCTCTAATGTTTTCTAACCAATGTTGGTAAACATTTTTATATTTAGCAGGAAACAGCTGAATATCATCATTCATTACATGTTCCAATGCCGGTTTTACCATTTCATCCATCTTCACAAACCATTGTAAAGACAGCTTTGGTTCTACTACTGTATCAGGGTTTCTTTCTGAATAACCAACATTATTGGTAATTTGTTCTGTTTTCTCCAACAAACCTTGTTCTTGTAACAGTGCTGCCGCTTTTTTACGCACAACGAACCTGTCTTCACCAACAAATATTCCTGCTGCCTCGCTAATAGTACCATCATCGTTAAAGGTATCTATCACTTCCAAGTCGTGTCTTAATCCAATTTCATAATCGTTAGTATCATGAGCTGGTGTAACCTTTAACATTCCTGTACCAAATTCTCTATCAATATAATCATCGCAAATAATAGGAACTTCACGGTTTACCATAGGAACAATTACTTTTTTTCCATGTAAATGAAAATACCTATCATCTTTAGGGTGTACACAAATTGCCACATCACCCATAATGGTTTCGGGACGAGTTGTTGCAACAGTTACATAACCTTCTTCTCCAACAATTTTATACTTTACATAATATAAGTTAGAATTTACTTCCTTACGGATAACTTCTTCATTAGAAAGTGTGGTTTGAGCTTTAGGATCCCAGTTTACTATCTTCCAATCTTTATAAACATAACCTTTATTGTATAGCTCCACAAAAGATTGAATTACCGCATCAGATAATTTAGGTTCCATAGTAAAACGTGTTCTCTTCCAATCACAGCTTGCTCCTAAACGTTTTAATTGGTCTAAAATAATACCTCCGTATTTTTCTTTCCACTCAAAAGCGTGTTCTAAAAACTTTTCTCTACCAATGTCTCTTTTATTAATTCCTTGCTCTCTTAACAGGTTTACTACCTTAGTTTCTGTAGCAATAGAAGCATGGTCGGTGCCCGGCACCCAACAAGCATTGTATCCTAACATTCTAGCTCTACGAATTAATACATCCTGAATGGTATTGTTAAGCATGTGTCCCATGTGTAAAACTCCGGTTACGTTTGGTGGAGGAATTACAATGGTATAAGGCTCTCTTTCATCTGGAACTGAACTGAAAAAATCGTTTTTCATCCAGTAGTCGTACCATTTTTTTTCAATATCGATATGGTTGTATTTATTGTTAATGCTCATTAATAAAAAATTAAAATTGAGCCGTAAAATTACGTTAAAGATTAACAACAGCAAAGTGATATATTTGAGAATTGATAAATAAATTTTGATTATTTACATTCAGAATTTTAATAGTTAACAAAAAATTCCCACACCTTGTTTATTTGTATCTTATCTATTATTTTGGAACTAACATTTACACCCTATTTAATTTGAAACAAAATCTCCACCACATTTATCTAATAACTATTATACATTAGGTAATTATTAAATAATTTAATAGCATATTACAAAATATATTATATTTTTGACGAAAACCATCATTTTTTGTTAAAAGCAACACATAGAGATATAAAAAAATTACTATTAATTATATGTTGTATCATAATGGTGTTTTTTGCTAAGGCAAATAAAGTAAACTATACCAATCAGAGGTGCGAACAACTCCATGATTCACTATATGATTTATGCGAAGAATACTACTTAATTAATAGTGAAAAAAGTAAATTCTACGCTAATGAATTACTTAAACTTGCTAAAAACTGTAAAGATTCTCAAATTTATTTTTCAGCTTATTACCAAATGAGTTGGGCGGCATTAAGCCTTTCTGATTTTCCTGAAGCAGTTAGAAATGCCGAAAAATCGCTGGAAGTTGCCGAATTCTTAAGTGATAAAAGTAATCTTATTAATGCTAATAATTTATTAGGAAACGTTTATTTAGAAATTCCTGATAAAGATTATGCTCTTAAAGCATTTAACAATGGTATTAAAGTAGCTAAAGAAATAAAAGACAATAGTAGTTTAAGCATGCTGTATAATAATGTGGCTATTGCTTTTGAACATTTCAATAATTTAGATACTGCTTTACAATATTATTATTTATCTCATAAACTCTTAAGTAAAGATGTTTCTAAAAGAGATTTTGGATTAATTTATTTAAATATTGGTGATTTGCATTTTCAGCTTGCTAATATAGATTCTGCTAATTATTATACCAATAAGTCTCGTGAATTTTTGGAAATAGATAATGATAAAGATTTACTTTTTATATACTACCTCAATACGGCACTTATTTTTTCTAAATCTAATAACCATCAAACTGCTAAACAATATTTAGATAGTTGTTACCTAACAATTACAGAAGGTACTTCTCCAACCGATATAAAAACTTTTTTCGACTATAAATCACAGGTTTTGTTTACTGCTTCAGAATACAAAAATGCTTACCATTTTTTATTAAAAGCCTATAATTTACAAGATTCTATTTTATCAGAAGAAGTTTACAACAAACTAAGAGATATTAAAATTACAGCTGTAGCAGAAAAGAAAGAAGCTGAAATTCAACAACATTTACAAGAGAATAAAATTTTAGAATTAGAGATTGCTGAAAATAAAGCCTCACGAAAAATATTTTACTTGGTAGCTATTTTAGCATCAATAGTATTTTTATTTTTTGGTTTTATGTTCTATTATACCCGAAAAAATAATAGAAGATTAAAAAAACGAAACGCTATTATTGAAAGTCAGAGTATAGATATTAAGAAAAAAAATAACCAGTTAGAACTTAAAAATAAAGAAGTTACCGATTCTATAACTTATGCTAAAAGAATACAAGAGGCAATATTACCGTCTCGTTATTCGCTAACAGAAAAATTAAAAAATGGCTTTGTATTATATCAACCTAAGGATATAGTAAGTGGTGATTTTTATTGGTTAGAAAGCCCTTTAACTAATAATAAAGAAGAAAAAGATATTGTTTATTTTGCAGCTTGCGATTGTACAGGACATGGTGTTCCTGGAGCAATGGTGAGCGTTATTTGTGCCAACTCTTTATCAAAAGCATTATTAGAAGATAATATTTCTGAGCCAGGTAAGTTACTTGATAGAACCCGAGAATTAGTTTTACAAAGATTCGAAAAAAGTGGTGAAGATGTAAAAGATGGAATGGACATTGCCATTTGTAGTCTCCTACTCTCCGAAAGTTATGCTACACTGCAATATGCAGGAGCAAATAGTCCCCTTTATATAGTTACAAAAAACACAGAGAGTATAGCTGAACTTATAGAAATTAAGCCCAACAAACAACCTATAGGAAAAATAGACAACCCTATGCCGTTCACCACTCATACACTATCGCTTAAAAAAGGAGATATCATCTATGTTTTTACGGATGGATATGCTGACCAATTTGGTGGCCCAAAAGGTAAAAAGATGATGTATAAACCTTTCAGAAACTTACTCCTTAGTATTTATGACAAACCTATGGATGAACAAAAGGAGATATTAGAACAACATTTCTATGATTGGAAAGGCAGTCTAGAACAAGTTGATGATGTTTGCATAATTGGAGTTCGCATATAACAAATGAATAAAGTACAATGGACTAATTTCTATATTTGGAAATGAACATTTAATCTATATATTTGTATTTTATGAGCTATTTCAGATATATTATAACCTTTCTATTGTTCTTAATAGCTAATTCAAGCATCGTATCTGCATCAAATAACAAAATTGACTCTTTAAAAAACACTAATAAATTATTAGCAGCTCAATTTCAAGGAGAAATTTCTGATACAACATTAATTAATTCATTAATAGCTACTGGCAATTATTATTTAGAAGAACAACCCGATTCTGCTATTGAATATTATAAGCAATCAATTAATTTAATAGAAATTATTAGGTTGAAAAATATGGGAAAGAAAGATGAAAATATTGATATAACAATAGATTATAAATTAAGCCAAATTCATCTTCAATACGGTTTAACTCAATATTACTCTGGAAAATTTATTAAAGCAAAAACTCAATATCAAAAAACAATAAGCTTACTACAAAAACATATTGATAATAAAATTAATAATAATCTAAAAAATAATTTTCTAGCATTAAAAGCTAAATCCTATGCTCAAATTGGAAATTGTAATTGGAGTTTAAGCGAATATAATAGTGCATTTAAAAACTATTCAAAAGCCTTAGACATCAATATTAAAATTGACAACCAACAACAACAAGCCGCAATCTTAGGTAATATGGGAGTTATTATGGATACTCAAGGTAGATATGCCGAAGCACTAACTTACTATTTTAGATCATTAAAAATTGAAGAAGAAATTAATAATGAAAAAGGGCAGGCAGTTACTTTAGGAAATATTGGAATAATTTATTACAACCAAAAAGAATATCAAAAAGCTTTAGATTATTACAAAAAATCATTAGAACTTAAAGAAAAAATAAAAGAAACAAGTAGTATCTCTACCATACTTGGCAATATTGGTATTGTGTATCATGATCAAAATAACTTTGACAAAGCATTAGAATATTATCAAAAAGGATTAGCAGTTGATAAAAAATATAATAATAAATACGGAATATCAAGACACCTCGGAAATATAGGATTGGCTTATGAAGATAAAAAAGATTTAAAAAAAGCATTAGATCATTATTTTGAAGCATTAAAAATAGATGAAGAGTTAAATAACAAAATCGGAATTGGCTATCAAAAAAGTTATATAGGCAATCTTTATATGTTATTAGATAACTATAAAAAATCAGAAAAATATCTCAAAGAATCATACCAAATCTCTAAGGAAATAGGCTCTTTAGAAGTGTTGAAATCTTCTACAGGTAAGCTTAGCGAACTTTATGAAAAAAACAATAAGAAAGAATTGGCTTTCGATTTTTATAAACTGTTTATTCAATATAGAGATAGTTTGTTAAATGAGGAAAATACTAAAGCTTCTATAGAAAAAGAAATGCAATATCTATATGAAAAAAAATCTGTTGCTGATAGCCTTGCTTATGAAAAAGAAAAAGCTCTTTCAAAAGCAGAAATAGCTAAACAAAAAGCAGAACTTAAAATGAAAAAAAATCAACAGTATGCTTTGTTTGGAGGACTTTTTCTCATTATTCTTTTTAGTGGTTTTATGTATAATAGGTTTAGAGTAACTAATAAACAAAAACAAATAATAGAATCACAAAAAATTGTTGTAGAACAAAAAAACACAGAAATTGTAGATAGTATTAAATATGCCAAAAGAATTCAAAATGCAATTTTGCCTGCTGATGAATTGCTAAAACAACAACTTAAAGATTCTTTTATTTTATACCATCCAAAAGATATTGTAAGTGGAGATTTTTATTGGTTAGAAAAACACGAAGACCAAATTTTATTTGCGGCAGCAGATTGTACTGGACACGGAGTTCCTGGCGCAATGGTAAGTGTGGTTTGTGCAAATTCACTTTCAAAAGCATTATTAGAAGATAAAGAATTTAGTCCTGCTAAAATTCTAAACAAAACAAAACAATTAGTTGTTGATCATTTTGAAAAAAGCGGGGAAGATGTAAAAGATGGAATGGATATAGCATTGTGTAGTTTAAAATTTCAAGCTCAAAATTCAAAACTAAAAGAAGTGTCAAACCTTAAACCTGAAACTGCAGCAATATTACAATATGCAGGAGCAAACAATCCTTTATATATTATTTCTAAAAATACGGAAGGAATAGCAAAACTCAATGAAATTAAACCTAATAAACAACCTATAGGAAAATATTTTAGACAGGAATTGTTTACCAATCATGAAATTGAATTACAAAAAGGCGATACTATTTATGTATTTACCGATGGTTATGCCGATCAATTTGGAGGCCCTAAAGGTAAAAAGATGATGTATAAACCTTTTAAAGAATTACTGTTAAGTATTTATGACAAACCAATGGAGGAGCAAAAAGAAATTTTAAATCAATATTTTCAAAACTGGAAGGGCAGTTTAGAACAAGTGGATGATGTTTGTGTAATTGGAGTTCGTATATAGAGTAAAGCTTACTCCCTAGCTTAAAAAAGGATATTGTCGATGTAAGGGTTTAACAAAAATGAAAAAGTACGAACCGCTATCACCCAATAAACCGCTAAACTAAAAATGTTGTTTACATTTGTTGTCTCTTAAAATATAGACTTCATGAAACTAGATATTCTTTCTATTGGCGATGAATTATTAATTGGTCAAACTCTTAACACCAATGCTCATTGGCTTTCTAAAGAACTAAATCTAATTGGTTTTCAGATAAGACAACATACAACTGTAAGTGACGAGGAAATAGCTATTATTTCAGCACTTAATGAAGCTTTAGGTAACAGTGATGTGGTAATTATTACTGGTGGTTTAGGTCCTACAAAAGATGATTTAACCTTAAACATTCTTACCAAATATTTTGGTGGTAAACTCATTATGAACGAAGATGTTTATCAAGACATTGAAAAAATGGTAACTGGCAGAGGTTATGAAATGAATGAGTTAAACAGGCAACAAGCTCTTGTTCCTGACAATGCTAAGGTACTTCGGAATAAAAACGGTACTGCTCCCGGAACTTGGTTTGAAAAAGATGGTAAAATAGTAGTTTCTATGCCGGGGGTTCCTTACGAAATGAAAGCCATGACAAGTAATACTGTAATTCCTTGGTTGAAAGAAAAAATTGAGCTACCTGTTATAGTCCATAAAATGATTTATACACAAGGAATTCCAGAATCTCAGTTAGCAGAAAAATTGGAAGATTGGGAAAACAACTTACCTAATACTATAAAATTAGCCTATCTCCCTTCTCCCGGAAGGGTAAAACTTCGGTTAAGTTCAATAGGAAATAACCGTCAAGAAATAGAAGCTACTATTAATAAAGAAATAGAAAAAGTTAAAACCATTATTGGAAAAAATATTTTTTCCTTAACAGAAGATGAATTGCAAGTAGTAATTGGAGATTTATTGCGTAAAGAAAATGCTACACTCTCTACTGCAGAGAGTTGTACTGGTGGCTATATAGCTCATTTAATTACTCAAGTTTCAGGTGCTTCCGATTATTTTAAAGGTGCTGTTGTTTCTTATGCCAACGAAACCAAAATAGAAAGTTTGGGAGTAAACGCTGATGATATTAATCAATATGGAGCTGTTAGTAAGCAAATAGTGGAGCAAATGGCTATTGGTGTGAGAACAAAGTTAAATACCAACTATAGTATAGCTACGTCAGGAGTTGCTGGACCTTCAGGAGGAACAGATGAAAAACCTGTTGGTACTGTTTGGATAGCAGTAGCTTCAGAAGATGGTGTAGTTAGCAAAACGTTTCAATTTGGAAAAGATAGAGCTATAAACATAGAAAGAAGTGCTATTGCTGCTTTAGGAATGTTGAGAAGTCTAATTATTCAATAAAAATAAATTTGTTAATAAAATGCACTTTAAAAACCGATAAAAAAAATTACTTTTGAGACTCAAAATTTGAAAAACATAATATATCATGAACATACACGAATATCAAGGAAAGTCATTACTAAAAAAATATGGTGTAGCCATTCAAGAAGGTGTTGTTGCTGACACCCCAGAACAAGCTGTAGAAGCTGCAAAAGAAGTTAATCGTTTAACAGGCTCTGAGTGGTTTGTTGTTAAAGCACAAATTCATGCTGGTGGTAGAGGAAAAGGTGTGGTAACCGAAACAGGTTCTCATGGAGTTGTTTTGGCTAAAGGTTTAGATAAAGTGCACGATATTGCCAAAGGTATTTTAGGCGGACATCTAGTTACAAAACAAACTAAAGCTGAAGGCAAATTAGTAAACAAAGTATTAATTGCTCAAGATGTTTATTATCCTGGAGAAGCTCAGCCAGAAGAGTTTTATATGTCTGTTTTAATGAACAGAGAAACAGGAAGAAACATCATCATGTACTCTCCTGAAGGTGGAATGGATATTGAAGCTGTTGCTGAAAAAACTCCTGAACTTATTTTTAAAGAAGAAATAGACCCTAAAATTGGTTTACAAGGGTTTCAGGCAAGAAGAATTGCTTTTAACTTAGATCTATCAGGAGAAGCTTTTAAACAAATGGTGAAATTTGTTTTCGCTCTTTATGCTGCATACGAAGGTACTGATGCTGCTATGTTTGAAATTAACCCTGTATTAAAAACTTCTGACAATAAAATTATTGCTGTTGACTCTAAAGTAAGTATTGACGAAAGTGCTTTGTTCAGACATAAAGACATTGCAGAAATGAGAGATATCTCTGAAGAAGATCCTGTTGAAGTAGAAGCGAAAAAAGCAGGATTGAACTATGTAAACCTAGACGGAAATGTTGGTTGCATGGTAAATGGAGCAGGATTAGCAATGGCAACTATGGATATTATTAAACTTTCTGGTGGTGAACCTGCTAATTTCTTAGATGTTGGTGGTACTGCTGATGCCGAAAGAGTTGAAAAAGCTTTCAGAATGATTTTAAAAGATGATAAAGTAGAAGCTATATTAGTGAACATTTTTGGTGGTATTGTAAGGTGCGATAGAGTTGCTCAAGGTGTGGTTGATGCATACAAAAACATTGGCGACATTAATGTTCCAATTATTGTACGTTTACAAGGTACCAATGCCGAAGAAGCTAAAAAGCTAATTGATGATTCTGGCTTGAAAGTACATTCTGCAGTTTTATTAAAAGAAGCTGCTGATAAGGTAAAAGAAGTGCTAGCTTAAAAAATAAATAATTCATAAAACAAAAAATCCTTAACCAGACCTGGTTAAGGATTTTTTTATTCCTTTTCTTTTCTACCTACTTAATAAAATAGGTTTATAATACGTCAAATGACTTATTTTTTTAATAATACTGCTTCACTAGTTTTGAAGCTCATTATTAAAAAAATATTTTATGAGAAAAATTATCCTTTTATACTTTACTGTAATTTCTTCATTAACAATTTCTGCTCAAGAAACCATATTAATAAATGAAGAATTTAACGATAATGCAAATAATTGGTATATTGCCGATGATGAAAACTTAAAAACAGAACTTACCAAAGGACATTATCAATTTGAAAACAAAACAACTTCTTCAAGGTGGATATACACTACTTTAAATAACCTCTCAGCTGATGAAGAAGATTTTACTATTGAAATAAAACTAAAACAAACCAAAGGAGATAAAGATTTAGCTCAAGGAATTTTATTTTCGCTTTACTCTAACAACGAAGCTTACCATCAGTTCTTTATTACTGCTAATGGACAATATAAAATTAATCACTATTATAGTAAAAAAGATCATATAAAAGTTAATTATGAAGAGCACAAAGCCATTAATAAAGGGCTAAAAAGTTACAATACACTTAAGGTTATAAAAACAGCTAATATTGTTACTTATTATATTAATAATGAAGAAGTTTATAAATCTGGCAACCACAGTTATTACGGTACCCGAATGGCTTATTTTACAGGCGGAAATATAACCATTGAAGTTGATGAATTAAAAGTAACTAAATCACCTAGAAATATTAATCTAATTGAAAATGCTGATAAAATTGCAGATAAAGTAAAGCTTAGTGAAAAAGTGAATACTAAATATGATGAACTTTCTCCAATAATTTCACCTGATGGCAAAACACTTTATATTAACCGATCTGATTCACCAGAAAATACTGGTCCTGCTGATGATGACCAAGATATTTGGTATTCAACCTTAGATGAAAATGGTGAATGGACACTTATGAAAAACTTTGGAAAACCACTAAACAATACTGGTAAAAACTTTATGGTTTCTGTATCTCCCGACAATAATTCGTTAGTTGTTGCTAATACTTATAAAAATGATGGTTCAGCTAATGGACAAGGGCTTTCTATCACTTATAAAACATCTAATGGTTGGGAAGTACCTAAACCTTTTGAAATAGAAGATTATTATAATGACAATAAATACGTCTCTTACTTTTTATGTAATGACAATAAAACATTAATTATGGCATTAGAACGTAAAGAAAGTTTAGGTGAAAAAGATTTATATGTTAGTTTCTTAACTAAAAAAAATACTTGGTCTAAGCCAAAACACATGGGTAATGTTATTAATACTTTTGGGGATGAAACTAAGCCATTTGTTGCTGCTGATAACAAAACCTTATATTTTTCTACTGACGGACATCTAGGTTTTGGAGATGTAGATGTTTTTACCTCTAAAAGGTTAGATGATAGCTGGACCAATTGGAGTAACCCAAAAAATATGGGACCAAAAGTAAACTCTCCTGGATTTGATGTTGGCTATTTTTTAGATGCAAAAGGAGAAACTGCCTATCTTTCTTCTCGTGGCGATATTTATAAAATAGAAAATGCCGAAAAACCAGAACCTATCACTTTTGTTTCTGGAATAGTTTACAATAAAAAAACCAATCAACCAATGCAAGCCAATATAAAATATTACGATATTGAAGCTAATATAGAACTAGGTGTAGCTACTTCAGATCCAATTACTGGTGCTTACAAAATAGTACTACCTCCCGGAAAAAAATACAGCTTTGTAGCTCAACAAAAAGAATTTTATCCAATTAGTGAAAACATTGATTTAAAAAGTGTTTCTGCTTATAATGAGTTTGCCAAAGATTTATATTTGTTGCCTATTGAAAAAGGAGAAGCAATTAGATTAAACAACATTTTCTTTGAATTTAATAGTGCCGATTTAATGTCAGAATCTTTTAATGAAATAGATAGGTTGTTTGATATTTTAAATGAAAACCCAAAATTAAATATTGAAATTGGTGGACATACAGATGATCAAGGTAGTGAACAATACAACAACAACCTATCTGAGAATAGGGCTAAATCTGTGCTAAATTATTTAGTTGAAAAAGGTATTAACAAAAATCGCTTAACTGCTGTTGGCTATGGAAAATCTTCTCCAGTTGTAGCTAATGATACTGATGAAAACAGGGCATATAACAGACGCGTTGAGTTTAAAGTAATGTAAATACGCTTGTATTTGTTTGATATAGCGATTTTAATTACCTTCGCAAGTGATATTAATTTTTAATTATGCTATTAAAAGAAATTATTGCTATTTTAGAGGGTTTTGCTCCACTTTCCTTACAAGAAAATTATGACAATTCGGGATTAATTGTTGGTAATGCAAACGATGAAATAACTGCTGCACTAATTTGTTTAGACAGCACAGAAGAAATTGTTGATGAAGCTATTGCTAAAGGTTGTAATTTAATTATTGCCCACCACCCTATTTTATTTTCAGGAATAAAAAAACTAAACGGCAATAATTACATAGAAAGAGTAATTATAAAAGCCATTAAAAACAATATTGCCATTTACGCATCTCACACCAATTTAGATAATGCTTATGATGGTGTTAGTTATAAAATAGCCGAAAAATTAGGTTTAACTGACTGTAAAACACTCTCTCCCAAAAATAACATGCTTAAAAAAATTGTTACTTTTTGTCCTGTTAGTCATGTAGAAAAAGTTAGAAATGCTATGTTTAGCAAAGGTGCTGGAAAAATAGGCGAATACAGTTCTTGTAGCTTTAATAGTGAAGGTGTTGGTACTTTTAAAGGAAATGATAATACACAACCTTTTATTGGTGCACCAAATGAATTGCATTACGAAAATGAACTTAAAATTGAGACCATTGCTTATGCTTACCAAATAAATCAAATTATCTCAGCCATGATAGCCTCTCACCCTTACGAAGAAGTGGCTTATGATATTTATCCTTTAGAAAACAAAGACTCAAAAACTGGTAGTGGAGTTTTTGGCAAATTACCCACCCCTATTAAAACAAAAGATTTTCTACTACAATTAAAAATGGTAATGAAAACCAATTGTATTAGACATACTAAAATTATTAAAGAAGAAATTGAAACTATAGCACTATGTGGTGGCTCTGGAAGTTTTTTATTGCCAGATGCTAAAAAGGCTAAAGCAGATATTTTTATAAGTGGAGATTTTAAATACCATCAGTTTTTTGATGCTGATAATGATATAGTTATAGCAGATATTGGTCATTATGAAAGTGAACAATTTACTTCTGAATTAATTTATGATATTCTTAGAAAAAAAATTCCTAATTTCGCACTTCATTTATCTGAAAAAAATACAAACCCCATAAATTACCTGTAAAGTATGGCAAAAAAAACAGCAACAACAACAGTAGAAGAAAGACTAAGAGCTTTATATGAGTTACAACTTATCGATACAAAAATTGATAAGATACGTTTGATAAGAGGTGAGCTTCCTTTAGAGGTTCAAGATTTAGAAGATGAAATCGAAGGCTTACAAACACGTCAAGAAAATTTAACTTTAGAAATAGAGAACATCAAAACTGATATATCTAATAAGAAAAATAGCATAAAAGATGCTACTAACCTTATTAAAAAATATGAAGAGCAACAAAATAAAGTTAGAAATAACAGAGAATTTGATGCTTTAACAAAAGAGATTGAATTTCAAAAATTAGAAATTGAATTAGCTGAAAAAAGAATTAAAGAAGGAGAATTTTTATTAACCTCTAAACAAGAAAAGTTAGATGAGGCTAAAGAATACTTAGATGGTAGAAAAATTGATTTAGAAAACAAAAAAAATCAATTAGAAGAAATTACCAACGAAACTCAAAGTGAAGAAGAAAAATTAACAGCACAATCTACAAAAGCTGAAAAAGTAATTGAAGACAGATTATTAACTGCTTATAAAAGAATTCGTGAAGGAGCAATTAATGGTTTAGCTGTTGTTACTGTACAGAGAGATTCTTGTGGAGGTTGTTTTAATAAAATCCCTCCACAACGTCAGTTAGATATTAAAAACCACAAAAAAGTAATTGTTTGCGAACACTGTGGAAGAATTTTAGTCGATGCTGCTTTAGATCCAAACTATACTCCAGAAGAAGAAGTAGAAGAAAAACCAAAAAGAAGAATCACTAGAAGAACTAAACAAAAAGCTTAATTTTTTTTTGATTCCTAACTATACTAAAAACCGATAAAATAATTTTATCGGTTTTTTTTTTGCACATTAATTTTCAGTAACTTTATACTCGTAATTATCAAATATCTCCATGAAAAAACTACTACTTTTATTTATCATCGTATTTATTTCACTTTCTATATCAGGCCAAATAAGTCATGGTGGACAACCATATAGCCAAACAACACCTACATTATCAAACAGTATTCCTGTTTACATTGCTCCAACAATTGATCTAACACCAATAAGAGCAGAAGATGTTATCGCAGATCAACAAAAAGATATTCCTTGGAGATTTGGAGTGGAAATTCCTGTTAATTTATCTCTTAATAACAGTGGTTTATGGGAAAGCCTTCCTAATGGCGATAGAATTTGGAGGCTAACCATTGAAGTTCCAGGAGCGTTATCTATTAACGTTAATTACCAAAAATTCTTTATGCCAGAAAATGCTACCTTCTTTTTATACAATAATAAAAATGTATTAGGAGCATTTAATAGTACAAACAATAAAGACAATCTAGAATTCTCTACTTTCTTAACTAAAGGAGAAACTGTTACTTTAGAATATTATGAACCTGCTAATGTTATAGGACAAGGAATTATTGAATTAGCGTCTGTAGTTCATGGTTACAGAGATTTATTTAGCAAAATGAAAGCTTTTGGAAGTTCGGGTTCTTGTAATGTAAATGCCGTTTGCGACACTGCTATTTGGGGTGATGAAATTCGTTCTATTGTAATGCAACTAACTGCTGGGAACTCTCGAGTTTGTTCAGGAGCTCTTATTAATAATACTGCTAATGATGGAACTCCTTATATATTAACTGCCAACCATTGTAGTCCTAGTACTAACAATATTTTTATGTTTAACTACCAATCGCCACAATGTGCTACCAATATTGATGGTCCAACAACACAAACCATAAGTGGTGTAACAATTATTGCAAATAATGCTCCTTCAGACTTTTTCTTAGTAAAACTATCTTCAACACCTCCTGCAAGCTATAATGTTTTTTATGCGGGATGGAATGCTAACAACACTCCTTCTCAAAGTTCAACAGGCATACACCACCCTAGTGGTGATGTAAAAAAAATATCGCATGATTATGAACCTACTGTTTCTTCCGGATATTATGCAACAGGCAACGACCACTGGCAAGTATTAGATTGGAACACAGGAACTACTGAAGGAGGTTCTTCCGGTTCACCTTTATTCGACCATAATCACAGAATTGTTGGTCAACTGCATGGTGGAAACGCTGCTTGTGGAAATGATGAATTTGATTATTATGGTAAATTTTCTTTTTCTTGGGAAACCAACAGTGATACACTTAAACAATTAAAATATTGGTTAGACCCCAACAACACAGGATTAACTGAAATTAACGGATACGACCCCAATGGTAGTTACTATGCCTTAGATGCTGCTGCTTTGAGTATTATCGGTATAGAAAGAAATATTTGTGGAGATACTGCTTCTCCTAAAATTACTTTTATTAATAAAGGGGATACTACCTTAACTAGTTTAACGTTAAACATTAGTTTAGATGGAAATACGCCTAACACTATTCCTTGGTCTGGAAGTTTAGCTCCTTATCAATCTATCATTTTAACTTTACCCACACTTTCTGGATTAAGTGGTGGAAATCATACTTATACCGTATTTACTGCTAATCCAAATGGTTCTTCCGACCAAAATACTATTAACGATACCATAACGTATTTATTTACAGCCACACCACAACCCATGTTTGCTTCTTTAGAGCTAACTACCGACAATTTTGGTTCAGAAACCAGTTGGGCAGTTAGAGATAGCTCTGGTACTATCGTTGCAAGTGGTGGTGGATATCCAAACACAACCGGAGGAGACACATTTAATCAGGATATATGTTTAACAGAAAAATGTTACACTTTTATACTTTATGATGCTTACGGAGATGGTTTTTGTTGTGGTTTTGGTAATGGCTCTATACTTCTTACAGAAACAGTAACAGGCGACACCTTGTTTTTTAATAACACTTTTAGTAGTGATAGTATATTAGAGCCTTTCTGTTTAGGAAACGCTACCATAGGAATAAAGGAAAATGAATTAAGCAATTTATTGGCTTACCCCAACCCTACTCAAAATATTATTACTATAGATGTTGGTAGCAACCAACTTGCTAATGCTAGCATTGATGTTATTGATATGACAGGTAGAGTTTTAATCAACCAAATAATAAACAGCCAAAATACTCAGCTAAATTTAAGTCATTTAAGTAAAGGAATTTACTTTATTAACTTCAGTAATAATTTAGGAAGTAAAGTATTTAAGATAGTAAAAGAATAAAAAACTGTTTTATTGATGAGGCCTTTTATGCTTCCATCTTTTGTGCGACCATAACCAAAATTCAGGTTGAGCAATAATATCTTTTTCTAATCTTCTGGTATGCATTTCCGAAATTTCTCCTTTAGTAGTATCTTTTGGATTTTCGCAAAGCATTTCAGCTCTCATTTCATAAAAACCTCTTTTATATTGTTGTACACAAATATAAACTATAGGGTAATTTAATTTTTTAGCAATTAGTTCTGTACCCCAAAATATAGGCGTGTCCTGATTTAAAAAAGTAGTCCAATAAGCATTTTTAGGTGATGGTGTTTGGTCGGCAATAAAAGTAGTTGCACTTAATTCTTCACTATCTTTTAAAGAAAGCATTTTACGTAGGGCTTCCTGCATAGCAATAATTTTTATCCCAAACCTTGTTCGCTTATTATTAATAAGTTGATTAAAATATGGATTAGATAAAGGCTTATACAATACATATAATTGATAATTAGTTCTATAAGCCATTTCTGCTCCACCCAATTCAAAATTACCATAATGTCCCATCACAAAAATTAATTTTTTGTTTTGAGCACTCAGTTGATTTAGTAATTTCAAACTACTACCATTAAACTTACACCTTTTTAACGATTGCTCTCTACTAATAGTAATGCTTTTAATCATCTCCACCATCCAATCACAAAAAAAACGATAAAACTTCTTATAAATGTCGTGTATTTCCGCATCCGTTTTTTCCGGAAAAGCATTTTTAAGATTCGTTTTTACTACTTTTTTTCTGTAGCCCACTACATTAACCACCAAAAAGCGTAAAAAATTTGAAACAATATATAGTATTGGAAATGGAAGTATCGAAATAAGGTAAATGAAAGGCAGTATCAAATAAAAAACTAATCCTTGCATAATATTTTAAGATAATAAATTTGTTAGGTACTTTCAAGCAAAACTAAATGAATATTTTTGTATAAAAAACATTTCTGTGCAAACATCTAAAAAAATATTTCTTATTGGCTTTATGGGTAGCGGAAAAACTACCATAGGTAAAAAACTTGCTAATAAACTAACTATTCCTTTTTTCGATATTGATGAAGAAGTGGTAAATGATGAAGGCAAAGATATTCCTGCAATTTTTGAAAATAATGGTGAAAACTATTTCAGACAAAAAGAACACGAAAAGTTAACTCAACTCATTAATAAAAATGAAGCTTTTGTTATATCTACCGGTGGAGGAACACCATGTTTTAACAACAACATGGAATTAATGAATGCCAATGGAACAACTATCTATTTAAAATATACTCCCGAATTTTTAGTGAGCCGGCTAAAAAATAGTATTCATAAAAGACCATTATTACAAAATATAAGCCTCTCAGAATTAAATTCTTTTATCACTTCATTGTTAGCAGAAAGAGAATTTTATTATAGCCAAAGTCATTTTTCCATTGATAAAATCAATCTGAAACCAGATGATATTTTAACATTTTTTAAAACAGATCTTTAACATTCTTTAACAGCACTAGTCTAATTCATAGATGATTACAGTCGTTTATATGGGGAACTTTGTAAAAAACCCATAAAAACAAACAACTATGAACACATCTATTAAAACAGCATTATTTGCAACATCTTTTGCTTTAATTGGAGGTTTTTCTGCGGTTGGAATCTACAAACTGACAGAAAAACCTGAGAAAGTTTACATTAAAACCATTGCTGATGATGAAGAAAATGCTTCTTCCACATTAGTGAGTAATTATGATTTGTCGGGAACCACTAATAGTTTTGAATTTGCTGCCGAAAAATCGCTTAATGCAGTGGTACATGTAAAAACAGCCTCAACTGTAAATTACCAAATGAATCCTTTGTATCATTTCTTTTATGGAAACCAAACACCTCCACAAGAACAAATTAGAGGAGCTGGTTCGGGAGTTATTATTTCTGATGATGGATACATTGTAACCAATAACCATGTTATTCATAATGCAGATGATATTCAAATTACATTAAACAATAAAAAAACTTATCCTGCAGAAATTATAGGGACAGACCCTTCAACAGATTTAGCTTTATTAAAAATTAAAGCCGAAAAGCTTCCATACATTAATTTTGGCAACTCTAATCAACTTAAGGTTGGCGAGTGGGTGTTGGCTGTAGGAAACCCTTTTAACCTTACTTCTACCGTTACTGCCGGAATTGTAAGTGCCAAAGGAAGAGATATTAACATACTTAAAAGTGATCCGTTCTCTGGGAGTTCTGCCATTGAAGCCTTTATACAAACAGATGCAGCTGTAAACCCAGGAAACAGTGGTGGTGCGTTGGTAAATATTAATGGTGACTTAGTTGGTATTAATGCTGCAATAAAATCAAATACAGGTTCTTTTGCAGGATATTCTTTTGCTATTCCTGCCAACATTGCTAGAAAAGTAGTTGAAGATTTAAAAGAATTTGGTAATGTGCAACGAGCTTTTATAGGAATTAATATTAGAAGTATAGATGAAGCGTTAGCAAAAGAAGAAAACTTAACTGACTTAAATGGTGTTTACATTACAGATATTACCGAAAATGGTTCAGCCGAAAGTGCAGGAATAGAAGCAGGTGATGTAATTAAAAAGATAAATAACAAAAAAATTGACGATGTTCCAGAACTTCAAGAACAATTGAGTCAGTTTAGACCAGGAGATAACATTATAGTAACTGTAGAACGAGATGGCGACTTAAAAGAATTCCCTGTTAAGCTTAAAAATTTTGACGGCACAGAAAAATTCATCACCAAAGAAGCAACTTCTATCTTTAAAAGTTTAGGGGCTAAATTTGAAAATGCTGACAAAACAACCCTAAAAAAACTTAAGCTGAAAAATGGTGTAATAGTAAAAGAACTATTTAATGGTAAATTAAGAAGCGTTGGTGTTCGACAAGGTTATGTTATTACCAAAATAAATCAAACTCCCGTAAATTCTGTTGATGAGTTAGTTGAGATTTTAAAAACTAATAAGAACAATGGCGTACTTATGGAGGGAATTTATGAAAATGGAAGAAGAGAGTTTTATGGTTTTGGTATGAAGTAAAACAACTTCCATAAGTAGAATGAGGCTGATAAAATTATCAGCCTCATTTATTTTTAATTAATTTGTCTAATCAACATGCCTGGATATAAACCAGATTTAGAACCTATAAAATATGTTTCTTTAATATCTTGTTGTTTTACTTCCTCTTCATTCACATCTTCTGGAACATAAGTATTGTCCCAAATTTTTCCTTTCTGAACTCTTATAATACTTTTTCTTTTATAAGAAATTTTTCCATTTTCATCCATAATTTGCTCTAACACTTCATACTTATCATTAGGTTCTAACCCTTCTTTTAATCCAATTTTAGCTGTTAACGGATCAACACTTGTTAAAGGTGTTTTAGTTCTAAACTCTTCATATTTTCTCTGAAGCTTAGCAATAGCTTTGTCCACTGCTTTAATTGTAGCGATATATATTAATTCTTCATCGGTTTTACTGGTAAAAATTGACGACTGTAAATCTGCCCAAGCATCTTCATAACCAACTAATTTAAGTTTAAACAATCCTGACTTTTCAAACGCTTCAATTTTTGAAGGGTCTAAACTATTCTCATCCACCCACATGTTATTGTAAAAAACTGCTGCAACAGAATCATTCCATTCTAATTTGTATAAATAGGATGTTGTTTTAATAATATAGCCCTTACCTGCAATAGTAGCCCCTGCATCTACCACATCAAGTGTATTCGTTATTGCACTACCACCTGGAATATAAGAAGCTCCTAATTTTGCCCATCCTGCTGCCTTACTAACTTTTTGGGCAACTTCTTCTTTATTAGTAAATTTAAAATCATTAATAATTACATAAGTATTTCCTATTAATTCCTCTCCAGCATCTGCTAATAAAGCCTCACCTCTTTCTAATTTAGCTGCTACAACTTTATCTTGAACTGTAGCACTATATTCTCCTCTATTTTGAATTAGCGACATGTCAAAAGCTCCGTTTTTACCTCTATTAAACCACTTTGCCACCAAATCTTTAGCTACTTTGTTATCATTTAAGTATTTTGTTATTTCAGCAGACCTATCTTTTTCATACCCTTGAACATCTATTAAGTACGGACCAATATTATGATCATTAAATTTCTCAGAAAGTGGTGTATTTCCAAATGCATTTAAAATTACTTCAAAATGTTCTCGCTGATTATCATTAATCATTAACGTATATAATGAACTTCTACGATACTTAAACTCCTCATTTTGCTCCGTTGTTTTACTAATTTTTGTAACGGTTTCTGTAGAATTATCTTCTTCAACAAAATCATTTTCACTTATTGATAAAGATGGAGATGTTGAAACAAAACCTTTTTTTAACATTTCTTGGTAAATATCCTCTCTTCTATTATTTAACCCTGCGTATTTTGATGTTGTTGTTATCGTTTCTTTAACATATTTTTTAGTATAGATAGCGTTTTTTAATGATTTTGCTAATAACCAGTTTTCATTTTCTACAGCTTGTTTTTGTTGCTTTTCAAGCTCATTAACTTCAGCTATTATTAAAGAGTCTTTTTGCCAAGGTTCTTTAGTTAACCCATAAGTAGATGAATTTCTTTTATCTATTTCATCTTGAATAACTTTTGCCAACCTATATTGATTATTATCAACAGCTTCCATTTTCATGGATTTTAGTTCATCCATGGTATAAAAGCTCTGAGCATTTAATTCTCCATTAAAAATAAAAATTGAAATTATTGCTATGTATATAAAACGTGTTTTCATTCTAAATTCCTTTGTATTATTAAATTTATCTGCTTTTTCTTTTAATTCTTGTCCACGATAAGCCAAAACGATAAGCGGGCATATAATCATATTCATGATTTAAGCTTAAGTTTAGTTCAAAAAACAACCCGAAATTTCTCTCTTGTTTAAAAAAGATATGACTTCCTAACTTATAAACTATAGGCAAATAAGTCTCTCCATCATCATCTATTCCTAAGCCCATCCCTAATGAAGTGTACGGGAGTACTACAGCATCAAAATCAGCAAAAGCTGTCATTTGTGGTCCTACGCTTAAATCAAAATAATCTCCAAAAACAATATCGTAAAACATCCCTCCTGCTAAATATTTATTTACCCACCACCTACTATTTGCAAAATGATAGGACATTAAAAATTCTGAGTAAGTTTCAGATGTATAATATCCATTATATGTATAATCTACCGTCTTAAACCCCATACCAAACTGACCTATTATCTTATCACTATAATCATATTCAGAAAACGGTTTGGACAGCTTATTTTTCTTTTCAAAAACTTTTTTATTCTCATTGGTATTTGTGTTAGAAACAACAGAAGCGATATCATTTAGTGAACTTGATGAAGTTTTGTTTTCTCCATACTTAGATTCTTTTGTGTTTTCTATTTGCTTTTCTACTAGTATTACCCTATCGTAATCTTCTTGAAAAATTGCTATTTTCTTATCTTCTGTTAAATCTTTAAGCTTCTTTGCTTTATTTTCTTCATATTGTATTTCTTCTCTTAAAGATGCTTCTTTCTTTTTTTCTTTGTTTTCAATAGCTGTTTTTAGTTCATTATTCAAACTATCTAACTTAAAAGTAGATTGAGCAAAACATATTGCACCAAAAATCAATAAAACAGCTGTTAAACCTGCTTTTTTAATACTCATTTTCAATTTTTTAATTAAATTTTGTACGAAAGTATAAAACTACCGTGATTTCAAAAAAAAAATAATCTGAATAATTCAATACATTCATTAATAACTCATTCAGATTGCTGATTCTCAGAAGAAATTTTGTTCATAAATTTGATGTTGATATGTTTTTAAAAAAAATACGAACAAGTCAAGTTCTATTTGTGGTAGTTCTTAACTTTGCCGCTTTCTATTTTAAACCTATTTATGATTTTATTTTTTAAAACTAAGTTTAACACCATAATTGCTGTTGAGCATGCTAATAAGTTAAACGAGCAAGATATTCTTAAGCTAAACTGGCTACTAGCTGCAGAAAAAATTAATCAAACTAGTATTTCTGGTTTTTTTATCGGACCAAGATCTGAAATGGTTTCTCCTTGGAGTACCAATGCAGTTGAAATCACTCAAAACATGGCTATCAATGGAATAAGCCGTATGGAAGAGTTTACTATCGTTGAAAATGGAAACACCCTATTCGATAGCATGTTACAGGTTTTATATAAAGAACTTAATCAAGAATTATTCACAATAAATATTCAGCCAGAACCTGTTAAGTATATCGATGATATTGCTAAATACAATAAAGAAGAAGGACTTGCTCTAAATGATGATGAAGTAGCCTATTTAGAAGAAGTAAGTAAAAGAAATGACAGAAAACTTACTGATAGTGAGGTGTTTGGTTTTTCTCAAGTAAACTCAGAACACTGTCGTCATAAAATATTTAATGGCACTTTTATTATTGACGGAAAAGAAAAACCATCTTCCCTATTTAACTTAATTAGAAAAACATCACAAGCAAACCCTAATACCATAGTTTCTGCTTATAAGGATAATGTAAGTTTTGTGGATGGACCAAAAGCAATGCAATTTGCTCCAAAAACACAAAATAAAGCCGACTTTTTTGAAACCTCTGAAATTGACACCGTGTTATCGCTTAAAGCTGAAACACATAATTTCCCAACAACTGTAGAACCTTTTAATGGAGCAGCAACTGGTTCTGGTGGAGAAATTAGAGATAGAATGGCTGGTGGAACAGCAAGTGTACCTATGGCAGGAACTGCTGTTTACATGACTTCCTACTCTCGATTAGAAAATGATAGAAACTGGGAAAAAGCAATGGACGAGAGAAAATGGCTTTATCAATCTCCTTTAGAAATTCTTATAAAAGCATCCAATGGGGCTTCCGATTTTGGAAACAAATTCGGTCAACCGCTAATCAACGGTTCTGTTTTAACTTTTGAGCATACCGAAAATGGCAAAAAATTCGGCTTCGATAAAGTAATTATGCTTGCTGGAGGTATAGGCTATGCTAGAAAAGACCACGCTCAAAAACAAACACCTCAAAAAGGTGATAAAATTGTAGTTTTAGGTGGTGACAATTACCGAATTGGCATGGGAGGAAGTGCTGTTTCTTCTGTAGCTACAGGTGAATACAGCAACGCAATAGAATTAAATGCTATTCAGCGTTCAAACCCCGAAATGCAAAAAAGAGTTTCTAATGCTATTAGGGCTTTTGCCGAATCATCTAAAAATCCTATTATCTCAATTCACGATCATGGTGCTGGTGGACATTTAAACTGTCTTTCTGAATTAGTAGAAGAAGTTGGAGGAACAATAGATTTACACAAATTACCTGTAGGCGACCCTACCCTTTCTGCAAAAGAAATTGTGGGCAATGAATCTCAAGAAAGAATGGGGTTAGTAATTAAAGCTGAAGATGTTGCTTTATTAGAAGAAATCTGTAAAAGAGAAAGAGCTCCTATTTATGTGGTGGGAGAAATTACAGGCGACCATGTATTTAAGTTTGAGGACAACAAAACCAACGAACACCCTATCAATTTAAAAATTGAGGATATGTTTGGGAAGCCTCCAAAAACCATTATTGAAGGTAAAACTTTACCTGCAAAATTTCAAGAGATAGATTACGAATCTAATAAAATTAAAGACTACATCAAACAAGTACTTCAGTTAGAGGCTGTAGCCTGTAAAGATTGGTTAACCAATAAAGTTGATCGTTCTGTTAGTGGAAAAGTAGCTAAACAACAAACAGTTGGTGAAATTCAACTACCATTAAATAATTTAGGTGCTGTAGCTCTTGATTTTAAAGGTGAAAAAGGTATTGCAACAGCTCTTGGTCATGCTCCTATAGCTGCATTAGTCAATCCTAGTAGCGGCAGTAAACTAGCTATTGCAGAGGCACTTACCAATATTGTTTGGGCTCCATTAGAAAATGGAATAAAATCTATTTCTTTAAGTGCCAACTGGATGTGGCCTGCTAAAAATGAAGGTGAAGATTCACGCCTATACGATGCTGTTGAAGCAGTTAGTGACTTCGCTTGTGAATTAGGAATAAACATTCCAACAGGTAAAGATTCACTTTCTATGGTTCAAAAATATCCAAATAACGATAAAGTTTATGCTCCAGGAACAGTAATTATTACTGCTTCAGGTGCTGTAAGTAATATCAGACAAATTGTAGAACCTCGTTTAATTAATGATGAAAATTCAGTATTAGTTTATATAGACTTCTCTAATCAAAAATTAGATTTAGGTGGTTCCTCATTTGCTCAAATCATTAATAAACTAGGCAAAACAGTTCCTTCTGTAAAGGATGCTAACTATTTTGCAAATGCCTTTGATACACTTCAACAATTAATAAAAGAAAACAAAATATTAGCTGGTCACGATATTTCTGCTGGAGGTCTAATTACAGCATTATTAGAAATGAACTTCCCGAATGCTAAAGGTGGTTTAAACATTAACTTAAATGCCTTTGACGAAACAGAAATGATTAAAATATTGTTTAGTGAAAACCCAGGTGTAATCATTCAAGTAAATCATGATGGACATAAAATAGTTTCTGAATTAGGTAAAAAAGGTATTCATGCTTCAATTATTGGAAGTATAACAAACGAAAGAAAATTAAATATACGTTTAAAAGAAGCTCAACTTTCGTTAGATATTGATGAATTAAGAGATGTTTGGTTTAAAACTTCTTACTTATTAGATTGTAACCAAACAAAAAAAGATTTAGCTGAACAACGTTTTGAAAACTATAAAAAAGATTTATTAGAATTCTCCTTCCCTACTCATTTTACTGGCAAACTAGCTGATTATGGCATTACTCACGGAAGAAAGGAAAACACAGGAATTAAAGCTGCTATTATTAGAGAAAAAGGAGTAAATGGAGATAGAGAAATGGCTTATTCTTTATTTCTAGCAGGTTTTGATGTTAAAGACATTCACATGACAGACTTGATTGCTGGAAAAGAAGATTTAAGCGATGTTAACATGATAGTTTTCGTGGGTGGCTTCTCAAATTCAGATGTGTTGGGGTCTGCAAAAGGTTGGGCAGGAGCATTTTTATACAATCCAAAAGCCAAAGAAGCGTTGGATAATTTCTACAAAAGAGAAGACACGCTAAGTTTGGGTGTTTGTAATGGCTGTCAGTTAATGATGGAATTGGGACTAATTTCCTCTAAAGGAAAAACACAAGCAATGGCTCATAATGAGTCTGGAAAATTTGAATCAACTTATTTAAATGTTGTAATTCCTAAAAACAACTCAATAATGCTTTCAACACTTAGTAATAGTAAGCTTGGAATATGGGTTGCTCATGGTGAAGGAAAATTTATTTTTGAAGATAGCGAAAAAGAGTATAATATTGCAATGAAATACAGTTCAGCTAATTACCCTGCAAATCCAAATGGTTCGGATTATAATACTGCCGGAATAGTTTCTGACTGTGGAAGACATTTAGCTATGATGCCTCATTTAGAAAGAACAATTTTCCCTTGGCAAACAGCTTTTTATCCAATGGATAAAAAAACAGATGATGTTACCCCTTGGATAGAAGCATTTGTTAATGCTAGAAAATGGGTTGAAAGCAAAACAAACTAATACTAAATGACATTATTTCGTACCATATTTATCATTTTCATACTGCTAACAGCTACTGTAAAAGCACAAACACCAGATGAGCAAAAGATTGCACTTTCTGGAATTGTTTCTGAATATTACAGTGAAAGTACCATGGAAGGAGTTAGTATAAAAATTACTGAAAACGGCAACTACATTCATAATGTGATTTCTGATAAAAAAGGTAGATATGAATTGTTGGTTGATTATGAAAAAGAATACATCGTACTGTATGAAAAAGCCAACTTTGTTCCAAAAAAAATTATTGTAAATACTAAAGGGATTCCTCCAGATAAAAGAAATAGTGTTAATGATTTATTTGTAGAGATGACGCTTTTTCAGAAACACAAAGATTTGAATGTTGCTTTTCTTGAAAAACCGATTGGAAAAGCCATTTACGATCCAAAAATGAGAGAATTAGATTGGGATATGGGCTACACTGCTCCTATCGCTCAAAAACTAAATCAAGAATTAGCAAATTTTAAAAAGAATCAAGAAGAAAGAGAACTACAAGAAAAATTAAACTTGATTAAATATGCTGATGCGATGAAAGCTGGTGATAAAGCTTTATTTGCTCAAGATTTTGATAATGCGAGAAAAGAATATCAAAAAGCAACAAGTCTATTTCCTGATAAAGAAGAACCAAAAAAGAAACTTGCACTTATAGATGAAGCTCAAAAAAATAAAGAAGAAGCCGAACGTTTAGAAGCAGAAGCTAAAGCTAAGGCAGAGGCAGAGGCGAAAGCCAAAGCAGAAGCGGAAGCTGCTAAAAAGAAAGAGGAAGAAGAACGTTTAGCTAAGGAAAAAGCGGAAGCTGAAGCGAAAGCTAAAGCTGAAGCAGAGGCGAAAGCCAAAGCA
>JAPHUD010000012.1 GCA_026196775.1 Flavobacteriales bacterium
ATATCTTTCTGTGAAAAACAGAAAGGATGCCGCTTCTATCCCTCACGCAGCTAAAAAATAAGTAAAGCAGAAAAAGCTTTACCCATTTTTCGCTAAAAGGAAAGCGGTATATAAGCGTTAAAAATTTGCTTTAAATGAACCGCAAATTTTCAACCCTTACATGAATTTTTTTAATAATTTTTTTTGCCCTTTTTAAAGAATTAATTCTTTAAAAACCTAAGACTATTTAACATAATGCAGTCCATTATAAGACATTTAAATATTATTTATATATTTGCAATTCAACTACTTAAAAATTAACTTTGTGAAAAATAAATCTATGAACAACAACTTCTACATCAATTGTAATTTTAATTACACCACCGTAAATCAAATTCATATAAAGAAATCTAGGTTTTATTTTATATCCTCTCTAGTGAAAAGAGTTTTAAAATTTTTCAAAAAAGATTTTTTTAAGTTAATTATTTGGATTGTATAATTTATGCCATAGCAATTGCTTTAGCTGAACCGCAAATTACCAATGCTTACATAAGTTTGTTTTGATAATTTTTTTTTGCTCTTTTCAAAAAATATTTCTTTAAAAACCTAAGCTATATTAACATAATACAGTCAAATAATAGGACTTTTTTTAAAGATACTATCTGTTTTGATAAATATCTTTAATAGCGGAAAAACTATCTAAAATTTAGATTGTTTTTTTATGAGTTTTACAACTTCACTATTACGTTTAGATAGTTTTCTCATAGATTCAATATATTCTCGTAATACAGTATGTGAATTATTATAGTCTTTATTTTCAACCATATTCATAACTTTTGATGAGTTTTCGTGTATTTCATTTGCTAATCTATCATAATCAAATCCCTCATCAAGATTGAAATAAAAATTAGCCTTGTTATATTTATCCATTATCATATCACCAAGTTCAGCTAATCTATTTTGAGACTTATCCCAATGATTATCAAATAATGTTTTATTAAAATCAGGGTTTTCTATTAATTGTGTTGATATGTGTACAATTTTTAAAATATGGTCATTCATTGATTCAATATATTGAACACAACTCTCTCCACATTCAATTTTCTTTATATAGAAAATCTTTTTTGCCTCTAATGTAAATTCATATTTTTTATACCATATATCAAATAATTTACCTACTAGAAAACCAATTACAGCACCAAGTGCCCCAATTGGCAAATTAATTAATATTGAATTAAAGTCCATAATATTTTCCTCTGATTTAGAAAATGTTTGTTACTATATTACATCCCTAATAACGTTTGTTTTTTTGTAATCCACTCTTACAATAATCTTTTTCAAATTTACATATATTATTTAGCTTTTAAATATTACTGCCTTTATTAAAATTTTACTTTCCCCTCTAATATTTTAATAAGTTCTTTATCGTTGTACTTATAAATATCTTTTATATGTAGCACTACTATCTTTTTTGAGTAATCATTTCCGAATATAGAACGGATGGCTTGTTTATGTTTAGTTTCCATAACATATATTTTATCTGCCCAACCTACTTGTTCTTTGTCAATATAATTTGTTCCTAACTGATCACAAATCTTTTTATTAATTCCAGCAGAATCAAATTCTATTTTAGGGTATTTTATTGCAAAATAATCTTCTGCTGTTTTAGAACGGTCTTTATTGGCTGAGCAGACAAATAAAATATTCATGGATTTAATTATTTAAGCTTTAAAGTACTGCTACAATTATACTCATTATTTTGCAAGCTCATTTTATTTGCGTAAATTAGTGCGTATGAGATTATGGAGTTACATATGGACTAAGTTCAACCAAAAGTTATTGTGGAAACAACGCAGAACCTATGTGTTATTGATACTAATAGCCCTTGGAATGATAATAGCGGCTGTTGTATATTTTAAGTTATTCTAATATATCAATCAAATCCTCGACTGATACGTAAACAATTCAAAATATCGTCCTTGCTTAGCAATCAATTCATCATGGTTGCCTTTTTCTCTTATTTCACCATTTTCAATAACTAAAATCTGGTCGGCTTTTCGGATAGTGCTTAATCGGTGAGCAATTACAAAAGTAGTTCTGCCTTGCATAAGGTTACTTAAACTTTCTTGTATTAAGGCTTCGCTTTCGGTATCTAAGTTAGAGGTAGCTTCATCTAAAATTAATATTTTAGGATCTGCTAATACTGCTCTGGCAATGGCTATACGTTGTCGTTGCCCTCCAGAAAGTTTAACACCTCTCTCTCCTATTACGGTTTCTAAGCCTTTTTCAAACCTGTCGGTAAATTCATTTACATAAGCTGCTTTTACTGCTGCTTGAATGTCTGCTTCAGTAGCTTTTGGTCTTGGAAAAATAATGTTTTCTCTAATTGTTCCTTCAAACAAAAAATCATCTTGCAACACTACTCCTAAATGTTTTCGGTAACTGTTCAAGGTAACTTTTGATAAGTCGTTGCCATCTATGGTTATTTTACCCGAATCAGGGATTAAAAATGAAGAAACCAAACTGGCAATAGTACTTTTTCCTGAGCCTGAAGAGCCTACCAAAGCTGTAACTGTACCTTGTGGTGCATTAATATTAATGTTGTGAATTACTTCTTTGTTTTCTTCATAGGCAAAAGAAACATTTTCAAAAGCAATATCTCCGTTTACAGCTTCTAGTTCTATTATTCGCTCTTCTGTATCGTGTTCCGATTCCATATTCATTATTTCTTCTGTTCGGTCTAGTCCAGCAAAACCTTCTGTTAGCTGACTACCAATATTGCTCATTTGCACTATGGGAGCTATCATAAAACCTAAATAAAGTGTAAAAGCTAGGAAGTCTCCAAAAGTTAACTGGTCATGCATAATCATATAACCTCCAATACCCATAATACCTGTGGAAGCAAGTCCTAATAAAAAAGTAGCCGAACTAGTAATTAATGCAGTAGAAGTAAGACTTTTTTTGATGTTTAAGAACAACTTTTCTACACCTGTTTCAAAACTTTTAATTTCTTGCTGCTCGGCATTAAAACCTTTTACTACTCTAACTCCATTTAAAGTTTCTGTTAAACGTCCTGTTACTTCTGCATTAATTTTTCCTCGCTCTCTAAATATTGGACGAATAAATCCAAAGGCTTTCATGGCTACAAATCCGAATATAGCAACAGGAACAAGTACATAGGCGGTCATCATTGGGCTAATTTTTATTAATAGTATTAAAGAAATAACCGCTGTTAGCATCCCTCCTACTAACTGAACTAAACCTGTCCCTACTATATTTCTTACACCTTCTACATCTGTCATAATTCTGGAAACCAACTCTCCCGATTTACTATTATCGAAAAAACTAACGGGCAGGCTCAATATTTTTTGTTGCACTTTTACACGCAATTGAGCAATTAAATGCTGTGCTTCCACACTCAATAGTTTTGTTAACAAAAACGAAGTAACGGCTTGGACCAAAATTGCTCCGGCAACAACAAGAATTATTGTGTATAGTTTATCAAAATCTTTATTAACAATAACATCATCAATTAAGTACTTAGAAGCTCCAGGAAGAATTAAACTTGCTAAACGGCTAATTACAATAAGGATTAACCCCACAAAAAGTAATTTTTTTCTTGGCCAAATAATGGTTTTAAATACGCTACCTATGGATACTTTTGTTTTGCTCATAATGTGGATGAAAATGAGTAGTAAAATTACTTTTAATCAATGAAGTTGTTCAACTATATGGAAAAGATTTCCAACAATTTTCTGGGTTTCTAGAAAATTTTGAGAATAACGTTTATTGTAATATTCGGATTCTTACACCTTCTTCACTCGAACAGCATTCAGTCCTTTTTGACCTTGTTCTAGTTCAAAAGTTACTTTATCATTTTCGCCAATTTCATCAATTAATCCGCTAACATGAACAAAATATTTTTCTTGATTATCGGTATCTAAAATAAATCCATATCCTTTAGAGCTATCAAAGAAAGAAACTTTTCCTTTTCTGTTTGGATTAAATTCTTCATCTACTCTTTTAGAAACGCCTAATTCAATGTTTTCGGCTTTAATAACTTTCTTTTTCTTGTTGGGGTCTGGTGGAGTATCGGTAATCATCCCGTTTTCGTCAACATAAGCAATCATGCTATCTAAATCACCATCAGTAGCATTGGCTTTACGTTCTTCTTTTTTGGCTAATTTGTCTTGACGTTTTTTTAATCTTTTTTTCTCTTTTTCTTTTTTGTTGTAGGTTTGTTGCGATTTTGCCATTGTATAATTTAGTTGTTAATACACATACAATCTGAGTGTTGTATGTAGTTTTAAGCTTTTCAGGCTGCAAAGGTAGGCTTTTTATATGCTGTATTTGTAATTAGCTTAGCTTTTATTGGTGTTAATCGAAAAAATAAAATGGAGTTAATTTTTTTCTAATTTTTGTACTCTGTCTTTTAGATTTTTAAGTTCTATACCAACACTTCGCATTAAGTTAAGAATATTGGCAGGGTTAATTTCATCTTCTTCATACTGTCCAATACACAAATTAAGTTTGAATTGCCATATTTCTAATACTTCGGATAAATGTAAGATGTAAGACTCATACATTTTGTTATCGGAAGATAGAACTAATAGCCCCTCCTCTATTCTATCTGTAAAAACACGCTTATAAACCAATCCATCATTTTTTGTAAGGATAATATAACAATAACTGTTTTTTACTTGGTGAGGCCCTTCTAAATATTCTCCCACTACTACATCACCATCTTTTACCCACGGATGCATAGAATCTCCTTTAATAGGAAAAGCCCTGTGTTTTCCTGTTGGTAAAAAGTTTAAACTCATAATAGGCAAATCTGCAATGTATTCGGTATCGGTATAACCTTGTAAATAACCTGCCGAAGCTTCTTTGGTAACCACTTCAATTACATCATTATTGTTGGCATCTACTTTTATAGGAAATAAAATACGCTGATTGCCAATATCCATAAAAGTATCTTCTTGAGCTAAGGTTAAATCGTTTTTTACCAATGCATCTATTGGAATTTTAAAAAATTCAGATAAAACAATAAGTGTTTCTATTGGCGGAACAGATCTACCTTCTTCATAAGAACCAATTCTAGATTTAGTAACATTTATTGCCTGAGCAAACTGCTCTTGAGTCAAGCCTTTTAACATTCGTAAATGCTTGATATTTTTTGATATTTTTGTCATAACTACAAATATAAGTCAAATAATCTACATATTATAGTTATATTTGTAAAATAATTTAAAACCATGAAAGGCAGAGGAAGTCAAATACAGGTAAACAACAAATTTGCTAAAACCGCTTATGTAAACGAACATATAGAAGGTATTGATGTGCCTTTTTTGGAAGATATTAAAACCGAATACATTGCAGAATTTCCTAAAAAGATAGTCAACAAAGTGTATAGCCCTACTGTACCGTTTGTCTATTCTATGAACCCCTACCAAGGCTGTGAGCATGGTTGTGTTTATTGTTATGCCAGGGAAAGTCACCAATATTGGGGGTATGGAGCAGGATTAGATTTTGAACGTAAAATTATTTATAAACCTGATGCTCCCAAACTGTTAGAAAAACAGTTTAACACTAAAGGTTGGAAAGTTAGCCCTATTATGTTGTCGGGGAATACCGATTGTTACCAACCTATAGAGAGAAAGCTAAAAATTACAAGAGAAATATTAAAGGTATGTTTAAAATATAAACATCCGGTAAGTATCATCACTAAAAATGCCTTGATACAAAGAGATATTGATTTATTGATTCCTTTAGCAAAATTAAATTTAGTTCATGTAAGCTTAAGCATTACTTCATTCGATAATAAATTAAGAGGTTTATTAGAACCAAGAACAGCCTCTGTACAAAAGAAACTAGAAACATTGGAGTTATTATCTGCCAATAATATTCCTGTAAATGTGATGGTAGCTCCTATAATTCCTGGATTAAACAGTCATGAAATTCCCAATATTGTTAAAAAAGTTGCTGAATCGGGCGCTTTATCTGTTGGTTACACTACGGTTAGGTTAAATGGAGAAATTGCTGAAATTTTTGAAGATTGGCTACGCAAAACCTATCCCGACAGAGCTGACAAAGTGTTGAATCAGATAAAAGAAATAAATAATGGTAGTTTAGAAAGTAAAGGGAAAAACAGATTAAAACTGCACGGAGAAACAGCAGTAATGATAAAAAGTATGTTTGATGTAGCTAGAAAAAAATACTTAAAAGACAAAGTATGGCCAGCTTATGATTTAACGGCTTTTAGTCGACCAACTAGTCAACTGAGTTTGTTTTAATCCACTAAAATAAGCGTATCATAAGTTACTCCATAACCACCCCATACACCTAAACCACCACCTTCAATATTAGTGGTTACAGTAGTTGGTGCCGAAAAAGGATTTCCAGAACTCATGGCTGCAGCTTCAAAACTTTCCCAAAATTTAAAATGATAATAATCTATGGTGCAAAATTTTATTACAACTGTATCACCTTGCTGGTAGTAAAAAGATGTTTCAGCTAAATCATCAGGTGCTTGAGAACCGGGTTCTTTTCCTCTACCAAAATTTGCTTCAAAAGTAAGTCCATTAAAAAATTGGTCATCAAAGGCAGAACCAAAAATAGGTATAAATCGACTGTCCTTTCCAAGTCTTTTAGTGTAAAGTCTGTAAGCGTTTCCTAATTGTGGTGGGTCTGAAAGTTCAAACCAAATATACCCGAAATTACTGTAGCCAGGTTGATCTTTATACCAATAACTATTCATAAAAACCAACGGAGGAATCTGAGTGGTTGATGTAAGGACTTCATCACCAGTAGAAATGTATAGGGAATACGTTTTACCTACTTCACCAAAAATGGTAGAATCTAATGTAGTATAAAGACAAAAGCCAAAGGTTTGTAAACTGCTTAGCGAAACCCCTATTAACTCTGCTACAGCAGGTAAAAGCGAATCAGGTAATTGGTTGGTACAAATTTCTGTAAGTTGCACCGTATTAGTTCCGTTAGAAACCGTTACTAATGCATCACTTACAAATAAAGTTTGCAAAGAGTTAATGTCTGTTGGTTCAAAATAAGGAGATGTTTTGGTTAAAATAACAAAAGGAGGTCTACCCTGCTCTATGTTTCCCTCAACAACCAATTTGGTTTGAGCATCAGGCAAATCAATTTCTATTTCTTTTTCACAAGAAACCAATGCCATTGCTAGCATAAGCAGCAATAAAACGGGGTTAATATGGTTTAATTTGTTCATAATAATTGGTTTTAAAAACTAAAGTTCCACGATATGGAAGGGATAATCCCAAATAATGAAACTTGTTTCGCTTTAATATCTAAACTGCCATTATAAACATTTCCTTCGTTAGAGAAGTATATGAAATAAGGGTTTTTTCTGTTGTAAAGATTGTAAATAGAGAAATTCCAGCTCGATTTAAACTTTTTTGTTTCTTTTCCTTTTAATGTCAATGCAATATCCATTCTATGGAAAGCCTCCATTCTGTATGAATTTCTTTCACCATATTGATTTACAATTCTTCCTTCTATAATATAACGAGCTACAGGAAGTGTTAATGCATTTCCTGAAGCATACACCCAAGTTGCTCCTAAAATTAAACGGTCGGAAATTTCATAATTGAAAACTACAGATGCATCATGCCTTCTATCATATCTTGGATAAAATGGTTTTCCATTGTTCAAATCATCAAATTGTCTTTTTGTCCAAGCTAATGTGTAACCTATCCAGCCATTAAATTTACCTACTTTTTTCTTTAAGAAAAACTCAGCACCATACGACCAACCTTTACCAAAAGTAAGGTTGTTATCTACATTTGTTCCCCCATCATCTTGTGGCATTACTCCATCTTTATATTCTACTTGGTTTTTCATATCTTTATAATACACTTCAATAGATGTTTCCCATTTGTTTTTAAAAATATTTCTAAAATAACCTAGAGCATATTGTGTGGAGAATTGAGGTTTAGTTACTTCAGTACTCGGAATCCACTGGTCTGTAGGTAAGGAAACCGAAGCTAAACTAGCTAAATGAATGTATTGGTAATTTTGTGTAAACGAAGCTTTAACAGAAGCTTTTTCATTAAAAGCATAACGGGTAATAAATCTTGGCTCCAATCCTTGATATAATTTTACGGTTTCGCCTTTGCTATACTCAACAGTATCTATAGGAGCACCTCTTTCATCATTATTATAGCGTTTAAATGGGCCAATGTGTTGGTAAACTGTATATCTTAATCCAGGTTGAATTTTCAATTTCTCACTAATATCCCATTCATCAGAAACATACAACGCACCTTCGTTGGCATAATTAATAATTACATCTCCTGTGTTAAATTCAACATCTGCAGAGCTTACTTCGGCACTATTGGGAGTAAATCTATGAAAAGTGTAAGCGCCTCCAAACTTTATTTTATGCAGGATGGATGGTAAATAAGTGTAGTCTGCTTTTAAATTGTAATCGGTAATTCCTGAGTATAACCCAAATTCAAATTGGTCTTGTTTGGCAAGGACTTTAAATCTATAATCTGTAAAAGAAGCAGTAACATCTCCATAAAATTCATCATTAAAAATATGACTCCATTTTAGAGCAACTATACTGTTACCCCAAGGTGTATTTAACTCAAAACCATCATCAGAATTTTTAAAAGTAAACACATCTCTACCTAAATAACCACTTAAACTTAATTTATCTTTTGAGGATAATATATAGTTGAATTTAGCATTAAAATCATAGAAATAATAGTTACTTCCTTTAAATTTTGAGGAATCGCTAACAAAAGGTTGTGCTAAATCTCCGGCATAAGTTCTTCTGGCAGAAACCAAAAAAGCGGCTGTATCTTTTTTTATTGGTCCTTGCACTGTTAATCTGGAAGAAATTACACCTATTCCGCCATCAACTTTAAATTTTTTCATATCCCCATTATTCATGGAAATATCTAAAACAGAAGACAGCCTTCCTCCATACTCAGCAGGCATTCCACCTTTTACCAATTTAACTTCATCAATAGCATCTGCATTAAAAACTGAAAAAAAACCAAATAAATGGGATGCATTATAAACAGTAGCTCCATCAAGCAAAATTAAGTTTTGATCAGGTCCACCACCTCTAACATAAAATCCGGAGTTTCCTTCACCTGCATTTTGCACTCCTGGTAACAACTGAATAGTTTTTAGCACATCTACCTCACCAAAAATAGCAGGTAAGGTTTTTACTTTATCCATTTTTAATTCCACTGTACTCATAACAGCTTCATCAGTATTCTGATTTTCTTTTTCACCAACCACAGTAAACTCTTCGGTAGTAATTACAGCGGGTTCAATTTTGCTGTTAATTTTAGTGTTTTTATTAAGTACTAAAGGAATTTCTTGTTCGTTAAAACCTATATATGAAATTACTAAGGTATAATTACCTTTAGAAAGGGTTAAGGTATAAAAACCTTTTTCATTAGTTGCTGTTCCTTTACGGGTTTCTTTAATGTAAACTGTAGCACCAACAGCGGGTTCGTTGGTTGATGCGTCTACAATAGTTCCACTAACTGTATAGTTTTGTGCTGTTATATTGTTATTGTTAGCACTTAAAAGCAACATTACACTTAATAAAACTAGCAACCAAAAACCTCTCATTTTAATTTAATTAGGCGACAAATTTACCTATTAAAGTGGTTGTTATAAGTAAGAAGGAGTGTTTTATTTTTGTTAAATTATATTAAAATTAATGTGTTTTAGTCATTGTACTTGGAGTGCAAATTACAAAGTCAGCTATGCCAATACTTTCTGCTGACAAAGAATCTAACTTGTCCTGTTCTACAGCAGCTATGGTAACTATTTTTAAGCCACCTTTTTCTTGATTTAAATACCAACTTATTCCCTCAAAATTATTAGAGTGGTAAGTGCCGTTGTAATGGATAAATGTCTGACCTTTTTTCCAATTTTTTAAAATAAAGTGAGCCATGGTAGCATCTTTTATGGCTTGAGCTTTTGGCAAGTTTTCACCTCCGTGCCCTCCTGCCATTTCTACCATTTTTTGGTAGCCAGGTAAATCTTTATCATAAGCAATTGGTAGTGGAGCAATAAACTGTCTCCCCTTATCTGTTAAGCTGTTTAATGGTCCAAAACCGTCTTTATAAACCATATTGGCATATCTTCTAGGAATATTGGTGGCAATAAACCCCAATTGATATTTTAATGCATAATCCATTAATGGTTGATAATCAGTTTTGTTATTTGGCCAAAGTTTCATTTCTTTAGCAAAAGTTTTATAATCATACTTGCCAGATAAGTATTCATTAATAATCATTTGGTCATCTGCTTCAAACATTTCTGCTCCTAAAACAATATCTTGATTAATTTGCTGATGAACATCTTTAGTTAATTCTAATTGAAGCCAATGATTAATCGGATTATTATGTAATTCTCCGAAAAGAATAATATCAGCTTCTTCAGTAGCTTTTAAAAGCTTTTTATAGTTGGTTTTTTTACCTTTTTCGTTAAATAGTTCATAAGCAGGTTTATCGCTTATAAATGAAAACGATACCAATACTGTTAATAGATAGATCCATTTCTTTTCCATAGTTATATTTTTAAGGGTGCAAATATAAAAAGTAATAATATTATAAATGACGTATAAAATCTTCTTTTTGAAAGCTTTATCTTTATTTAAGATTCCAATTTATTCTACTATCTGATGTTTTTTATTTGAAGCTACATTGTCTAAATTCCAAGCTATTTGTTGAACAAAAGGTTTAACCCTTACATCGCAATCAACTTTTGTGCAAATCTCGCACGATTTAGGTTTACAATAATCCGAATGTACAAATAACTCTATATTATTTCCATATTTTTTTTGAATTAATGCCTCAATAGCATCAACTTCTTCATGAGCTTCTTTTACATTTAGATACCATGGCACAGTTAAATGACAATCAATATGTAACCTACTTCCAAACTTTATAATCCTTAAATTATGTAAATCTATCCAATTAGGAACCCTATTCTCATTTAGCGTTGCTACCATATTTTTGAGCAGTTGTGTGTCTGCTTCATCCATAATCCCTGCTACAGATTGTCTTAAAATCTTAATTCCAGTAAAGATAATAATAATTCCAAAAACCATTGCAAAGACACTATCTAACCAATAGATTGATGTTGTTTTAATAATAACTAACCCAATTATCACGCCCAGAGTAGTATAAGTATCAGAAATTAAATGTTTACCACTAGAAATTAAAGCAATGGAATTGTTTTTCTTTCCTTTTTTAACTGCTAAATAGCCTACAATAAAATTAGTTAACCCTGCAAAAACAATCAACAGAATACCTAAATCTATTTGTTTAATTTCTTGTGGATTGATGATGTGATTAATTGCTTCAAAAATTACCCATACCCCTGCAAATGCAATCATTACACCTTCAATTCCAGCAGAAATAAATTCTACTTTCCCATGTCCATAAGGATGATTGCTATCTTTTGGTTGAGCGGAGAGATATAAACTATATAGCCCAATAAATGCTGCAATAACGTTCACTATTCCTTCCAAAGCATCGGTTAGTATAGCAACAGAATCGGTAATGTACCAAGCAGCTAATTTAATAGCCAATAGCACTATCCCAACAAAGGCAACAATTTTCTGAAAGTTATAATTTTCTCTTTCTATTGGCATAAATATTTTTCGTGTAAAATATTAATGTGATGTTGTTGATGTCCTGCAATTACAAAACCTATTCCTAATACAGATAATTTATTATTGTTCATTACCCCTACTTTATTGAGCATGTTCTCGTCAAAACTCTTAAATAAAAGAATAGTAGCTTTTCTAACAGCAAAATACTCTTTTCTTAAGCTCTTTAAACTTCTATTGTTAGCATTAGAATGAGTTACATACTCATCGTGATTATATCCTGGTAAAGCTGCTTGTTCATTTCTTGCAAAGCATAAAGCTCTGTAATTAAAAATTCGTTCTGTATCTATAATATGAAGTAGCATTTCTTTAATAGTCCATTTATCTTCAGCATACTTATAAGTAGTATTTTCTTCATTTAATTCTTTACATAATTTTTTAAATTTTTTTGTAGATGTTTTTAAAGCAGTTATTATATCTTCTTCTTCAACCATGCTTATATAATTTTTAAAATAGGCAGCAAAATCAGCTGAAATCAGTTCTTCTTTCATATTTAATTTTAGATTAATTTATTTTTTATAAAAGTAACATAAATCCTTTTAAAAATAAATGAATAAAACCTATTTTTGAAACCCATTAAAATAAAAAAGATGTATAAAATTAAATTTGGAACAGACGGATGGAGAGCCATCATTGCTAAAGAATATACCGTAGATAATTTACTTAGAGTTGTTTTAGGGACTACTGCTTGGTTAAAACAAAGAACTAGTTCTCCTTCTATCGTACTCGGACATGATTGTCGTTTTGCAGGAGAATTATTTGCAGAATGTGCTGCCAAAGTATTTGCTGCTAATGGCGTTAAGGTATATTTAGCAAAAGGACCGGTTAGTACACCAATGGTAAGTTTAGGCGCTTTTAAGCAAAAAACTTCATTAGGAATTATTTTAACAGCATCGCACAATCCGCCATCTTATGCAGGTTTTAAATTGAAAGGTTCATTTGGAGGTCCATTACTTCCTAAAGAAATTCAAGAGGTAGAAGATTTAATCCCAGACAATAATAATGTTGATATAGATAGTTTACAGTTAGAAGACTTTGTGCAATCAGGAATGATAGAATACATTGATTTAGAGACAATGTATGTTAACCACGTTGAAGAAAATTTCGATATGCAAGCTATTCGTAACTCAAATATGAATTTTGCCTTCGATGCCATGTATGGTTCTGCTCAGGACGTAATGAGAAGGTTAATGCCAGACATTGACTTTTTACATTGTGAACATAACCCTGGTTTTAATGGTACGCCACCAGAGCCTATTCATAGAAATTTACAAGAGTTTTCTGATTTAATAAAATTATCTGACGGAGAAATAGATTGCGGGTTAGCTACCGATGGTGATGGCGATAGAATTGGTTTATATAACAGTAAAGGTGTTTTTATAGATTCTCATCATATTGTATTGTTATTAATTAAATACTTGGTTGAAGAGAAAAAACAAACAGGAAAAGTGGTTATTTCATTTTCTTTAAGTCCTAAAATTCAAAAAATGTGCGAACATTACGGTTTAGATTATGAAGTGGTAAAAATTGGATTTAAACATATTGCCGGTATTATGCTCGAAGAAGATGTTTTATTAGGTGGAGAAGAATCAGGAGGAATTGCAATAAAAGGTCATATTCCTGAAAGAGATGGTATTTGGATGGGATTAGTAATTTGGGAATACATGGTAAAATCTGGTAAAACCTTAGATGAATTAATTGAAGAAGTATATAAAATTGTTGGTGCTTTTAAATATGAAAGAATTGATTTACACTTAAAAGAAGAAGATAAATTACGTATTGTAGCCAATTGTGAGAAAGGAGTTTACACTTCTTTTGGTGATTTAGAAGTAAGAAAAGTAGAAACCATAGATGGTTTTAAATATTTCTTTGATAATGACGAATGGGTAATGATTAGAGCCTCTGGTACCGAACCTGTTTTAAGAACTTATGCAGGAGCAGAAACCAATGAAGCTGCTTTTAAGTTATTAGAAAAAACGCATCAAACTATTAATAATAATTAAACCGTTTTGTTAGCTTCATCTTACCAAAAAAAACTTATTGAAGCTGGTTGTGATGAAGCAGGCAGGGGTTGTCTTGCAGGTCCTGTTTATGCAGCAGCTGTTATTTTACCTATAGATTACAAAAACAGCTTGCTTAATGATTCCAAAAAGCTTTCTGAAAAAAATAGAAATCAACTCCGCATTGAAATTGAAAAAGATGCCATAGCTTTTGGTATTGGTATTGTCGATAATGAAAAAATTGATGAAATTAACATCTTAAAAGCATCTTTTTTGGCAATGCATTTGGCTGTTCAGCAACTTAACACAGCTCCCGAGTTACTTTTAATTGACGGAAATAGATTTACTCCTTACCCTTCTATTCCACACAAATGTATAATAAAAGGAGATGCTAAATTTTTATCTATAGCTGCTGCTTCGGTATTAGCAAAAACTTACAGGGATGAGTTTTTAGAAAAAATGCACCAAGAATTTCCTGTTTATGATTGGAGCAAAAACAAAGCTTATCCCACAAAAAAACACCGAGAAAGTATTATTAAATATGGTATTACTTCTTATCACAGGAAATCGTTCAACTTATTTCCTAGACAACAAAGGTTAGACTTAGAGTTTTAAACAGTTGGTAATACCTTAGTTCTTACTTCACCAAAACCAACTCTAACACCATTTTTTTGTGCAAAACCACGCATAATAACGGTATCGTTATCTAAAATAAATTTACGTTCAGAACCATCGGTCATAGCAACACTTTTACTTCCTTTCCAAGAAATTTCTAACATAGAACCATAAGCAGACTCATCATTTCCTGAAATTGTTCCCGATGCCATCATATCTCCGGCTTTTATATTACAACCATTAACGGTGTGGTGAGCCAATTGTTGGTTCATGTTCCAATACATGTATTTATAATTGGAATTAGAAACTACTTTTTCCTTCGTATTTTCAGGTTGAATAGCTACTTCTAAATTAATGTCGATGTGTTTATTTCCTTCATATTGTAAGTAATCAAACACTTTTGGTTCTTGTACGGGACCTGAAACTCTGAAAGGCTCAAGAGCATCTAAAGTTACTATCCATGGTGAAATAGAGGAAGCAAAGTTTTTAGCTAAAAATGGCCCTAGTGGCACATATTCCCACTTTTGTATATCTCTAGCACTCCAATCATTAAAAATACACATCCCAAAAATGTAATCGTCTGCTTCTTTTGTAGATATAGATTGACCCAAGGCTTTTCCATTGTAAGTAACAAAAGCCATTTCCAACTCAAAATCTAATAATTTACATGGACCAAACACCGGAGGTTCATTATTATTTGGTTTTTGCTGACCTTTTGGTCGGTGTATGGGTGTTCCTGAAACTACAATTGAAGATGACCTTCCGTGGTAACCAACAGGAATATGTTTCCAGTTTGGAAGTAAAGCATTGTTTGGATCTCTAAACATGCAGCCAACATTATAAGCATGTTGTTCACTGGAATAAAAATCGGTATAATCTCCAACTCTAACAGGCATTAACATTTCTACTTCACTAATAGTATGCAAGGCTGACTTAATTCCATCATTTTCTTTATTCGCTGCATTTTCATGACTAAAAATAGCTGAAATTTCATCCCTAACCTGACGGGTAAACGATTTACCTAGTTTTATAAACTTATTTAATTTATATGATTTAAACACATCTGAATCTACATCAAAATAACCTAGTTTAGCAAGTTTGTGAAGATTAATTACGGTATCTCCAATTCTACTGGCTACAAACACTTGCTTACCTGATTTTGCCACACCAAAAGGTATATTCTGAATAGGAAAATCACTGTTTTCAGGTACTTCTATCCAGCTTTTTAATTCCGAGTTGTTTGCTTTAATCATAGTTTTAATATTTTTTTAGTTTTCTCCTTTAAAAAGAGGGTATTGCTCCATTAAATTATTTATTTCCTCTCTTACGTTAGCAATGGTTTTTTCATCTTTATGCGTAATTACCAAATCCATCCAATCTACAATTTTAATCATATCTTCTTCCATCAAACCTCTTGTGGTAACGGCTGCCGTTCCTACTCTAATTCCTGAGGTAACAAACGGAGATTTATCATCAAAAGGCACCATATTTTTGTTAACAGTAATATCTGCCTCCACCAATAAGTTCTCGGCTTCTTTTCCGGTAATGTTTTTAGAACGCAAATCAATTAGCATACAGTGATTGTCTGTTCCACCAGAAACAACACCATAGCCTCTTTTCATTAATTCATCAGCCATCACTTTGGCATTTTTTATTACTTGCTGACAATAACTCATATATTCTTCCGACAATGCTTCTTTAAAAGCTACAGCCTTAGCTGCAATAACATGTTCTAACGGTCCACCTTGTGTACCTGGAAAAACTGCTCCATCTAACATAGCCGACATCATTTTAATCTCTCCTTTTGGAGTTTTTATTCCCCATGGATTTTCAAAATCTTGTCCCATCATAATTAAACCACCTCTTGGTCCTCTAAGGGTTTTGTGTGTAGTTGTAGTAACTACATGACAATGAGGTAGCGGGTCGTTTAATAAGCCTCTAGCAATTAAGCCGGAAGGATGCGAAATATCTGCTAACAATAAAGCACCTACTTTATCGGCTAATTTCCTCATGCGTTCATAATCCCAATCGCGAGAATAAGCAGAAGCCCCAGCAATAATTAATTGAGGTTTTTCTTCTAAAGCAATTTTTTCCATTGCTTCATAATCAACTCTTCCACTTGTTTTATCTACTCCATAAAATGAAGTTTCATATAATTTTCCTGAAAAATTTACCGGAGAGCCATGCGTTAAATGTCCACCATGCGACAAGTCGAAACCAAGAATTTTATCTCCAGGTTTTAATACTGCCAACATAACGGCTGCATTAGCTTGCGACCCTGAATGAGGTTGCACATTTACCCATGCTGCATTAAATAATTCTTTTGCTCTGTCTATTGCCAACTGCTCAATTTCATCCACTACTTCGCAACCTCCATAATAACGCTTAAAAGGTAAGCCTTCAGCATACTTATTGGTTAGTACACTTCCCATAGCTTGCATTACCTGAGAACTAACATAATTTTCTGAAGCAATTAACTCCACACCTACACTTTGGCGGTGTTCTTCTTCTTGAATTAAATCAAAAATAACGGTATCCTTTATCATTAATAACAGCTTAAATAAATATTGCTGCAAAGGTATAAATATTTTGATGCGATATAAAGTTTATAACTTCATTTATATAAAGAAAAAAATACAAAAATAAATTAAGCAGCTAAAGTGCTTTTATTTACATAGAAAACTAAAAAAGCTTCTTACCAAGTAGAAAATGGGGAGCCAAAACTGTTATCGAAACCTGCTCCAATACCAGAATTAAAACCTCCAAATCTATTGTAAGGATTAAACCTATCGTTTACTCTAATTTCACCACTAATAATAAAACCACTTGGCGATTTATACTCAACAAAACCTGAGTAACCCACTCTATCCATTGGAGAAATATTGTTGCTAGAATAAGCGTAATAAGGATTATTAAAGGTAATCGCATTATAAAAAACAGAACCTCCTACTGCCCATCTTTCATCTATTTGGTATTTAGCCGCAACATAACCATAAAATTGGGAGATATTACCTGTAAAAGGTTGGTAACCAAAATCTGTAAACATAGGCATATTATTGGCACTTACATTTTGATAGGTAACTCCTGTATTTATACTCCATTTTTTGGTGAGTTGATAAGTAACTGAAGGATTGTAGTAAGTTCCAAAGCTTCCGTTAGACATTATCATTGCTCCAAATCTAAAATTATAATTGAGTTTATCTATCGGACTTAAAGAATCATAAGGAACTACATATTCATCGTCTTGGTTATATTTCAAACTATCTACCTTATTGGTTTGAGCTGATAAACCAACAACAAACATCAGCACTAATGCAGTAAATAGAATATGTTTAGAAAAGCTTTTCACAAGTGCTCTTTTTAAGAATTGAGGTAAAATTACATAATTTTTAATTCTCTTTATCCATAATAAACGTTAAAAAAATGTGGCATAATAGTTGAAATGAAACGGATGTTAGTTTTTTAATTAAAAGTTTTAGGTTTAAGAAAGCCTTTGAGATTTGACTCTCGAAGGCTTTTTTTGTTTTAATCATTAATAGGCTGTTTTTTAGTTCTCCTTTGAAAAAGGCTATAAAAAGACCTGAAAAACTCACCAATACTATCAAATTCTTCTTTGTAAGAAAGTCCTACACCCTGTGTATAAGGACTATTTATTTCTAATAAAGAAAATTGATTAGACTTGTTAAATGCTTTTATTCTTAGTTTTCCATCTTTAGAAATTTTGTATTCCAACACAACATCACCAATAAGATTGTTGGTATTTTGATTTACTGTAGAACCATTTTGTCTATCAGCAATTCCAAAGTTAGAATCTATAATTAGTCTATCATTTAGTAATTGTGTAGAAAGAGCTACTTCAAACTCTTGTGGGGAAATTTCATCTCCCGGACGATAATTTACACCGATATCAAATTCGTTACTAATTTTAGAAAGCCAATTACTCAATTGATTTGATAAAAGTTCACTTGTAGCTGTTTTTTCAAGTCCAGCATTGCCTGCAACGCCATCTACTCCTGGTGGTGGCAAAAACCTATTTAACACTAATAAAGAAAATACTTGTCGGTTTAACTCCTGAATGTTTTCTTCATGACTACTAACGTACAAAATACTCTTTACTTTACTCTTTGTGTCTTCATCAGCTGTTGGTAATACAATGTCAAAATTAATATCTGGAGCTAATAAAGAATTTTTCATGTGTAATACTAAGTCAACGGGGATTCTTTTCTTTAATACATCTGATGTGTCCATAGACATTAATAAATCGTATAATCTTGCCCTTGTTCTATAAGAAGCACTAATATCAACTTGTGCATCTAATGGGTCTCCATTCCATTTTATTGTCCCTCCCTCAAGCAGGTTAAATCTTTTGTTAATTACATTTTGAAGTGTAAAAAGATAATCTCCACTTTTTACAACATAATCTCCAAAAATAGAAAAATCTCCTTCGGAATTAATTTCTAATTTTAAGTTACCATTTCCTCTACTCTTCATAATATCACCAATTTTTTCATCAAAAATCAGCCTAACTTCTGCATCGTCTGTAATATTCAAATCGAAAGTCATAAAAAAGTTAGATAAATCCACTTCTTCTTCTTCAGTCATTTCTGCTAGAGCTGAAGAATCTATTTTTGTAACAAAAGTGATGTACTTATTTTCTTCAATTTCTTCATTTCCTTCTAGTGGAATATTAAAAATGGTGTTTTTTGATGTAGTAATGTTAGCTTCAATACCCGTTTTAGAAGTATATTGGTCGTAATTTACTCCAATAACACCACTAGCAAAAGCAATTCCGTAATAATCTGGATTATCTAACCTACTTGTATTAAGAACCATAAAGTCTTCTAATCGCATACCCAAATCGAAACTAAAATTTTTAAAATTATCATGATATAATGTTGCTGTTCCGAAAGCTTTATTTTTTCTTTCATCAAGAAAAAGAGCATTATCAAATGAAATCATATCAGGCGTTACATTTATTAAAAGTGATGGCACTTCATATTTAGTTTTTAAGTAGTTTACTGTGCCTTTAGTATTTATTAAACTAATTTTTCCAGAAAATTGAGGTTTTTTCATATTTCCTTTCACCTGAATATTAGCAGTAGCTTTACCATTTAAACCTGCTACATGGTCTTTCACGTAGGCATCTAAAATACTTAATTCTGTTTGGTTTAAGGTTATTAAAAAATCTAAGTTGTCATCAACTGATTTATTGGGAAAATAATTTCCGTAAACAATAATTGAAGGCATTCTTTCATTAAAAAATTTAGCATCAATATTTAAAGCTTCTTTTTCAGTAATCCATTTTGATTTAATGTTTCCCTGACCAATTAAATAATCATTTAATGTAAAGTCTTTTATGTTTAAATCTGATGTAAATAGTAGTTCGTTATTCATTTTTTTAAGTGATGCCACTCCATTAAAAATTCCTTCTAATTTTGCGGCATTTTGTGGAATTAGCGACTTGAATAATCCTAAATTAAAATTTTCAAACATTACATCCATTTGCTGTTTAGTATTGTCATTGCTAATAGTCCCATCCACAATTATTTTTTGATTTTCATTAGCAAACTTAAAGTTAGAGATGCTTATACTATTGGTATCTATGACAATTGTATTTCCATCTGAAAGTTGCCACTGCAAATTATCTAAATAAATATAAGCATTGCTAAAGCTGCTGGTAATTTGTTCTTTCTGAAAATAAGTTATGTTATTTAATGATGCATCTAGAGGTCTTCCACTTAAAGAATCATTTAACCAAGTTATATCTGTAATTAAACTATCATCTCTTAGCATTGTAGAAAGTTTAAAATCATTCATAAAAAGACTATCTACATTAAAAACTAAAACTTTGTCAATATCCACATCAAGTTCTAATTGATTGTTATTAGCCTTTCCTTTTAATTTTAAAGCTTTAAACTGATTTCCAAAAGCTATAATACTATCTGCTGATCCGCTAATAAGCAAATGATTAGCATCAGAATTATATTCTCCCATTACATTAGTGTTTGGACCCAATCTAATATCATTAAAAAATAGTTTTGTAAGAATATCTGTATTTATAATAGATGCTGTAAAAATGAAGTTATTAATAATTTTTTCAGGAGTATAAGTTTCTTTATTTTGAGATGGTAGGTAAGTATATATAATGTTGTTAATTATAGCTCTAAAGTCCGTAAATTGGTAGTTTCCTTGCACTTCCATAGTAGCAAAATCTGAATTTAATTGGATAGATTTAGAGCCATTTGTTTTAATGGATTTTAAGTATGTGTTAGGAATAAAAATAGTGTCAAGTTTATCAATATAATTGGTGTTGTGCATTTCAATTTCACCAACAATGTTGTCAATATTGTTTCCTATTAAATCTATTTTTACATCAGTAGAAAAACGAGTATTCATTTTTTCTTTCGTCTCAATAAGGTTTAACTTAGCTAACTTGGCTTCTTTTATTTCTGAGGTAAATTGTAAATGGGGTAATTCTCCAGAAAAATCAACGTTTCCATTAAAATTAAAGATTAGGTTTTCATCTTTCATATCAAGAAAACCATCAAAAATTTGGTTTTGAAAATTACCATCAACTGTTATGTTGGAATAAGGGTAGTCTTTAATCTCAATCTTTTTAATTTTCCCGGTAAGCTTAGCATCTATATCCTTCAGCGAAAAACCACTTCCTACAATTTTAGTATTCAAAGCAATTTTTCCTATTTGCTTAGGCACTTCAAAAAACTTACCTAAATGAAAACTACGTGTACTTATTTTTCCCGAATAATAAGTTTTATCCTGTTTCATTTTTAAAGCTAAATCTGTGTGGATATTACCTAAAGCTGTAGAAAAATTACCATAAGCAACAAAATCATTTAAAAAGCCTGAAACCTTACCTTTGAAATTAATATTCCCAAGGTGTTTCATATTGTCAGGCAGTTGTATGAATGTCTCGCTAACAAAAGGATATAAAGGAATTTGTTCTAATTTATTTTTTGAAGTAATCAAAGATTTAATGTCTAAGTAAATAAAAATCTCATCAGGTTTTGGGATGCCACTTACATCTGCATTTCCATTAAAGTAAGTTCCGTCATCTGTTGTTATAGATAGGTTTCGTCCTTTTAATTTATCTATTCGTCCTTTCACATCACCATCTAGTATAACATATTTGTTTAAACAATCTAATTCTTTAGTAAAAATACAAATGTCTCTAAAGCTTACCTTAGATGAGTCAAAATGTGATTCAATATTAACATTGGTAATAAATTCAGATAAATCAGCAAAACTATCTGTTGCAAAAATAATATCTCCATTTATAACAGAATTAGGCGTTTTTAATAACATCTTTTTAGCAAAAATTCCTTTATCAGAAATAGCAAAATCAGTAGTTAAATCATCTAACTGAAAACCAGATTTTTCATAAAAACTCATGTTGTAAATTTCACTTTCAACACCATTTTGAATAAAATTAATGTCTTTTAACAATGTGTTTAAATAAGTTATCTCAACGTGTTGATAATCTATGCCATAATCTGATTTTTCTACTTTATTGTTATTGTAAGTAAATTTACCTTTTTGAATTTCAATATTATTAAATTTTACTTTCCATTTTGTTGTTGATGTATCTTTTGGTTCTTCTGTAGAGAAATAATTTATGACAAAAAACAAGTTGTTATGGAGACTATCTTTATGGTGCTGTAAATTAAAAAATGGTTCATTTAAAGTTATTTTTTTAATATCAATCTTATTATTTCCTAAAGAAAACACTCCAATTTTAGCTTCAATTTCATTGGCATAAAAAAGTGTATCACTATGTAAATCTTCAATATATAAACGATTAATTTTTAAATTGTTAAAAAAGGAAACCTCTACATTTTCTACACTTATAGTTGTATTTAGTTCTTTAGCTAAATAATTTAGGTATTTTTTTACTAAAAAAGTTTGAAACGCATTGTTATACACTATCAAAGAGGCAAGAATAGCTACAAGCACAATAAATGCCGTAACAATTAACATTATTTTATTTCTTTTTTTGATAGTTTTGAACTTTAATTTGAGACCTCAAAAATACATTTAATGCATCAATCTTCCACAATAATTTTAGGAATAGAATCTTCTTGCGATGATACTGCAGCTGCTGTAATATCAAACGGCAAAGTTCTTGCCAACATAATTGCTAACCAAGAGATTCATAAAAAGTATGGAGGAGTAGTTCCTGAACTTGCCTCTAGGGCTCATCAGCAAAATATTGTACCTGTGGTAGATGCTGCTTTAAAAAAGGCAGGGATTACTAAAAATGATATTACTGCTGTGGCATACACTAATGGACCAGGTTTATTGGGTTCTTTATTGGTAGGCAGTTCTTTCGCTAAAACACTTTCTATAGGATTAAATATTCCAGCCATAGCTGTCAATCATATGCAAGGGCATATTTTAGCTCATTTTATTCAGGAACAAAATGAAGAAAAAGAAATGCCAGAATTTCCATTTTTGTGTTTAACCGTAAGTGGTGGACACACGCAAATTGTTAGAGTGGATGGATATTTTAAAATGGAAGTTATTGGTGAAACCATTGATGATGCTGCCGGAGAAGCATTTGACAAAATTGCTAAAATGCTTCAACTGCCCTACCCCGGTGGTCCTTTGGTAGATAAATATGCCAAAGAAGGTAATCCTGATAGATTTTCATTTCCCCATCCTAAAGTTGATGAATTGAGTTTTAGTTTTAGTGGACTTAAGACTTCTGTTTTGTATTTTTTGCAAAAAGAAATAAAATCTAATCCGAATTTTATTACTGAAAACATAAAAGATATTTGTGCAGGTGTACAAAAGACCATAGTCGACATTCTTATTAGCAAACTGCTAAAAGCTGTTGAAAAAACCAACATTAAACAGGTTGCTATTGCTGGTGGTGTTTCTGCTAATTCAGGACTTAGAAATGCTCTTAAATCACTAGAAACGCATGAAATTAAAGTATTTATACCAAAATTTGAGTATTGCACTGACAATGCTGCCATGATTGCTATAACAGGTTATTATCACTTTTTAGAAAATAATGATTTTTCTAAAAATTACACACCAAATGCTAGGTTGAAACTATAAATTGTTTATTTTTATCGACAAAATTAATCTAACTAATATTTAATTTTTTTGGTAGTAATAGATTGTATAGAGACTGAAACAGCAATTTTAGAGCTAAGAGATGGTTATTTATATGCTGCTTTTAAAGAAGATGCTATTGTTGAGTTAGAGCATGTTATTGCTAATAAAGAAGCTCGTGAAAAACTTCAACAAGGAAAAAAAGCACTCATACTTGGTGATATTAGAAAGATGTGGCATATTTCAAAAGCAGCTCAAGATTATTTAGCAAGTAAAGAAGTTACCAATTTAAACATTGCTATGGCTATCCTAACAAGTTCACTAATGACTGTATTAATAGCTAATTTTTTTATTAAATTTAAAAAACCAGCTGCTCCAACCAAAATGTTTAAAAGTGAAGAAAAAGCGATTAAATGGTTATTATCTTTTAAACAGTAATAATTAATCATTATAAACAAGTTATCAAAATGTATTAACAACTATTGAATTAAAATCAATTTTAATCGACTTTTGTATTTCATTATTTTAACGAGAAGAACATGCAGCAATATTTAACTTTATTAGACCATATTTTAAAAAATGGCGTTCAAAAAGGCGACAGAACTGGAACAGGAACACTAAGTTGTTTTGGCTACCAAATGCGATTTGATTTAAATGAAGGCTTTCCATGTTTAACTACTAAGAAATTACATTTAAAATCCATTATACATGAATTACTTTGGTTTATTAAAGGTGATACCAATATTACTTACCTAAAAGAAAATGGAGTAAATATTTGGAACGGTTGGGCAAATGAAAATGGTGATTTAGGTCCTGTTTATGGTTACCAATGGAGAAATTGGAATGGAGAAGGTATTGATCAGCTATCTGACTTGATTGAGCAAATTAAAGTAAATCCTAATAGTAGAAGGCTAATGATTTCAGCATGGAACCCAAGTGTTTTACCTGACACATCAGTATCTTTTGCAGAGAATGTAGCTAATGGAAAAGCTGCTCTCCCACCTTGCCATGCTTTCTTTCAATTTTATGTCGCCAACGGAAAATTATCTTGCCAGCTTTACCAAAGAAGTGCCGATACTTTTTTAGGTGTTCCTTTTAATATTGCTTCCTATGCTTTATTTACCATGATGATTGCTCAGGTTTGCGATTTAGAACCTGGTGAATTTGTTCATACTTTTGGTGATGTTCATTTGTACAACAACCATATCGAACAAGCTCAGCTTCAACTACAAAGAACTCCTAAAAAGTTACCGACTATGAAAATCAATCCTGATATTAAAAATATTTATGATTTTACCTTTGAAGATTTTGAATTGGTAAACTACGACCCACACCCACACATCAAAGCTGAAGTTTCTTTATAAATTTAACAACTACTTACTACAAAAGTAGTGAGTTTTAATTATTTTTGGAAAATAACAGCCTATTGCTGTATAAATTTATGACTATACCTATCATCATATCTATTTGTGCTTTAATTATTTTAGCATACCTGTTCGACCTTAGTGCTCCTAAAACAAAAATACCATCTGTCATCTTGTTGCTTACCTTAGGTTGGTCTGCTAAGCAAGTACTTTATTTTTTAGATATTTCTATTCCTGATTTAAATTCATTACTGCCTATTTTTGGTACAATTGGGCTGATTTTAATAGTTTTAGAAGGTTCATTAGAATTGGAATTTAAAAGATCTAATTTTCCTCTTATTAAAAAATCTGTTTTTGCCTCGCTTATCCAAACAGTTGGCTTGAGTTTCATTTTAGCTTATGCTTTTTATTACTTCGGAGATTATTCTTATAAAGACAGTTTATTAAATGCCATTCCACTTTCTATAATAAGCAGTGCTATTGCTATTCCCAGTGTAAAAAACATTACCAAATCGAGTAAAGAATTTATTATTTACGAAAGTAGTTTGTCTGATATTTTTGGAGTAATATTTTTCGATTTTATAGCTCTAAATGATAATATTGATGCTACAGCTTTTGGAAATTTTGCCTTACAAATTCTTTTAATAATTGTTATTTCATTTGTTGCCACACTTGGTTTGGCTGTTCTTTTAAGTAAAATAAATAACCACACTAAATTTGTTCCTATAATTATAATTATCATAACAATATATGCCATTTCTAAAATGTTTCACCTACCAGCACTAATATTTATTCTTCTTTTTGGGATATTTTTAGGAAACCTTGATGAATTAAAGTATATAAAATGGATAAGAAAAGTTAAACCTAATAAACTAAATGAAGAAGTAATGAAATTTAAGGAAATAGTTATGGAAGGAACTTTCCTTATTAGAACCATCTTTTTTATGCTTTTTGGTTACCTAATAGATACCGCAGAGATAATTAACCAAGAATCTTTAATATGGTCGGGAGCTATTGTTGGTGCTATTTTTATTTTTAGATTCATTCAACTTAAATTTTCTAGATTACCACTACGTCCACTACTATTAATAGCCCCAAGAGGACTTATCACCATTTTGTTGTTTCTGGCCATTACTCCATCACAGACTATTGAATTGGTGAATAAATCACTTATTATACAAGTAATTATATTAACTGCTTTTATGATGATGCTGGGTCTAATGACAAACAAAAACGAGAAAAAAGAGAAAAGTGATAAAAAAGAAGAGCCTCAACTTCTAGCCCAAGAAAATGAATAAACATCTAATTTTAATTGGCTTATTTATTATCGGTTTAATATGGTCGGGCATACAACCTTTTGATTATTTTACATGGGCATTAGAAGTTTTTCCTGCTATTTTAGGATTAATTATTTTAATTTTTACTTTTAAACAATTTCAATTTACCTTCCTTACCTATTGTTTTATCTTATTTCATAGTTATATTTTATTTATTGGTGGGCATTATACATATGCAGAAGTTCCTTTATTTGATTGGATTAAAGAAGTTTTTGATTTATCTCGCAACAATTACGATAAAGTTGGGCATTTTGCTCAGGGCTTTATTCCTGCCATGATAGTAAGAGAAATATTTGTTAGAAACAATATAGTAACCAACAAAAAGTGGTTAAACTTTATTGTGGTATGTATTTGTTTAAGTTTTAGTGCGATTTATGAATTTTTAGAATGGTGGGTAGCACTTTTCTCTGGCGAAAATGCAGAAGCTTTTTTAGGTACTCAAGGCTATGTTTGGGATACACAGTCTGATATGTTTTATGCTACCGTTGGAGCTATTACGATGTTAGTTCTCTTAGCTAAAATTCAAGACAAAAACATTTCTAAATTGAACAATTGAAATCCTTTTTTCTTGTAGGCATTATGCTTAATTTTGAGTAATAAATACAATTAATAAAACACTTATATTATGAATACAATGACTGAAAACAAGCTATCTTCAACAGCGGCAATGGAATTAGAAAACAAGTATGGAGCTCACAACTACCACCCCCTACCTGTTGTATTAGCTAAAGGAGAAGGTGTTTTTGTTTGGGATGTGGAAGGAAAAAAGTATTACGATTTTTTATCAGCATATTCTGCTGTTAATCAGGGACATTGTCATCCGAAAATTATTAATGCACTTACAGAACAAGCAAAAGAACTCACATTAACTTCTAGAGCTTTTTATAATGATACTTTAGGTGTTTACGAAAAATATGTAACTGATTTTTTTGGTTTCGACAAAGTATTACCAATGAACACCGGAGCCGAAGCTGTTGAAACAGCGATTAAACTTTGCAGAAAATGGGGCTACGAAAAGAAAGGTATTGCCGAAAACAAAGGAAAAATAATTGTTTGTAGTAATAACTTCCACGGAAGAACAACTACTATTATATCATTTTCTAATGATGAAGATGCAAGAAAAAACTTTGGTCCTTATACAGAAGGATTTGTAAGCATAGAATATAACAACATTGAAGCTTTAATTAAGGTATTAAGAGAAGAGAAGGATGTTGCAGGGTTCTTAGTAGAACCTATTCAGGGAGAAGCTGGAGTTTATGTTCCCACAGATGGCTACTTAAAACAAGCCAAAGAAGTTTGTGAAGCAAACAACGTACTTTTTATTGCCGATGAAGTGCAAACAGGTATTGCAAGAACAGGAAAAACCTTAGCTTGTGATTATGAGAATGTCAAACCAGATATATTAATCTTAGGTAAAGCACTTTCTGGTGGAGTTTATCCTGTTTCAGCAGTTTTGGCTAATAATGACATCATGAATGTTATTAAACCAGGTCAGCATGGTTCAACTTTCGGGGGCAATCCATTAGCCGCAAAAGTTGCTATAGCTGCTTTAGAAGTAATTAAAAATGAAAACTTGGCTGAAAATGCTTACCGTTTAGGAGAGCTTTTTAGAACAGAAATGAATAAAGTTATTGAGCAAACAGACTTGGTAAATGCTATTAGAGGTAAAGGTTTGTTAAATGCCATTTTAATTAATGATACTGAAGATAGCTCAACCGCTTGGGATATTTGTATAAAACTTAGAGATAATGGTTTATTAGCTAAACCTACTCATGGAAATATTATCCGTTTTGCTCCACCATTAGTAATGGACGAAGAACAATTATTAGATTGTGTAAATATTATCAAAAAAACATTATTAGAGTTTAAAAAATAAATTTAAACTATTCCTACCAAACCTAACCTAAAAAAGTAAGTTTGGTAGGAACATCTAACAACCAACCGGTAATACTTCTTCTTTCGTTATTACAATTTTTTACTTCATGTAAAGTTTCACTTAGAAATAATGCAAGTCTATTGGCTTTTGGAGCAATAGTTTCTATCTCGTTTTTTTTTTCATCAAATAAAACCAGCTCACCTCCATCTCCTTGTTGCCAATTTTTATTAAGGTAAAAAACAAAAGAAACTATTCGGTGAGGATTAGTTTTAAATCTATCTCTATGCATTTTATAGCCTCTTCCTTCAGGATAAAAAGCATAATGTGTTTCATAATCTTTAATTCCTAAATAGCAAGTTCTGTTGAGATGAATAATTAATTCATTGATGTATTCATACAACTTGAAAACAGGTGCGATTTTATCTTTTGGATCAATCCAGCGAATAAAATCTCCTCTTACTGTTTTATCTATCGTATAATGAATTTGCTTACCAATTCCGGCTTTAGAAAACTCATCTTCTTGCTGTAATTCTTCAAACCTATCAATAATATCATTTAATTGGCTATCAGGTAATAAATTATCTATTACAGCATATCCTTTTTCGATAATCCCATCTGATATTGCTTGAGTTACATCTAAATATTTTTGCATGAATTTTAATAACTAATTAAATAATATGGCCATCTTCCATTGTGATAATCCTATCGGTTTTATTTGCAAACTCTTCATCATGTGTAACTATTAGCAACGAAAGGTTTTGCTGATGACTTAATTCCTGAAAAATATTAAATACATTTTCGGCATTTTTACTGTCTAAATTTCCTGTTGGCTCATCTCCCATAATAATACTTGGGCTATTTATTAAAGCCCTAGCAATGGATACTCTTTGTTTTTGTCCTCCAGAAATTCTTGATGCTAATTTTAAGGCTTGATCATCAATATGAAGTAGTTTCAGCTTTTCAATAGCATCATATTCAATTTCTTCGATACTTTTTTCTCCCAATTTTTTTGCTGGCAACATTACATTTTCTAAAACTGTAAATTCAGGTAGTAAATAATGAAACTGAAATACAAAACCAATGTGTTTATTTCTAATAAAAGCCAATTCATCATTGGTTTTTCCGCTTGTTAATTCTCCATCAATATATAACTCTCCGTCATAATCGGTATCCATTGTTGAAAGTATATAAAGTAGGGTTGATTTTCCACAACCAGATTTCCCCATAATAGAAACAAATTCTCCTTTAGTTATATCAAAACTGATATTTTTAAGTGCATGAAAAAGCACTGGATCTCTAAAGTATTTATTGATATTTTTTGCTTCAAGTATTGTGCTCATTGTCCTCTTATTATTTCAACAGGGTCTATGTTTTTAGCCTTTTGTGCGGGTAAATATCCGGCAATAAAAGTAGATATCATGGCAAATAACATGGCTATTATATAATGAATATAATTATACACTACTGGATATGTAGTAATATTAGGAATGGCTTCGGTTTCAAAAGGAATATTATCAATTAATCTACTTACTAAATAACCTATTATCAACCCTAATACTCCTCCTACTATACCTATAATAACTGCCTGACTAATAAAAATTCTTTTCACATCATTACCAGAAAAACCTGTAGCTTTTAAAATAGCTATATCATTCATTTTTTCATAAATCATCATATTTAAAATATTATAAATTCCAAAGCCCGCTACCAACAACAAGGTTATAGATACTGCATAACTTATGAGGTTTCTTACTGATGTTCCTGTCTCGAATTGAGCGTTTGCAGTTTTTATATCTATAGCTGTAAGTCCAAATTCATTAGCAATAAATTTCGACATGGCTACAGCGTCTTCTATATTATGTAGTTTAACATTAATATCTGTAATATAACTTTCAGATTCAGCTAAAATACGCTGAGCTGTTTTTACATTGACATAACTTTGTGTATTATCAATTTCTGCTAAACCGCTTTGAAAAAAACCTACAATCTTTAAAGGAATAATTTCTCCTTTAATATTAGCAATCTGAACTCTGTCACCTATTCTTAAAGACATTTTTTTTGCTACCCCAATTCCAAGTAAAATTCCATTTATATTGTTATTTAAATCAATAACACTCCCTTCTGTAATATAGTTATCAAAATTAAACAAGTTAGCTTCAGCTAAAGCATTAATTCCTGTAATCATCCCATTTAATTGTTGGTTCCCTGAAATATAAAAACCTTGAGCACTTACTTGTGGAATGGCTCCTTTAACTTTAGGGGTTTGGTTAAGATAGTTGATTAATGGTTGAGCATTATGTATTTTTTTTTGAGTTTGTTTAGGTTTTACAGAATGTACTACATTAAATGTTTCTGAAACATCTTTAAAATATGCAATGGGCTGATTTTCGCTGGGTTTTATATCATTATAAACATGAATATGAGGTGTTCTATTTAAAATTAAGCCATCCAACAAACCATTAAGTCCATTCATAAACCCCATAAGTATTATAAATGCGCTTATTCCAAAAGTAACACCTAAAGCCGCAATTGAGGTTTGTTTTATTCTAGAAATTAAATGAATTTTAGAAATGCCTAATATAATACGGAAACTATTCATCCTACAATTCGGGTTGATAAATAACTGTATTCTCGTCAATACCAGAAATTACTTCAACTTTATCGATACTTTCTAAACCAGTTGTAATTTCTACTAATCCTTCTTTAGTTTTTACAGAGTTGTTATTAACCAAATAATTTTTGGGAATAACCAAGACTTTTTCTTTCTCATTTATGATGATATTGGCTTCTCCAGATAAACCTGGATATAATTTTGGAGGTAATTCTATAAACTCAGCATCTATTTTAAATGTTTGGGTTCTTTCATTTTTTTGAGGATATATTTTATTTACTTTGGCTTTAAAAACCTTATTGGAATAGGCATCTAGCTTAACTATAACCAATTGATTAATTTCTATTTTAGCAATATCTACTTCATCAATTAATAATTCAACAATAAAGTTTGATAAACTTCCCATTGTAGCTATAGATTGCTGTATCGAAACGATTTCTCCTGGCTTTTTATTAATAGCATATACTTTCCCATTAATGTTACTTTTAATAGTAAAATCTTTTGTTAAAATTAAAGAGGCTTGGTAATTATTTTTAGCTTGTTCTACTTGCTGTTTCAGTTCGTTTTTTGTCCTTTTAAATTTATTTTGTAACGTACTATATGTGTTCTTAGACGCTTCAAAATTTAATTTAGCAGCATCATATTCGGCTTTAGCTCCTATGTTTTGTTGCCATAAACTTTTCTGTCTTAAGTAATTTATAGAGTCGTTAACTAATTTTAATTTGGCTATTTCTATCTCATTTTTCATATCTTCTAAAACAGCATTTTTGCCATTGTAGTTTTCTTGTGCTATTTGTAAGGCTAATCGAGCATTTTCTGTATTTAAAATTGGTGTATTATTAGTAATCAAAAACAATTTATCTCCTTCTTTAACTATATCTCCTTCTTGAACCATTACTTCATCTATAATTCCAGTAACAGAAGAAAACACTTCGTATAAGCTATCTGGTTGTATAATTACTGATGAATAAACCGATTCGGTAAGTTTTTCATAAGTAGGGCTTATCGTTTGTTTTTTTTTACTATCGCATGATAACAACAAAAATGAAATAAAAATATTTAATATTAATAGTTGTTTAATTTGCTCCATTTTCAACATACAGTTTAACCTTTTTTTGATGAATAACGAAATCGTTATTATACTTGTAAAGGTAACTATTTAAAAATATTATTAAATAAAAAAAGCTACAATAATTTGTAGCTTTTCCTATGTGTAACAGGTGTGGGTATTTTAAAACCCTGTACCTTTAAACCCTTGTATCGGAGTGGTCATGTGTTCTACTAAAATACCTACACAACCCATATCTGTAGATTTAATAAGTTTGTTCTTAGTGTTTCCGCTTCCGCCACTTCCAGGAATTGAAACTTCCAAAACTAATCTCCTGGTTGTTTCTACAGAAAACTCTAACTCTGTTGCAAATCCATCTTGACTATTATCATAAAGCAAGTTTTTTTGTTGCTCTACTACAGTTACAGTCTCTTTACTTATTACTTCTACTTGATTTCCTGTTGGTACGTACGAGCCCCACTCATCAACAATTAACTCGCCATTTTCGTCTTTTTCGTACTCATCTTCCATAGTTTTAGTTTCAATAACTTTTTCTACTTTAACTTTTTTGGTTTCATACACTTTAAAAGTAATTTGAGAACCTAAGGTTTCATCAAAACATAACGATATTCTATAATCTTGACCTTTGTAAACAACTACATTTAATTCTGATGTTTGACCTTTACTAAATAATGCACTTTTAGATTGTCCATTTAAGCTATACATATCACTTTCTGATGGTGGACAATATTTAGTATGGAAGTGATTACAATATTGCGCAGAAGTTACTACTGGCATTGCAATTATTGATAGGATTAATAAGATACTATTTATATTTTTCATTGTTGAACTTTTAAATTTTATACTTGTGAATTTTGCTTAATTGATTAATGTTATTTAACAATTTTAGTTCTTAATTCAGTTACTTTAGATTTAATAGCTTCAAATTGTTCCTTTGTTATTTTCAATGAACTTCCACCACCTAATACCATTTTACCTTCGCCTTTTTTCTTTAATGTAATTCCAGATGAATTAGCATCTTTTTCTGCAACAGGTTCAAACACTACCTCTAATTCTTTCAACATTGTAATCATTTCTTTAACATCTGCTTTATCATTGTATCTGTCTAAGTACATCAATAAATTGTCAAGTGTTAGTTTTTGATCGGCTAACCTTTGTAAAGCAGCGTCATTCTTATTATAATCAATTGAATTAGCAACGATGTAAACTGTTTCTAACCATCCTGCAGCAGCAATTATACCAAGCTTGTCTCCTTGATCGTTTTGCTCTAAATAATCCACAACAGAAAAATAAGAATCATTAGAGTTTTCTAACAATTCTTCTGGTTTGTCCAGGTTATTTTTAATGTTATTCATCAACTCCTCATTAAAAGCTCCAGAAATACCAATGTTTTCAGCTAATTTCTGAATAGTAGCGAAATATTTAATTGACTCATTAAATTCTTCATATGCTGCTGTATAAGCTAAATCTGCTGAATATACACCAAAAATCATAGTTTGCCCTAACGGTGTTGTATAGTTTGATTGCTTTTGTGGAGAGTTAATAAGTGCTTTATTATAAGTTAACCCTGATTTTTTTATAAATCCAAACATTTCATCTGGAGCAGGAATTTGGTAAAATTTTTCGTTTTGTGGTTTTTCTTCAGTAACAATTTCCACTTCAACTTCTTCTTCCATCGGTTTGTCTTCAGTACAAGATGTGTACATTAACATTGGAAACGCTGCAACAATAGCTATTACGTATTTTAAATTTCTTTTCATGTGTTAATCTATTTTTACTTTTATACTTTGTAAATTAATTTATATTTACTGATAAGTGAATTTACTTATCTTCCGACAAATGTATAAATAATTTCGATTAAATAAATAATTTATTAGCATTGATTTAGGATAAACCCTTTAATTGAGTACTTTATCTAAATATTTTTGATATTCTTCAAAAGTATTTAGGTTATTGTGAGAACCATACTCTATAGTACATAAATCAATGTTTGTACCTATCTTTTGTAGTCTTAAACTCATCTCATAAGGAACTGTTTCATCTTCAGTGCCGTGTATTAAGTGAATAGGGACTTTTATTTCAGATATCCACTTATTAGTTTTAAATTGATAGTGTAATAAAATTGAATTCGGTAAATATGGATAATGAAATTTTGAAACATCATAAAAATTATAATATGGTGTTTCTAAAATTAATTTATTAGGGGTTATTTCATGAGCTAACTTTGCAGCAATACCAGAACCTAAAGAGATTCCATAAAAAATAATATTATCAAATGAGTAGCTTTTTTCTATTTCTTTATAGATTAAAAGGGCATCTTTATATAGCATTTTTTCATTTTTAATTTTGCCTGTGCTTTTACCAAATCCCCTATAATCATAAATTAAAACATCATAACCTCTTTTAGTAAAATCATTTGCTTTTAATCCCCAATGCTCTAAACTACCTGCATTTCCATGGTGATAATAAACTAATCCTTTAGGATTTTCTGACTTAAATATCAATACGTTAATTTTCTCTCCATCAGGAGTTTGTATGTTAAACTCTTCAAATGATTCACTGAATTTAAAAATGTGTTTATCAGATAATTTTTCTGGATAAAATATCAAATGCTCTTGATATAAATATATAACAAGACCTAAACATATTAATACTGAAGGCACTATAATTGATATGTAAAGTAAATATTTTGACAATTTAATGATATGTTAATTTTTTTTAATCCGTTTTGGTTGCTGAAATTAAATCCTAAATTTGAACTTGTTTAAAAACATCACAAAATTATGAAGAAATTATTTCCTATTCTATTTCTCTTAAGTCTTTCGGTTTCTATTTTCGCACAAAACAATAAGTATTCTATAAAACTAAAAGTTGAGGGCTTAAAAAACACAGATTTATTTTTAATTAACTACTACGGTAATCAGCGTTATTACAAAGATACCGCTAAGGTTAATGATAAAGGAATAGCTCATTTTACAGGTGTAAACAATATTGAATATGGTATTTATGGTGTTTTTCATAATGGTAGAATTTTGTTTGAAATTCTGGTTAATGAGCCTATTATTGAAATTGAAACAGATACACTTAACCCTGTAAAAAATATGGTGGTGAAAAAATCTGAAGAAAATAAATTGTTTTTAGAACATCTACTACACGTAGGTAAAATACAAGAAAATGCTACTAAACTTCGCGAAAAGCACAAACAAGAAACTACTTCTACCGAAGAAAAAAAAGAAATAGAAAAACAATTGGCTGACATTGAAAAAGAAGTTCAAGACTACAGATTATCTATAATTAAAAAACATCCTGCCACTTTTGTTGCTGCTTTATTTAAAGCCATGAAAGAACCTGAAACTACGGAGTTTGATACCATACAAAATGACTCTATACTTCAATACACACGTTATCAATATTACAAAAAACATTTTTTTGATGATATAGATTTTAGTGATGAACGTTTAATTAGAAGTCCGCTATACCATAATAAAATCGAAAAATATTTTACCAAACTTGCTTACCCTAACCCTGACTCTATTAATGCTGATATTGATTGGGTAGTTGAAAAAGCTAGAGCGAACAAAGAAATTTTTAAATACACCATACATTATTTAATCAACCATTACGAAAAATCTAAAATAATGGGTATGGATGCTGTTTTTGCTCATATAGCCTTAAATTACTATACTAAAGAACAAGCTTTTTGGGCAGATGAAAAGCTAATAGAAAAAGTACAAGACAAAGCTAGAAAGTTAGTTCCTGTACTAATAGGTAAAACAGCCATCAATCTTATGCTTCTTGATACTGCCAAACAAAATTGGGTTAACATGCATAAAATTGATAAAGATTACACCATTCTTATTTTTTGGGATCCTGAATGCGGGCATTGTAAAAAAGAATTACCCAAAATAGCAGAATACTATCAATATATTAAAGACAAAAGTGTTGCTGTATATGCTGTTAGCTCCGACCATAATGAGGCTTGGAAAAAATTTATTAGAGAAAATAATATGGATTTTTATAATGTAGCTGTACCAAAAGATGTTTATGAGGACAAACAAAAAGCGACAGAATATGTTGCTAAAGGATATACTGATTTAAAAAGCTTAAACTACAGTACTACCTATGATGTTTTTACTACACCTCAAATTTATTTATTAAATAAAGACAAGATCATTATTGCCAAAAAGCTTGATAGTGAACTATTAAAACAAGTGCTTAACAAAGAATTAGGAATTACTGAAGAGTTAAAACCAACTGAATAGTTTAGTTGATTGTTTTATATCCTTTTTACAGCTACTTTTGTAAAAAAAATCATCAATGTGAAAACACTTATCCCTTCAATTATTATTATTGTAATTGGTATTACCATTGCTTATTTTATGATAAGTAAGCCTAAACCTTTAAAAATTTACAATCCTGCCGATATCAATCCAAAATTAGTTGATGAATCTCTACAAGGAACCACTAAAAACCATAGCGTTGGTGATTTTAGTCTAACTGACCAAGATGGTAGAAATGTTACTCCAAAAGACTTTGAAGATAAAATTTATATAACTGATTTCTTTTTTGTTACCTGCCCTACTATTTGTCCGAAAATGACTGACCAAATGCTTAGGGTTTACGAAGAATTTAAAGAAAATGGTGACATTTTATTTTTGTCGCATACGGTAATGCCAGAAGAAGATTCTGTTCCTGTATTAAAAGAATATGCAGATAAAAATAATATCTCCTCTGAAAGGTGGAAATTAGTAACAGGAGATAAAAAACATATCTATGATCTTGCTAGAAAAACCTATTTTGCAGCTGTTACAGAAGGTGATGGTGGTAAAGATGACTTTATACATACAGAGAACTTTATATTAGTTGATAAAGAAAAAAGATTGAGAGGATTTTATGACGGCACATCTAAAAAAGATGTGGATAGACTAATTAAGGATATTTATACGTTATTAGCAGAGTACGAAAAGTGAATTTATGAAGCAATTAAACAAAACTACCCTACTTATACTGCTCACTATTTTTTTATTTTCATGTAGTAAAAAAATAGATCAATCCTCTATGTTTCATGGTAGAGAACATAAGAGTAAGAAAAAAGGCATATACAGTGCGGGATTAAAAAGTAAAAAACCTGTTAGTGTTCAAATAAAAGAAGAATACGACAAACAATCTAAATACGATACCAACCCTAAAAAAGCTGCTAAGAAAGCTGAAAAAGAATTAGAAAAAAAGAAAAAATACGCAAACAAACAACGTGCTAAAAATAACAGAAAACGTAGGGTAAAAGTTAAAACTACCAAAGGAAAATCAAGTGGTGATAATTAAATCAACTTAAAAATCTATTTTTCCTTTAGCTCTTATACCAAGACCTTTTACACCAAAAAGTGTACTTACATTAGGGTGGTCTAAATAAGTAATTCTTTGTAATAAATCTACTCTAAATATTTTAAAAATATTAGAAACACCAGCACTAACTTCTATGTAAGGAATTGCTTCGTTAAAGGCAAAAGTTGTTGGTGTTCCGTCTGCATTGGTTGGAAAATTGAATAAATCTGCTTGAATATCAGGATTATTTTGATCGGTGAGTCTTCCTAAAAGAGCTTTTACTCCCACCACTTCTCTTAATTTTAATCTGTTAAACAAAGGTATTCTGTTAAAGAAAAAACCGTTAGGATAATAGGTTGCTTTAAAGCTAACATATTCGTCACTCATAAATTCCATAAAATTCATTAAGTTAAAAGATGCTTCTTGCAAAAAGAACGACTGGTTGGCTTGAGGTAAGTTTAATAAAGGGAAAGGGACTTTACCCCAAACTTTTCCAGTTTCAGATTCAGTATCTAAATAACCAAAAAATGAAAGGTAAAATCTTTTAAATAAATTGAACGAGGTTCTTCCGTAAGTTAACGTTCCATTGGTTAATCCATCTATACCTTGTCTGTGGCGTAATTGAAAAATAGGATATTTATTGTAAATAGGTAACCTGAAGTTTTTTCCTTGATAATACTGTTCATTAGGAGCAAAACGTAAATTTAAACTAATATTATCAGTTCTAATGGCATCAAATAATTGAGGTGATTCATCATTTTGAAACACCATATTTCCAATTGGACGTTCTTTTCTGTATTCATAAATAAGATTATAAGCAAAACCACTATGGAATTCTTTATTGTAATCTACTGTGTAAGAATCAAAAAACAACATTTTATCTGCTTGACCTCTTCTAAACGAAAGCAAAAAGTTATCATCATTTAAAAACATAAGGTTTTGTCCAGGAAAAACCGTTTCGTGTTGATAGGAGACTAAGATTCTGTTTTGAGGGTTTTCTAAAAAGTTTTTATTAAAGGAATAAGTTGCTCCTATGTAATACTTGTACTCTTCATCTTTAAAGCCATATGCGAGATAAGTATCAAACATAATTTTTTTGTGAAAATTGGTAGTAGTTCTAAATCCTCCTCTCAACCTAAACCCTTCTACATCATTAAAGCTATAAAAAGTATTAATAGGTCCTATTTCAATTTTTCCAATGGAATGCCATCCAGTAATTAGTAAAAAAGCAATATCCATGGTACGCTTAAAAGCTGGGATTTTTTGAATACTATCAATCATAGTATAAACACCTTGTTCTTGTTTTGTGAGTGTGTCAGTTCTAACTTCTACCCAAAAAGAATCTGTTTTTTCTTTAGCATCTTCAGCTTTAATAATTTTTTCTACTGGAGAATAAATATCATTTTCCCTTTCAACATCAAATAAATAGTTGGTGTATTGAACATTCTTTTTTCCAAAAAAACCTCTACCTTTTTTAGTTATATTATAATCAATAATAATTTTGTCTTTTGTAAGCACCCAAACACTATCGTGAAATTTTGTAAATTCCTGATCCACTTTCATATCCTTAACAAAATTCAAGTTGATTTGATCTGCCACCCCCATTTCGATTTTAACAACGGCATAGCTTGAGTCATTTAAAATATACATATCTCCCACAAATGCAAAACTCCCTTTGTTTCTTGGTGTGAAAGCTAATCTAATAGTTTCATAACCATTGATATTAACTGTATCTATAATAAAATATTGATAAATTGTTGGACCAACAATCGAAATAGGACTAGTAAATTGATTCGACAATAAGAAAATATCATTATCATAAATATTGATATCTTGATAAAGTTTATCCATTATAAATGAAATACCATCATCATCTAAATAGCCTTCAAAACCTGTTAGTTTAGTTCCTTTTTCATATTCTTTAAGAGCTTTAGGGTTTTTTCTATAATACATTTTAGAAGCTGTTTCTCTCAAAAATATAGGTAAATAAGGTTTCCCGTTTATTTCAGAAGTATCAATATGTTCCAACACTATTTGAAATTTCTTTTTTAACCAGCCTTTTTCCAAAAAATCGTCTGTAATGTTATTTAGGTCTATTTCGACTTTTTCATACTTGTCATATTCATAAAAACTTAATGATTCTAATCTATTATTGTCTTTATGATCAATAACATTTTTAATTAAAGCAACAGCAGGGTTATCTTTATTTTTATAACGTTTATTATCAGCTTTAATTACTACTTCCTCCATAGTAATAGCTTCATTTTTTAAAGAAAAATTAATGGTTTGAGATTTTCCTAATTGTACTGTTTTAGATAAGGTTTTATATCCCACAAAAGAAGCTTGTAATGTTGTTGTTCCCCATTGTGTTTCTAAATAATAATTACCATCAAAATCGGTTGTAGTTCCTATATTTGCTCCTTTAAAAGAAACATTAACAAAAGGAAGTGGTTCTTTAGTATCAGCATCTATAATAGTCCCTTTAACTTTAGTTAGCGATTGTGCGTTTGTAAAACGAATACCCAGTATTAACAAGAATATTACGCAAGTAAGCCTTTTGGTTAATTTGTATAATGTAAATTTGCTCAAATTTGATTGTTAAAGTTAAAGGTGCTTATATTTTGAAAAGTTACAAAAATAGCTATTTATTAAATTGTGTGCTTATGCTTTTAAAAAAATATCAGCATTTATCAATCCAAAAAAATTATAAAAAAAAATTATAAAAAAGAGTAAATAATATTTATTTGTTTAATATTGCACCATCAGAGTCCTGATAAGTGTAAACCAAATCTTTATAATTTTAATCTTTCACTTATTGCGAAACCTCTTATTTTTATTTATTTCCACACTCAATGGAATTTCATATTTGAATTATAACATAACAAATCTAGAAAATCATATATCTCATATTATAAATTTATGTACGACATTATTGAATTAAACAAGAAGCTTGTTGGAGAATTGCGAGAGATTGCAGACAAGCTTGAAATTAAAAAAGCTGACAAGCTAAAAAAAGAAGAGTTAATCTATCAAATCTTAGATCAGCAAGCCATCAACCCTAAGGCAGTGGTTGAAGCAAAAAAAGAGGCTAATCCTCAACCTAAAAAACCAACTCCTGCTGCTTCATCAAATGGAGTTAAGTCTAAACCTAAAAGAAAAAGACTTCCTGCTGATAAAGAGCCAAGTTTGTTTAAAGATGAAGAAAATTCAAAACCAGTGAATACTAATGCTCCTCAAAAAGAAGAAAACAAAGAACAAGCTAAAGTAAATACCCCTACAGAAAAGCAAGCTGTTCCTTCACCCGAAAAAAAACCTACTCAACAAAATACCAACAAACCTAAAGCTGAGAATAAACCTAGAAACCCACAGCAAGACAACCAAAACAAAGGAAATAACAATCCTAACAACAACAATAATAACAATAATCCGAATAGTAACAACCCTAATCAAAAACAAGATAACAACGAAAAACAAAGAAACGAAGACCACGGATATAATTTTGATGGTATTGTTGTTAGTGAGGGAGTTTTAGAAATTATGCCTGATGGTTATGGATTTTTACGTTCTTCAGATTACAACTATTTAAATTCTCCTGATGATATTTATGTATCTCAATCGCAAATAAAGTTATTTGGTTTAAAAACCGGAGATACCGTAAAAGGTGCTATTAGACCACCAAAAATCGGAGAAAAATATTTCCCACTTATTAAAGTGGAAGCTATTAACAACAGGGAACCTGCTTTTGTAAGAGATAGAGTTCCTTTTAAATACCTTACTCCTATCTTCCCTAAAGAAAAATTAAACTTAACTGGACATTCAAAAGATTCTTTATCTACCAGAGTAATTGATTTGTTTGCTCCTATTGGTAAGGGACAAAGAGGAATGATTGTGGCACAACCAAAAACAGGTAAAACCACTTTATTAAAAGATGTTGCCAATGCTATTGCAGAAAATCATCCAGAAGTTTACATGTTAATTTTATTAATTGATGAACGTCCTGAGGAGGTTACTGATATGGCAAGAAATGTTGATGCTGAAGTAGTCGCTTCTACATTTGATGAGCCAGCAGAAAAACATGTTAAACTAGCTAACTTGGTGTTAGAAAAAGCTAAAAGAATGGTAGAGTGCGGACATGATGTAGTTATTTTGTTAGATTCTATTACACGTTTAGCAAGAGCATACAATACAGTTTCTCCATCTTCAGGAAAAGTACTTTCTGGTGGTGTTGATGCTAATGCCTTACAAAAACCAAAAAGATTCTTTGGTGCAGCCAGAAATATTGAAAATGGTGGTTCTTTAACCATTATTGCTACAGCACTTACCGAAACAGGTTCTAAAATGGATGAAGTTATTTTTGAAGAATTTAAAGGTACAGGAAACATGGAACTTCAATTAGATAGAAAAATATCTAACAGAAGAATTTATCCTGCTATTGATATTGTTTCTTCAAGTACTCGTCAGGAGGAACTATTAATGGGAGCTGATATTACTAAGCGTATGTGGATTTTACGTAACTATATTGCTGATATGAATCCTGTTGAAGCAATGGATTTCTTAAAAGACAGAATGAACAAAACCATGAACAATGAGGAATTTTTAGCCTCAATGAATGGATAGTAGTAATTAGTCGTTAGGAGCTAAATATAAGTAAAACTAACACCTAATGACTAACCTCTAATCTCAAATTACAAATGTTTAAAAATCCTTTTCAAGTAGCCATAACATTTTCTTTATTAGCACTTTGTGTTAAATTAATTATATTTTCGTTAGGTGCTCAGCATGGAGATATGGAAAGATACCTTATCTATATTTACATGCTTATTTTATTATTAGCCATTTTTTTTGGTATAAGAAGCAATAAAATAAATAACCCTACTCCTCCTACCTTTGGCGAAGATTTTAAAACTGGAGCAAGAACAGCTTCCTTTTTTGCAATTTTAGTAGCAATTATCACATTTGTATATTATGCTAAAATTGATGCTGATTTTTTTGAGGTAAAAAAACAACCACTTTTCGAGAAATTAGCGGTAGATGCTAAAGAAAAAGCATCAACCATGAACAAAACGGAGTTGACAGCATTTTTATCTAACCAGATATTGGGAATTAACATGTATTTGTCTCCATATTTTCAAGCCATGTGGACGATGTTTGGTTTAGTGTTCATGGGCTTATTTTATTCTGTGGTTTTTACCATTATGATGCGTAAAATACCTGGGTTTAAGTAATTCTTTGATATATTTCTATTTTTTAATCTTTTATAGATAATTTGTAAACTTATTCAAAAGAGTTTGCCCAAAGTAAATTAATTGGATATAAGAATGTGTCTTTATACAAGTACACTGGGATAAGGTCTAAAAAGTTCTTTCTAAATACTTTAATGAAAAAACTATCTAATAACTATTTATATCCAATAAGCATTGTAACTTTGTAGTACACAAAAAATAAAAAATAATGAGTAAATTTTCTTATGAAATAAAAGCAGGTAAAGGTATTAGCAATATTACTTTTGGGAGTAAAAGAGCTCAACTAAAACAAAGCTTAGGTGATCCTACAGAAAAAGATTTATATAACGCTACTGAAGATGAAGATTACCAAACTGAAGATTGGCATTATGATGAGTTAGAAACTTCTTTTTCTTTTGATGAAGAAGATGGATGGCGTTTAACTACTATCGCTACAAGCTCTCCAGAAGCAACTATTAACGGTAAAAAATTAATTGGTTTGTCTGTTGATGAGGCTTTAGCTGAGACGGAAAATATGGATTTAGGCGAAAATTATTTAGAAGACTTTTCTGAAGAAGATGAAAACCAAAAATTAATCAGTTTTTTAGACACAGGCATTAACCTATGGTTTGAAGATGACGTACTTTCTGAAATTCAATGGAGTGTTTTATGGTCTGATGAGGATACCCCTGAGTGGCCATAATATGGTTAATAGTAATTAGTTTAAAGTTTATAAGTTAGAAAACTTCTAATTTCTAACTTCTTGCTTATAACTAACCATGTTGGCAAACAATCGGAAAGCTCCATTAACTCCAGCTGGAAGCTCTCTGAAAAAAGATATGCCGGTATAGATAAAACTTCCCTTACCATAGTGAGCCACTATAATACTACCTTTTTTACTAGTTTCTCCTATATCATTCATCATTAAAATTGGTTGGAATTCATCAGCCCATTCATCTGCAAAATACAACCCTCTTTCTTGTATCCAACCTTCAAAATCTTTTGTTGTAAGCTTATTAGGATAATTCAATATTGGGTGTTTAGCATCAACAAAAGTGACTTTAGCATCTTCTTCGGTAACTCTATCTCTACTGATATTAAAATTGTAAGGGCCAATTTTATCTGTTACTAAACCTCTATTTACATTGTACTGAACAATAAAATTTCCGCCATTTTTAATATAATCCATAATTGGCGTATAAACGTTGCTCATGTATTTATTCGTATTGTAAGCTCTAATACCACAAAGAATAGCATCAAACTGAGCTAGATTACCATTTTTTAATTTATCTTCATCCAATAACACTACCTGATAACCTAATTGTTCTAAGGCATTTGGTACTTCATCTCCTGCTCCCATTATGTAGCCAATTTTTTGTCCCTTAGTTTTTACATCTAAACGCACCATTTTCGCACTAGCTTCTTTTAAAACCGTTTGGATTTTAATATGATCATATTCAATAAAAATAGCTTCTTTAGCAGGAGTATTATTAATTAACACTTTCATATCTACTTCAGAAGCTTCTGTTGATGGTGTTACCATAAAAGCAATTTGTTGTTCTTGATTTTTTTCAGCAATAGAGAACTCTGCTACTTCAGGGCTATGCTTCCAACCTTTTGGCAAGGCCAAACTCACTGTTCCTTTACCATCATTTTGATGTGCTTTAATGGTCACTACTACTTTTTTAGTTTCATTATTTGAAAAAACATACACATTTTCAGGGACAGCAGCTGTAATTTTAGGTAAAACAACAAAAGGTCTATAAATTTCTCCTTTAACCCTATCTGTCCATTTGTATTGTAATGGTTGGGTAAGGTAAAAAAATGTTCCTTCTACCTCTAGCATAATAGCAGCGTAATTATTATTTCTGTTTATAGGAGCTCCAATCATGTCTTGTTGAGCGACATCAAATATTCCTTTATAAGGTTTATTAAGCCAATAAGGATTGGTGTTTGCTTCACTTTTACAAACAAAAGGAATATTAATATTTAGCATTTCATTTTTAGGCAGCTCAATATTTATAGTGCTGTCTTCTTCCATAACACCAATATTAGTCACTTTTACTTTTAAATTACTTCTGTTAACAATATTTACAACGCCTGTTACCAAAGTTCCTGGTGTAGCACTATAATCATCAACAATAAACTCAGCATGTAAACCCAAACAAGAACTAATAAGTCTGCTAGTCTCTCCAAGTTTAATATATTTCCAAGAACTATAAGGAAGTGCATTAATTTTATTAAATACTTCTAATAAAGTAGGAACAATTTTTTCAGGTTGTTCAGCATTAAAATTATTATTTGCCTCTTGGATCAAAGCACTAATTTCTTTACCTCCCTCTATTCTATTCCACGAAAAATCTATACCATCAAAAACATCATTATTAAATTTATCACCTTTTTTCAATAATAAATATTCTGTTTGTGTACCTCTTACCTTAGCTGCACCAAACCCCTGGCTTTTATGCATGGTTCTACTTTCTGCGGCTATTTCACTATACGCTTTTCCTAGTAAAGGATTGTAGGTTCCAACATCGATAGTAATATAATTAGGATTGTCTTTAGCTTTTTCTGGTAAATCTTTATCCCACCAAGTACTGGCATTTAAAAACAATCGTTTAGGTTGCCAAACATCTACATAAGTGAGTTGATCTGGAAAAGCTTTAGGGTCGGCCGCTAAATCAAAAGCTTCTTCAGCCAAAATTGCTGAAGCAGTATGATGTCCATGTCCTGCATAAGCTGTTTTAGGAAAACGGGTGATAATTACATCTGGTCTAAATTTTCTAATAATATAAACCACATCTGCCAATACTTTTTGTTTATCCCATTTGGCAAAAGTTTCTTCAGGAGTTTTAGAATAACCAAAATCCACAGCTCGAGTGAAAAACTGTTCTCCACCATCTACTTTTCTAGCTTCTAATAATTCTTGTGTACGCACAACCCCCATTAAAGCACCTTGTTCTGTGCCAATTAAATTTTGACCTCCATCTCCTCTAGTTAAAGAAAGATAACCAGTACGCATCAATTTCTCATTTGCCATATAGGCAATTAATCGGGTATTTTCATCATCAGGATGGGCGGCTAAGTAAAGTACACTACCTAAAGTATTGAGTTTATTTAGGGCTAACTTTATTTCTCCTGCTGTTAATGGATCTTGAGCTTTTGCCTTGGGAATAAATCCTAAAAAAGTAATAGCCAAACAAAAAATGATAATGGGATGTTTCATGTGGTTGTTTTTTTTTGAAAGTCCCAAAATTAAGAAATTTTGTAGAGAGCCTTTTTCAAACCACTTATTGCTTTGTTAATAAAACAAAACGGCTATACCATCAAATCGAAAAACATTCTTTATTCAGCCAAGTTTTCATTAGATCAACCATTTCTTGTTGTAAGGACTGACCTTTATCTTCGTTGTATTTATGTTGTAAATCAATTTTTAGTTTGTCCATATCTGCTCCTTTGGCTTTCTCACTTAAAAACCACTCTTGAATTACAGTAGGCCTTGGACCCCAAGTACCTAAAACATTAAGGTTTTCATCTAAAGCAATTAATTTAGGAATTGATTTAGATCCATTGGTAAGAAAATTATTCATTACTTCCGGATGTTCATCTCTAAAAATTAAACGAAAAGAAATAGCCGGATTGGCTTCGGCAATTTTTGCTAAAACAGGAATGTTTTGAGCCGCATCACCACACCACGTTTCTGTTAACACTAACCAAGTCATTTTATCATTTAAACAATCAACTGTTTCCAATACTTTTTCTGAAGGAGTTGTTGTTTTATAACTTCTTTTTAATCGAGAAAAATTAAGTTTGGTATATTCAACAAGCGCTTCAGATTGGTCTTCTCCTGAGGTTGATCCTGTTGCTACTTGTTTTTCGTGTAGTTGATAATATTCCTCAAAAGAAATACTTTTGTTGATATGTTCTTGTGTTATCATAGCATAAATTTACATTTGCAAAATTACATGTTATTAAGTGTGAAACTATAATTTATATCATTGTTTAAGTTAAAGATTATTAAATGGAATTAAAAAAAACTGCTGATGGTTCTCACACTTTATTTGTCCCAGAACTAAACGAGACATATCATTCTATACATGGTGCTATTCAAGAGTCTCAACATGTTTTTATCAAAAATGGTCTGCATTATTTTGGTGATAAAAAGACTGTCAATATTTTAGAAATTGGGTTTGGAACAGGATTAAATGCTTTACTAACGTTATTAGCAATAGAAAATTCCTCTCAAAAGGTTGATTATATTTCTCTAGAAAAATTTCCACTTCCCAATGAGCTTGTTCAACAACTAAACTATCCTACTCAATTAAAACTTGATACAGACCAAAAAAAATTATTTAATCATTTATATATTTGTGAATGGAATGCATTAACTCCAATTACTAATAACTTCAATCTATTAAAGATAGATAAAGATTTAGCAGATTTCCAATATGAAACAATATTTGATATTGTTTATTTTGATGCTTTTGCTCCCGAAAAACAAGCAGAACTATGGACTGATGAAATTTTTTCGAAAATTTATGACTTTTTGAAACCAAAAGGAATTTTAGTAACTTATTGCGCTAAAGGAGTGGTAAAAAGAACTATTAAATCTGTTGGTTTTCAATTAGAAACACTACCCGGACCACCCGGAAAGAGAGAAATGATAAGAGCGATAAAAAACTAAGCTACTCTGCTAATAAACATCTCTTTTATAAATAGTAATTGTTGACTTTTATATTTTTTTGGTATCTTAGCCACCCATTTAAATGAAAAAGGTAAATTTCCATAAAATTTTATTCCATGTATTTTTGTTGTTGTTAACAGCTAACTTACATGCTTTTTCTTTTTCAGAAAAAGGAGATAAAAAAGAAGAACGCACTAAAAAAGATACTGTTTCTGCATTGGTGGTTTCTTCTACTAGTCCTATTTATCCATCTATTTCTGAACTTTCAGGCAATCAAATTATTCAACTAATAGATTCTTTGCTGGAATTAGATCAAATTCCTAATGAAATTCTAAAGGAATTAAACGAATATGCGGAAAGCAGGTTGTTAGAACATGATTACTACAATTCACTCACTTATTTTTATGACGATTCTCCCCTACCTGCCAACTCTGTTTACCAAAAATGGGATACTAAAAACATTTTTCCTTATGATGAAGCTATTTGTAAAAATGATACTACTACCCTTATCACTTTAACTGATTCTATCAATTTTTGTAATTATCACCCTCCTTTGATTGATCCAGTAGTTACTTCTAACTTTGGTTGGAGAGATGGCAGAGCTCACAGTGGAATAGATTTAGATTTAGAAGTTTGGGATCCTGTTTATGCTACTTTTGATGGAATGGTGCGAGTTGCTCTTTACCATCCCGGTTATGGAAGAGTAGTAATCATAAGACATTACAATGGTTTAGAAACCTTGTACGCTCACCTGCACAGATTTAAAGTTAAAGCCGGAGACATTGTCCAAGCAGGACAAGTAGTCGGGTTAGGTGGTAGTTCTGGAAGATCCTCAGGAAGTCATTTACATTTTGAAGTGCGGTATAAGGGAAAAGCCATAAACCCCAAAGCTTTAATTTCTTTTAAAGAAAACAACATTATAAGCAGTTCTGCTGAATTAATTAAACAAAAATATGATTATGTAGCGCTACCTACCGGAGTGGAATATCACACCATTGAAAGAGGCGATTACATGTATAAAATTGCTGACAGATACGGCTTATCTGTAAATGACCTTTGCGAAATGAATGGTATTAAAAGAAACAAATTATTAATAGTAGGTAGAAAACTACGCATCAAGTAAGGATAACAAAGTTTTCGTCATATTACCCCAAGCATATTTTTGTTTTTCAATCTCTACTCCTTTTACAAATTCTACTTCTTTATTGTTGGTATAAAAATCTACTATGGCATTGGCAACACTTGCTGCATTAGGTTCAACAACATAGCCTACCACATTATTGGGAATCATTTCTTTTAACCCACCAACATCAGTAACCAACATGGGCTTATTAAAATGATATGCAATTTGTGTTACTCCACTTTGTGTAGCTGTTTTATAAGGTTGCACAACCATATCGGCTGCACAAAAGTAGTACCCTACTTCATTATCTGGAATAAACTTATCTACCAATATTACACTGTCTTGTAATTGATGTTGTTGAATTAATGTTTCATAAGGCAATTTATCATCATAAAATTCACCTGCAACAATTAATTTTACTTTAGACTTATCTATACGTTCATCTGCAAAAGCATTGATTAGTGTATCTAACCCTTTGTATTGTCTTATTAACCCAAAAAATAATAAGTAATGATAATCGGTTGATAATCCCAATTCATTTTGGGCTGTTATTTTGTCTTTTATTGCTCCAAAGTTATCGTACAATGGGTGTGGTGTTAGCTTAGCAGGAGTTGTTGGTGTAAAGGTTTTTAAATCATCCATCACTTGTTGAGACATTACTACAAAACCATCTACTTTAGTGGTAAAGTATTTTGTTAAAGCACTATCTCCTATTCTTTTTTCGTGGGGAATAATATTGTGAGTAATGGCTAAAACTTTAGTGTGACTATTTTTTTTAATCTGTTTAGCTATAGTTCCAAAACAAGGAGCAAAAAACGGCATCCAATAGTTAAAAATAACTACATCCGGTTGAGCTTTTCGGAGTTGTTTACCCACTTTTAGCCAATTTAGCGGATCGGTAGAATTAATTTTTCTACTTATTTTTAAATTATTAGGAGCTACTGCATCTGAAAATTGTGTTTTGCCAGGAAAAAGAATATTGGGATATTGAGTAGTAAAGGTGATGATTTCAACTTCGTGACCTTCTGATTGGAATTGTTGAGCCAATCTTTCAGAAAACAAAGCAATACCACCTCTAAATGGGTGTGCAGGGCCTATAATAACAATATTCATAGACGATTAAATTTCTTTTTCTATTTGGTATTTATTTCTGTGTACAGAAGATCTGGAAATCAATTCTCCTAAAAATCCTGAAATAAACAATAAAGAACCTAAAATCATAGATGTAAGTGCTAAATAAAACTCAGCTCTATCTGCCAGTAGTCTTGCACTGGTATCAATAAAAAGTTTATTTACTCCTAACCAAAGTGAAATTAAAAATCCGATTAAAAACATAAAAGTTCCTAATGTACCAAACAAGTGCATGGGTCTTTTACTGAACTTAGCCATAAAGGTAATAGACAACAAATCTAAAAAACCATTGATAAAACGTTCGATACCAAATTTTGTAGTTCCGTATTTTCTTTCTCTGTGTTGTACTACTTTTTCAGTAATTTTTTCAAATCCTGCCCATTTGGCTATAACAGGAATATAACGATGCATTTCGCCATACACCTCTATGTTTTTTATTACTTCTTTTTTGTATGCTTTTAATCCACAGTTAAAATCGTGAAGGTTTTTAATGCCCGACATACTTCTGGTTGCTGCATTAAATAATTTGGTAGGAATAGTTTTGGTTATCGGGTCGTAACGCTTTTTCTTCCATCCGGAAACTAAGTCATAACCCTCTTCTACTATCATTTTATATAAATCAGGTAATTCATCAGGACTGTCTTGCAAATCGGCATCCATCGTAAAAACCACATCGCCTTGGGCAGCAGCAAATCCAACATTTAATCCGGCAGATTTACCATAATTTCTTCTGAATTTAATGGCTTTAATCCTATTATTTTTAGCTTTCAACTCTTCAATAACCTTCCAAGAATTATCCCTGCTACCATCATCAACAAAAATAATTTCATAAGAATAATGGTGATGATACAATACATTGTGTATCCACTCAGCTAATTCTGGTAAGGATTCTTCCTCATTATAAAGAGGAATGACAACTGATATATTTAATGCTTCGTTCATGGCTATTTCATAAACTTCAAAACTAATTAATTTTTTTCTTGAATTAATCGGTATGTTTTAAAAGATATTTCTACTTTTGCGGTGGGCAAGTCTTATACGACCAGCTCCTGCTGAACTTCCCCAGGCCGGGAACGGAGCAAGGATAGGTGGTTGAGCGGTGCGATGTAAGTAGCTTGCCCACTTTTTTCTCCCCAAAAACTTTTTATTTACAATACTTTCAGCCATTAGTGGTGTGAATCTTTATGTTTTGTTTTTTTACATAACCTGACTCACCCCCTAGTTATCTTGCGATAACTTCTCCCCCTCTCTTTAAAGAGAGGGGGTCAGGGAGAGAGTTTCCATAAAATTTTAATCTCTAAGATTTTTTTAGGGGTGTGATAGAAAAAAAATCTAGTTGCTAAAATGTCATTATTTAAATTTGTGTTTTAATAACTAACTGAGACTAATTTGCAGTCTAAAAAGCAAGTTGATTTGTTGAAAAAGAGTATTTCAATAAAAATAGAGACAAAATGTGGGTAGTCTATAAATCATCCAAAACTTTAAAATCTTTTAAAGATGATTAAATTTAAAAAGATAAAATTAAATTTTTGCCTGAATAAAATTTTTGAATTAAAGTTTGTATTAAAAAAATAATACAATTCATATCAAAGTAACCTCAATTATTGAGGCTACTTTGATTTATTCAAAACTCACTCCATCTCCTTATTCACCAACAACTCATCCAACTGCACATCATGTGCTTCTGTTGGTACTTTTTCTACTTCCTGAAAAGGATAAAAAATACCTATCTTTTTTGTTTCTTGATGGTTAACAATAAAATTATCGTAATAACCACCTCCATAACCTAATCGGTAATTGTTTTTATCGAAAGCTAAACCGGGTACAATAATTAAGTCAAAAGCATCATTGTAAACCTTGCCTTCAGCAGGATGAGTAGTTCCAAAAACACCTTTCTCTACTTTATTTAAGTCCGTTAAGACTAAGTTCTCCAACTTTCTTTTAGGTAGTGTTTTGGGAACAATTACTAAAATATTCTTTTCTAAAAGTGACTTTAGTAAGGGAGAAATATCAATTTCTTTTCCCATGGGTAAATAAGCATGAACTTTTTGATAACCCTTTTCCAAAATAATGTTTTCCAGCTGTTCACAAATCCATTGGTCATACCTGTTTTTTAACTCTCCATTCGTTTTAGCTCTTCTAACCAACATTTCTTGTCGTAATGCTTTTTTTTGTGCTATAATGTCACTGTTGTCCATACTAAACGTAAATTTTTTGATACAAGTGATTGTATTTAGCCAAAATATTTTTACGCTTCAATTTTAATGTCGGTGTTAGTTCGCCAGCATCAATAGAAAGTGGTTCGCTAAGTAATTCAAATCGTTTAATTTTTTCATAGTTAGAGAAGTTTTCATTTAGCTCCTCCACTTCTCTTTCAAAACGTTTTATTACTTGCTCGTTGGTAATCATTTCTTCGTTGGTTGTTGCTTTTACATTCTTTCTGTCGCACCATTCCTTAAGAAAAGCAAAATCAGGTTGAATAAGAGCTGAAGCAAACTTCTCTCCTTCTCCAATTACAATAATTTGCTCTATAAATCTCGATTCTTTAAACTTGTTTTCCATTACCTGAGGAGCAATGTATTTTCCTCCGGAAGTTTTAAATATTTCTTTTTTTCTATCGGTAATTTTTAAATACTTACCGTCCTCTAACACTCCTATATCTCCTGTATGGAAATAACCTTCACTATCAAAAACTTCTTTGCTTACATCAGGCAAATTATAATAACCCATCATAATACTTGGTCCTTTTACTATGATTTCACCATCTTCGGCAATTTTAACATCTAAATTGTCTAAGGGTTTTCCTACCGTTCCTATTTTAGTTCCTTCTTTTAATAAAGAGTTTACCGCTATAACAGGAGAAGTCTCTGTAAGTCCGTAACCTTCTAAAATAGGAATTTGAGCTGCTGTAAACACTCTAGCTAAACGAGCCTGCAGAGCTGCTCCACCCGAAACGATGGCAACCACATTTCCTCCCAACGCTTCTCTCCACTTACTAAAAATGATTTTATTAGCAATTTTCAATCGGAAATTATACCACCAACCTTTATCTTCCATGGGGTCAAACTCCAATCCTAGCTCTAATGCCCAGAAAAACAAGGCTTTTTTAATGCCCGATAAATCAGAACCTTTAGCTACAATTTTATCATACACTTTTTCTAACAAACGAGGAACCGTGGCAAACAAATGTGGTTTTACTTCTTTTAAATTATCGGCTATGGTTTCTAACGATTCTGCATAATAGATTGAAATCCCTTTGTAAATAAACAAGTAATCTATCATTCGCTCAAAAACATGGCAAAGCGGAAGAAAGCTCAATACTCTATAGTCTTTCCCTATGGGCAATCTTTCTTCGGAAGCCAATACATTCGCTACCAAATTTTGATGTGAAAGCATTACTCCCTTTGGTTTTCCGGTTGTTCCTGAAGTATAAATTAATGTTGCTAACTCTTCTTGTTTAATAGCATCTTTTAATGCTTTTATAGAAGACTCATCTCCGTCTTTTCCCAATGCTAAAACTTCTTTGTAATTGTTTTTGCCTGCAATTTCATCATAAGTATAAACATGCTTTAATTCAGGTACATTACCTTTAATGTTTTCAATGGATGTAAGTAATTCTTGGGTAGATACAAAAACAGCTTTCGCTCCACAATCATTCAATATATAAACATAATCTTCTTCTGTAATGTTTGGATAAATAGGCACATTTACTACTCCTATTTGTTGAGCTGCTAAATCAGTTAAATGCCACTCTGTTCTGTTATTAGAAATAATGGCAATTCTGTCGCCTTTGTTAATTCCTAATTGTAACAAACCTAGACTAAAATATTTACTTTTTTCTACAAATGCCTCTATAGAAAGTGGTTGCCATTTACCGTTCTCTTTTTGAGTAAAAGCATCTGTTCTTGGTGTGTGTTGTAATTGATAATAATAAAAATCACTAATTGTTTTAACCTGATTTATCATGTTTTCAAAGTTTTAGAAATTGAAGTGCGTAAAGATAAGCTAATTAAGTTTTAAAATCAATAGCTCTCAAATCAATTGAGTAATTTAGCCGCTCCTACTAAAAAAAAAATTATTTTGTCGAGAAGAATTGCTGTAAGCATCATTATCATTATAACGGTTATCACCGGATTTGCAACTTACTTAGCATCAGGATTAAAGTTCGATTATGATTTTGAAAGCTTTTTTCCTAAAGAAGATACCGACCTCGATTATTTTCTAAAATACAGAGCAACTTTTAAAAATGATAATGACTACATGCTCATTGCCATTGGTGATAAAGAAGGCGTTTTTTCCGATAATTTTTTAGAAAAAGCAAACCGATTTACCGCTGATTTAGAAAAACTGCCTCATGTAGTTAGTGTCATTTCTCCTACCAACATTAAACAACCTGTTTTTAGTGCTTTTGGTTTTATGGAAATTCCTTTGCTGCATGTTGGAGAACCTGAAAAATATAAAAACGATTCCATTAGAATTGCTAAGTCTAAAGAATACATCAATACGCTTTTTGCTCCCGATTTTAAGTCTATTTCTATTGTAGTAAACAATGTTGACATCATTAATAAAAAAGAATCTGATGCTTTAATTTTTGCTTTAGAAAAACTAATACAACAATATGATTTTGAGATAATTCACTATGCAGGAAAAATAAGAGGACAAAAAGCGTATTTAACCATTATGAATAAAGAAGTAAAGCTTTTTTTGTTGGCTTCTGTATTGCTGGTTATTATTTTTCTAATCATTAGTTTTCGTTCGTTTTTCGGAACGGTCATTCCTATTGTTACTGTTTTTATTGCTATTATCTGGACCTTAGCTTTTATGTTTTTATTAGGCAAAAAACTGGACTTAATGACCATGTTGTTGCCTACTATTTTATTTGTTGTCGGCATGTCGGATGCCGTGCATATACTCAACAGGTTTATTGAAGAATTGCGAAAAAACAAGTCTAAAAAAGAAGCTATAAGAATTACCTTTAAAGAAGTTGGATTAGCCACTTTACTAACTTCCATTACTACTGCCGTGGGCTTTTTCACCTTAATTGTTGTGAGTGTTGTGCCTGTTAAAGAATTTGGAATTTACTCCGGTATTGGGGTTATTTTCGCTTTTTTAATAGCCATTACCTTATTGCCCGCTATTCTAACCCTATCAAGACCTCCATCGATAATTAAGCACAGAAAAAAAGAAATGTTTTGGAACCGATTTTTATCTAAAACCTTATTGATTACACTAAGACACCCTAAAAGAATTGTAGTAATTTATACCCTTATCTTAGCAACTTCTGTAATAGGTATCTTTCAACTAAAAGTAGATTTTCATTTGTTAGAAGATTTACATGAAAGCCACCCACTCCAACAAGATTTTAGGTTTTTTGAAAATACCTATTCAGGAGTTCGTCCTTTCGAAATGGCTATCCTACTAAAAGACACACATCAGGTTTTCGATTATGAAGTGATTAAAGAACTTGATAAGGTTGAAAAATACCTTTACGATGATTATGGTGTCAACTTTTTGCTCTCTCCTGTGGCGGTTGTAAAAATGATTAATAAAGCCCAAAATACTGGAAATAGCAACGCTTACAAAATCCCTGAAACCAAAAAAGACTATCAGAAAATTACTAAATGGTTAAAAAATCCATCTATAAAAAAACACCTTAGCAATCTTGTTTCTCCTGATAAAAAGACCATTCGATTTACAGGAAAAATGCATGATGTGGGCAGTTATCAATCACGTATATTAAATGATGATTTTGATGCTTTTTTCAAAAAGAATATTACATCCCAATATTTTGATTACAACATGACTGGCACAGCCTTGTTGGTAGATAAAAACAATAGCATAATGGCTTCCAACATGATAGTTGGCTTATCCATTGCTTTTTTATTAATTGCATCACTCATGGGAATTTTATTCAAATCGTTTAAAATGGCATTTATTTCATTAATTCCTAATGCTATTCCGCTTATTATTATAGCAGGAATTATGGGATTTACGAACACATCTATCAATATGTCCACTTCTATTATTTTTACCATAGCTTTTGGAATTGCTGTTGATGACACCATTCATTTTTTGAGTAAATACAAACTTCAATTAGGAAACGGTTTAACTAATTTATATGCCATAAAACGAACCTTTCTTTCTACAGGAAAAGCCATTGTGCTTACTTCTGTAATTTTATGCAGCGGATTTTTATCATTAATGTTATCCGATTTTAAAAGCACTTATTTAATTGGTGTTTACATTACACTTATTTTAATTTTTGCTGTAATAACTGATTTATTCTTACTTCCAATCTTACTTTTAAAAAGAAAATAGTTTTTTACCCGTCATTGCGAAAATAAAACATCTCCTCTCCTTACGAAGCACAGCGGAGATAAGGAGTCTAGCCTAACCACCTAATTCTTTATGCTGAATCCTGGATCCCTGATCTCTACTACGTTTCGTCAGGGAAGTAGAAACATATATTGTAAACAAAATTCACGTTAATCAAATCAATTTTTAACTAAGACCACAAAATTTCTCACAACTATTTTGATTTTTAATTTATAGTGTTATATTCGTGACCTTTGATAGACACTAGCATTGATGGATAAGTTAAAATATTTTTTTATAGGCGAACTTCTTAATAATGAAGCAAATCCCTATGAAAAAGCAAAAATAGAGACCAACTACTGTTTTTCATTTTTTGGATTCATTTGTTTCTTTTCTGTGTTTTTAATCGCTTTTTTCATTGAAGCTTATCCCGTAATGATACCTTCTGGTGTATCAGCTTTTTATTGCATCACACATCTGTTTGTATTAAAATTCACTAAAAACATAAGAATATCATCCATCATATTTACTACTCTTATTTTTACCATTTTGTTTGGAAACATGTACTTCAACAGCAATACCATTCATTTTGGAGGTGCTTTTTGGATGGTAATTTTAATCTTTTTTGCTGCTTTTAATCTAGGTAAAAAAGGTGGAGTTGTTGTTGCAGCAATAAGCCTAGCCGCTTACGCTATTTTTGCTGCATTTTTTCTTCATGCGAATATCCTTGAGGCGACTACCTTTCCTGAAGTAATTTTCTACTCTTTGGGTTTAGAAGCTACTATAGCTGTTTTCATCATTTCTTACTTGCTAAATACCTTTATAAAAACTAACCGTCAAATTGCAGAAGAACTTAAAACAAGCAACGAACACCTTGAGGAACAAAACAAATTAGTTAATGAGCAACACTATGAAAAAATCATTATGTTAAAAGAGATTCATCACAGGGTAAAAAACAACTTACAAGTGGTAAGTTCTATGCTTAGATTGCAGTCTGATAAAATTTCAAGCGATGAAGTTAAAGTTATTTTTGATGATGCTCAGCACAGAATACAGGCAATGGCACTGGTTCATCAACGCATGTATCAGACAGAAAATTTAGCTAAAATAGATTTAGCAACTTACATAAAAGAACTGGCTACAGATTTAACCTCTTTGCATTCTACTAATCAAGATGTTAAATTAGATATTGATACTAATATTCCTGAGTTAAATGTAAAAAATATTGTTCCTTTAGGACTAATTATTAATGAGTTAATTTCTAATTCGCTAAAACACGGCATTAAAACAACAGGTAATATTTCTCTCTCCTTTAATAAATTGGGAGGAAACTTGTTATTCATTTACAAAGATAATGGAATTGGATTTGATGATGAAACACTTAAAAAAGGTTTTGGAATGGAACTTATTGATGTGTTTGCTTCTCAAATGGATAGTAACTATCAGGTAAAAAGTCAAATTGATAAAGGCTTAAGCTACGAATTTAATATTCCTTTAAATTAATACAATATAAAGTTTATACAAACGAAAAACCCGAACAGTTATGCTGTTCGGGTTTTCTTATTTGGTTACCTATTTTGTTATTCCGAATGGTTCGTATGGTTGGTACCTAAATCATCAAAATCAACATCGGTGAAAGTGCTAGCAACTTTTTCAACTACTTCTTCTCCTTGTTCTAATTTAAGTTCTTTAATTTTCTCTACAGCTTCTTTTAAACCATCAGAAAATTTCTCTAAATCTTCTTTGTATAAAAACAATTTGTGTTTCTCGTAGCTAAACTTTTGGTTGTCGCCATTAAACTTTCTTTTACTCTCTGTAATTGTCAAGTAATAATCATCAGACTTTGTTGCCTTTACATCGAAAAAATAAGTTCTTTTCCCGGCTCTTACTACTTTAGAAAATACTTCATCTCTTCTGTTTTCATTGTTTTCATTCTCTTCCATCATGTTTTAATTTATTAGTTAAACTTATTAATGCGTACAAATCTATTATTTATTACTAAAAAATAGAAAATAAAATTACTATATTTTTTAAATAAATCAGCAATAATGAAAAAAAAATATAATTTTAAGTAGCTTAATTTCAATAGCTTCAATTTTATAGCTTATGTTTCATTTATCTTAAGAGCCAATCAACAAGCTATAAAGTAATCATATTAGAGTAAATAAGCTGTTGGAAAGATTTGTAAAAAATTATTAGAATTAAAAGAGAAGTTAACGGGCAAAAAGAAAGTTTTGATATTTATTAAAGTGACACATTATCAGATGAATAACATCTACTTGGGCAGGAGAAAATAAATTTATAATAGACCTACTGAATAAAAAAATTAAATACGCTAAATGCCGTATTGCAACAATAGTGCTATGCGCATATCTTTGTTATTAAATCAAAATATAAACCATGAAAAAAATTAACTTAATAATCTTTAGCACTTTTTTAGCAATAAGTCTGAATGCTCAATGGACACGAACCAATGTTTCCATTAATAACAATGTAACCATTGAAGATATATGTGTACACAATAATGAATTGTATGCTGCTGTATTTGATAGTGGTTTAGTAAAATTAAACACCACCACTCAGCAATGGGAGACCGTACAAAATTCACTACCACCAAGTTCTAATAGTGCTCACATTACTCATTTAGCTAGCAGTGGAAATAGTTTATATGCGTATGTGAATAATCAAACTTGTGCTAGTACTACTATTTATAAAAGTACTGATAACGGAGTTACGTTTGTTACAGATTCAGTCGGACATCCTCTTTACGGCTCTTTTCCAGCTCAATGTACAGGACAACCTTTTGATGTTGCCAATGTTTTTGTATTAAATGGAAAGTTAATTAACGTTATTAATGGTGGCTTTTATAGTAAATATCCTTCTGATCCTGCTTGGGTAAAAACTACGGATCCAAATGTAACATTTGGTGAACAATTTAGTGAATATAATAACACCTGGTATGTATGGTCAGATAATTATAAACTACACACTTCTACTGATAATGGTCAAACATGGACTACCCCAACTAATAGCGGTTTACCACCAATGTTTTATGCCAAAGTGATGAACGTAAATCCTTCTTCAGGAAGAATTTATATTGCCGGGAACTCACTTTCTACAAATGCATACAAATTATTATACAGCGATAATGAGGGTTTATCATGGGATAGTTTACCTATCAATCAATACTTAGGGTTGGATTGGATTGGTCAAAAACAAAAATTACATGGTATGATAAGTAATGGAAATAATATTACTGCTATGCTAGTGAATGATGCAAATAACTCACATCCAAACGTAATTAAAAGTACTGATGGTGGACAAACTTTTAGTGTGGATACAGCAGGCTTGCAGCCAAATGCTTTTGGAACAGTGTTAATAAGCAGAATGCTTTATTTTAATGGAGATCTTTATTTAGCCCCTAACTACTTTGATATTTATAAACAAGGAGCATCCAGCACAAGTATAAATGAAATTAGCAAAATAAATGTTCAAGCCTATCCAAACCCTGTTACACATACTTTACATATTAAAAATGAGAATCCAATTACATCAATTAGTGTCACTAATATGATAGGAGAAATATTATTAAGTGAAACACCTCTGTATAATACTCATTCCATTAATTTTGATACTTTTCCAGGTGGAATATATTTTGTGACGATAAGTGCAACTAATCAAACACAAACATTGAAAGTTGTAAAAAAATAAAACAACTTACAAACCCCTTTTTAGTTTATTCTCATATTCAACATAAACTAAAAGGGGTTTTATTATTTCTTTAAATAAACGATTATAATATTTTGAAAAACTAAAATTCCACTCCTTTCACATCTTCACAAAAACTATTATCACCCTCTCAATTCTTACTCTGAAACAAAGTAAAAAAGTTAGCAGCTAAGAACTTTAACTAAAAAAACTTATGTTTGTTCTATAGAATAGAAGATTATTATGAAGTTAATAGATAGCAAACATTTAAAATGATTAGAATAGTTACTATATTAGGGATTTTATTTTTTGATCTGACTAGCCAAAAAGCAACAGCCTGTTCTTGTGTTGGAGAGAGTACAGTTAAGGGAGAATATAAAAGTGCGGATATTGTAGTAACAGGTCAAATTATCAGTATTGAAACTGAGTGGTTTATTGATTCTACAAGAATTAAAGAAATGATTGAACTAGGTTTTTCAGCAGACTCATTAGACAAAAAGTTAACTAATTACTATTTAAAAAAAGTACTTGTTAAGGTTGACAATATCTACAAAGGAAATACAACCACCGACACTTTGACAATCTATACAGGAATGGGTGGTGGTGACTGTGGTTTTCGATTTAAAGAAGGACAGTCGTATGTCATTTATGGTGACATAAAAAGTTATTTCGGAGATTTTAATAAAGAACAAGAATTTCCAAAAGGGCAGGACTTATATTGGACAAATATCTGCACCAGAACACAAGAATATAATCGAAAAGAAATAAAAGAACTTGAAAAATTAAAGGCTAAAAACAGCAGGTAACATCCCTCCCTCTCTGTTCTTAGTCTGAAGCAATAGCAAGGTAATTGGGACTAAATACTCAATTAGACAACTCTACTACTACATAAAATGAACACTAACACTTCAAAAAAAGCAATGACCAAAAAAGAAATCAGGAAACTGGTTTTACTTAAAGTAAAAGAAGGTAAGTCTCAACAAGAAATATTTGAAGAAATTAAGCAACAAGTTAGAAAACCTGCTAATGAAATTGCTCAATTAGTTAGAAACATTGCCACACTAAAAAATAGAGAGAAATACAAAGTGCCTCATGCCATTTTGGTATTACTGTTATCAGTAATTGTACTTTTTAAACTTGTAGCAGGTATACTAATGATTTTAGAAAACGGTGTGAGTTGGTGGCCAATGGTTATAATTTATCCATTCTTAAACATCCTTATTACTTATGGAATACTTACTTACAAAGGAGCTTATTTTCGTTTTGCTATCATTTTAATGTCGCTTGGGCTTATTGGTATATTGCTGAAGCTTTTCACTAATAGTTTTGAACCTATTATTTTAATAGACGTTGTAATTGGAGCATCCATTATTGGTTTGTGTATCTATTTAAACAAAAACATGTTTCCTGATTTTAAAACAATAAAAGAAAAATACAGCAACGCTGAAGGGAAAACTCGGTTAAGGTTAAAAATAACCTTTAATGAGTAACTTTTAAATATTCACTCTTCACTATTCTTACTCTGGAGTAAGTAAAAAGTGATAGCAACTAAGAGTTTTAACTAGAAAAACTTATGTTTGTGCTTCTTTACAAAGATTTTTAAATTTTGCATATGAAAAATATTATACTGTTATTATTGCTAACTTTTTTACTTTGCTCATGTACCAAAGAAGCTTCAAACCATGGAGGTTCTACTTTTGATACAGGAGGGGGCTCTAATCTTGCAAGCATTACCAACACTTGGTGGCATCTAGATAGTGTTGTACATCCTTCAGTTACGATAAATAAAGATAGAATTTATGAGTTCGGAAATAGTAATTGTAAAATTACAAACTATGAGTTCAATCCTTCGGGGAGTATTTCAAATCATTGGTTTCTTTATAATTCCAGTTCTAAAAAACTACGTCTTCAAGGCACAGCTGTAAATGATACCAATGATTATACAGTAAATATACTAACCTTTAATAAATTAGTATTTGTAAATGATGCAAGTCCATTCGAAACTTATCATTTATCAAACTAAAACATAAGCCTCATAATTGAGCGTATTTATATTTTAAATTAATCACTTAAAATAGAAAGACACGTTACATCCACTCCCCTTATACCTCGCCAAAAAATAATTTGGTAATTTTATAGCTATTCGCTTTCAAGAGAAAGTACTTTGGAGTTTACGGATACAAAACAAAAGACAAAATGGCAATAATTGGCAATATTATAAAAGCATTTATTGATTTAAAGGGTACTATTACTACTGAATCAAACCCTGTTGAGGAGCAAAAAAATGCTTTGAATAATTTATTAAATGAGGCAAAAGATACCGCTTTTGGTAAGCATTATAATTTTCAAGAAATCTTAAATAATGAAAATCCTCTTGAAAAATTTGCACAGACTATTCCCTATCACGATTATGAAACCATGAAAGACAAATGGTGGAACAAGGTTATTGATGGACAAAAAGATATTACCTGGCCGGGAGTTCCTGATTATTTTGCTTTAAGCTCCGGCACTACCGGTAAAGAAAGTAAACGCATTCCTGTTACAGATGCTATGGTTGATGCTATACGACAAGCAGGAATTAATCAGGTTTTTGCTTTAAAAAACTTTGATTTACCGGCTGATTTTTTTGAGAAAGAAATTTTGATGTTGGGTAGTTCTACCGATTTAATTGAAAAAGACGAACATCTTGAAGGTGAAATAAGTGGTATTAGTGCTAGTAATATTCCCGGGTGGTTTAGTGGCTACTACAAACCCGGAAAAGAAATTGCAAAAATTGATGATTGGGATAAACGCGTAAAAAAGATAGCCGAAAAAGCAAAAGATTGGGACATAGGTGCTTTAAGTGGAATTCCTTCCTGGATAGAGTTAATGTTAGAAGCGGTTATAAAACATCATAATTTAGATACTATTCATGATATATGGCCAAATTTACGGGTTTTCACTTCAGGAGGTGTTGCATTTGGTCCTTACGAAAAGAGCTTTAATAAGCTTTTAGGGAAACCTATTTTGGTGTTAGATACCTATTTAGCATCTGAGGGGTTTTTAGCATTTCAGGAGCGACCTGATACTAAAGCAATGAAATTAATAACAGACAATGGTATTTACTTTGAGTTTGTTCCCTTTAAACCGGAATACATCAATCAAGATGGGTCTATTGTGAGCGATGCTCCAAGTTTAACCATAGCAGATGTTGAGTTAAACCAAGATTATATATTGATTATATCAACAGTAAGTGGTGCATGGCGTTACTTAATTGGAGATACCATTGCTTTTACAAATATTGAAAGAGCTGAAATTATTATAACAGGAAGGACTAAGTTTTTTCTTAATACAGTAGGCTCACAACTTTCTGTAAATAAGCTAGATAGTGCTATAAAGCATGTAGAAGAAAAATTAGATGTGAGCATAACGGAATATACTATTTGTGCAAAACGATTTGGTGAAGATTTTTATCATTCTTGGTACTTAGGTTCCGACCAAATGGATACTGATAATGATAAAATAGCGGAATTGATAGATGCTTATTTATCTGAGGCGAACAAAAACTATAGTGTTGCACGATCTAAAGCATTGGCAGGTGTAAAGGTTAATGTTGTCTCTCCAAAAGTTTTTCATGAGTGGAGTAATGCGAATAAGAAAAAAGGCGGACAGGTAAAAATGGAGCGTGTTATGAGTGAAGATAAATTTGAAGAGTGGGAAACATTTGTGAAGAACAATTAACTTAGCTATCGCTGTCGTTTTCTGCTACAATATTCATAATCTCCTCAGGAGATAAATAGAATTTTTTCATTCGTAATTTGTACTTATCATCTATATCTGCGTGATTAAGAATAAAGTTTTTTGTTTCTAAAATATACTCTCCCATTCCCCTCTTAACGGCATACGTATCTGCCATACGCTCTGCTTCTACAATATGATTTTCTAATAATAAATAACGTATTCCAAACCAAACTAAATTTAAACTACTCCTGTGTTGATAGTCTATAATGTGTCCTAATTCATGACCAAACCAGCCAATTAACACATCTGAGGGTAAATCTTTAGTTTTAAACTTTCTATCTGAAATTTTAAATGTTTTACTGATGTAAATATAATATTTCCGATGTTTTTTACTTTTAAGTAAGCTACCAAAATCAGGTTGTGCCTGCATAGTAGATTTTTTTATATCTTCTTTAAACTTAATTTCTATAGGTGTTTTATTTAATTCAGGATAATAAGAAAATGCTTTATTAATTTCTTTAGATAACATTTCAGGGAAAATATGTTTTATTGATGTACTCATGTAAATCTCGCTTTTTGGTGTAGTCCTAAATTTAACCTTTTTTTATAGCATTTCAAAATTAGAGCAAACTTTATAGTTAATTTATGAAGAAATTAATGATAACACAGTATGAGTTGCAGAGGTGAGGTTTTAAAATACTCCCACCTACTTTTATGAAGCTATTGGCTTGATTTGTAAAAAAATGTATATTTACAAAATAAAAATAAGCACACCAAAAAGTGTACATATACAACAACATTGTGTTAGACATGTACACCAAAGGTATACATATATACAAGTTAGGCATTAATATTGAAAAACTGAATGGAAGTAAAACATCAAGTATTCGTAAGTTCAACTTACAAAGATTTAGTAGAGGAAAGGCAAGAAGTTATGCAAGCTCTATTGGAATTAGATTGTATACCTGTTGGAATGGAATTATTTCCAGCTGCGGACGATGACCAATGGACTCTAATTAAAGGTTTGATTGATGACTGCGATTACTACATCCTAATTGTTGGTGGTAGATATGGTTCAGTAAATCCAGAAGGTGTAAGCTATACGCAAATGGAATATCAATATGCAATAGAACAAGGAATTCCAGTAATTTCTTTTTTGCATAAAAACCCTGAAAATATTCCAGTAGGTAAATCAGAAATTGAAAAAGCTCTAAAAAAGAAGTTGGAAGATTTCAAGAAAATAGTTCAACAAAAAATGTGTAAATACTATGAGAGCCCAATTGAATTAGGTTCTATCGTAAGTAGAAGCTTGGTACGATTAATTAAAGACAAACCACAACCAGGTTGGGTTAAAGCCACTTACCTTCCATCTGAAGATAGCACGAAAGAGATATTAGAATTAACCAAACAAGTAGAAAATTTAAAATTAGAATTAGAAAAATCTAAAACTAAAGCACCTGAAGGAACAGAGTTACTAAGTCAAGGAGATGATAAAATAGAAGTTAATTTCACCTTTAAGGCACGAGGAGATTGGAGAATTGGAGATAAAAGCTACTCAGTAAGTACTGAATTAAGTTGGAATGAAATTTTTGGAGAAATTAGTCCGCTAATGATTGATGAAACTTCTGAAAGACCAATAAGGGTTAAACTCAACGAGCTAGTCAGAAATAAAACTTTTAAAGAGTTATCTAAAAAAGTAAAAAAAGACGAAAGAGTACCAACCGAATTTAGTATCGAAGACACAGATTATCAGACGATAAAAATCCAATTGAGAGCACTAAACTTAATGACAGAGAGCATTAGAAAAAGAGGTGTTAGAGATACCGCAACGTATTGGACATTAACGCCATATGGTGATACTGTAATGACAAGATTGAGAGCGATAAAACGAAAACCAAAATAAATACTAATTCCAACAATGGCTATAAGTAATTGCTTGTTCTCACCTACTTTTGAAAATCCTTACGGATTTTCAGTTTGGTGTATACCTGTCTGCCGGCAGGCTTGCACAATTAAGTGCTAAACCACGCAACTACTCATAGTTGAGACCGTTTTGTGTAATTCTTATTAAATAAATATAAAATATGAAAAAGCTATCTTCTCTTAATTTATTAATTTTTTTCACATCCCTTTCTCTATTTTTTTCTTGTAATAATGTTGAAAAAAAAAGTATTCTAAATGAAGATTTTGATTCCAATACAAAAGGATGGATTCAAGAAGATACTGACTTTCACAAAATAGAAATTAAAGACGGTTACTATTTTATTCAGAGTAAAGATTCTGCATATGGCAGAACAAGTACTCGTTCTTTAGACAGGTCTTATCTCTATAGCTTGCCTGAAAAATATAGTATAAATACATCTATAGAGATCATCCAATCAGATTTAGACACAGCATTTTGTGGTTTAATCCTTGAAAGTTCTTCTTTTGAATACGAATTCCGTTTTTTTAACACAGGAAAAGTAACTGTCGAACAATATAGTTATGTCACAAAAAAATGGGCTACTTATGATAAAGTTAAGTCATTAGAAAGTGAGAAAAAAGTTAAAAAATTTGATGTTGAAATTAAAGTAGACGGTTGGTTTTTTGACCTTTATGTAAACAAAAAGAAACTTGTCAGAGGAAAGATGGGGGCAAAAAATTGGGATAGATTGGCTCCCTACGCAGGTAAGTTTACTTCAATAAAAGTAGATTATTTACGTATAAATTAAAAACAAAATACAAAGTTTTGGCTCAGTGCGTACCTGAGAGTTTATCCCTCTCTATTCTTAGTATGAAGCTAGGCAAGAACAAAAGAAACTAGGAGTTTTAATAAAAAACTAAACATCTAAAAATAAAATACCATGACAGAAAAATTTTTAAAAGCAAAACATTGGCAATTATTCCTTTTGACTTTTGGAATACCTATGGGTTTTCAATTTATTATGATGGGGTCAATGATATCGAACATAGGAACAAGTACAAATTCTGACCCAACAATCATGTTTAACTATATGAAACTCTTCCCGATAATAATGCTAGTTTTTATGGGAATATTTTTTGGTTGGTTTTGGTCTGTCGCAATTGGGCTCCAAAGCAAAGTTCCTGAAAGTGTAAAAATGAAAGTTAAGAAATTTAAAGTATTCTTTTTTATACCTATGGTTTATATGCTTTTAATCACGCTTTTTATGTTAATCTCAATGAATGGATTAATGACAAACGGAACAGAACCAAGTGGTGCTCTAATAGGCATTTTATTTACCATAATTGTTCCTTTACACTTATTCTCAATGTTCTGTATATTTTACTCTTTGTATTTTGTTGCAAAGACTTTTAAAACGGTTGAATTACAGCGAGAAGTAAGTTTTTCTGATTTCGTTGGAGAATTCTTTTTGATTTGGTTTTATCCAATTGGAATATGGTTTATACAACCAAAGATTAATAAAATGATAGAAAAATAAGTATCGTTATGCTAACCGTGTATAAGATTAAGTGCTAGCCCACGAACTACTCATAGCCAAACCCGTTATATACAACTGAAGTAGTTGACAAGCATTATGGAAAAGAAGAAACTTGAATTTTTAAAAGCACCTATAATGGCTATTGTTATAGTTGCTCGATTGATGCCTGGAATACCAACATACAATAATCGATTCATGTTCTTTATTGCAGTTATCTTACCATTTATTCCAATATTCAAATTCGCAGAAAAATTTGAAAATAAAACTATGTTAATAGCTGTTTTTTCCTATTTTTTATTCTACTTAATTTCAAACATCCTACTAATTCAGGGTATTAAAAAAATCGGAAAACAATGGAGTACAGAAGAATATAACTCATTAAAGCCTGATCAAATAACTTTTCCATTTATTTTTGTTCTACTTGTGAACACTGGAATGCACTTTACATTATTTTACTTATTATCGACATGTTTGATTTAATAATGAAATGCATTTAACATTGCCTATTTTTCATGCCGAAAAGTATTATATTCGAGAATTGGCACAACCGTTACTCCACCCTCTCCTCAATCAATTGTATTATTTCCGCTTGTTGTTCGGGTTGGAACCAAAGGTAATCGTTATCGTTTCTTTTAAACCAAGCTATTTGTCTTTTTGCATACCTGCGGGTGTTGGTTTTTATTTTTTCTACAGCTGCTGCCAAGGTAGTTTCTTCTTCAAAATAGGCAAATAACTCTCTGTAACCAACTGTTTTTAACGCTACCTTGTCTTTGTAAGGATGTACTTTTTTGGCTTCTTCCAACAAGCCTTCTTGCATCATGATGTCCACTCGCTGGTTAATTCGCTCATTTAACACTTCTTTTGGTCGGTTTAAGGCTATTTTAATGGTGTTAAATGCTCTTGGGTTCTTCTTGCCTTTGCGTAGTGAAGAATATTTCTGCTTACTCAGCATACAGACTTCTATTGCTCTAAACAAGCGTTTAGTGTTGGCTAAATCTATTTCATTATAGAAATCTTCATCAAGCTGTTTTAGTTTTTCTTGAAGCAATTCTATACCGTACTTATCTTTAAGGGCTTCCAGTTCTTTTCTAAGTTGTTTGTTTCCTTCGGGCAAATCATCATCAAAGCCATCACAAACGGCATCAATGTATAATCCGGAGCCTCCGGTAAGAATAACTACCTCATTATCTTTAAAAAGCTGATCGAGCAACTGCAACACTTGCTGCTCGTAATCGTTTACATTTATTTCATCATGAATGGAATGAGAATCGACAAAGTAGTGCTTCACTCCTTTCATTTCTTCGGGAGTAGGCTTGGCTGTGCCAATGGCTATTTCTTTATAAAATTGTCGTGAATCGGCAGAAATTACCGCTGTACGGAAATGTTGTGCAAGTTTTACTGCTAACGCTGTTTTCCCAACAGCCGTAGGTCCTGCAATAACCACTAAATATTTGGAATTCATTTTTATTTATTGGTAGTCATCAAAATCATCAAACCCTTCAAAAATATCATCATTAAAAGGTTCTTCGGTATTTTTCAAACTGTCTTCATCCAATCCTTCAGCTTTCAATATTTCATTCATGATTTCTTCATCAGAAAGCACACTATTTCTGGTATTTTGGTTAGGGGCAGCACCTTCACTATAAACCAATTGAGGAAACTCACCTTCTTTTTCTTTCACCGAAATTTCTATCAATTCAATAAAGAAATTCCACATGTTTAAAAAGTCGTAGGTATACAATAAATGTCCGCCAACACAATTAATGATAGATTTTATTGGGGTATCACTCATTTGCAATACTTTTTCCTCATCAGACATGCTCATGTCAAACAATGAAATTTCCTGACCTTTATTCCAATCGTAATCGCTTAAATAAAAAGAAGCCATTTGTTCGTTATCAAAACCAAATGCTTTTAAAATAGATTGGTGAAATGCTTCAAAGTTTTGGTCACTCTTAATCTCAATGTCTCTAAAAACTTGTTTTTCTCCTTCAATCAGAACTCTAAACTTATAAATGCTCATTGCTGTAATAGTTTTTGGGGTTTTATAGGGTTTTTAAATTTAATTCTTTTCCTTTTTGAAGCATTAGCTGATAAGCTGCTTCGTAGTTATTTTCTATATCGCCTTCTAAAATGGCTTCTTTTATGGCTTCTTTAATAATGCCTATTTCTCTGCAAGGCTTCAAATTAAAGGTTTCCATAATCAATTCACCTGTTATGGGTGGTTGCCAATTTCTTAGCTGATCTTTTTCTTCAACTTCTTTTAGTTTTTCTTTAACTAATTCAAAGTTAGCCAAATATTTTAAGACTTTTTGCTTATTCTTGGAAGTAATATCTGCATTACACAAAGTCATTAAATCATCAATATCTTCTCCCGCCTCAAACAACAACCTTCTAACAGCACTATCGCTAACGGTTTCTTTTACTAAAGCTATTGGTCTGAGGTGGAGTCTCACCAACTTCTGAACATATTTCATTTTAGCATCTAACGGAAGTTTTAAGGCTTTAAAGATTTTAGGAACCATCTTAGCTCCTTTGTCTTCGTGTCCGTGGAAGGTCCACCCTACTTCTTTGTCAAATCGTTTGGTTGCCGGCTTGGCAATATCGTGCAAAATAGCAGCCCATCTCAGCCACAAGTTATCGGTATTGGGTGCAATGTTATCCAATACCTGAATGGTGTGGTAAAAATTATCTTTATGGGCTTTGCCATTAATTACCTCTACTCCTTTCAGGTTATCCATTTCCGGGAAAATGATTGCCAACAACCCTGTATCAAACAACAACTCAAAACCTACAGATGGCTTTTTGGTGAGAATAATTTTATTCAGCTCATCAATAATTCTTTCTTGAGAAACAATTTTAATGCGTTCTTTATTCTTAGCGATGGATTGCAAGGAAGTTTCTTCTATAATAAAATGCAGTTGAGCAGCAAAACGTATGGCCCGCATCATTCTTAAAGGGTCGTCTGAGTAAGTAATATCAGGATCTAAAGGTGTTACAATGCGTTTGTTTTTTAAATCATCAATGCCATTAAACGGATCAATCAATTCTCCGTAATTGGCTTCATTTAAGCTGATGGCTAAGGCATTAATGGTAAAATCTCTTCTGTTTTGGTCATCTTGCAAGGTGCCATCTTCCACTATAGGTTTTCTGGAGTTTCTCTGGTAAGATTCTTTTCTTGCTCCAACAAATTCTACTTCGTAATCTTTGTACTGCAACATGGCTGTTCCAAAGTTTTTAAAGACAGTTACCTTGGTAGCGTTTCCTATCAATTCAGCTACTTTTTCAGCTAAGGCTATTCCAGAACCTTTACAAACAATATCGATGTCTTTACAAGGTCGGTTTAACAAAAAATCTCTAACAAAACCGCCTATCACATAGCTTTCTACCCCTATTTCTGCTGAGGCTTTTTTTATCACTTCAAAAACCTGATGGTCTAGTAATTTTTTTATTGATTCGATACTTCTACTTGCTGTCATTACTAAAAATTAAATACTAAACTAGCTCCATGCATAATGTTATTATTGGCTGTTAATTGTGTTGTTGGAACTATTCTTAATGAAAGGTTATCGTTTTTAGGGAAAGAATACAAATGTGCATCAACACTGGCATCTACAATGTTAAGGGCATAAAAAATACCCGCCACAATAATGGATAAATCTCTATTTCGTTGGTAAAAATTATAGTTAGATTCTAAACTTTGAACTGACAAACGACCATCAAACTCATCAACAGTATTGGGGTCATTATCCAATCGTTCACTCAATGCCGTTTTAAATCTATCGTAGGTTTTATTGTTTTCTACTGCAAAATAAATGGAAGTTCCTATTGCTCCGTAAATTATGGGGATTTTCCAGTATTTTTTATTGTAGGCTTGTCCTAATCCCGGAAGAATGGTACTCATAATGGCAGCTTTTGCCGGAGAATGAGGTTTAGCTATATCTATCAATAAGGTATCAGGCACTTTATTGTTGTTGGAATTGACCGCTAAAGAATCTTGAGCGTTTACAGAAGTACTTATACCAAGTAACACAACAAATACCCAACAAAGTGAACGATAGTTAAAAAAGAAAAAATATGGCTGGGTTAATAACATCCAAATAAGTTAAAAGTTAGTGTTATTCACTATTAAAAACCTAATAATTCAGCAATTCTCTCTAAATCATCTTCGGTGGCGAAAGGAATTATCAATTTTCCTTTACCTTCTTTATTTTTTTGAATTTGCACTTTAGTTTGTAAGATATTGCTTAAGTCTTCCATTATTTTTTGATTGGTAAATGATAAGGTTGATGGAGCTTTTGAAGTAGATTTTTTCTCTACATCTTTTACTTTTTCATCTTTAACCAATTCTTCTACCTGACGAACAGAAAGGCCTTCCTGAATAATTCTTTTGGCAATTTGTAGTTGCTTTTTTTCTTCCGTAATGTTGATTAACGCCCTTGCATGTCCCATAGAAATTTCTTTGGTTCTGATGGCTAACTGTATTTCAACAGGAAGTTTAAGTAATCTAAGGTAATTCGCTACAGTTGAACGCTTTTTGCTCACTTTTTCACTCAGTTGTTCTTGTGTTAAATTACATTCTTCAATTAGTTTTTGATAACTAAAAGCCACTTCTATAGCGTCTAAATCTTGTCGTTGAATATTTTCAACCAATGCCATTTCCAGCATTTCTTGGTCGTTGGCAATTCTAATAAAAGCAGGAATCTCTGTTAATCCTGCAATTTGAGATGCTCTAAACCTTCTTTCTCCTGAAATCAGTTGGTATTTATCATAACCTAACTTTCTAACCGTTACAGGCTGTATAATTCCGTGTTCTTTAATCGATTCTGAAAGCTCCAATAAAGCTTCTTTCTCAAACTGTGTTCTAGGCTGAAAAGGATTGGCTTCAATTTGAGCAACGGGAATTGTAGATACAGAGCCAACCACATGATTGTTACTTTCCGGTAAATCTAATCTCGATTTTGATGTTATATCGGTATCGGCATTTTGTAATAATGCTCCTAACCCTCTTCCTAATGCTGGTTTCTTACTCATCTTCTAAGGCTATAATTTTTTCTTCTTCACTCATTTTAGTCATGTTATTCTTTTGAAGAATTTCTCTGGCTAAATTTAAATAATTGATAGCACCTTTACTACTTGCATCGTGCATAATAATGGTTTTACCATGACTTGGAGCTTCTCCCAAAGTAGTATTTCTTTGTATAATGGTATCAAACATCATGGTTTGGAAATGCGTTTTCACCTCTTCCACTACTTGATTAGATAATCTCAATCTAACATCATACATGGTTAACAACAACCCTTCTATATCTAAATCAGGATTTAATCTTTCTTGAATAATTTTAATAGTGTTTAATAATTTCCCTAACCCTTCTAAAGCAAAATATTCACATTGAATTGGAATAATAACTGAATCTGCTGCTGTAAGCGAATTGATGGTAATTAACCCTAATGATGGAGAACAATCTATGATGATAAAATCATATTTGTCTTTAATGCTGCTAAAAGCATTTTTCATCATGTGTTCTCTGTTGGGCATGTTAATAAGCTCTATTTCAGCTCCAACCAAGTCTATATGAGCAGGTAAAATATCTAAATTAGGCGAGTCTGTATGCAAAATAGCATCTGAAGGATCAATTTCATTAATTAAACATTCGTAAATACTATTTTTAATATTTCGAGGGTCAAAACCAACTCCTGAAGTTGAATTGGCTTGAGGGTCAGCATCTACTAAAAGTACTTTGTACTCTAAAACTCCTAAACCGGCAGCTAAATTAATGGCTGTGGTAGTTTTTCCTACGCCTCCTTTCTGGTTAGATATTGCAATAATTTTACCCATAGTGTTATTTTTAGTTTATGTATTGTGTAACGTTTTTATTAAAGTTTTATGGTTTCCCCGATTTCAAGCAAAATTAATTCTTTACCACGAGATTTGAATTTATCTATCGCTTCATTTTTGTTAATTTCTATGTATCCAAACGTATCGTAATGAACGCCAATTATTTTATTACAATTAATAAATTCTGCGGCAATAATGGCATCCTCTATTCCCATTGTAAAGTTATCTCCAATAGGTAAAACTGCAAAATCTAACTTCTCAGAGTTTCCTATTAATTTCATATCCATTGTAAGAGCCGTATCTCCCGCGAAATAAAAAGATTTTGAAGCATTTACAATAAAACCTCCTGGATTTCCCCCATAACTTCCATCGGGCAACATGCTCGAATGAACTGCATTGGTATATTTTACTGTACCAAAATCAAATTTCCACTTTCCACCATGGTTCATCGGATGAACGTTTTCTATTCCTTTTTTCTCGTACCAACTTACAATCTCAAAATTAGAAACCAGTTTTGCTCCTGTTCTTTTGGCAATATTTTCAGCATCTGCTACATGGTCTTCATGTCCGTGAGACAATAAAATGTAATCAGCTGTTAAAGTAGTTACATCAATATGTGCTGCTTTAGGGTTGGGCGAAATAAAAGGATCGAAAAGTATGGTTTTATCTTGTGTTTTAACAGAAAAACAAGCATGTCCATAAAAAGTTAATTCCATAATATCTAGCGTTAAAATTCAATGCTATACAAATTAACTTAAAAGTAGTTAGAATATGAGGCGAAACGCTATGATTTTACCAACTACTTTTAAACATGCTTATGTTGAAATGAATTTTGAGTAGTTGCTTATTTCAACCTCCAAAAGTAAGGTGTAAATAAAATGGTAATTGTAAAAAGCTCTAACCTTCCTACTAACATTAAGAAAGATAACACCCATTTTACACTGTCTGGTAAATGATAAAATGTTGATGATGGTCCTATACTACCAATTCCTGGACCTACATTACTTATAGAGGTTGCTACAGCACTAAGAGCGTCAATAAAATCAACACCTAAAAAAGTCACCACTATTGAACCTGTTACAAACATAAAAAGGTAGAAAAACACAAAAGCTAAAAGATTATAAATAATTTTTTGTGATACTCCTACTCCGTTTAAATGTACAGGTACTACTGCGTTTGGGTGTAATCTTCTTTTAAATTCTAAGAAGCCATTTTTCATTAGTAACACAATTCTTACTAACTTCATCCCTCCACTTGTAGAGCCAGCACTTGCTCCTGTAAATAATAATAGAAAAAACAAGAAGGTTACAAATGGTCCCCACAAGGTAAAGTCTGATGTACTGTAGCCTGTTGTTGTGATTATACTTGTTACCTGAAATAAAACTGACCTAAAAGCAGCTTCAACTCCTCCAGCTCTACCGTAAACAAAATATACCGTAGGAAAAATCACAAAACACAATACTATTATGGCAGCTACGTACCATTTAAACTCGTCATTAATCCAAAACTTTTTAAACTTGAGTTTAAAACCAAAATAAAGTAAAGTAAAATTCGTTCCTGCTAAAAACATAAACATAATAATAACATACTGAATATAAGCAGAGTCAAAATGTCCTACACTTGCTTGTTTAGTAGAAAAACCACCTGTTGACATGGTTGTAAGAGAATGGTTTATAGCATCATAAAAATCCATTCCTCCAAACATTAATAATACGCATTGAATGGCTGTTAACGAGAAGTATATTAGCCATAGTCTTTTAGCTGTTTCTTTTATTCTTGGATGAATTTTATCTTTTGTTGGTCCAGGAGATTCTGAAGCAAAAAGTTCCATTCCGCCAACACCAAGTAAAGGTAATATGGCAATTGTTAAAACAATAATTCCCATTCCCCCAATCCATTGTGTCATACTTCTCCAAAATAAAATTCCTTTTGGAATTGACTCAATGTCATTTAAGATAGAAGCACCTGTAGTTGTTAAACCTGAAATAGTTTCAAAAAAAGCATTGGTATAATCAGGTATTGCATTGGAAAACACATAAGGTAAGGATCCAAATAGAGTCATAGCTACCCATCCAAATGCTACAATTAAATAACCTTCTCGTTTTTTAACTTCATCATTCTTGTGTTTTTGAGTTCTTAATTTGATGATAAATCCGAAAAACAGTGTGGTTAATGAAGATAAAAGTAAAGGATATAAATCTCCCTCATCGTAATATAGTGCAAAAGGAATGGCTGTTGCCATCAATAACCCTGTGATAATAATTAGATTACCAATAACGTTAAAAACAACTTTAATATTTATGAGGTTTCTAGACACTTTTTTATTTAATTGAAAAGTTTTTCCAACTCTAAAATACTTTCTTTCTTTGAAAAGACAATTACTTTATCATTTTCTTCTAATTGAAAACCTCCAAATGGAATAAATCCTTTATTGTTTCTTACAACACCAGCAACACTAACTGTTTCTGGCAACTTTAATTCCCTTAAAGGTTTAGAAAGAATTTTAGTGTCTGCTTTAACATTGAACTCAATTATTTCTCCATCTACTCCATGGAAATTAGCAATAGCACTTACACCTTTCCTTAAAAAGGTGAAAATATTATTAGCAGCAATAATTTTTTTATTGATAAGTGTATCTATCCCAATATTATGTGAAAGGTTGATGTAATCTATATTTTCTACTCCAGCAATGGTTTTTTTAACACCATGAGATTTTGCAATTAATGAAGAAATAATATTGGTTTCAGAATCTCCTGTAACAGCAATAAAAGCATCCATTTCAGCTATATTTTCTTCTTCCAAAACAGAAACATCAGTTCCATCGGCATTTATTACCAAAGTATGTTTTAATTGATCTGCTATTCTGGTAGCTTTGTTTTTATCTTCTTCAATTAAAATTACATTATAATCTTTTTCAAGAATTTCAGCAGTAAGTACTCCTATTCTACTTGCTCCTAAAATCATAATATTCTTAATATCATAAAACTGCTGTCCACAAATTTTAGTAATTAAAGGAATACTTTCTGGAGTAGAAATAAAGTAAACAATATCGTTTTCTTTTAATTCGGTTGATGCCTGAATTAAAATTGTTTTTTCTCCTCTTAAAAGAAATAATGGTTTAAAAGAACGGTTAGGATTTAAATAAGCTGTTTCAACAACAGATTTATCTTTTAATGGAGATTTGTCGCAAATAGGAATACCAAAAACAGAGAGCTTACCTCCTTCAAATTCGTAATCGTTAGTAAAAGCAGACTGGGTAATTAGTCTGTTAATTTCTTTTGAAGCCAACTCTACAGGAGAAATAATATTATCTACCCCTAATGATTCGTAGAAAACACGCATACTTGTACCAATACCTTCATAGTTGTTTATTCTGGCTATGGTTCTTTTTGCTCCTAGTTTTTTACCTGTTATACATACCAACAAATTAGTTTCTTCAGAAGATGTTGCTGCTATAAGTAAATCACAAGAACTAATTTTTTGTTCTTTTAAAACTTCCAAATCTTTTGCATCGCCCAATACACAAAAAACATCTAAATGAGCTTGTATATAGTTTACTCGATCTTCATTTTCATCAATAATGTAAATGTTTTGCGATTCGCTAGACATCATCTTTGCTAAGTGAAAACCTACTTCTCCGGCACCGGCAATAATTATTCTCATAGTTTATCAAAAAAGAGGACAAATGTAATCATTGAATTATACATATCTTTTAAAATTTAAATTATTTCTAATCAACAATTTTAAACAAAAAAAGTCCTAAGGTTTTAATCTTAGGACTTTGATATTTATTTAAGTAAGCTTATTAATCTAATATTTTTAATAATTCAACTTCAAATACTAAAGGCATAAAAGGTTTTATTGGTCCTTTTCCGCCTTGTGGTGCATTTGCTCCGTAAGCTAACTCTTGAGGAATAAAAAATTTGTACTTAGCTCCTTCTTTCATTAACTGAACACCTTCTGTCCAGCCAGGAATTACTTGATTTAATCCAAACTCAGCAGGTTGACCTCTTTCCACTGAACTGTCAAAAATAAGTCCTTCTGGAGTTAAACCAGTATAATGCACCCTAACTTTTGAAGTGGCAATAGGCTTTTTTCCTTCTCCCTCTTTTATTACTATGTATTGCAACCCACTTGGAGTAACTTTAACTTCTTTATTCTTTTTATTATTTTCTAAAAACTTAAGTCCATCTGCTTTCACATTTTCAAACTGTTTCATTTCTTCAGCTTGAGCAGCTTCTTGTTTTTTCTGAAAATAAGGACGAATAATTTCGGGAGATTGCTCTTGAGTAATTAAATAATTAGTATCAGTAAAAGCAGCTTCTATACCTTTCATTAAAGCTTTCAATTCTGCCTCACTAAACTCTTGTTTGATGCTTGCTCCCATGTTTAATCCAACACTATAACTTACTGAATCTAGCTGATTTTTTAGTTGGAAAGCATTTTTGTCAACTTTTTCTGTTTTAGTTTTCTTTTTCTTCTCTTTTTTGTCTTTTTTCTGTGCCTGTACATTAGCTGATGCTAATAACACTACTACAGAAAATAAACTTGCTTTAATTATTGATTTTTGCATATTACTTAGTTTTTATAAAGCACAAACTTTTCCTTGTGTTTTTCTTATTTTACTACTTTAATTAACTCTACTTCAAAAACCAAAGGCATAAAAGGTTTAATTGGTCCTTGTCCACCTTGTGGTGCATTAGCTCCGTAAGCTAATTCTTGAGGGATGAAGAATTTGTATTTAGCACCTTCTTTCATTAACTGAACACCTTCTGTCCATCCAGCAATTACTTGGTTCAATCCAAATTCTATTGGTTCACCTCTTTCTACAGAGCTGTCAAAAACTGTTCCATCAGGAGTTGTTCCATGATAATGTACCTTAACAACAGATGTTGCTGTTGGATTTGCTCCTTTTCCTTGTTTCATTACAATGTATTGTAAACCACTTGGGGTAACTTTAACATCTGGATTTTGTTTGTTTTCTTCTAAAAATTTAATTCCTTCTTCTTTAACATTTCCAAACTGAGCTTCTTGTTGTTTCTGTTGCTCTTCCATTTGTTTCATCTGTCTTTTCATTGAGTAAGCCTGTAAAACTGCGTCAACATCTTCTGTAGTCATTAATGTAACCCCTGAATCTGCTTGATGTTTAAAACCACTCAAATAAGCATCCATATTAATTTCCGGAACATTTTCTTTTAACCCAGTTGCTGAGTTCATGCCTATTGCATAACTTACAGAGTCAATATTTGTAGTAAGTTCAACTTTTTTATCTGCCGAACCAGAATTGTTGCACGCTGCTAACGTTAGTAAAGCTAATGCAGGTAATGTAATTTTCTTCATAGTTAAATTTAAATTGTTTTTATTTATTGATTAAAAGATTTCATTATTTCGCTCAACTCCAAATTAAAAATTAATGGAGTTTTTGGAGGTACTATGCCTGTTGATGAGCCATATTCTCCAAAAGCAAGTTGCGAAGGTACTATTATTTTCACTTTCTCACCAACTCTCATTCCTTTTATTGCTATATTTATTCCTTTAACAACTTGGTTGGGTGTTCCGTACTCAAAATCCAACACCGTTCCTTCAGCAGCTTTATCAAGTGGTACATGGTTTAGAAAATAACCGTTATACTTTATCCTGATAAAATCTCCATAAGCCACTTTTTTCCCATCGGTTTTATTTATGTGAAAAATATACACCCCACCTCTTTTAATATATTCTGATTTGAAAAACCTGTTTACATACCAAGTAATATATTCGTGCTCTACTAAATCATCATCCCGTTCACTTAAAAATACTTGATGTTCTTCTTCAGAAAAATATTGATTTACCTTAATAAATAAACGCAAGGTATCATTTGCTATTGCAGGCAATTGAAGTTCAAAAAAACCTTCGTTTAGCCATTGTGGTGTAATGTTAAAAACAGCACTATCTCCTACTTTTAATACTGAAAACAAGGTAGTAAACAATTCTCCTCCAATTGCAAATGTATGTTGATGAAACCTGTTAAAAAGCAAACTATCGCCATCAAACAATTGTAATGATGCACTCACAAACTCCTTGTTTGATGAAGTTTTTTTTGTGTCATCAAAAGCCAAGAGTTGGTAAGAAATACCATCTGTTAGTTCTGTAGCTTGTTGATTGTTTTTCACGCAAGAAAACAATAGCAAAATACCTAAAAGAAAAAATAGTTTTTGCATGGTACTTTATTTAATTGCGATTAGCTCTAGATTGTAAATGATAGTAGAGCGAACAGGAATTTTATCAAAATCTCCTGCTAAACCATGAGCCAAATAAGATGGAATAATAATGATTGCTCTATCGCCAACATGTAAATAAGTAATTGCTTCGTGTAATCCAGATTCTACATTATCCTCTCCTATAGTAAACTCTTCTGGTCCTTTTTCTTTGGTAGAATAAACCTTTGTTCCATTTATTAAGCTTACTTCGTAACTAACTACTGCTTTTTTTCCTTCTACCGCTTTTTCTCCCTCACCTTTCTTTATTATTTGATAATGCACCCCTGTACCTGTACTAATTACATCCAATTTTCTTCTTTGAATGTAACCGTTTATTTGTCGCTGTTCTTTCTCTACCGCTTGTTTATTAGCTTCTATTAATGCTTCTTTTACTTGTTTTGGGTCAGACTTTTCTATAGGTTTTTCTTCTTCGCAAGAAAATAAGCTCATAGAGAACAATCCTATAAAAAAGTAACTAATTATATATTTGTAGAACATCATTTTAAAAGTATTTCTTCTAATTTTTTAATGGTTTCTTCTAATGATAACGTAGAAAATCCTCCCGCAGCATATACATGTCCGCCACCACCAAAATGTTCTTGAGCTATTTTATTTACATAAACCTCATTTTTAGATCGGAATGAAATTCTTATTCCATCTTCTTTTTCGGTTAATAAAACCGATAGTTTAATTCCTTTAATAGATAAAGGATAATTTACCAAGCCTTCGGTATCGCCTTTTTTAAAATTAAAATCATTCAATTCCTTTAATGAAAGTGCTATATATGCCAAATGATGGTTTTCAAAAACATTCATTTTATTACTCAACGCATATCCTAATAACTTTAATCTGTCGGTAGTATTATTGTCATAAACCTCCTGATGAATCATGGCGTTTTCAGCACCTAACGCTATAAGGTGAGCAATTATTCGATGTGTTTCTGCAGTGGTGGAAGGATACCTGAAAGAACCGGTATCTGTCATTATTCCACAGTAAATGCAAGTAGCAATTGCTTTATTCAACAACTGTTCTTTATTAATTTTATGTATAAATTCATAAACTAGCTGAGCTGTAGAACAACAATCGGTATCTACAAAATAATGTTGAGCAAAACCCTGTGTATCTTGATGATGATCTATCATTACTTTAATTCCTGTAGCTTTTTCTATCACACTTCCCATATCGCCTATTCTGTTTAAAGCGTTGTAATCTAAGCTGAAAATAACTTCGGCAGCATCAATTAGTTTTTCTGCTTGTTCTTGGTTTTTATCAAAACAAATAACTCGGTCAGCTCCTTCCATCCAATGTAAAAAATCAGGAAAAGCATCAGGAACAATTACAGATACATTTTTATCTAACTGACATAGTAAATGATACAACGCTAGCGAAGAACCAATAGCATCTCCATCAGGTCCTTTATGGGTCGTTATCACTATGTTTTTGGCGTTTTCTATTATGTTTTGCATTTCTATCATGGTGCAAAGATAGTGTTTCAATCATGAAAAAAGTAAAGTTTATTGCTTTTGTAATGTGAAAGTTTTAACCGCAAATACACCAAGTTTTCGCAAAGGACGAAAAATACTTAGAAGTCAATTATACGTCATAAAAAGACGTGAAGCGTCTATTGTTTTGTGTGATAAATAATATTACTGGCTACAAACGAGCGATTGGTTGAATAATTATTATATTTGTTGTAAAGTCTATTGTAACGATTGACAATGAACATACAAAAAATGAAAAACATAACTCTGATACTTTTAATGGTTTTAATATCTTTTAAAACTAGTTTTGCTCAAACACACAATATTAATCTCTCTGATTATAAAAATATTATAGCTAGATATTTTTCAAATACTTTCAATAAAAACAGCTTATATCTTAAGGAAGTATTAATTCAAAAAGACTCTATTTTCTTTAATACTATTGAGCGTATAGATGCACAAACTAAAGTTATTGATAATATAAACAATCTTAAAAAAATTAAAAATAACCAAACAATTATTGAGTTAGTTGCTGATTCCTCTTATAATGAAGAAAACTTTTCTGTAAAAGAAGTTAAATATGAAGTACAAAGAAAAGTAAATAAAGATATTTTTGTTTTAGGTGGATATGCTACATTTAAGATTGTGTACAATGATAAATCTATTACTATTACAGAAATAGCCAACACAGGTTTAAGAAGTCCTAAAACACTATTAATTAGTAATCAAAATTTTTATGAGAACAACTATGATGATAAAGAAGATTATTGGACATTATCCTCACATCTGTTTTCATATTTAATAAAAAATAAATCTTTACAACAAAAGATTAAAAAATACAATGTAACAAGTTCATTTTTCAGTATAAAAAATGATTCAACAAACGGTTTTCTCAACACGGGACCGTATAAAACAATAAAGTTCAGGGTTGAATTTCCAAAAAATGTTAGTATTAAATCATTTAAAGATAATGATACAATTTATGACAATTTTTTATGGAGAGTTTGGAATTGTGGAAATGAAGATGAAAAAATCAATAATGTCTTAGAAATAAATAAACAAGATACAAAAATAAAATATCAATTGATAAACGAAATTAAAGGTAAAAGGAATAAAAAAGAATTATATATAATTAGGTACGGGGAGGCTATTTTTGCTATGAAAGTTAAATGTTTAAAAGGGTTTGAGTTGTATACTAACCAACTAAGCAAAGAATTATTTATTTCAAAGGTTTTTGAAAAAATAAATTTTTATCACCCAAAATACGGATGTGTTGAAATTATTCAATGATAAAGCTTTTTCCTCCCTTTGAATAATCCAACCCAAAATATAATTTACCACATAAGAATAGTAATTTTGAGACTTCATTTTACACATTACTTACTTTCTATAAATGAGCAAAACCCTTACTAAAGAAAAAACGACTAAAACACATATTTTAATTAAAGGAGCGAGAGTTAACAACCTTAAAAATATTGATATTGCCATCACTCGAAATAAATTTACAGTTATTACAGGTGTTTCTGGTTCCGGTAAGTCTTCTTTAGCTTTCGATACGCTTTTTGCTGAGGGGCAGCGTAGATATGTAGAAAGTCTTTCCGCTTATGCTCGTCAGTTTTTGGGTAAATTAGAAAAACCCGCTGTAGATTACATTCACGGAATTGCTCCTGCCATTGCTATAGAACAAAAAGTAAACACAGTAAATAAACGTTCTACTGTTGGTACTTCTACCGAAATTTATGATTACCTAAAATTGCTTTATGCTAGAATTGGCAAGACCTTCTCCCCTGTTTCAGGCAAAGAAGTAAAAAAACATACCTTAAAAGATGTGGTAAATTTTATTATCCAACAGACTGAAGGTGAAAAAATTATTTTGCTTTCTAAAATTGAGTTTAAAGACAAGAAAAATACAGTCAAAACACTTTCTTCCTTATTACAACGAGGTTTTTCAAGAATTTGGCTTAATAACGAAATGCTAAGAATTGACAAAACTCAAGAAATAAAAATAGACACCAATAACACCTATTTAATAATAGATCGTTTTGTTGCTTCCGCAGATGATGAGGAACAGCTTAGCAGAATTTACGATAGTGTTGAAACTGCTTTTTTTGAAGGCAAACACGAATGCCAGGTACTTACGTACAAAAATGAACAACCTGTTATTACCCATTTTAGCAACAAGTTTGAAATGGACGGGATTATCTTTGAAGAACCTTCTGCCCACTTTTTTAGTTTCAACAATCCTTTTGGAGCTTGTAAAAAATGTGAAGGTTACGGAAGCATTATTGGAATTGATGAAAATTTAGTTATTCCTGATGGCAGCTTGTCTGTTTACCAAGATGCTGTTGTTTGCTGGAAAGGCGAAAAAATGCAGCAATGGAAAGAACATTTTATTTTAAATGCTACTAAAGAAAAATTTCCCATCCACAAACCTTATGATGAACTTACGCCTGAACAAAAAGATGTTTTATGGAATGGCAGCCCCTATTTTGAAGGAATAAATGATTTTTTTAAGATGGTGGAAAGCAACAGCTACAAAATTCAATACCGTGTTTTGTTGGCAAGATATAGGGGAAAAACTACTTGTCCCGATTGTAAAGGAACTCGCTTAAGAAAAGACGCTAATTATGTAAAAATTAATAAAACTGCCATTGCTGAATTGGTATTGATGCCCATAGATCAATTATCCATTTTTTTCAAGAAATTAAAACTATCAGAAAGCGATACTACTATTTCTAAACGATTGCTGATAGAGATTAACAACAGACTAAGTTATTTAGAACATGTAGGTTTAGGGTATTTAACATTAAATCGATTGTCGTCAACACTTTCAGGGGGCGAATCACAACGAATAAATTTAGCTACTTCTTTAGGAAGTAGTTTGGTAGGTTCTATGTATATTTTAGATGAACCAAGTATTGGCTTACACTCTAAAGATACCGAGCAGCTTATTGGTGTACTTAAACAATTACAACAATTAGGCAACTCAGTAATTTTAGTAGAACACGATGAAGATATTATGAGAGCTGCTGATGAAATTATTGATATTGGTCCGGAAGCCGGAACATTAGGTGGGAATGTAGTTTTTAGCGGAACTTTTAATGAGTTACTGAAAAAAGACAACACCTTAACAGCCAATTACCTTAATAAAACCCTTGAAATTCCTGTTCCTAAAAAACGCAGGAAATGGAAAAACAAAATTGTGGTAGAAGGAGCTAAAGAAAATAACCTTAAAAATATTACTACAGCTTTTCCGTTGGGCGTTATTACTGCTGTCACGGGAGTTAGTGGTTCAGGAAAATCTACTTTAATAAAAAACTGTTTGTTGCCTCAATTAAACCGATATTTAAATGGCTATTCCGATAAAAACACAAAAATAAAAGGCATTTCTGGTGATATTAATTTAGTTAATGCTGTGGAATATGTCAACCAAAACCCTATTGGAAAATCTTCTCGATCCAACCCTGTTACTTATATAAAAGCGTATGATGAAATAAGAAACTTATTTTCCAATCATCCGCTATCTAAAAATAGAGGGTACAAACCCGCACATTTTTCTTTTAATGTTGATGGCGGGAGGTGTGAAACTTGTAAAGGTGAAGGAGAAATTACAGTAGAAATGCAGTTTATGGCCGACATTCACTTAAAATGCAATGAATGTAAAGGAAAACGTTTTAAACAAGAATTGCTAGATATAAAAATTGGCGACAAACACATTAGCAATATTCTTGATTTAACTATAGATGAAGGTATTGCTTTTTTTGAGCAACTTCCTAAAGAACAGGGTAAAAAGATAGCAGAAAAACTTAGTCCTTTGCAAGAGGTTGGATTGGGTTATGTACATTTAGGTCAATCTTCTAATACCCTTAGCGGTGGAGAAGCTCAACGGGTAAAATTGGCAGGGTTTCTAAGCAAAAAAAACAGTAAAGAAAAACTACTTTTTATTTTTGATGAACCTACAACAGGTTTGCATTTTCATGATATTAATAAATTAGTAAAATCTTTTAACGGACTTATTGCTCAAGGACATACTATTATTGTAATTGAACATAATTTAGATGTGGTAAAATGTGCCGATTGGGTAATAGATTTAGGTCCAGGAGGTGGAGAACACGGTGGTCAGCTTGTTTTTGAAGGAACTCCTGAAGACATGATAAAAACAAAAACATCGGTAACAGGAAAGTATCTAAAAGAAAAACTGAGCTAAGTAATACTATCAAATTGTTATTAAAACCTGTTTGATTGTGTATAAATTAGAGTGCTAAAAAATGTTCAACATAAAAAGATTGTTGACTTTTGTTTTTAACTAACTATAAACTAAAACGCTTACATGAAAGCATCTGATTTATTTATTAAAGCACTCGAGAATGAAGGGGTTCAGTACATTTTCGGTGTTCCAGGAGAAGAAAACTTAGATTTCCTAAACTCCTTAAAAAATTCAAATATTCAACTCATAATTACCCGACACGAACAAGGGGCGGGTTTTATGGCAGCAACTTATGGCCGGCTAACAGGAAAGCCTGGTGTTTGTATTGCTACTTTAGGCCCTGGAGCAACTAACTTTGTTACTCCAGCAGCTTATGCGCAACTTGGAGGAATGCCAATGTTTATGATTACTGGTCAGAAACCTATAAAAAAAAGTAAACAAGGCAGGTTTCAAATTGTTGACATTGTTGATCTAATGCGACCTATCACTAAGTTTACTAAGCAAATTGTTAATGCAAACAATATAGCTCCTTTGGTAAGAGAGTGTTTTCGTTTAGCAACGGAAGAACGCCCTGGTGCAGTACACTTAGAACTACCTGAAGACATTGCTATTGAAGACGTAGCTAATCAGGTTTTTGAAGTGTCTGATTGTAGAATTCCTACTGCTGATGAAAAAGTTGTTCAACAAGCCATAGAAATGATAGAAAAGGCTAAAATGCCACTTTTGTTAATTGGTGCTGGAGCTAATAGAAAAAACACTAGTAAAGCCCTTACCAATTTTATTGAAAAAACAGGCATGCCTTTTTTTAACACGCAAATGGGAAAAGGTGTTGTTGACGAAAGACATAAGCTCTACTTAGGAACTGCTGCTCTTTCTGATAATGATTTCTTGCATTGTGCCATCAACAGAGCCGATTTAATCATTAATGTTGGTCATGATGTTATTGAAAAGCCGCCTTTCTTTATGGAACATGGAGGAACAAAAGTTATTCATATCAATTATTTTCCTGCTCAGGTAGATGCTGTTTATTTTCCTCAACTTAATGTGGTTGGAGATATTGATGATTCTATTGAGCAGATGACAAAAACTATTAATAACTCACCAAATTGGGATTTTGCTTATTACGAGAGAATTACCAACGAAGTTGAAATGCACTTATCAAAGTACGCACAAGATACTCGTTTTCCTACCTTACCACAGCGATTGGTAAATGTTATGAGAGACCTTATTCCTGATGATGGAATTGTATCCTTAGATAATGGAATTTACAAAATTTGGTTTGCCAGAAACTATAAATGTTACCAAAGAAACACGCTTTTACTAGATAACGCTTTGGCCACAATGGGGGCTGGACTACCAGCAGCCATGATGGCAAAAATAATTTATCCCGAAAGAAAAGTGGTAGCCGTTTGTGGTGATGGTGGTTTTATGATGAACTCTCAAGAAATGGAAACGGCAGTTCGTTTAAAATTAAACTTGGTAGTTATTATTTTAAATGATAATGCTTACGGAATGATTAAATGGAAACAAGAAGGAATGGGCTTTGAAAGCTACGGACTTGATTATGCAAATCCTGATTTTGTAAAATATGCAGAAAGTTATGGAGCAATTGGACACCGACCTACCAATGATGATGAATTAGTAGCAACAATTGAAAAATGCTTAAACAGCGATGGTGTTCATCTTATAGATTTAGCGGTAGATTATTCCTTAAATCACTCCATATTGAATGTAATCTTAAAAGAAAAAACGTGTATTTTATAAGATTATAAATTAAACAAAAAACGATTAATCAATAATAAAAAAATGTTAAAAGTAGTATCTCCTTATAATTTAGAATTAATAAAAGAAATTCCTGTAATAGGAAAAGATGAAGTAGAAAAACAATTACAAACTGCTTATGCCTTATTTGAAAACCAATCTAATTGGTTGCCGGCACATCAGCGAATTGCCATTTTAGAAAAGACTGCAGAAATAATGAAAGGTCGTGTAGAAGAATTGACTAAAATTGCAGCTCAAGAAGGTGGAAAACCCTATATAGACTCTAAAGTTGAAGTGCTTAGAGCCATTAATGGAGTGAAATTAGCAGCTGAACATATTGCACAAATTAAAGGAGAAGAAATTCCAATGGGATTAACCCAAGCATCAGTAAATAGAGTGGCTTTTGTAAGCAGAGAGCCTATAGGTGTTGTTGCTTCTGTTAGTGCTTTTAACCACCCTTTAAACTTAACCATTCACCAAACAGTAACTGCTTTTGCAGCTGGTTGCCCCGTTATTATTAAACCTGCTTCCACTACTCCACTTTCTTGTTTAAATTTTATTGAAATTTTAAAAGAAGCAGGAATGCCAAAAGGTTGGTGTCAGGCTGTAGTTTGCGACAGAGAAGCTGCAACTTACTTAGTTACCGACAAAAGAGTAAATTATTTCTCATTCATTGGCTCATCAACTGTAGGTTGGAACTTAAAATCTAAACTAGCTCCAGGAACAAGATGTGCCTTAGAACATGGTGGCGTTGCTCCAGTTATTGTTGAAAAAGATGCTGATATAGAAGAATTAATACCTGCATTAACAAAAGGTGGTTTCTATCATGCTGGACAAGTATGTGTTTCTGTTCAAAAAGTATTTGTACATGAATCTATTTGCGAAAATGTAGCCCAATTATTAGCAACTGAAGCTAAAAAATTAATTGTTGGAGACCCTTTAGATGAAAAAACAGAAGTTGGTCCGTTAATTACACCGCAAGAAAATGATAGAGTTGAAGCTTGGGTTAATGAAGCTATTGAAAAAGGTGCTAAAGTGCTTTGTGGAGGAAAAAAGATTTCTAATACGTGTTTTGAACCAACCGTATTATTAAACCCTCCTGCTGATACAAAAGTTTCTACCGATGAAATTTTTGGCCCTGTAGTATGTGTTTACAGTTATACCAACAGATTAGACGCTATAAAAATTGCCAACAGTTTAGATGTTCATTTTCAGGCAGCAGTATTTACCAAAAACATAGATGTAGCTTTAGATTCAGTTAAAAAGCTAAATGCTACAGCAGTAATGGTGAATGACCATACTGCTTTTAGGGTAGATTGGATGCCTTTTGGTGGTAGAGATGCTTCTGGAATAGGCATGGGTGGTATTCCTTACTCTATACATGAAATGACTAGAGAAAAATTAATGGTATTGAAAAGCAAATTGCTTTAATTAAGGTGGTTTCGTAAAATGTTTATTATCTTTGAATTTAGAAATTAAACTCCATACTTATGAACATTTTGTCCGCTTTAAAGACTTTGTTTTTAATTGTTTTATTAATCTCTTTTTCCTTTGCTTCAGCACAAGATGAAGATACTTATGTTTATGGTGATACGCCAACAAACAACGACAACAAAAACCAAAATAGAGGTTTTAGCTGGGACAAGGTGACGCTTGGAGGAAATATTGGAGCTACTTTTGGCGATATAACTTATTTTGAAATTGCACCTGTAGCTGGATATTATTTTACTCCCAACATTATTGGTGGTGTTGGTGTCAACTACATTTATTATAATGATAAATTTATAAACTTTAGCACAAGCATTTATGGAGGTAGAGTTTTTGGACAGTATTTATTAGATTTCGCCCCTCTTATTGCTCATGTTGAAGCAGAAGTTATTAATGTAGAAAAATTTAATCGTGAAAGATTTAACATTTATAACTTTTATGTTGGTGGTGGTTTGCGTCAAAACTTAGGAGGTAATTCCTATCTTTTTTTAATGGTGTTATGGAATTTAAACGAAACTCAAGAATCTTTTTATATTCAGCAAAACCCAATTTTCAGGTTTGGTATTGCTATAGGTTTGTAAATTAAAAAGCTAAGCTCAATTACTAATTTAATTTCTAGCTTTCATAAAAAGTATATTTTCAAAGCACAAATTAATGAAACATTGCCATTAAAACCTCAGCAAATAAAATAAGCAGCTTTGTTTTTATATAAAGAAACATCCATGAAATTAATTTATCAAATAGCCTTATTTTCTTATACAGTTCTTATTAGAATTGCTTCTATTTTTAACCACAAAGCAAAACTTTGGCTTAGAGGAAGAAAAAATAGTTTTTCTTATTTAAAAACACACATTCAAAAAGAAGATGAAATTATTTGGTTTCATTGTGCTAGTTTAGGAGAGTTTGAACAAGGCAAGCCTCTTATGGAATTAATAAAAAAAAATCAATCTAAATACAAGTTGCTAATAACTTTTTTCTCTCCATCGGGTTATGAATACCGCAAAAACAATCCTTTAATAGATTATGTTTGTTATTTACCTACTGATAGCAATAAAAACGCAAGAAAATTTATCGAATTAGTAAATCCCAAACAAGCTTATTTTGTCAAATATGAATTTTGGTATTTTTATTTAGCAGAATTACATCAACATACTGTTCCAACCTATTTAATATCAGGTGTATTTAGAGCTAATCAGCCTTTTTTTAAATGGTATGGAAGTTTTAATAGAAAAATGCTTTCTTTTTTCACCCACTTTTTTTTACAAAATAAAGTTTCAGTAGATTTATTGACTAGTATTGGCTTTAATAACATTATGCAAAGTGGAGATACACGTATAGATAGGGTTTTTGAAAATGCTCAATCTCCTACTCCATTACCAATTATAGAAAAATTCACCAATAAAAAACCGACTATTATTTTAGGTAGTTCTTGGGAAAAAGAAGAAGAGATTATTAGTACTTTTATTCAAACTACCGATAAGGTGTTTAACTATATTATAGCACCTCATGATGTGAGTGAACCACACATTAACAACTTAATAGCAACACTTAATACTAAACATTTACTCTACTCAGAAGCTAATCAAAGAAATGCTACTCAGCACAATATTTTAATTATTAACAATATTGGTATTTTAGCTAATTGTTATCAGTACACTGATATAGCATTAATTGGAGGTGGTTTTTCAGGTTCGTTACATAATATTTTAGAACCAGCTAGTTTTGGTAATGCTATTATAATTGGTGAGAAGCACCAAAAATTTCATGAAGCTCAAGAACTAATTGATGCTTATGCTGCTTTTTCTATAGGTAGTTTAGATGATTTTATTGCTGTTGTAAATCATTTAATGATGAAAGAAAACCTACAAGACACAAAAAATGCTGCTTCAATATATATTAAAAATGGAGTTGGAGCAACTAATAAAATTTGGGAAGTAGTAAAAAATAATTTTTAAAATTGCCTTACTCTACTTCTACATTTGTGTAATAGTAGTTAATTTTAGTACTAAGTTTTCTAAAATAATCTTCTTCTAACCACTTTAAGTAGTTTTCAGTGCTTTTACAAATATTATAAGAATATAATCTAATCCTGTAAGCAATATCATCTTTTAAAAATTTAGATAAATAACGAGCATCCATAATATCTTCACTATTATCTATGCACATTTTTAAGTGCTGCTCTATTGATTTGTCTAAGACTACTTTTGGTTTATGACCTTTTTTTAAGCTTTCCTGATAAGCTGCATCAACATCAAAGTCAATATTTTCAGAGTTTTTAAACATTGCTCTTACATCTTCTGGCATTTTATATTTAAATTTCTTTTCAATTTCTTCATCAGAAAAAATGTTACTTAAAAAGAAATCAGGGTTTCTAAATATTTCATGCCAATCAATTGCACTGTCCCACGGACCAAAACGAGCTGCATTATTACCTAAATCTATAACTGTAAAATCTTTTTTATGTGGTAAAACCCTTGAGCCTCTGCCTATCATTTGGTGATATAGCGTAAGTGAACGAGTTGCTCTATTTAAAATTATAGTTTCCACCGTTGGTTCATCAAAACCTGTTGTTAAAATTCCTACAGAAGTTAATATAGCATCCGGAGTTTCTTTAAACCATTTTAAAATATCTCTTCTCTCCTCTCCTGTATTGGTATTATCTAAATGCCTAATGTTTAATCCTGCTTTTTTAAAGGTATCAAATACATTTAAAGAAGTGTTTATACCGTTATTAAATATTAATGTTTTTTTACCAGAAGATCTTTCATAATAAGCTCTTAACAATTTTTCTAACATGGGGAAATCGCCATAAAGTAATTCTGAAGATTTAACTGTATAATCACCATTTGCTCCAATTTTTAACACTCCTAAACCAACATCATAACAATAAGTTGTTGCTTTAGCCAAAAAACCTTTTTCAATTAATGAGGGAATAGAATCACCAACAATCAATTCCTTATAGTTTTGAAACATTGGTAAATTAATATTAGAACTTAATGGTGTAGCAGTAACCCCCAACACAGTACAATCTGTAAAATGCTTAAACATCTTACGAAAAGAGTTATAATGAGCCTCATCAACTATAACTAGCCCAATGTTATCAATTTCAATGGCTTCATCTCTAAACCTATTATTTAAGGTTTCAACCATTGCTACAAAACAATCAAAATCATCTTCATCTGGGAGTGATTTAACGTTGCTATCAATTATCTTACACCTCACATTAAATTCTTCTAACATTTTAGAAGTTTGATTACAAAGCTCAATACGATGAGTAAGTACTACCACTTTTTTACCTGTTGACTCTATAAATCTTTTAGCGATTTCTGTGAAGATTACAGTTTTACCACCTCCAGTTGGGAGCTGGTAAAGTAAATTATGATTAGAAGGGTTTTTAGCTAAACTTGCAAATATTTTTTCTATCGCATCATGTTGATAGTCATATAATTTCTTACCTGTAGTTCGTTCTAGTTGATCCGTTTCAATAAAAGCCATAAATATTTAATGCCATTAACAGTGGGTTGCAAAGTTACGAAAATGATTTGATTCTATTTTAACTTACTTTTTAGATGATTGTAAATACTACAAGCCGTCAAGTAGAGCAGTTAAATTTGGATCTGTAATGGAAGTAAGACTAACTTCTAAAGTGGTGTTAGCACTTATTGTCATTGAGTTATAATAATGAAAAAGATTACCACCACCATCAACAGCAATCATTACTATTTTAACACTTGTACCATTTGGAATTAGTCCTGAAGTCATATTATAAACCTGCATTACAGATTTTGTTGTAGGAAAGTAAATAAAAATACCAACATTCTCTAAATAATCAGTACTCGATGTAAACGAAATAGTATTACCTGAGCCATTATTAGCTAATTTACCACAGTTTAACCAACCCAAACGAGCAATTAATGCTTCATAACCGTAAGGAATAATATTAAATGTGGGACTAACCGAAGTTGTAACACCTAAGCTAGCAGGATTATCCGTCCAATCGAAAAAGCTTCCTGTATCAAAACCGTAAAAAGCATTCATATTATTTTTTGGAGCCCCATTAGGCATTTGTACTCCATAAGCACAATTAGGACGAAGTACTAAGTCTTGATTATTTTTGGTTGCTCTAACTCTTATTTCTCCATCTGTTTCTAAAATATTTCCAGCAGCAACTGTTGGCATTTGCCAATACATCATATCTTTTGGTGTATATAGTTCAACCAATTTAACAGAAAATGGGTAATGAACAGAATCTCCATTTGGGAACATTAAACAATCTTTACCTGCTAACAATTTCGTTCCTTGATTCCCAACAATAGTATCATTTGAAGATCCATTGATGATGAATTCTTGTTCTTGCTGTTTCTTTACATCTAAGTAGCTATTAACAGGCTCATATTCATTTTTAGATTTTTCTATTCTATCTTTTTTACAAGCATTAAGAGAAATAATAAAAATTCCTACTATCGATAATAATCCAATTTTTGTTTTCATATGTTTATTTAATTAATAAGCTGGACAAAGTGTTGTTCCTCCTTTTCTTCTACCTCCATATTTCCCACCATTTCCTGATGATGAGTTACATCCAAAAATGTATAAAAGTCCTAGTCTTAAATGTGTCTCTTGAAATTTAAAATTATACCTGTATTCTAAGAACGGACGAAGACACCTATTAGTTGTAATTCCAGCTCCAACTTCTGCATTCCAATTAGAAGCCTGAGCTCCATCTAATGAAGACTCTTCGTGATTTGCCCATAAATTATATGCTCCATGTGCCAATAAATAAAAATTAAAGGTGTTTCCTCTAATAACTTTTTGTTCTAAACCCAATCCAAAATAATATTCATTAATTTTATTGAACCCTGGATAATAAGCCACCTGAGGAACAATACTTAATCCTCTATTTGGAAAAAAGTTAACCCTAGCTCCAAAACCAAAACTTTCTGTTTGGAAATTGTACATAGCATCTGCACCAACACCAATATTTTGGGCTTTTGTAGTAGCAGATAGGAAAGCTATTAAAAATATGAAAATTAATTGTTTAATCATCGAGCCAAATTATAACATTTTTTTATGAATTGAAATTTTTTTTATCAACAGCCGTTAATCAATTACTATTCCATAAATGCTTATTTTCTGTTAAGTTGTTTACTTATTTTTGTATTTCTTATGAACAAAGAAACAATTGCATTTATTAAAGATAACAAACACAAAAATGTGAATGATATTGCTTTGTTGCTAAGTAAAAAAGAAAACCTTGATGCTAATTTTATTATCAACCAAATAAATGGTTGGCAAAAAGCCAAAAACAAACTTCCTACTTTTTACAATACGCCAGAAATTATTTTTCCATCCGTAAAATCTATGGAACAATGTTCATCAGAAAAAACTGCACTACTAAAAAACAAATTGATTAACGGAACTTCTTTAGTTGACCTAACAGGTGGTTTTGGTATTGATAGTTATTTTTTTGCTAAACACTTTAAATCAGTTTCTTACATAGAACCTAATGAAGGATTATTTAAGGTTGCTCAACAAAATTTTAAAGTACTTAGTGTTGACATAAATCTACATAATACAACAAGTGAAACTTTCTTAAAATCAAACAAAACACATTTTGATGTTGCTTATATAGATCCTGATAGACGTGATGAAAGTAAACGTGTATTTAATTTAGCCGATTGCTCTCCAAATGTAAATGAAATATTACCTTTAATCTTCAAAAATACTGACAAATTACTGATTAAAACCTCCCCATTTTTAGACATTAAACAAACATTAGATGAATTAAAAACCGTAAGTAAATGTTTTGTTATTGCTATTAAAAACGATTGTAAAGAAGTGCTTTATTTGGTTGAAAAAAATAAAACCAAGCCTACCGAAATTATTACCTACAACTTGGACCAAACTGAGGAAGTTTTTCAGTTCACTTACGAACAAGAACAAGCAGCATCCTCAACTTTTTCACATCCTAAAAAATATTTGTATGAGCCTAATGCAGCAATCATGAAAGCTGGAGCTTTTAAAACCATTAGCAAGCACTTTAGTATAGATAAACTTGCTCAACACACTCACTTATATACTAGCAACGAACTAATTAAAGATTTCCCTGGCAGGATCTTTAATGTAAAACACATTACTGATTACAATAAAAAATCCTTACATCAGTTTGATATAAAAAATGCCAATATTAGTACCCGTAACTTTATCGATAGCGTTGCTACTATTAAGAAAAAATTAAGCCTAAATGATGGTGGAGATATTTATTTATTTGCTACTAGCAGTATAGAAAACAAAACCATTTTATTAATAACAGAAAAAATCATCTAAGTAACTTATTGGGAATAAACCTAAAGTTAACTAACTTTGTAAATTGAATAACTACTTAAAAAAGTATGATAAACAGACTTTTATTAATATTGCTCTTACTCGTTACTTTTTTTGGCTGTAAGAAAGATAACAATGCCAACATCCCATATGTTCCTGTAAATATTTACATGCAAACTACCGATCCTCAATTTATTGAGCTTAATGCAGTAAATAGTTGGATTTATTTAACAGGAGGATCTAGAGGAATTATTGTCTATAAAGCTTCTAACGATCAATTTAGAGCGTTCGATAGACATTGTACTTTTCAGCCAGAAAGCAGTTGTGCTCTGGTTAGTGTTGAATCTAATAACATTTCTGCCTTAGATGATTGTTGTGGCTCCCAGTTCTTAATAACAGACGGTACAGTTTTAAGAAGTCCTGCTGTCTTACCTCTAAAAGAATATAACACTTCTTTTGATGGAGCTACTTTAAGAATTTATAATTAAAAAATCACTATACTTATTTTAATAAGTAACAACATTGATATAAATATTCCATCATTACTAATTAGTTTAAATTGAGGTTCTTATGAGTATTAATGATAATCTAGCACTTTTAAACCTTATTTTATAAAAGAGTTAAGAGATTATTACGTAATTTGAGCTTAAGAATTTTTAATTTGAAGTATAATGAAAGGGTAACAAATTTCCTTATAATAATAACTATATATTTGAACAATGAATAAGTTTCAAGAAATTTACCAAGATATTATTAATTATTTCATCCAAAATTACGTCAATTTAGGATTAACATTTCTATTTTTAATTATTGGTTTTATATTGGTCAATTTTTTAAAATCAAAACTAAAAACAAGGCTTCTTAAAAAATCAGATAATCCGATTACAATTACTTTTATTTCTCAAATTATAAGCTATAGCTTAAAGTTAATTATCATTTTAATTTCTCTTTATAGTTTGGGTTTAAATGATATTACATCTGGAATTTTAGCAAGTGCTGGTGTAATAACATTTATTGTAGGTTTTGCTTTTAAAGATATTGGAGAAAATTTTTTAGCAGGAATTATCCTTGCATTTAAAAGCCCTTTTAGGGTAAATGATTTAATTGAATCTGGTAATATACACGGTTATGTAAAAGACATAAACATTAGAGAAACCATAATAAAAACTCCTGATGGAAAAGATGTCTTTTTACCTAACTCCATTATTCTTAAAACACCTTTATTTAATTATACCATTGATGGCTATTTAAGGTATGAATTTATTGTTGGTTTAGATTACGGAGATGATATTTCGCTTGGTATTAAAACAATTTTAGACACTGTAAATAAAATAGATGGAGTGCTAAAAGGAGATAAAAAAGCAGCTGTTGTAATTAATGAATTAACAACAAACACAATCAACATAAAAGTACTTTTCTGGATTGACACATTTCAATCAACATCAAGGACTTTTCATCACTCTATTCGTTCACATGTAATGAATGATGTTGTTATTGAGCTTACTAAGAAAGGTTTTTATCTACCTGCGAATATTGTAGAAATTAAAAATTATAAGCAAGACTTATAAATTAAATAAAACTAAACACTTGATATTATGTGAGAACAATCTTTAAGGAATAGTCTTATTTGAATATTAAGTCATTAATTTTCATTAACTTCGTTTAAAACAAAAAAAATTCGAATGATATGTGGATAGAAAAAAATAACAAACTTTTTAGGAGTTTTGAATTTAAGGATTTTAAAGAAGCTTTTGCTTTTATGACCAAGGTTGCTCTGATTGTAGAAAAAATGAACCATCACCCTGACTGGAGTAATTCATATAATAAAGTGGAAATTAGCCTATGTTCCCACGATGCTGGTGATATAGTTACAGATAAAGATAGAGAATTAGCAGAAAAGATAACTAATTTACTATAAATTAGAATCAGTACGTTTTCATTTTTATCAGCCATCCTCTTATGAAAAAGAGAACTCTACTCCCCTTCAATGTAATCCCTTAAATACTCGTAAATATCGGTTAAATCACCATTTTCGCAAATGGTAGCATTTTTAATGATGTTTAGTTTATCATCAATTAAGTGAGGCAAAACATTATCTATAAATTCTCTGCCAAAATCAGCAGATGCATCTTTAGGTAATTCACAAGGAAGATTGTCAACGGCCATAACAGTAATAGCATCAGCACTATCAAACATTACTTCTTTTTCTTGTTGAGGGTCATAACCATAAAGCGGTTCTTTTATGGTTGATGGTCTTAATGTGCAAGCAACAGGTCCGTCAATGTCACAACTGATATCTCCAACAACTTTTATATTAAAGTCAGGAGATTTTGCATCTTGACGAGAAAAAATAAACGGAGCTTCTTCATCCCAAAAATGACCTGAAATGTACATGTCGGCAATTTTAGCAAATCGAAAAAAATCACCTTCAAATTCAGTAGGATTATCAAAAAAATCTTGAGAATCAAACGATTTTCCGTCTTTTCGTTTATTATAATCATGAACATTAAGCTGTGTATATACCGGCTCATTAAATGACTGATTTAGAAACTCGCCTGGAGTTACTTTTTTAATGCCGATAACATCTAATATTTCAACAATTCCTCCTGCTACTCTACCTCCGCCCGTTATCACAATTTTATAATTATTAGGAAGTTTCACTTTTTTAAGTTCTGCTTCCATTTCTTTTCTATCATCACACAAATAAGCTCTTTGTAAGTCAAAAGTTTTTTCTCTTTTACCGTAAGCAAAAAAGCTATTATAACAACCAACAACTCCGGCATACCTTCCAAAACCTATTAATCTTCTTCCTTCAATATCTGTAATGGCTTCATAATCTACCATTTTAATATTTTTGTTTATCATTTCTAATAGCAAAGCTCTATTGTATGGTTGTTTTTTTATGGTATGGGAAAAATAAAAATAGGTTTTATTGGCAATTAAATTTTTTATAGGCACTTCTTTTACCCCCATCAAGACATCACAATCATCAATATTTTCAACAACTTCAATACCTGCATTAGTATATTCCTCGTCCTTAAACCTTCTTACATCACTTTTTTGAACAACCAATTCCACAGCAGGAAATTTAATTTTCACTTCAGCACATTGCTCAGGAGACATAGGAACTCTTTCATCGCTAGGAATTTTCCCTTCTTTTATAATGCCAATTTTCATAGTTATAAATTTAAAAACTTTAATAATTCGCAAATATAAGCTAAAACGCTTCTTTTAGCAATTGTTAACTTATGATATGAGTAAAAAAGTTTAACTTTGTATAAGTTCTTTAGAATATTACTAAATGGGGTCGTTTTTGGCTTTGACAGCAAGATGAATGACTAGGTAAGCATGTCGAGCATTGTGAGTTGGCTCGTAAATATCGGCTCTCAAATCGCTAACTGGCGAAGATAACTATGCAATGGCTGCGTAATCACGACTAAGTCGGATAACCTTCATCCTCGCTGAAGTACAGTAGGCAGGACCATTACTCCTCAAAAATATTGTCTGTTTATTTTTGGCTAAGGAGTATCAAACTTTCAGACTAGCCTTTGTGATGTTTCTAAGCATAGGTTAAATAACAGAAACTTAAGATTGAAATTGGTTGTCTTTTACCTGTTTTATTCCTAACAATTAATAAAAGAATACACATGTAGAAAGCTTACGAGTTCCTTGTTTGGACGAGGGTTCGAATCCCTCCGACTCCACAAAAAAAACCGATAATAGAAATGTTATCGGTTTTTTTTATATCTTTATTTTTTTTATTATTCCATTAATAATCAAAATCTTATTATGGTAAAAACTGTCTTTCTTTTAATATTAACAACACTGAGTTTATCCTCTTCAGCCCAACTTACTATTACTAATAATGATATGCCAAGTGTTAACGATATTTATCATATTAGTATTACTGCTAACTTACAAGGAAACAATCCAGCTCTTACAGGTACTAATTTTTTATGGGATTATTCTCAACTTCAAGCAGCGGTTCAACGATCTGATACTTTCGTAACTGTATCTTCAACACCATTTGCTTACCAATATTATTTTAACAATCTTCTTTTGTACCCCAATCATAAAGCTAATTATGCGATAAAAGGAAATGATATAAATTTTCAAGTAGTAAACATTACTGATGTTTACGATTTTTACAAAAACGCTTCTTCTCAATATGCTAATGTTGGTTTTGGTTCCAATATAAATGGAGTACCATCATCTACACGAAGAATTCCTATTGATATTCAATATGTTTTTCCACTTAATTATAATAACAACAATACTTCTTATTCTGAGTTTTTAGTTTCCATACCAACGGTAGGCGATTATGGTCAATTTCAAGAGCGTGTTGATACAGTTGATGGATGGGGAACTGTTATTACTCCTTATGGAACTTTCAATTGCTTAAGAGTAAAATCTATTTTAAATATTACTGACACACTTTATACATCTCAATTTGGAACAGGGTTTAGTTTTCCAAGGCCACAACAAATTGAATACAAATGGTTAGTTGCAAGCTCAGGTGTCCCTGTATTAAAGGTAACAACTACTCCAGGAGGGTCTCAAATAGAATATCAGGATAATTTAATGGTTGGTATTAATGATAATGTTATGCCTATCTATCAATTAAAAGTATTCCCTAATCCTGCAAAAGAATCAATTGTTATAGATTTTCAATCTCTAAAGAAAGAACAAGTCTCTATCAGTTTAAAAGATATCAATGGTAAAATGATTAAAGAGATTTATAGTGGGACTATTGAGAAAGGCAACAATCATATTTTATTATCTCTTTCTGAGTATAGTAATGGTTATTATTTTTTAGATCTGAATTTTACTAATTCTACAATAACCGAAAAGTTGGTTATCTCCAGATAAAACAATTCCATAAATAAAAACCAGCTAAATTTAGCTGGTTTTTATTTTTAAATTACTACGGTTACTTTACCAATGTATTCATGCCATTTTCCAAAAACATCTCTTGCTCTTATTTTATAGACATATACATCTTGCTTAATTTCTCCGTTTTTATACCTTCCATCCCATTTTGAGTCTAATTGATTACCTTCAAAAATCAATTCTCCCCACCTGTCAAAAATTAAGGTTTCTATCTCATCTATACCATATCCTTTAGCAAAGAAATGATCATTTTTGTTATCACTATCAGGCGTAAATGCATTAGGTATCCATAGTGCAAAAGCAGGCTCTATTCTTACTTTCTTTTGTGTGGTATCCTTACAACCAAAAGTGTTTTCGATAAATAAAGTAACATAATAATCACCCGAATCTGTGTAATGATGTACAGGATGTGGATTGGTAAATGTAGTTCCCTTATCTCCTACATCCCAAAGCCATTGATTAGCTACAACAGATAAATCTGTAAAAGTAATTTCACTATCATAAATATTAGCTTCTTCAGGAGAATAGGCAAAATCTGCCAAAGGTTTTGGAAAAACAGTAAGTATTTGACTCATAGAGTCGGTAATTGTACAACCTTTATCCGAAGTAACAGAAAGCGTTACATTATAATAAGCTGTATTGGTATGAGATGGATTGTTAAACACCACTCCACCTGGGCTTTGTGCTGCAGAAGTATTTCCATTATCAAAATCCCAATGCCAACTTGAAATATTCCCTATAGTATCTATAGTTGAGTTATCTGTGAAATTTATGGTTAAAGGAGAACATCCTTGGGTAATGTCTGCAATAAAATCTACTTGAGGTATAGGGTTTACATTAATTTCTAATGTTTGACTATTGGGACATCCGTTATTACTAATAACAGTTAGTGTTGCATAAAATTTTCCTTCAGAATTATATTGATAAATTGGGTTTTGCTGCGTACTTGTTCCTGAATTGTCGCCAAAATCCCAATTCCATGAAACAATATTGTTTTGTGTAAAATTATTCGATATAGTTGTTAAATCAGTAAACTGAGTAGGTATGTTAAAACAAACTTCTGTTGGTGAAAAGTTCACTACCGGAATTGGCCATACTTCAACAAAATGCTTAATCGTATCTTTACAACCATTGTTAGATATCACCACCAATGTAGTAGAATAAATTCCTTCAGCATTATAATTATGTTGAGGACTTTGTTGTGTAGAAGTATTTCCATCACCAAAATACCATTGCCAATTAGCAATATTACCACTTGTTATAGTTGTTCCATCTACAAATGGTATTGATGTTCCATAACACTGATTACTGAACGTAAACTCAGCTTCTGGTTTAGGATAAATGGTTACTGTTTTTATTACTGTATCGGCACAACCTTGTGCAGAATAAACTATCAACAGAGGATTATATGTTCCAGTACTTTGATATAGGTTTTGGGTTGTTTGGTTAGTATCATCAATTACCCCATCATTTTCATAATCCCATGCCCAACTTACTATTGAAGAATTGTTTACCGTTGAGATGTCATTTAATAGAACTACATCAGTAAAACAAGCATTATTTGCTGTAAAGTTTGCAACAGGGTTGTCATAAACATCAATAGAACTAGTGTAAGTGTTTATACAACCACTATCCGATATAACAGTTAGGTTAACATTATACGTACCTGGTTGTCCGTATGTATATGATGGATTTGATATTGCTGATGTTCCTGAGTTATCACCAAAATCCCATTGCCAATTTACAATTCCACCAGTAGCAATGGAAGAAGAATCTATAAAATTAGTTACTTGGTTATGACAAACAGCATCAGCAACAAAATTAGCTACAGGAATTGGATCAACTACTACAGGAATGGTGATAGAATCCTTACAACCTAAAGATGTTGTTATATGCAACTGAGTATTGTATGTTCCTGCGGTAGCAAATCCATTAGTAGAGTTTTGATTTGTATTGTCAATTATTCCGTCATTGGTATAATCCCAATTCCAACTCACAATCGTTCCTCCATTTGGTTGAGATAAATCTGTAAATGAAGTTTGTGTTCCTTCACATACGTTAGAATAAGAAAAATTAGCCGCAGGAGTTGCATCAATAGTTATATAGAAATTATCTGACGGACCAGGGCAACCATTAGCTGTTGGTGTAACAGTAACTGTAGAAGTAACTGAAGCTGTACCTGTATTATTTGCTGTAAATGGAGGGATACCTCCATTACCATTTACTTGTAATCCTATATTAGGGTTAGAGTTTGTCCAATTAAAAGTGGTGTTGTTTACCGTTCCAGAAAAATTAGTTTGAGGAACAATCGCTCCATGACACACAATAATATTTGAAGGTAGAATTACTTGTGGTGTTGGTTTTACTTCAACATAAACATCCGTATTTGCACTTGTACAACCATTTACCGTTACATTTACACTATAAAAACCTGTATCTAACATATTAGCATTAGCAATTGTTGGATTTTGTTGAGTACTTGTAAACCCATTAACTCCCGTCCAGTTGTAAACTCCATTAGCTACATTAGATGCAAAAAGCTGAATATTAACTCCCTCACAAACAGGTGCATTAGTAGTTGCTGTCGGAGCAAAAGGTATTTGATTTACAACAACATTTGTATAAAAAGTATCACTATAACAACCATTAACTATAGCAACCACACCATATGCCCCTGAAGCATTTAATGGAACAACAGGTATTGATGGATATTGACTTGAAGAGGTAAAACCATTTGGTCCAAACCAAGAATAAGTGGCTCCTGGCACAGTGTCAACACCTAAATTTAATTGGTCACCAACGCAAAGCGGTCCATTATTAGTTGGGTTTAATGGTGGAAATGGTGGTGGATTAATCACATAAGCTGTATCAGAAACAGCAGGACATCCCGACAAGGTATCTGTAACACTAACAAAATAAGTACCTGCACTTGTAACCGTAATTGATGGTGTAGTAGCTCCTGTATTCCACATATAATTTATTGGTGGATGAGCATTAGCAACACTTGCCGTCAGTACTGCACTTCCTGTTCCCGGACAAATAACTACATTTTGTGGCGTTACATTTACTTCTAATTCTGGCAAAGTATAAACCCTAACCGTATCACAAATAAACATTCCTGTACTACATGTTGTTAAGTTTCCACATACTTGATAATCTACATAAGGAGGTGCTGTTGGTACGGGAGTTACTGCTGTTGTATCGCATTGCGAAGTACATGATAAATAATTATTAAAATCTCCATAATTTCCCGGAAAAATAGAATTCCATGTAACGGTTGACTCAACTAAACCTTTAACATTTAAATCTTTACTACAACCTTCTCTTACGGTAATGTCATCTGAAGCTCCATAAGTTTTAGTAGTAGTTATTACATAAGTGGCATTATCATTTCCTGATTTACAATATGTTACACAAAAATTAACCACGCCTGTATCAATACAAAGTGGAGTACCCAAAGATGTTGGAGTACCACACCCTACTTGATAAAAAGCTCCACCCGGAGGTGCAGGATTAAAAACATCAAAGTTTACTTGATTAGCTCCCGGACTAACAGTAATGTTAAAACTAATACATCTGGCAGGCCCTGAAGCAGAACAACAGTAGCCATTTCTAGTAGATTGGATAGCATAACTTGTATCTGGATTTGCTGAAAGATTAATAGTAAATGTTGGAACTGTATTGTCACAACCACATGATTGGGTTTGTGCTTGTAGGTTGTTATCGGCAAAGAGTAGCAAAAAAACACCGAAAAACAAAAGGGAGTAGATAGTTTTCATGGCGTAGAAGTTTAGAGGTTTACTTCTTTAACGACAAAATAATTCAAAATGTTCCTTTTGTTAATAAGTGAAAACCCTTATACAGTCTATGTTTCAGAGTTAACCAACTAAAAAACAACCCTTTGTCATACAAAAAAAATATTTATTAACAAATTTTTTTTGATAAATTTATAAATTTAACAGATTTAATGTTAAAACGTAAAATTTTAACAAATATCAATACTGAAAAGTAAATTATTTAGGAGCTATTTTTAATAAATACAGAGCCAATAGACCGTACAAAATATTAGGCGTCCATACAGCCACCAATACAGATGCTCCAGAAGTAAGGGCAAACGAAGTAAATATTTGCATAAACAATATATAAGAAGCACTTATTAATAAGCCTAACCCTATATGTAAGCCTATTCCTCCTCTAACCTTTCTGCTCGACATGGCAACACCAATTACTGTTAAAATAAATGTAGCAAATGGATAGGCAAATCTTGTTTGTCGCTCCACCAAATAACGGGTGATTTTTTCAGAGCCTTTAAAAACAGCTTCCTCTATAAAGTCGTTTAATTCTTTATAACCCATTGTTTGAACGAAGCTTTTTCTTCTTTTAAACTCTTCGGGTTTTAAATTAAGTGTGGTATCTTTATACGCTCCTGTATTTACAATTTCATCTAACCCGTTAATATGTCTTTCGTAGTAATTTCCAATATGCCATTTATGGGTAATGGTATCCCAAATTACATTGTCCGCAATTAGTTTATAAGTTAATTCTCCTTCTTCATTGAAATTTTCAATAGAAAAATCTATCCCCATATCTATATCGGCATTATAGCTCGACATATAGATAAAAGTTTCTTTATCTATTTGCATGTGGATATCTCTATCTACATTTCTAAACTTATTTTTTCTATACACTTCTTCAAAAGCAATTCTTTCTTTGTTTGCTTCAGGAATAACAAAATTGTTAAGGTAAAAAGAAATGATAGTAAGTATAGCTGCCGATATTAAGTAGGGTCTTAACAATCTTTTAAAACTTACTCCACCAGCAAGTATGGCAACAATTTCTGAATTACTCGCCATTTTAGAAGTAAAGAAAATTACCGTAATAAATATAAAAATTGGACTTAGTTGATTAATTAAAAATGGTACAAAATTGAGGTAGTAATCTAAAAATATTGCCGATACAGAAGCTTTTCGTTCAATAAAAGTTTGTAGGTTTTCCGATAAATCAAATATAATTATAATCGGTATGATAAGAAGTATGGTAAAAGCAAACGTTCCTAAAAACTTTTTAATTATATATGCATCAATAATCTTCATTTAAACTATAACCTAGTTGCCAATTGTTTTACCATTTTATTTTTCCATGTTGTAAAATCTCCTAACAAAATATGTTCCCTTGCTTCATTAACCAACCAAAGATAAAAACTTAAGTTATGCAAAGTAGCAATTTGCGCCCCTAATATTTCTTTAGAAATAATTAAATGACGAAGATACGCTTTTGAATAAAAAGTATCTACATAACTTGTTCCATCAACATCTATTGGCGAAAAATCTGCTTCCCACTTTTTATTTTTAATATTGATAAAACCATTTTGTGTAAATAACATTCCGTTACGAGCATTTCTGGTAGGCATCACACAATCAAACATATCTATACCTAAGGCAATATTCTCCAATAAATTAATTGGTGTACCAACCCCCATTAAATAACGTGGTTTATCTTCCGGAAGAATATTGGTTACAATTTCGCACATTTCATACATTTCATCATCCGGCTCTCCTACCGAAAGTCCACCAATGGCATTTCCTTCTCTTTCAAAAGAAGCAATTTTTTCGGCAGATTGTTTTCTTAAGTCTTTATAAACACTACCCTGAACTATTGGAAAAAGTGTTTGACTGTATCCGTACAAACCTTCTGTTTCATCAAACCTTTCACAACAACGTTTAAGCCAACGATGCGTCATGTGCATAGAGTTTTTGGCATATTTATAATCACACGGATAAGGTGTACATTCATCAAAAGCCATAATAATATCCGCTCCAATGGTTCTTTGTATGTCCATTACGTTTTCCGGTGTAAATAAATGTTTAGAACCATCAATATGAGAGGAAAATGTTGCTCCTTCTTCTTTAATTTTTCTCCTTCCTGACAACGAGTATACTTGATAACCACCACTATCGGTAAGAATTGGTTTTTCCCAATTCATAAATTTATGTAAACCTCCTGCCTGACCAATAACATCTAATTTAGGTCTTAAATATAAATGGTAGGTGTTTCCTAATATTATTTGTGCATTAATATCATTATTTAATTCATGTTGATGAACCCCTTTTACTGTTGCGGCTGTCCCCACAGGCATAAAAATTGGTGTTTTAATAATTCCATGATCGGTAGTAATCTCTCCTGCTCTCGCTTTTGATTGTAGATCTTTCTTTTCTAATTTAAACTTCATTTATAGTTGCTTATTAACTTTTTCATGAGAAATGCACCTTCAAAACTTATTAACGATGCATGTCTAAAAACTTCGCCAAAGATAATTATTTAGTACGGACATAGCTCTTTATTTTTGACATTGAATTATATTTATAATGCAAGACTTGTTAAAAGACATTTTTTCCTTCTTCCCTCCTCACTCCATTTGGGATTGGATGATTATTCTATTTATCTTCATGTTTCTTATTCAAGTATTTTATTATCTATACTTTTTTACAAAAATTGCTTTTTATACCCCAACTACTTTTCAACCGCAAACTACTCCCGTATCAGTAATTGTTTGTGCTAAAAACGAAAGAGAAAATTTGTTAGCATTTCTACCTTATATTTTATCTCAAGATTACCCCGATTTTGAAGTTATTGTTGTTAATGATAGCTCTGTAGATGATACCCAAGATGTATTAAAGGCATTTTCATTACAACATAACAACCTTAAAATTGTTACAGTTCCTGACAATGACCGTTTTTATGGCAATAAAAAATTTGCTCTAACTTTAGGAATAAAAGCAGCAAAAAATAAAATAGTATTACTTACCGATGCCGATTGCAAACCTACTTCAAACCAATGGATAAGTTTAATGACTGCTTACGAAAACCCTCAAAAGAAAATAATTTTAGGCGTTGGCAATTACGAACAACAACCAAGCTTTCTAAATAAACTAATACGGTTCGAAACTTTTTATACGGCAATTCAATATACTTCTTATGCTTTGCGCAACCTACCATATATGGGCGTTGGAAGAAACCTAAGCTATCATTCAAGTATATTTTTTAACAATAAAGGATTTGCTTCTCACCACCATATTATTTCGGGTGATGATGATTTATTCATAAACGAGGTAGCTAACCGTAATAACACACAAGTTGTATTGAATACTGCTGCTCATACTATATCCAAACCAAAAACTACTTTTGATAAATGGATACGTCAAAAACAACGACATTTTTTAAGTGGCACACACTATAAATTAAAGCACCAATTGCTGTTAGGAACTTTTATGTTTTCCAATTTAATTTTTGTAGGCTTATTTTTTTTATTGGTCTTTAAAATCCCCCATGTTCATCTAATAGTTGGGTTGTTTTTACTAAAATATATCATTCAAATGCTTATCTTTAGGTTTTCTACTAAGCAATTGGGTAATGAAGATATTATTATATATACGCCAATTTTTGAACTATTTTTTATGTTTTTCAATCCAATTTTAGTAATTTCAAACTTTATAAAAAAGAGAACCCAATGGAATTAGGTAAAAATTTATCTCCCAAAGCTCAAATAGATTACGAATTAGTTGTGAAAGCAAGAGACCATCAAGATGAAAAAGCTTATGCAATTCTATTAGAAAAATACAAGGATTCTATTTTTTATATGATGCTTAAAATGGTTAAAAACCAAGACGATGCTGATGACTTAACTATAGAAGCTTTTGGTAAAGCATTTAATCGTTTGCACCAATATACCCCCGATTATGCTTTTAGCACTTGGCTTTTTAAAATTGCTACCAATAACTGTATCGATTTTATCCGTAAGAAAAAGATGGTTACCTTTTCTATAGACAAAGGTTTTGAAGATGGTGAAGGCAATACTTCTACTTTCGATATTAAAGAAAATAACTTAAATCCGGAAGAGAAATTTATGCGTAAGCAAAAGATTAGAATTATGCGTGAAATGGTAGATCATTTAAAACCACGCTACAAACAATTAATTGTTTTACGTTATTTTAGAGAGTTATCTTATGATGAAATTGCTGAAACAACAGAACTTCCTCTAGGAACTGTAAAAGCTCAATTATTCAGAGCTAGAGAAATGCTTTATAACTTACTATTAAATAAAAAAGATAGATTTTAAGTTTTTATTACTGATTAAAATAATCATAAACAACTTTTGCTCTTTTTTTGCTAATAACTTGCTCTAACTCTTGTAAAGAAGCCTTTTTTATATTGGCTACCGATTTAAACTTCCACAATAATTGCTGAGCTGTTTTGTAACCTATACTTTCTATTTCCGCTAATTCTGATTTGATAGCTGCTTTAGAGCGTTTGTTACGGTGGTGCGTTATTCCAAAACGATGGGCTTCATCTCTTAAATACTGTATCAGTTTCAACGATTCTGAAGTTTTATTTAAATACAAAGGAACCGAATCATTAGGAAAATAAATTTCCTCCAATCGTTTGGCAATGCCTATAATGGTTATCTTTCCTCTTAACCCCAATTGGTCTAAACTTTTTAATGCTGCCCCTAGTTGGCCTTTACCTCCATCTATCACAATTAATTGAGGTAACGATTCCTTGTTTTCAATTAACCTTTTATACCTTCTATAAACTACTTCTGTCATAGAGGCAAAATCATCCGGACCTTCTACTGTTTTTATGTTAAAATGTCGGTAATCTTTTTTACTTGGCTTAGCATCTTTAAAAACCACACAAGCTGCCACAGGATTTGTACCTTGAATATTAGAGTTATCAAAACACTCGATATGCACAGGTTTTTCGTTCATCCTTAAGTCTTTTTGCAATTTTTCTAAAATTCTATCTGCATGTTTGGTAGGATTTACATTAGCTTGTTGTTTTTTCCGCTCTAATCTGTAATATTTAGCATTGCGTTCAGAAAGTTCTAATAGTTGTTTTTTATCACCTCGTTGCGGAACTAAAAACTTCATGTTTTCATCTTTTAATTCTGGTTTAAAAGGTACAATTACTTCCTTAGACTCACTATTAAATCTGCTTCTCAACTCGGCTATACCTATTTGCAATAATTCATCATCGGTTTCTTCTAATTTCTTTTTTAGTTCAATAGTATGTCCTTGTATAATAGCTCCATTAATCACTTTTAAATAGTTTACATAAGCATATTTCTCATCAGAAATAATAGAGAAAACATCTACATCATTAATCGTTGGACTAACTACAACAGATTTACTTTGATAATTTTCCAGCAACTGAATTTTTTCTTTTATCAACTGTGCTTTTTCAAAAGACAGTTCATCAGCATATTGCTTCATGAGTTGTTTTAAGTACTTAATTACACCATGTATGTTTCCTTTAATAATGGCTTTTATATTCTGAATAGCTTCTGTATAATCATCTTCTGTTTGATTTCCCACACAAGGAGCTTTACAATTGCCAATATGGTATTCTAAACACACCTTAAATTTATCGTTAGCAATATTTTCTTGCGACAAATTATAATTACATGTTCTTAAAGGATATAACTTTCGGATAAGCTCCAAAATGGTATTCATCATTCTTACAGAAGCGTAAGGACCAAAGTATTCAGAACCATCTTTTACAATGTTTCTTGTAGAAAAAACTCTTGGAAATCGTTCGTTTTTAATGCAAATCCATGGGTAAGTTTTATCATCCTTAAGCATTACATTGTACTTAGGTTGATATTTTTTAATAAGATTATTTTCCAACAACAAGGCTTCAATTTCAGTCTCAACAATTATGGTTTTAATATCTGCAATTTGCTTTACCAATACTGCTGTTTTACCATTCTCATGTATTTTATTGAAATAAGAACTAACCCTATTCTTTAAATTCTTTGCTTTACCAACATATACAATCTTTCCGTTTTTATCTAAAAACTGATAAACTCCTGGTTTTTTGGAAATTGTTGATATAAGCTGTTTCATAAAGTGATGTGGTAAAATTAATAAAATAGCCCTTAGTTTAATAAAACTATCATAAGCTAAATGCCGTATATTACAACACTAAGTATTTTTATTTTTGTTTTTTAAGTAATATTACTTATTTTTGGATGTGGAATTATAATTTTATGAAACTTAAACACCTAACTATAATACTTTTTTTTATTCAAATTCAAGTATTTGCTGCTTGTGTAAGTACAGGTTCTGGAAATTGGAGTAACCCTTTAACCTGGGTTTGTAATGGAGTCCCAGGAGTACCTGGTTGTGGAGATACTATTACCATTGCTGCAGGACACACTGTTACTATTATAAGTCAACAAGATTATTCCGAACCCAATTGCGGTTCCCCTATGTTTATTGTTGTAAATGGTACTTTAGATTTCCCTGTAAATGGCCCTAAGTTACAACTTCCCTGTAATTCAGGCTTTACTATTAACAGTGGAGGTTCTTTAACCGCATCAGCTCCAGCTGGCGGTGGTAGTGCTAATTTTCTTGAAATATGCGGCACCCGTTATTGGAGAAAAGCCGATGGAACACAAACAGGCCCGATAACTTACGGAGAACCCCTTCCTATTGATTTGGTTTATTTTGATGCTTTGGTTATTGAAAATACTGTTCAGCTAACATGGATTACCTCTTCAGAAATAAATAACAACTATTTCACTATAGAAAGAAGTATTGATGCTAAAAATTGGGAAGAAATTTTATTAGTTAATGGAGCAGGCAATAGTAATCAGATAATTGAATATACGGAAACTGATTTTAACCCAATTGAAGGAATATCTTATTACCGCTTAAAACAAACTGACTTTGACGGTAGGTTTGAATATTTTAATATTGTTCCTGTAAAGTATAGTAATTCTGATGATGAAGATGAGCTGAGCATTTTCCCTAACCCTGTTCGTCAAGGAGAAAACATTTCTGTAAGTCATTCTTTTAATTCAACTGATGAAATTCTAGTGGTATTAAGAGATTTACAAGGAAAAGAATTTTACTCTAAAGTTCACATAAATATTAACAAAGATGAATTAATAGGTATTCCGATTGATTATAAAATTCCAAAAGGAATTTATTTTATTGTAGCTACTTCCGAAAATAAAATTTATAGCAAGAAAATGATTATAAAGTAACCTTATAATTTACTCTTTTCTCGTTAAAAAAATTTTACAAACCCCACCTCAAACTAACTAAGTATTTTTACTTAATTCACTTTATTTTCAGATAATTATAGGATAAATACTTAGTTAGTTTTCAATATGGTTTTAGTTAATTTTTAGTTAAATATTTTTGTTCTTTCTTCCCACTAAAAAAATAATATTCTTACTATCAATAATTTAATTAAACCCAAAAAATCAATTAACATTTACTACTACCTCCTTAAGTAATTCACATTAATTACATTAAGTATTTATTGTAATTTTGCCCTATAATTAACAATCAAATACAAATTATATTTAACAAATATTCAATGCGAATTATTTTATTCTCTCTATTAATTTTAAGTTCTTTAAACTCATTTTCAACAAAAATTACCAGTGTTTCTTCTGGCGATTGGTCTCAAGGTTCTACTTGGGATTTACACAGAGCTCCATCATGTGAAGACACTATTATGATTGATGCTACACATAAAATAGATATTTCTTCCGACATTAATTTACAACATTGTAACAACAAAATTTCTATCCTAATTGAAGGGATTTTGTACTTTTCTAAAAATGGTTCTAAACTTAGGTTACCAGAAAATTCTTATATTAACATTACTTCTACTGGTTTATTAGATTCTTACACGTATAATGGAGCAACAAATTTTATTCGTTTTGGAAATAATAGTGTGTGGGAAAGTAAAGATGGACCTCAAACTGGGGTTTCTTTTGGAAGTGCTCCACTACCTGTTAAACTAATTACTTTTAATGCTAAATCTAATAGTAATTCCGTAGTTTTAACTTGGCAAACTGCTACTGAAATTAACAATGATTATTTTACTATTGAAAGAAGTGTTAACGCTGATAATTGGGAAGAAATTTTATATATTACAGGTGCTGGAAACAGTAACAAAACCGAAACATATGCTTCTACTGATTTGAACCCTTTAAATGGTACTGCTTATTACAGGTTAAAACAAACTGATTTTGACGGAAAATTTGAATATTTTAATGTTGTTGCTGTAAATATAGAGAAAAAATCACTCCCTAAAATTGCTGTTTATCCAAATCCGGCATCAGAAAATACTAGCGTTTCTGTTGAACATAATTTTAGCGAAAGTAATTCTACTATCTCAATAAGTGTGAAAAATATTGAAGGAAAAGAAATGACTTCTTTTGTTAGTGAAAATATTAAAACTGCTATTGAAGGGTTGCCAAAAGGCTTATATTTCGTAACCGTTAGTACAGAAAGTACTCAACAGACTGAAAAGCTAATCATTCAATAATTTTACCTCAAATATACTTCTGTTGCTCCAGTGCTGTATTCTCTGTAATCAGCATCAGAAAATTGAAGTTCGTAGGTATTACTCAACATATTTCTTAATTCTGTTTTCAATACACCTGTTCCTTTACCATGAATAAATACAATGCGTGGAATATTTTCTGATTGAGCTGCTTCAACACATTTTTTGGCATGATTAATTTGTGTGTATAATTTTTGCCAATCTTCTAATCTTGTAGGAAACTCAACTAACTCTTCTAAATGCAAGTCAATTTCTAAGGTGTTTTCGTATTTATATTTGTTGAGTTTTTTGTACTTGTCTAATAATTTAGATTTCGATTTAAATTTTTCTTTTCTTAAATCTGTTTGATTAATATATTCAGTATTATCTACAGTATAAACAATATCTTCATTATCATCAATAACAATAACTTCATTTATTGAAACTCGCAATGTAAACCCATGATTGTCCTCTATCTCTAATTCTTTTTCAGAAATAACTTTAGTGATAATCCCCGTAGCATCATCATTTATAAATTTAACTTTATTTCCTATTTTGGCTTGCATAACTCTATTGTCTAACCCCTCTTACCTTTTCCTTAAAAAGAAATACACAAAAAACTGTTGCAGCTAACAAAAAGAAAGCTCCTACTTGATGCACTACTCCTAACCAAAGTGGCACTGCATAGATAAGTGTAAACACTCCCAATAAAAACTGAATGAACACTATTAACAATAATAGTTTTAATCCGTTTTGCTGAGCGATATTAACTTGGTGCTTCGCGGCTTTTACCCATAAAAAGACAATAATTCCAACTACAATTAATGCTAAGTACCTGTGTATAAATTGAACTCCTGCCAATCCTTCAGTAAAATTTTTCCATAATGGTTTAATAGCGAAAACAGCATCATTTATCCATTGATCGCCCATTTTTGGCCAAGTATTCATTATAAATCCGGCATTTAAACCTGCTACAAAAGCTCCGTAGATTATTTGTATTATCAATAAGATAAGTAAAACCTTCAACCACTTTGTTATACTAGTAAATTTAGTTGAAAAATCTATTTTAGACTCGAGCAACCCTAGTGCTACCCATAAGGTATAAGCAAAAGTAAGGAAAGCAGTTATTAAATGAATAGCTAATCTAAAATGACTAACATCCGGGTCTTTAACCAATCCGCTTTTAACCATCCACCAACCTATAAAACCTTGTAAAGCCCCCATTCCTAGTAATATGGTAGTTTGAATAATTAACTTTTTAGAAAGCTTCTTTTTAAAAAGAAAATAAATATAAGGAACAATAAACACCACTCCTATGAGCCTTCCTAGCAGTCTATGCAACCATTCCCAAAAAAAGATGGCTTTAAACTCTTCTAAGGTAAAGTGATAATTTACAATTTGATATTCGGGAAACAATTTATAAGCTTCAAATTTTTCATACCATTGTTCTTCGTTTAATGGTGGAATCGCATCCATCATCAAATGCCAATCTACCATAGATAATCCTGACCCTGTTAATCTTGTAATTCCTCCAACAATTACCATTACAAAAACTAACAAACAACCTAAAAGTAACCAATAAAATATGGGTTTATCTTTTTGTTGAAGGGTAAAAAAATTGCTGTAATTGAACAAACTTATAAATTTTAACAACGAAAAATAATAATTGTCAAAATTAGTTCTTTTAAGAAAAATTAAAGCGAAAAATAGGATTTAATATACCCTAACTAGTTCTAAATTTTGATAGTGTATTAAAAATGAAGATTGATTTTCAAAACCGCTTTCTATTCCTGTTTTTCTGAAATTAAAATTCATAGAAATTCCCTTGTGATTGTAAGAGTTGGTAATAACAGGGTTAATAATAGTACCATAATTCATTAAACAAGTTCCAAAATAATATGCCATATCAAAACCCAGTAAACTAACGGTAGATGGATAAAACTCTCTTTCTACAACAAACTTATTGATAACATTTGCAGTAGTAGAATCATCATAATTTATATAGCTATGAACAGGCAAGTAAACATTTAATAAATCAAATGAGGTTAATTCTATGTTTTCATAAGTTAACCACTCTTCTAACCCAATAAGTGTTACTGTGTAGTCTTCATACTCTCTTCTATTTAAGGTAGATGTTAAATAACTAAACAAATCGGTAATGTAAGCCTGTTTTGAACTAGGTACAAAAATTACATTATTTTTTGTGGATGATAATTTGGCAACTAAATCAGCAAAATTTCTGTCAATTTTCAATTTATTAATAGGTGTAAAAGCTAATGTATCATCAATGTTCAATAACATTTTATTTTTATATGCCTTAATTAATGATTCTATCAATGATTTTTCTGGAGAATTAGCATGTTCTAAAGCAATAATGTTAGCAGTTTTAAAACTATCTACCAAAAGTGTAGAAATACATTCCACAACATTCGCTTGCGATGGAATTGCTTTAAAAGCCATTTCATTACCTAAAAGCAGCTTGTTGGGTTGTTTTACAGGGCTAACAACCGGAATATGATTTCTTTTTCCATACTGAGCTATTACTTCATAATTAGACTGGTATAAAGGACCAACTATCAAATCTAGCGGTTTACCTTCAATTTGTTTCAGTAATTTTAAAATACGCAAAGAATCATCTCCATTGGTATCGTAAACAAGTAGTTCAAAAGATTTATCAGCAGTAGAAATAGAATCTAGCGCAAATAAAAACCCATTGTAGAATTCTATGGCAAACCTAGATTTAGGATAAACATTTTTATCTTCTAAAGCACTTATGTTTTCTGTAATTTCTTTATTCTGATCTACATAAAAAGGAAGCATTAAAGCAATAGTAAAATGATTTTTATCAGTTGAATCAAAAGCTTGTTGAAGAATTTCTTGCAAAGTAGCACTCAGCGTATCTTTATGTAGTTGAAAATGCCCTATCTTATTTTGCTTTATAGGAATAAATATTTTTTCATTTTCTTTTAACCCTTCAGCTAGTCCATTATTAATAAGTTTAATCGAGTCTATGCTTACTTCATATAATTTACTGAGCGAATATAATGTTTCACCTTTTTTAACCTGATGCACTTTCCAACCGGAAGACTTAATAAGGCTATTGGTATCTTTTTTATCTTTTACTTGTTTAATCTGTTTTACAGGAATGTTTATCAGCTGATCTTCCTCAATCTTTTCACTCATATCAGGATTAGCAGCTATAATTTCTTTTACACTAACGTTATAAATTTTTGCAATAGAATAAAGTGTTTGTTTTGCCAATACTTTATGCTGAATAAGGTTTCCATTTGGTTGGCTTGGCTCTTCTTGATGTTTATTTACAGGGATAAATATTTTTTCTCCTATACTTAAACCATCATTAACACCCGGGTTTTCTGATTTAATAACATCAATAGGAACTTCGTATTTCTTATGAATAGCATAAAGCGATTCTCCTTTGCTCACCACATGAATATAGTATTCTTTTCCTTTAACTTTATGGATTTCTAAAGAATCTGTTTGCTGTGCAACTAAGCTAGTTGTTAGCAACAAAAGTATTCCGAGTGATATAATGATGTATTTTTTCAATAGTTTAAAATAAATTATACGCTAACAGTTTTATGATGAAATTTAAATTCACACATTTACAAATTTAAACATTCTCTCATTATATATTATTCCCATTCAATTGTAGCAGGTGGCTTAGAACTAATATCATAAACCACTCTATTTACTCCTTTTACTTTATTAATAATATCGTTTGACACTTTTGCTAAAAACTCATACGGCAGGTGACACCAATCGGCTGTCATCCCATCAGTAGATTCTACTGCACGTAAAGCAACCGCTTTTTCATAGGTTCTTTCATCTCCCATTACACCTACCGATTGTACAGGAAGTAAAATTGCTCCGGCTTGCCAAACATCATTATATAAATTCGCTTTTTTCAAACTTTCTATAAAAATAAAATCCACCTCTTGCAATAGTTGTACCTTTTCTGGAGTAATATCTCCCAAAATACGAATTGCCAATCCCGGTCCCGGAAAAGGATGTCTGCCCAACAAATCATCATTTAACTCTAACGTTTTTCCTACTCTTCTCACTTCATCTTTAAACAACAAACGCAATGGTTCTACAATTTTCAATTTCATATAATCCGGTAAGCCTCCAACATTATGGTGCGATTTTATAGTCTGAGAAGCTCCTCCATTTACCGATACCGATTCAATTACATCAGGATAAATGGTACCTTGAGCCAACCAACTTACATCTGTTATAGCATGAGCTTCCTCATCAAAAACATCAATAAATACTTTACCAATGGCTTTTCTCTTTAATTCTGGGTCGGAAATATTTGCCAACGCACTATAAAATTTTTGCTTAGCATCCACTCCTTTTACATTCAATCCCAAATGTTTATATTGCTCTAATACATTGTTAAATTCATTTTTACGCAACAATCCGTTATCAACAAAAATACAATATAGATTTTTGCCAATAGCTTGATGCAATAATACTGCAGCAACCGTAGAATCTACTCCTCCTGACAAACCAAGCACTACTTTATCGTTACCAATTTTACTTTTTAAATCTGCTACTGTTGTATCTACAAAAACATCCGGTGTCCAATCTTGCGAAAACCCGCTAATAGTAACCAAGAAATTCTTTAGCAGTTTTGCTCCCTCAGTGGTATGATAAACTTCAGGGTGAAACTGGATAGCAAAAGTATCCTCTCCATCAAATTCAAAACCTGCATTTTCTACATCAGAAGTGCTTGCTATAATGGTTGTATTTTGTGGTAATTTTTTTATCGTATCGCCATGACTCATCCAAACCTGAGAGTTTGAACTAATTCCCTGAGTTAATTTACTCTGATTGCTTGTGAAATCTAGTTTTGCTCTACCATATTCTCTGGTATCAGAGGGCAACACCTCTCCTCCATTGCTTTGAGCTAAATATTGAGCCCCAAAACAAACTCCCAACAAAGGTTTTTTCTTTCTAATGTTTGATAAATCTGGTTTAGGAGCATTTTCATCTCTCACCGAAAAGGGACTTCCCGATAAGATAACCGCCTTATATTCATCTACATTAGGTAAATTGTTAAACGGATGAATTTCACAATAAACATTTAATTCTCTAACTCTACGAGCAATTAGCTGTGTATATTGAGAGCCAAAATCTATAATCAATAATTTTTCCATAAGTGGTGCAAAGATAATTGATGAAATTGGTTGAACAATTATTTTTTTTAGATTTTAGATAAATAGTTTAACTAAAAAAAAATTCTTCCAAAAAAACTAACCATCCACATCTTGTTTATCATAAAACGCTTTTTTTCTTTGGCGTTTTACTTTTGATAATTTAAATGGAAAAATAATCAACCGCATACCTCTGTCGGAGTTAAAATAATTTCTTGCCCAATTAAAAAACACCACTACTCTATTTCTAAAACCTACTAACGACATTAAGTGAACAAACATCCAAACATACCAGGCAAAAGCACCTCCGAATTTCATTTTCCCCATTTCTACAACAGCTTTATTTTTTCCTATCGTAGCCATTGCTCCTTTATCATGATACACAAAAGGTAACATTTCTTTCTTTTGCATAATTCGTTTTAAGTTTTTCCCAACCCATCTGCCTTGCTGAATAGCTACAGGAGCAACCATAGGGTGTCCCTTAGGGTTTTCTTCAGTAATCATTGCAGCTACATCTCCAATAGCAAAAATATTTTCATATCCTTTTACCTTATTAAATTTGTCAACTGCAATTCTGTTTCCTCTTACAATACTTTTAGCATCAATACCTTTAATTGGAGCTCCCACTACACCTGCTGTCCATATTAACGTTTTAGCAACAAGGTCGTCTTCTGTATTGGTTTGCACATAATCACCAAAATAATCTAACACCCTTGTATTAAGTACTACATTTACGCCAAGTTTTTCTAAGTAACGCTGAGCTTTTTCTGAAGATGATGGAGAAAGTGCAGGCAATACCCTATCTGATGACTGTACAAGGTAAATTTGCATCATAGAAAAATCGAGTTCAGGGTAATCTTTGGGTAAAATATGAGATTTTAATTCTCCCAAAGCACCTGCCAACTCAACTCCCGTTGGTCCTGCCCCAGCAATAACAAAATTCATTAATCCTTGCCTTTTTCTTTCATTAGTAATGACCAAGGCTTTTTCAAAATTTTGAAAAATAAGACTTCTTAAGTTTAATGCTTCTGTTATAGATTTCATTGGCATTGAGCTAATGGTAAGCCCTTCATTATTCATAAAGTTAGTTTTAGAACCGGTAGCAATAATCAAATAATCATAAGCAATTTCATTTATACTGGAAATAACCAAGTTTTCTTCAGGAATAACATCATTAACCTCTGCCATCCTAAAATAAAAGTCTTTATATCCCTCGAATATTTTTCTTAAAGGAAAAGCAATGGAATCTGCTTCTAAAGCTGATGTTGCTACTTGATAAAGTAATGGCTGAAAAGCATGGTAATTATGTTTATCTAACATTACAATTTGATAGCCTGAATTTTTAAGGCTTTTAGCAATTTCCACTCCAGCAAAACCACCCCCTATAATTACAATCCTTGGCTTATCAGATGTTGGAATGCTTATCTTCATATCAAACTAACTATTTTATTATAAATAGATTAAGAATATCAAATATACTAAAATATTTATAATTTTTCTTTCCAACTTCAACTTCCATATTCTAAATAGTAACTTTTCCTTAATCTGCTCCAATTATTCATTATTTTTGCGAACTAACTAAATCATTTCAATACCATGAAACACCTATCTATATTGTGCTTATTACTAATATTTTCTAGTTTTTCTGTAAATGCCCAAACTGACTCAACTCATTATGATAAAGCATTAGCAGATAGCTTAAAAGCCGATGATTACGGCATGAGAATGTATTACTTTGTAATTCTTAAAACAGGCACAAACACCTCTGATAACAAAGAAGAAACAAGTGCTGCCTTTAGAGGACATCTTGACAATATTAATAAATTGGTAAAAGAAGGTAAGTTAATTGTAGCAGGGCCCTTTGGTAAAAATGAGAAGCAATACAGAGGACTATTTATTTTTATTGCAGAAAACAAAGAAGAAGTTGAAAAGTTATTGAGTACCGACCCTGCTGTAGATCAATCATTTTTAGAAGCAGAAATTTACGACTGGTACGGCTCTGCAGCGTTACCTACTTATCTGCCTTATGCTGAAAAAATTAGTATGAAAAAACCTTAAGTTAATGAATAAAGATTTGCGAATTGTTTTTATGGGAACGCCCGATTTTGCTGTAGCTTCACTGAAAAGCATAGTAGAAGCTGGTTTTAATGTAGTGGGTGTAATTACTGCTCCAGACAAACCTGCAGGAAGAGGTCAGCTACTTTCTAAGTCTGCTGTTAAAATTTATGCCGAAGAGCAACAACTTACCTTGCTTCAACCTAGCAACCTTAAAGATGAAGTGTTTCTTAATGACTTAAAGTCCTTAAATGCCAATCTTCAGGTAGTTGTCGCTTTCAGAATGCTTCCTGAAGTAGTTTGGAATATGCCTGAACTAGGTACTTTTAATTTACACGCTTCTCTCCTCCCTCAATACAGAGGTGCTGCTCCAATAAATTGGGCTATTATTAACGGAGAAAAAGAAACTGGCGTAAGTACTTTTTTCTTACAACACGAAATAGATACTGGAGAAATTATATTTCAGGAGAAAGTAACTATTGGAGATGATGAAACTGCTGGAGAACTTCATGACAAATTAATGTTGGTTGGTGCTAAATTGGTTGTAAAAACCTTAAATGCCATAGCAGAAAACAATGTACAAACCACTCCACAAGAGAATAGCAAAGAATTAAAACTTGCTTATAAAATCTTTAAACCCTTCTGTAAGATAGATTGGACAAAATCTATAAAAGATATCCACAATCATATTAGAGGATTAAGTCCTTACCCAGCTGCTTTTACACAATTCAAATATCAACCTACAGGCAAGGTGGTTAATTGTAAAATATTTAAATCTAAAGCTTTAAAAGAAGATCATAACCATAAAATTGGTGATATTTTTTTTACTAAGAATGATTTAAAAATTGCTGTTAAAGATGGTTTTATTGTTATTTTAGAATTGCAACCAGAAGGCAAAAAAAGAATGAAAACTACTGCTTTTCTTAATGGAGTTGATATGAATGATTATCTTTTAATCGTTTAAAAAAATATAAATGTTCTCATTCGTAAAGCATTATAAACAACTAGAAAAACACATTATTCAATTTATTATAGCTGAATTTTTTCTTCAGCTTATTAATAGTGCTTTTATGGCTATCATGTTGATTTACATGGAAAAAGTTGGCTACGAAGATCATGAAAGTGCTTCATTTGTTTCTTTTAGGTTTTTAGGTGTTTTATTATTTGCATTTCCTTTAGGTTTATTTATTAAAGGAAGAAAATTAAAACCCATATTTTATACATCTTCTTTCTTAACCCCTGCCCTTGCTTTACTTATTGTTTTTGCTATTTCACAACAAACCTCTTTATTACTGTATATTGTATTGTTTTTTTGGGGAGTGAGTTTTATTGGAATACAAATTTCTGCCATACCTTACATACTTAGAAATGCTAAAAAAGAAACCCGTACAGCAGCCATTACGTTGAGTTACTCCACATGGAGTTTAGCAAACATCTTTAGTGGAGCATTAATCTTTAGCTTGAAAAACATCAATCCAGAATTGTTTGATGAAAAATTAATTTTACAAGTTATCTGTACTTTAGGTTTCATAGGCACTTTTTTTATTTTTAAAATAAAGTTTAAAGAAAATATTCCTCAACTTAAAAAGAAAAGAACCAACCTCAAAGAGTTTGATTGGCTAATTATTTTTAAAGCTTTAATTCCTACAGTTGTTATTGCTGTAGGAGCTGGTTTAACCATCCCTTTTATTGGTTTGTTTTTCTTTAAAATTCATGGTTTAGACTCTGACGAATTCGCTATTATTAGTGCTTTTGCTACATTAGTGGTGTTTAGTATGGTACTTTATGTTCCTCTTATTAAAGATAAATTAGGTTATAAATTAGCAGTTCCACTTACTCAAACAATTGCTATAGTAGCATTAATTGTTTTAGCTTTTACTGAAATTATGCCCTTTGAATGGGCAGTTTATATCGCTATTGTAGCTTATGTTATTAGGCAACCTTTAATGAATATGGCTGGTCCTATGACTTCTGATATTGTTATGAATTATGTTGGCGAAAGAAATCAAGAAATGATGAGTGCCTTAACCTCTGCGGTTTGGTCGGGAAGCTGGTTTATTAGTTCCATTATTTTTCAGGTATTACGTCAAATAGGACTCCAATACGTTTATGTATTCCTTATTACTGCTGCCCTTTACTTTTTTGGTGTTTTCCTTTATTATCTTTTAATTTTAGATTATGAGAAAAAAATAAAGCAAGGAGTGATAAAAGTTTAGCTATTTTTTTATACCTTAGCAACCAAATTATTATCTATTGGTTTGAAAAATAGCTTTATATACCTTGTTTTTTCTATTTCACTCTTGTTGTTTGCTTGTAACAAAGAAGCCAACAAAATAACTCCAACGCCAGAAAATACAAATACTACAGAAGTTTTTTCTACTGTTTATCAAACTTCAAATTCAGGAATTGCCGATAACTTTATAAACGATATCGAAATATTTGGAAATATTGTAAAAATAGCTACTAACAATGGTCTTTCTATTTTCGATGGTACTAATTGGTCGGTTTTAAACACTATAAATGCTGGTTTACCAAGTAATAAAATTAATTGTGTACAATCTAATGGCACAACTACTTGGATGGGAACAGATAATGGTTTAGTGAATTATACCAATGGAATAACAACCATCTATAATACAAGTAACTCTCCTTTACCTATTAATAAAATTAGAGCTTTAGCACTAAGTACTAGCGGCAAACTATGGATAGGTACTTTTTCTGGTGGTGGACTAGCATCTTTTGATGGAAGTATTTGGCAAGTTTTTACTCCTTCAAACTCTGATTTGCCAAATAATTCTGTTTCTGTTATTAAGGAGCATTTAAATGGTGTTTTATGGATAGGAACAGCTTCTGGGGTTTCTGTTTTTGATGGAAATAATTTTACTAACTATAATCCTGGAAACTCAGGTTTACCTAATCCTTTTGTGTTTGACATTACCTTTAATAATAATATTGTTTGGATAGCAAGTAATGGTGGATTAACAAAAATTGATGGAAGCAACTGGCAAACATATAATATGCAAAACTCAGGTTTACCTTTAAACTTAGTCCGTTCAATTGCAATAAAATCTTCTACAGAAATATTCTTAGGCATGGCGGGACAAGGAGTTACTAGATTTAACCCAACAACTAATGATTGGACACATTTCAATTTTTCTAATTCAAACCTACCAAATAATTATGTAAACAAAATTTCTATAGATTTTTCTAATAAAGTTTGGATAGCAACAGAAAATGGTATTGCTGTAAAAAATAACTAAGCGTATATTAATTACTTTTATAATGCTGAACTTACTAAACATTTGTTATTTTCCCATTTTCCAATTAAGGCTTCTTTTGGAATGATTTCACCATCACAAGTTAAAAATTCGCCTTGTTTATTCATTTTTATAATTTTACAATCTCCATTTAAAACAGCATTTATAACCACATTTTTAGTTGTTTCTACTGTGGTGTTTTTTCCAATTTTAATACCTACATCATTATTAAAAAAATCCATATCAGAACTAATTTTATCAGGTATAGCTCCATCTTCATACTTGCCTTTTTTAAATGCTTTATAATTGCCTTTTTCGTGAGCTTTTCCTAGTCTTTTAGCTCTTCTATGTCCTATTTCTTGTGTTAAACGTGCCATCCAATAAGCATGTCTAAATGCATCAATTTGCCCTCCATTCCCATCGCCTTTCAAAATAGTATCTTTTTTTAAATGACTAACTATTTTTTTAGTTTCTATGGTTACTTTTTTTGCTTTTTTTAATGCAAAAGGATGTATAACTGCCCACCACTTTTCAGGACAACTCACCTCCTTAGTATTTATTTTGCTATTTTGAGCTACTGAAAATGAAGCAACTAAAAAAAATATTGAAAAAATTACAGTTTTCATAACACTAAAACTAACAAATTGTGCAAAAGTTTAGAGCCAAAATACTTAAAATTTAGCTTAAAAAAATAGAATTTTTACGCTACATTTGTGCTTCATTAAATTTAAATAGTTAATAAAAATGGCTCAAGTTGAATTGATTATGCCTAAAATGGGCGAAAGTGTTGCAGAAGCAACTATTACAAATTGGTTAAAAGAAGAAGGTGACACCATAGAATTAGATGAAGCGGTTGTTGAAATTGCGACAGATAAAGTAGATTCAGAAGTACCTTCAACCACAGAAGGTGTATTGATAAAAAAACTTTTTAATGAAGGGGATGTAGTGCAGGTTGGTCAGGCAATAGCCATTATTGGTAGCGAAGTAGAAGCCGCTACTCCGACTCCTGCGGCAGCACCCGAAACAAAAACAGCTGAACCAGTAGTTGTAAATCCGGTAGCTTCTGCACCTGTAAGTTCTACAACAGAAAAAATTAGAAAAACTTCTGACTCTGGAAGATTTTACTCTCCATTAGTTAGGAGTATTGCCGAAACTGAAGGAATTGCTCTTAATGAATTGGAACAAATTGAAGGAACAGGCAATGGTGGTAGAGTTACTAAAACTGATATCTTAAATTATATTCCTAACAGAGGACAACAAACTGCTACAGCTGTTAAAGCTGAACCTGCAAAAGCAACAAATGGTGCTGAAACACCAAAACAAACTCCTCCTACAACATCATCTACTCCTGCTCCTGCTAAAAAACCAGTAATGCTTATGGAAGGTGATGAGATTGTAGAAATGGACAGAATGAGAAAGATTATTGCTCATCACATGGTTGAGTCTAAACATACTTCACCTCACGTCACCTCTTATGTTGAAGCAGACGTTACCAATATTGTAATGTGGAGAAATAAAGTAAAGAATGAATTTGAGAAAAAAGAGAATGAAAAAATTACCTTCACTCCTATTTTTATTGAAGCTATTGTAAAAGCTATAAAAGACTTTCCAGATATTAATATTAGTGTAGATGGTGAAAACATCATTAAAAGAAAACATATTAATATTGGAATGGCAGCAGCACTTCCTTCAGGTAACTTAATCGTTCCTGTTATTAAAGATGCTGATAGATATAACTTAGTAGGGTTAACAAAAGCTGTAAATGATTTAGCTAACAGAGCTAGAAACAATCAACTTAAACCAGATGAAATTTCGGGAGGAACATACACATTAACCAATGTTGGTTCTTTTGGTAACGTAATGGGAACGCCTATTATTAGTCAACCACAAGTTGCAATTATGGCTGTTGGAGCAATACAAAAGAAACCAGCTGTTATTGAAACTCCTAATGGAGATGCCATTGCTATAAGACACAAAATGTTTTTATCGCATGCCTACGACCACAGGGTAGTTGATGGCGCTTTAGGTGGTAGATTTGTAAGACGTGTTGCTGATTATTTAGAGCAATTTGATATTAATAGAAATTTATATTAATTCTGTTACTATCAATAATTTAAACGATTATATATTTTGTATGTTAAAACAAATGAAATATATTTGCACTAAGTAAGTCTAATACATATTTTTTACTAAATATACATACAAAATTTTATCAAGATATAATATACACATGAAAAAAATAGCTTTATTATCTATCTTAATTAGTATTGCAACATTAAGCTTTGCTCAAGATAATTTCCGACAAAAATTTCTGGAAGCCAATACGCTTATGGAAGAAAGTTCTTACAATGTTGCACTTCCTATTTGGCTAAAATTAAGTATTGAAGAGCCTGATAATTTTAATATCAATTATAAAATAGGTATTTGTTATATGAATTCTGCAAACGAAAAAGCAAAAGCATTAGACTATTTAATAAAAGCTTCACAAAATACAACTAATAATTATGATCCATTTTCTCATACTGAAAAAAGTGCTCCAGTAGAAGCGTTATTTTACGTAGGGAGAGCCTACCACCTTAATTATGAGTTCGATGCAGCTATTATGAATTACAATACGTTTAAAGAAAAAATTTCTAAAAAACATTATTTGTTCAATGAAATTAATCGCTACATAACTCAAGCTCAATTTGCTAAAGAGTTAGTTGCTAATCCAGTTAACATAATTCTTAAAAATATAGGAGCATCTATAAATTCTGAATATGCAGATTATAGTCCTGTAATTTCAATTGATGAATCTAGTATTTATTTTACCTCAAGAAGATTAAGAGCTGATAGTTCTAACTATTATATTACTGATGATTTTGATGGTAAACATTTTGAAGACATTTATGTTTCTCATAACTATGATGGTGTGTGGACTGACCCCGAATTACTAACCATTAATACTGACGGACATTTAGCTACAGTAAATATCTCTGCTGATGGGCAAACACTTTTTGTATATCGTGATGATGATGGTGATGGAAATATTTACACTACAACAAAAAATCAAGATGATCAATGGGGAGAATTAGTAAAACTAGGTTCTGATATTAATACAGAATACAAAGAATCTCATGCTCATGTTACCCCTGATGGAAATATATTGTACTTTATAAGCGATAGAAAAAAAGGTGGACTAGGCGGACAAGATATATATTTTTGTAAAAAATTACCAACAGGAGATTGGGGACTAGCTCAAAATGCAGGAAATATATTAAACACCCCCTACGATGAAGATGGTATTTTCTTACATCCTGATGGGAAAACAATTTACTTTTCATCTAAAGGACATAGCGGTATGGGTGGTTTTGACATTTTCTACTCTGAATTAGATGAAACAGGAAACTGGGGAACACCTAAGAACATGGGATATCCTGTAAATTCTACTGATGATGATGTGTTCTTTGTTACTTCTACAGATGGAAAAAGAGCCTATTATTCTTCATTTAAACAAGAAGGGTTTGGGGAGAAAGACATTTATGTAATTACGCTTGTTGATGCCCAAGAAAAACCACTTACCTTATTAACAGGTTTCCTTAAAGTGGCAGGTTTTGATGAAACTCCTGAGAGTGCTATTATTACTGTCACAGACAATGAAACAGGAAATTTAATAGGAAGGTATGTTCCTAGAAAAAAAGATGGTAAATTCAGTATTATCCTAAATCCTGGAGGCGATTACCATATTGAATATGCTGCCGAAAGATACACTATGGAAGAAGATATTTATATTCCACCAGTTTCTGCTTACAACGAAATTAACAGAGGTATTGATTTAAAAGATGTTGTTTTTGGTGATGTACAAAATACAAATACTAAAACAGACACTAAGACTGATGCTAAAACAGATAATAAAGAAGATGTTGTTGCCTTGAAAAATGAAGTCAAAAACTTAAAGAAACAAATTAAAGATTTAGAAAATCAATTAGCTAAAAAACCTACCACAACTAATACAACAACAGGTGATGACAGCAAAAAAGTTAAAGAACTTCAAAATGAAGTGAGTGCTTTAAAAAATCAAATTGCTGAGTTGAAAAAACAAGGTAATAACAACGATTTTACTCCTACTCCAACAGAAGTTAAAGATGCTGTTGCTCACTATCAAGAATTTTTCAACTACAATGTTTCTAAAGTAAATACTGCTAATGCAAAATACGTAGAGATGATTAACAAAGCTGTAGCCCACGCAAAATCTAATGGAAAAGTAACTATTGATATTGAATCAAGTGCTTCTAAGGTACCTACAAAAACCCATGGTTCTAATGCAAAATTAGCTTACAAAAGAGCAATAGCGGCACAAGAGGTTGTTGTTAATTCATTGATAAGCAAAGGTATTACCAGAGAGAATATTGTTGTCAACAATGTAAGCACAGGTGTACAAGGTCCTAATTATAATGGAGATTTTGCTAACAAGAAAATGTATGAGCAATATCAGTTTGTAATTATAAAAATTAAATAATCATTAATTTATAATGAAAAATAGTAGAACCTTTTTCCCTCATATCACTTTAGTTTTTACTCTATTATTTTTTATTGGTAGTTATACTTTTGCTCAATCTGAAAAAAGAACATTAAAGCAAGCCAGAAAGTACTTAGATGACGAAAAATTTGAATTAGCTCAAGCAAAGTATGAAAAATTACTTGCTATAAATCCAAATGATGATACCTATAGCTTTGAAGCTGGAATTGCTTACTTCTTTCCCCTTCAAGATAGAACAAAATCTATTCCTTACTTTGAAAATGCTTTAAAAAATAGTACTGAAGATACAATTCCAGAATTGTATTATTATTTAGCAAGAGCTTACCATTATAATAATGAATACGATAAATCATATGAAGCTTTTCAAAATTTCAAGCCTTTTATTAATGAAAAATCTACTGCAGGTAGAAATCTAATAAAAGAAACCGATTATTTTATTGAAAGAAATCAAAATGGAGAGTTTTTCTTAACTAACATTAATGAAGATGTAACGATTACAAACCTCGGAAATATTATCAATTCCGAATATGGCGAATACGCTCCTGTTTTTAAACCAAATGAAAATGTTTTAATATTTACTTCTAGACGAAAAACCGATAATAATAAAATTGCTCCAGATACAAAACCCTACGAAAATATTTATGCTGCCAAACTAAATAATAATACTTGGGAAATAATTACCGATAAAAATGAACTTCTAAAGCATTTACCTGAAAATTATAACTCTAAGAAACACAATGCCGGTATTATCTATTCTTCGGATGGAAAACGATTATACCTTTACAAAGAAGATAAAATTTGGCAGTCCAACCTAAAAGATAATAATTGGACTGAACTTAAAAAGCTAGAAAAAACTATTAACTCAAGTATTTATAACATACCAAGCATTAGTATTTCTGCCGATAATAAACAATTATTTTTTGTAGCATTAAGAAGTGATGGTTTTGGAGGTAAAGACATTTATAAAGCTACCCTAAACGATCAAGGTGAATGGAGCAATGTAGTTAATTTGGGAGATAAAATAAATACTAAATATGACGAAGATTCTCCTTACCTATCTGAAGATGGAAAAACCCTTTACTTCTCTTCTCGCGGACATAAAGGCATGGGAGGTTTTGATATTTTTAAATGTGAATTAATTAATGGAGAATGGTCTGAACCAAAAAATTTAGGTATTCCTTATAATTCTCCTGCTGATGATATTTTCTTTATACCACAAAGTGAAACAGAAGGCTTTTTTGCTTCCTCTCGTAAACATGGTTTTGGTGAAATGGACATATATAGTTATGCTCCTAAAAAAACCAAGCAAGAATTCATTATTAATGGTAACTTAACCGATAATAACAATTCTCCTATTAATAAAGGTACATTATCATTAACAAATTCTGGAGAAACTATTTCTACCTCTTTAGATGAAAGTGGAAACTATTCACTTACTCAACAAAATGCCGGAGAAACAAAATTAACCTTAGAAAGTGATATCTATAAAAAGCAAAGTATATTGTTTAACATACCTGATGGTGAGAACGAATCCAATATTATCATGAGGCTTTACCAAGAAAAAATTGACACAAAAACGTATCAATATTTAACCGTTAGTTCAAAAGAATTAGACCTTAATATTACTGATACTTTGTTGGTTGTTGATGGTGCTTTAGCTCAAAATAATGAGAATACAACTACTAACAATGAAAATAACACTAATAATATGAATGAGGATATTAATAATAAACCTGTTTTAAAATCTTATAAAGAGCTCTTTACCTACAAAAATACTAGCATCAATACCAATAAAAATGAATTTATAGCTCTAATTAATGCCGCTATTGAACATCTTAAAACCAACGATAAAGTTTATATTAATATAGAAGCAAGTGCATCTACCGTTCCAGTTTCTACCTATTCTTCCAACAAAGCTTTAGCAACTGCTCGTTTAAATGAAACGAAGAAAATACTGTTGAATGTGCTTAGTGCAAAAGGAATTGATAAATCAAAAATTATATTTAATAAAACTAACGATTTAGTTCAAGGACCAGCTTATGCTAATGACTCTGAAAATAATTCCAAATATGAACCATACCAATATGTAATAATTGAATTAAAATAGTTTTCACATTTGGTATTAAGTTTGTATCTTTCCAAAAAAATTGAACTACTTAAAATACATATTAACCCTATTATTTGCTAGCTTAGTACTCACAAGCTTTTCTCAGCGTGTTGATCCTGAAGAAGCTGCTGAACATTTTAAGTATGGAAATTTTATTGATGCTCTAGAAGTTTATGAAAAGTTGATGGAGAAAGATCCAAAAAATCCTGAGTATCCTTTTAAAGCAGGTTTTTGTGTCTTACATATCAATAGTGATAAATCTAAAGCTGTTAAATATTTAGAATCTGCATCTGAAAGAAAATCAGATCCTGATGTAGATTTTTATTTAGCTAAAGCTTATCACTACAACCTTAAATTGGATGAAGCAATCGAAACAATGGAGAAATATAAAAAATCTGAAGGAGGAACATTAAAAGATCAAGCAGATAGAGAGATAGAAATGATGAAAAATGCTAAAAAATTAGTTGTTAGTCCAATTGATGTTAGCTTTGAAAATGTTGGTGATTTAATTAATTCTGAATACCCAGATTATTACCCTTTTGTTACTCCAAATGAATCAACAATTTATTTCACTACCAGAAGAAAAGGTGTTGTTGGTGGTATGAGAGAATTTGATGGTTATTATTCTTCCGATGTATTTTATTCTGAAGTTGAAAATGGTGAGTTTGTAAAAGCTAAAGGAGCCGGGATGATGGTTAATTCTGCTTATGATGAGCAAGTTGTAGGGCTCTCTTACAATGCCGATCTCATTTTTGTGTATCTTGATCATATTAAAGATTATGGAGATATCTATACGTCTAAAATTGTAAAAGGAAGACCTAGAAAAATTGAAATAATGGGTGAAAGTGTAAACTCTAAAGAATTTGAAAGTGCTGCTACTATTTCTGCTGATGGAAATACACTTTTTTTTGCAAGTAAAAGAGATGGTGGATTAGGTGGTAAAGACATTTGGATGACTAGAAAATCACCTATAGGAGAATGGGCTGAACCACAAAATTTAGGACCAAATATCAATACGCCTTATGATGAAGATTTTCCAAATTTATTTTATGATGGCTCTACCCTATATTTTTCCTCTAAAGGACATAATAGCATGGGCGGGTTCGATTATTTTAAATCTACTTGGAATCCCGAAACTAATGAATGGTCTTTAGCAGAAAACATTGGATTTCCTTTAAATACTCCTGAAGATAATGTATGTATTTCTTTTACAGAAGATAAAAGACATGCTTATATTTCTGCATGGAGAAAAGATTCTTATGGCGATTTAGACATTTATAAAGTAAAATTTAATGAATATGATGACAGGCAAACCATCATTAAATCTAAAATTATAAAAGAAGGAACGGAAGAAGTTATTACTGATGCTTTTGTAATTGTTACCGACAATAGAACACAAGAAGAAATAGGTAACTATACACCAAATTCCAAAAATGGAAGTTTTGTTATTACACTTATACCAGGAAGTTACAATATTATGATTGATGCTCCTGGATTTGCTCCAAAAAGTGAAGATATTCTTATTAAAGGAAAAAGTGATTTTGAACAGTTTATCAATAAAGATTTTACTGTAACTCCTTAACATTTTTTCAAATTATTATGTCATTAAACCTAACAAAGCCTCTTGCTTTTATTGATTTAGAAACAACCGGATTAAATATTGCCTCCGATAGAATTGTAGAAATTTCTATTGTTAAAGTTCATCCCAATGGAAATAAAGACATTGTAACCAGAAGAATAAATCCTACCATTCCTATTTCAAAAGAATCTACATCAATACACGGTATTAGTGATGATGATGTAAAAAATGAACCTACCTTTAAACAAATGGCTAAAGAATTAAATGCTTTTGTTGATGGTTGTGATTTAGCAGGTTTTAATTCTAATAAGTTTGACATACCAATGCTTGCAGAAGAATTTCTAAGAGCTGAAGTTGATTTTGACATTACAAAAAGAAAACTTGTTGATGTCCAAAATATATTCCATAAAATGGAGCAAAGAACTTTAGCTGCTGCTTATAAATTCTATTGTAATAAAGATTTAACTAATGCCCATAGTGCCGAAGCAGATACTATCGCCACAATGGAAATTCTTCTTGCACAAGTTGAAAAATATGACTCCTTAGAAAATAATGTAGCCTTTCTTTCTGAATTCTCTAGAGCAAATAATAATGCAGACTTATTAGGAAGAATAATTTATGATGAAAACAATATTGAAGTATTCAATTTTGGCAAACACAAAGGAAAATCTGTTTTACAAGTATTAGAAAAAGAACCTGGATACTATCACTGGATGATGAATGGAGATTTTCCACTTTATACTAAAAAAGTACTCACACAAATTAGACTTAAAGCACTTAATGAAAAATAAACTCGCTAAGGTTTAGTTCATGTTCAACTACTGAAAAATAATCTTAATTTTACGAATCAGTAAAAAACAATAATCCTGTGCTAATAGCTATAAACATTAAAACAGATTATCCTTTTTGGATGATTATTCTTTGTTTCCTGTTGGGAGCTATTTATGCTAGTGTCTTATATTACAAAGAGTCAAAACTCGATGTTGTTGCCAAATGGCTAAAAAACAGCCTGATGGTTTTTCGTTTTTTAGCAGTAAGCATCATTGCTTTTTTACTACTCTCTCCATTTATTAAAACCATTTTTAATAAAACGGAAAAGCCTATCATCATTTTTGCTCAGGATAATTCCAACTCACTACTTGTTCATCAAGATTCTGCTTTTTATGCAAATAACTACCTTAAAGAATTAAACACACTAAAAGAAAAATTGGAGGAAAATTACGAAGTGAAGTCCTTCACTTTTGGAGAGAAAGTTAAAGAAGAAGGTGTTATAAATTTCTCTGAAAAAACTACCAATATTGCGGAATTGTTTGAAGCAGTAGAAACAAAATTTTATAACCGAAATATCGGTGCTCTTATTTTAAGTTCTGATGGTATTTACAACGAAGGTTTTAATCCTGTTTATAATGCCGAAAACACTAACTACCCTATTTATACCATTGCGTTAGGAGACACTACCATTCAACCTGATATTGTTTTAAAAGAAGCTATTGCTAACAAAATAACTTTTTTAAACAATAAATTTCCTATTGAAATTCTTGGTCTTGCCCAATCTTGTAAAGGAGAAAAAACTACCCTTACTGTTGCTCATAAAAACAAGGTAGTGTTTACCAAAACTTACGATATTACTAAAAACAACCAATTAATTGAAGAAGCCATTATCTTAGAAGCTAAGGAAAAAGGCGTGCAACATTATACCATTTCTTTTTCTGCTTTAGCAAACGAAGTAAGTACAAAAAATAACAGCAAAGACGTTTATATTGAAGTGTTGGATGGCAGACAACATATTTTACTTTTAGCTCATGCTCCACATCCAGATTTAAAAGCATTAAAAACCAGTATTAAAACCAACGAAAATTATGAAGTAAGCACTAAATATTTTGACGATTTTGATGGCAATTTTGAGCCTTACAACCTTGTTGTGCTGCACCAATTCCCAACCTACTCTCCTGTTTGGCTAAGAAAAATTAGCGAGAAAAACATTTCTGTACTTTATATATTAGGCAATCAATCCAATCTTAATGCCTTTAACCAATTTCAACCGCACATAAAAGTATTACAATCCAACCAACGTTCTAATGCTACAACCCCTGCATTAACAGAAAATTTCCCGCTTTTTAATTTATCAGAAGCAACTTTAAAACAATCCAACAACTTCCCTCCTTTAGAAAGTATTTTTGGAACTTACCTTCCTCAAGAGAAAACTTATGTTTTATTCAACCAAAAAATAGGAAATGTAGCTACAGAACAACCCTTGATGGCATTTTTTCAAGAAGGTAAAAACAAAGCTGCTTTTATTAGTGGCGAAGGTTTATGGCGATGGAGATTAAATGAATTTGCAAAAAACAATAATCACCAAGCATTTGATGAAATCATTAACAAAACTGTTCAGTTTTTATCTGTTAAAGATAATAAAGATAAGTTCAGAGTAATTGTTGATAATCAGTTTAATGAAACTCAAGAAATTATTTTTAACGCTGAATTATACAACAATAGTTATGAGTTGGTTAATACTCCTGAAATTAAATTAGAACTTAAAAATGAAGCTGGTGTTAATTACCAATTTGTTTTTAATAAAACGGGGAATTCCTATGTGTTAAATGCAGGAATTTTGCCTGTTGGCAATTATTCTTATTTGACTTCAACCACTTTTTCAGGAGAGCAATTTGTAGTTAAAGGACAATTACAAATTAACCCTCTATTGGTAGAATTAAACAATACCGTTGCCAATCACCAATTACTTCAAAATGTTGCTAATAAATATAATGGTAAAATGGTATTACCTCCTAAAATAAATGAATTAGAGCAACTTATAAAAGAAAACACAGCTATTTCTTCTGTTATTTATGAAGAAACTGATATTAAAGAAATCATTCACATCAAATGGATTTTCTTTTTAATTTTAGTTTTAATTGCTACTGAATGGTTCATTAGAAAAAGAAATGGAGCTTACTAATTAAGTACATTACTTCCTAGTATATTCGTGCACAAACTTACAAAGCTGTTTAACATTTTCTACAGGTGTTCCTGGTAAAATTCCATGTCCTAAGTTAAAAATATGCCCAGGTTTACCTTTTACAGAATCAAGAATCTTTTTTGTTTTACGCTCAATAATATCCCAATCAGCAAATAAAGCAGTTGGATCTAAATTGCCTTGTACTGCTACTTCGTAATTTAAGTCAGCCCAAGTTTTAGCTAAATCTGTTTTCCAATCAATAGCAATTACATCAGGATTAGCTTTTCGTAAGCTAGGTATAAGATGAGCTGAATTTACTCCCATAGAAATTAAAGGAACATTTGGGTATTTGCTCTTAACAATTTGTATCATTTTCTCAACATGCGGATAAACGTACTCGTTATAGTCATCAATATCTAACGCTCCTACCCAACTATCAAAAATTTGCACAGCCATCGCTCCACTTTCAATCTGAAAGTTTAAGTAATTAGCCATAACAGTTCCTAACTTATCCATCAACAAATGCCAAGCTTTACTTTCATTGTACATAAAAGCTTTCATTTTTTCGTAGTTTTTAGATGGACCACCTTCAATCATGTAACTTGCTAAAGTAAACGGAGCTCCAACAAAACCAATACAAGGCACATTTAATTCACCTTTCAAGATGGTCAATGCTTTACCAGTGTACCACATTTCTGTTGCTGGATCAACTACTTTTAATTTCTCAACATCAGCAACAGTTCTTATAGGATTATGAATTAATGGTCCATAGCCTTTTTTGTATTCAAAGCTTATTCCCATAGGCCCTAATGGAATTAATATATCAGAAAAAATAATAGCTGAATCTAATTCAAACTGATTGATAGGCAACAAAGTAACCTCTGCACTCACTTCCGGAATAGTACTTATCTCGATAATACTGTACTTTTCTTTAATTTTCATGTATTCTTTTTGGTAGCGTCCAGCTTGACGAGCTAACCAAAGTGGCGTATATGGAGTTTCTTCTCTTCTACAAGCTTTTAAAAAATTATCGTTGAAAGTTGTCATTGTTTATAGTTTTTTTATTTGGCTAATGCCATAGCTATTTTAATACCTTTAATTAATTTTTCCATATCCTCATCAGAAATAGCTGATGATAAAAACCAAGCTTCGAACTGACTTGGTGGAATATAAATACCATTTTCTATTAATCCCCAAAAGAATTTGGTAAACTGAGCAGTATTACACTCTTGAGCTTCTGTAAAATTGGTGATTTTTTTAGCAGAGAAAAATGGATTGATCATCGATCCAAATCGATTTACTGTCAATGCTATACCGTTTTCAGTAGCAGCATCTAACAAAGCTTTTTCAATAATAGCTGCTTGCTGATTAAACTTTTCATAAGGGTTCTGAATTTTCAACTCTGTTAAAGTTGCAATTCCGGCAGCCATCGCTACAGGATTTCCTGATAAGGTTCCTGCTTGATACATATCACCTAAAGGAGAAACCATTTGCATAATTTCATTTCTTGCTCCATAAGCCCCCACAGGAAAACCACCTCCCACTACTTTACCTAAACAAGTAATATCTGCCTCTATACCCAATAATTCCTGAGCTCCACCAAATTTAGAACGAAAACCTGTCATAACTTCATCTACTACCAATAAGATTCCTACAGCTTTAGTAATTTCTCTTAACTCTTTTATAAATTCATCAGAAGGCAATACTACTCCCATATTACCTGCAATAGGTTCAATAAATACAGCTGCTACATCTTTGCATTCATTAATGTGTTTTTTTACAGACTCAATATTATTGTACTCGGCAATTAAGGTATTTTTAACTGCATCAGCAGGTACGCCTTTACTTCCCGGAATACTTAATGTTGCTAGTCCGCTACCTGCAGCAACCAATAAGGCATCTGAATGTCCGTGGTAACAACCTGCAAACTTAATGATGTGATTTTTTCCTGTATAGGCTCTTGCCAAACGGATAGCACTCAAAACTGCTTCTGTTCCTGAATTGACAAAACGAACTTTATCCATTCCCGGAAAGGCATTGCAAACCATTTCTGCTAAAACAATTTCGTTTTCGGTACTTGCACCAAATGTAAAACCTGTACAAACTTGTTTCTGCACCGCTTCTATCACTTTGTTGTTACCATGACCTAAAATCATTGGTCCGTAAGAAAGTACTAAATCAATGTATTCGTTTCCATCTACATCGTAAATTTTTGAGCCAAAAGCTCGTTCCATAAAAAGCGGATTTCCTCCAACTGATTTGAATGCTCTAACGGGCGAGTTTACTGCTCCTACTAAATGTTGTTGTCCTTTACTATAAAGTGCTTGAGATTTGGTGTTGTTCATATTATCTTTTTTATTATTGTCTTAATATTCTAGCAGCTTCTTTAGCAAAATAAGTAATAATAATGTCTGCTCCTGCTCTTTTTATGGACAACAAGGTTTCCATCATTACTTTTTGTTCGTCTATCCAGCCATTTTTTCCAGCTGCTTTAATCATCGCATATTCGCCACTAACATTATAAGCTGCAATAGGCAAATCGAAATTATTTTTTAAATCTCTGATGATATCCAAATAAGATAAAGCCGGTTTAACCATTAGAATTACCGCTCCTTCATCTACATCTGCTTGAGCTTCTTTTATTGCTTCATTTCTGTTGGCAGGATCCATTTGGTAGGTTCTTCTATCGCCAAAACTTGGTGCTGAATCGGCAGCATCTCTAAACGGACCATAATAAGCTGAACAATATTTTACTGAATAACCCATAATTGGGATATGCTGAAATCCGTTTTGGTCTAATTCTGCTCTTATCTCTCTCACAGCAAAATCCATCATGCCTGATGGAGCAACCATGTCAACACCAGCTTTTGCTTGAGCCAACACTTGTTTTTTTAAATTAACTAAGGTTAAATCATTGTCAACATCATGATTACACAAAACCCCACAATGTCCGTGATCTGTATATTCACAAAAACAAACATCGGCAATTACTTGTAAATTAGGATACTCTTTTTTTATATAACGAATAGCTTTTTGGACAATACCTTCATCGTTCCAGCTTTCAGAACCTTCTGCATCTTTATGTAAAGGAATTCCAAAAAGAATAACCGATTTTATTCCCAGTTCAACAACTTCATCCAACTCTTCATTAATCTTATCTAAAGAATAACGAAAAATACCAGGCATAGAAACAATTTCTTTTTTGATATTATTACCTTCCTCAATAAACAAAGGATAAATAAAGTCAGTAACTTGCAAATGTGTTTCTCTTACTTTTGCTCTAATTTCTTCATTTTTTCTATTATCTCTAAGTCTGGTACTCATTCTTATTTTTTTTTTACTACTACCTAACCAATTCTATACTGTCTGGATTAATTTTTATTTTCTTACCACTATAAAGTATGCCCACTGCTTTTTTAAATGCTTTCTTACTGACTTTAAAGGTACTATAAATTAACTCAGGAGAACTTTTGTCTGTAATATTGAGTTTTCCTTTTTCTTTTAATAATGTTTCATAAATAGCGTTGGCTATATTTTCCAATTCGTCCAACTTTGAACTATTTAATGTAATATCTAGTTTATTATCTGGACGAACTTTCTGAACAAAACCTTTCAACTTATCTCCTGTGTAAATGGGACGAAAAACTTCATTTTCGAACAACATACCTAAATGTTGGTTATTTACAACTACTTTGTAGCCTAAATCTGTGCGTTGTGCAACCAATAAAGATACTTCATCTCCTTGTTCTAAAGTAATAGGGTTTCTTTCTAGGTGTTTTTCAATTTTTGCACTCCCCACCATTCTGTTGGTTAGCTCATCTTTATACAAATAAACAGGATACTCTTCTCCAACTTCTATCTTATAAAACTGCTCAGAATAAGGTACTAACAAATCTTTTTCAACTCCCCATTCAAAAAAAGCACCCACAGGAGTAACATCTACTGCTTTTAAAAAATCACATTGGTACATTAATATCTTAGGGATTAATGTAGTAGCTATAGGTCTATCTTCAGAATCTGTATAAACAAATACCTCTATTTTATCTCCAATTTCAAAATCCACGGGGACATATTTATGAGGCAATAAGACTTCTCCCCCCTCTTGTGTAAGTAAATAAACTCCTTGTGGAGTAGTTTTTACACTTTCTAATTCAACAATATTTCCTATTTCTTGCATATTTTAATTCTAATTCCTTAAAAAAACCAATTTTTTTGGTGATGATGCTTCTTCATTAAACAAGTACCCGTCAGTATCGAAAGCAGTTAATTCTTTTATGGTTTTTATTTTGTTTTTCATGATAAATGCTGCCATAGCTCCTCTGGCTTTTTTGGCATAAACCATTACTGTTTTATATTGTCCGTTGCTAAAATCTTTAAATACAGGGGTAATTATTGGTGTTGCTAATTTTTTCTTGTTAACAGCTTTAAAATATTCGTTAGACGCCAGATTCACCAATACTTTATCACCATTTGCTTTCATTACTTTATTGATTTCATTTACAATAATATCTCCCCAAAACTCATACAAATTACTTTTCTTACCAATTTTTAATTTTGTACCCATCTCTAATCGATAAGCATGGATAGCATCCATAGGCTTTAAAACACCATATAAACCTGATAAAATTCTTAGGTGTTGCTGAGCATATTCCAGTTCTTTTTTCTTAAACGATGTAGCATTTAATCCAGCATACACCTCTCCTGTAAAAGTAAATAAAGCCTGCTTAGAATTTTTCGCATCATGGTTAATAGACCATTGCTGATACCTTTCAACATTTAACTGAGCTAAATCATCACTAATGGACATCAGCTTTTTAAGTTTTGTAGGGTTATATTTTTTAAGTTCTTTAATCAGTTTTTCAGAATACTCAGCAAACTGAGGTGTTGTAAACCAATCTGGTTTTTCACCTTCAACTGATAGCTTTTTTGCAGGAGAAATGACTACTAACATAAATGATTAATTTTTCAGAATACAAAAGTACTTTTAAAATCACGAATGGTTTTAATAAAGAATGAAAATCTGATTTTAATTAAAGTCAACTAACTAACCTTGAAAATAATCTTAGCAGAATTTAAAATTGTTAACTATTCGCTAAAAGAGCATAGGCTAAATCTCATTTGTTCTTAGTAATTTTGACGGCAAAACTTTCAAAAACGATGGCAGATATTATACAACTTTTACCGGATAATGTAGCAAACCAAATTGCTGCTGGTGAAGTGGTACAACGACCTGCCTCTGCTGTTAAAGAGTTATTAGAAAATGCTATTGATGCTGGTGCTACCAACATTTGTCTTTCTATAAAAGATGCTGGAAAAACACTTATTCAAGTAATTGATAATGGCTCTGGAATGTCGGAGACTGATGCTAGATTAAGTTTTGAGCGTCATGCCACTTCTAAAATTAAAGTAGCTGATGATTTGTTTTGTCTGAACACCAAAGGTTTTAGAGGTGAAGCCTTAGCTTCTATTGCAGCAATTGCTCATGTAGAACTAAAAACAAGAAAACAAGATGCTGAATTAGGCTCTCAACTAATTATTGAAGGTAGTGAGTTTAAAAGCCAGGAAGCTTGTAGTTGTGCCTTAGGATCTTCTATATCAGTAAAAAATTTATTTTTTAATGTGCCTGCTAGAAGAAACTTTTTAAAATCTAATAGTGTTGAAACAAAACACATTATGGATGAATTTCTGAGGGTTGCACTAGTACATCACGACATAGCTTTTAGCATGTATAATGATGGTAACGAAGTATATAATCTATCCACAGGAAGTCTGAGACAAAGGATTGTAGCTGTTTTTGGAGATAAATACAATACCAAGTTAGTACCGCTTTCTGAGCAAACAGACATTGTAAATGTTGACGGATTTGTTACCAAACCTGAGTTTGCTAAAAAAACCAGAGGCGAACAATTCTTCTTCGTGAATAATCGATTTATTAAAAGTGCTTATCTCAATCACGCTGTTCAAAATGCATTCGACCAACTCTTAAACAAAGACCAATTTCCATCTTATTTTATCAACCTACATGTTGATCCGTCAAAAATTGATATTAACATCCACCCTACTAAAACCGAAATTAAGTTTGAAGATGAACGTTCTATCTATGCAATATTACGAACAGCTATAAAACAAGCTCTTGGAAAAAATAATATTTCACCTACTTTAGATTTTGAACAAGAAAAAAGTTTTGATATCCCCTTAGCTCGATACAAAGAGGCTGCAAAAATACCTACCATTAGGGTAAATCCTAATTTTAATCCTTTTGATAAGGAAAGAGAAAGTTCTAAACCTACTTTTGAAAAGCCCAACACCAAAAATTGGGATAGTCTTTTTAATGATTTTGAGAAAGACACTCAGACCATTTTAGATGCTAATAACGGAACATCAGCATCCGAAAAAAACAACGAATCTCAGACTTTTTCGCCAAATTGGGATGAAGAAACACAAGTCAGCAAAACAACTGTACTTCAAATTCATCAAAAATTTATTCTTACTCAACTTAATCAGAATTACTTTTTTATTGACCAACAAAGAGCTCACGAAAGAGTGTTGTTTGAGCAGTTTTTATCACATTTAGAACAAGGTAAAGGCAATTCTCAACAATTACTTTTTCCTGAGACCATAGATTTAAGTAATGCAGATGCAGAGGTATTGAATGAGATGGCTGACGATATTAAAAAAATGGGATTTCAGTTTGATGCTATTGGCAGAACTTCTTTTGTTATTAATGGTGTTCCTACCGAATTTGCTAATCAAAACTTATTGGCTACTTTCGAGCAGTTTATCGAGCAATTTAAAATACAGCAAAGTACTTTTAAGTTAATTCATCTTGAAGCATTGGCAATGGCAATGGCTAAAAGTGCTGCTAAAAAGAATGGACAAACATTATCTGAATCCGAAATGCTTAGTTTAGTGGAACAGCTTTTTGCTTGTCAGATGCCTTACCATTTACCTAACGGAAAACCTATTATTATTACACTAAACATAGATGACCTTAATCATCAATTTCAATATTAAAACGCATGTTTGAAAGTTTATTCAGAAATATACCACCCGTTGTAAAAAACCTATTGATTATTAATGTGTTGTTTTACTTAGCTACTGTTTTGTTAGAACAACAAGGTATCAATATTACAGGCTATCTAGGACTTCACTATATAGAAAGCAATCAATTCTATCCTCATCAATTAATTACCTACATGTTTATGCATGGAAGCGTAATGCATATTTTCTTCAATATGTTTGCTGTATGGATGTTTGGTAGAGTATTAGAACAAGTTTGGGGACCAAAAAGGTTTTTAATTTATTATATGGCTACCGGAATTGGTGCCGGAATTATTCAGATTTTAGTAGCTTATATTCGATTAATTTCTGTTAGAGATTTATTAAGCCCTGAAGAATTTGATTATATTATTAATAATGGTTATGAAATTTTACAAAACAGACAAAACTTTACTGACCCTATTGCTGCTCAGGCAAACATTTTAATTAACATAGGCACTGTTGGAGCTTCTGGAGCTGTTTTTGGAATTTTATTGGCATTTGGAATGTTGTTTCCTAATACCGAATTAATGTTACTCTTCCCTCCTATACCTATTAAAGCCAAATGGTTCGTAATTTTTTATGGAATATTTGAATTGTACGCAGGTTTTGCTAACAATCCTAATGATAATGTAGCTCATTTTGCTCATTTAGGTGGAATGTTATTTGGGTTTGTTCTTATTAAATATTGGAAAGCAGATAGAAATAAATTTTATTAGCTTTAAAGATAAAGAATGTCATGAGTATCGTAGACGATTTGAAACAACAGTACAAAACAGGAACTGCTTTAATAAAGTTTATTTTTATTAATGTAGCTGTTTTTGTTTTGGTACATATTATTGGTTTACTCATCTTCTTTTTTACAGGCGTTTCGGGAAGTAGCACGGTAGCATCTTGGTTGGCACTGCCAGCAGATTTTGGTCAGCTAATTTCAAAGCCATGGAGCATAATTACTTACATGTTTTTACACGAAGGATTTTTGCATTTAGCATTCAATATGCTTATTCTCTACTTTGGTGGACAAATTTTTTTACAATTTTTGGATGCTAAAAAACTTATCGGCACTTATATTTTAGGTGGAATTACTGGAGGTTTAATGTTCATTCTTACTTTTAATATTTTTCCTGTATTCAACGGAATTGTTTCGGGAGCTTTAGCTTTAGGAGCTTCTGCTTCTGTAATGTCAGTTTTAATTGCTATTGCTGCTTACGTACCCAACTACACCGTAAGGTTAATGTTTCTAGGAAACGTAAAGCTAAAATACATAGCCCTATTTTATGTTGTTATGGATATTATTAGTATTCCGCAAGGTAATGCTGGTGGACATATTGCACACTTAGGAGGAGCTTTTTTCGGTCTTTATTTTATTTATCGTTTAAGAAACGGTAAAGATATTACTGTAGGTGTCAATCGACTACTCAACTATATAATGTATTTGTTTTCTTCCAAAAGAAAAATGAAGGTGGTATATAAAAATCCGGGGAAAACTAAATCTGATATTGCATATAATGCTCAAAAAGCAGCTAACCAACAAAAAATTGATGCTATTTTAGATAAAATATCTAAGTCGGGTTACGATAGCCTAAGCAAAGAGGAAAAAGCCATTTTGTTTGATGCTAGTAAGAAGTGACAACCTTGTTTAAAAACAAACTTAAATTAAATTATTTTTGACTTTTAAGTTTAGCATCCCTAATTTTAATTTGCTCTTTTAAATATCTTATTTCTTGTTTTACCACAAACTCCCTATTTGTAACTTCTTTTTTTAGGTGAGCTGCTTGATTTTTATAAAAATTATACCATTTACGGTAATGCCTGTTCATAAGATGAAATCTTTTATATTCTAATCGAATCTCTCTTTTTAATTGCTTTACAATTTTTTTATTCCACAGTATATAATCCTTTAATTCACTTTGTCTAAGTTTATTTATCTGGCTTATTGTGTCATATACCTCTATCATAAATTGATAATTAGCAATTAAATCCATCGACACTTTATAATAACTACTATCTTCAGCCATGTCATTAATATTTAGCCTTTTTAAATTTTTCAACTTTTTTAATTGTTGTTGATAGTTATCTGTAAACCTAAAATTGTAAAAAATTGCAATAGAATCGTTTAATGCTATTAAACTATCATAAGCTTGTAGAATAGAACCGTTAATCTCTTTATTCCATTCATAACTATGACCAATTACATCTTTAACCGAGTCTATCCAACTCTTGTTGTATTCACTATAGTTATATCTGTAAGGATAAATGATTTTACATATTTCTCTACTATATTCATAACCTTTTAAAAGTTCTTTATGAAGTTCTTCTTTAGTGAGTATTTGCTTATTAATATTTTGATACATGTTTTCTAAACTAAATTTTAAGTTGGCTTGGTTTAAATTCTCTAAGGAATCGAGCGAAACTATTAAGACTTTTGATTTTGCTATTTTAACTCCATTTTCTTTAAGGGGTCTCTTAATTTTTTTTAATCCGTTAGGACTTACTTTATTTAACTTCCTTTGGTACTTTCTAGATAAGCTATTAGATTTATTAATATTTACAATGGTTCTATAATGAGTTTTTTTGTGGTTTTTATAGTTATTTTTAAACTTGCTTATATAATCTCTATTTTCGTCAAGTAAATATATTTTAAATCCATTATTTCTATCCCTTCTTCTTTTGTATTCACGCTTAGTATCTCTTGCATACTCTCCATACATCTCTTTTGATGTTTTATACAATACTAAACAAGAGTCCAAGCTTTCAATTTGATTTTCTTCAGGTAGTTTTGGGTCTATCTCATTTTGTAATTCGGTAGTATAATTATAATAACCTATTCCTAATATTCTATGGTTTTGTTTATTAAACTCGTGAGCTTGAATTGCACCTTTTAAGTGTTTGTCTTTTTCTGACAAACCATTATAACGAGAGATTTCATAATAAAAGTTCATTTCGAACTTTTCATCAGCACTATTTAAGTAATGGTTAGTACTATCTTTTTCAAATATTTTTAAAGGAACAGGAGTTCTTAAAAGTTGAAAGTAGGGCTGTAAAGGTAAATGAGATTTAATAAATTGGTTAGGAGATGCAAACATGTATTTGTATGTAAGCTCATTTATAAACTTGTATTTAATAGTATATGGTATATTAAACCACAAATAAAGTTTCTTTCTACATTTTTGCTTTTTTCTAATAAAATAACCAGTTGACCATGATAAATCAATTGGTACCCACTTTCCATCTATTTTAACGATGTTCCAAGCATGCTCTGCTCTTATCAAACTATCATAAGGTTCATAATTCCAAGATTTAGTATAACCAATTACAGTTTCTGACCTTATACCTGCTTCAAAACATAATTCATTAAACAACTCTGAAAATCCTCCACAAAGTGCCTTTCTTTTTTTTAAAATCTTCTTTGTACTTCTCTTTTTCCAATCTCCACTCTTTAATGTTCTATAATCATAACTAATATTTCTTACTATCCAACTAGCTATAGAAACCACTTTCATTGAATCATTACTAAAATCTTTGGTTAAATACCTAGAAAGAGAAACAACATCACTTCTATCTGATTTAGGAACTTTTTGGTCTAGAAAAACAGGATTTTCTTCATTCTGTGCCAGTACACTTAGAGTGAGTAACCCTAAAAAGAAAACTAAAATTATGGATAGAATTTGAAATTTCATTGAATTACGCTATTCAACTATTATGCCTTGATTAAAAACTACTAAAGCGTAACAATAGCTAAAATAAACCCTAGAATAATAACCCCGAATTTTTTAAAATTGAACTTATGGTTTTCGGTAGATTCAAATAAAATGGTAGTAGAAATATGTAGAAACACACCTACTGCCAATGCCATTAATACAGTAATGTCTGCTAAAAACATACTTCCGTAATGCTGACCTAAATACAAGCCCAAAGGTGCAGAAATAGCAAACATTACTATTCCTCCAATGGTAACCAAGTTATTTTTAACTTGAGCTAATAATAAGGAAGCCAACACAATGGCTATAGGAATTTTATGAATGACTATACCTAATAATAAAGAAGAATTTTCATGGTCGTGATGGTGATGATGTTCTGGTTCTATAAGTGCCATTCCTTCCACAAAAGAATGTAACCACAAACTTAAAAATATAGCATACGGAAATACTGATTTAGTTTCATGTGGATGTGTATGAAAATGACCATGTTCTATTCCTTTAGAAAAAACTTCTAAAAACCATTGGAAAACAAAACCAATTAAAATAAAAAGTCCTACCTGAAAAGATGGTGCTACATATAATTCGGGAATAAGGTGTAAAAAACAAAGTGCTAATAAATATGCACCACTAAAAGACAATAGTAATTTTAACGACAAACCCATTTTGGGTTTCATAACAACAATAACTCCCCCACTTAAAAAAGCTGCTAAAAAAAGAATAATGTATGTATAAGCAGTTTCCATGAGTTTATTTTTTAGCAAAAAGTATTAGTCTGTCTGAGTTATGAATATCAAAATCATTTAATTGATAATCTCCAGCAACCTTAAACAATTTTAGCCCTGCAAGATTAAAGTAATTAATGAAATCTTTTTGATAAAGGGCTTTAACTTTTTCTTCAAATCTAAATTTTCTACCTTTATCTTCAAAAGAAATTTGTTTTACGATAAACTCATCTTTAAACTTTCGCTTAATTTTAAAAGTTAACCCATCTACTATTTTATCCTCTTTATCAACCATATTTTCAATGGCCTTTTGAGCATTAAGAAAGTCTATTACCAACACTCCACCTTGCTTCAAACTGTTTGATAAAGCTTTAATGGCTAACATATTATCCGCCTCGCTATCAAAATAACCAAAGCTGGTAAACAAATTAAAAACAATATGGTATTTATTATTAAACAAAGCTTGTCTAATATCGTTTTGATAAAAATGTAGCTTATTGTTTTCATATTGCTTGGCATGTGCAATATTATTAGCCGACAAATCAAAGGCATCTACATTAAAACCAAGCTGATTCATATAAAGCGCATGCCGTCCTTTACCACAACAAGCATCTAACAAGTAATCACTATCGTTTGGTGCTAAATGGGTTACTAAGTTTTTAATAAAAAAACTAGCTTCCTCAAAATTTCTATTTTTATATAAAAGATGATAATATGGAGTATCAAACCAAGCTTCAAACCAATCTTTATTGTCTAATATTTCCTTCATCATTGTAACTAAAACGCAAAAGTATTAATCTAAGTAGTAAAAAGTACTAATTTTATGTAAGTTTTTAATTTATTGTTAATGAATATTTTTGGGCTATAAACAAGACTATATTTCGCTGAACCATTTTTTTTTAACTATAAATGATGTGTTTTTTTACATTAAATTAAAATAATACCAAAAAAACTTGTTAAATAATTTGGATTTAATATCTTTGAAATCGAAAATTTTAGTTGATGGAGAACATACATGATTTTTACACTAAAATGGAGGAAGGTAATATAATGCTTTCTTTTAAGGGAGAAGTTACATCTGATTTATTAACCTCTATACTTCAAATAATGGAGTCTAAGATGGATACATTAGAAGAACCTCCAGTTGTTAAAAAGAAAGTTTATAACATTTTAGTAGAATGTTTACAAAACCTTTATCACCATTTAGAAAATGATGACTTTGCTACACCAATAAATGAAAAGAGTGCTTTGTTTATGATAAAAAAACAAAATGATGAATACTCTATCATGACTGGTAATTATATGGTTAAAGAAAATGTTATGCCAATGAAAAAAAGGCTAGATACTATTAATGCCATGGATAGCATGCAACTAAAAACCTACTACAAAGAAGTTTTAAATAACGGAGAAATGTCTTCTAAAGGAGGCGGTGGTTTAGGAATGATAGATATTGCTAGAAAATCAGGAAAAAAATTAGAATACCGCTTTGACGATGTTGATGACAAGCTTACATTTTTTAGTTTAAATGTAAAAGTTGCTCAAAACAGAAACAAAGAAGAAAAAGAAGAAAAAGTTAAATAAATAATAATTGAGATATGGAAATATTAATTTTAGAAGGAACACCAAAAACACCAACAATTGAATTCAAACCAAGCGAAGGGTATTTGTTATTAAGAGGAAGATCAATTCCTGAAAACTCAATTGAGTTTTACAAACCTTTAATTGAAGGTTTAGATGCTTATAACAGTAGTCCTCAGTCTAAAACAACGGTTGATATTCAATTGGAATATTTCAACACAAGTTCTTCAAAATGTGTTTTGGATGTTTTAAAAAAATTAGAAGCAATTAACGGTAATAGTGAAGTAATCATTAACTGGTATTACGAAGAGGATGATGAGGATATGTTAGAAGCAGGTGAAGATTATCAGGCTATTATTAACGTTCCTTTCAAAATGATTGAAGTAGAAGAATAATCTTCTTTTATCTAATATATAAAAGCTGTCCAAATGTGACAGCTTTTTTTATTTATATCAAATGGTTAATTTCTAAAAAGAATGTTTTATATTTGGTTAAGTATTCCTCAAGTAATTTAATTTAAGGCCTAACAAAAAAAAGCTTAAATGGAAAATGAAAATGATAAAATAGCTCAACTTCTAGTAAAACTAGAGCAACTTCAAAAGAAACATCAAGATTTTAGCGAGGAAATTAACCATTTAAAAACTGAAATATCTAATCTCCGACACTCTAAAGCTAAAGAGCCGTTAGATACACCTCCAATACCTGAAATTAATATTACTAAGGAAATAAAAACGCCTCCTCCAGTAATTCCTACAAAACCTGAAAGCACTTTACCACCACAAGAAAAAATTAAGAAAAAAACGGACATTGAACGCTTTATTGGAGAAAACCTAATCAACAAAATAGGCATATTAATTACCATTATTGGGGTTGCTATTGGAGCGAAATATTCAATTGACAACAATTTAATTAATCCACTAACCCGTATAATTTTAGGATATCTATTTGGCTTTGGACTTTTAGGTATTGGATTTAAGCTAAAAGAAAAATATAAAAACTATAGTGCTGTTTTACTAAGTGGCTCAATGACCATAATGTACTTTATAACCTTTGTTGCTTATAGTTTATATGGACTAATGTCTCAAGAAATTTCATTTGGGCTAATGGTTTTATTTACCATTTTTACTGTACTAGCTGCGATACAATACAACCTTCAAGTTATTGCTCACATTGGTTTAGTTGGTGCTTATGCTGTACCATTTTTACTAAGTGATGGCTCCGGAAAAGTAATGATTTTATTTAGCTATATGACCATTATTAATATAGGTATTCTCTATATTTCATTTAAAAAATATTGGAAACCCTTATATTATTCAGCATTTGGTTTTACCTGGCTAATATTTTTATCATGGTTTTTATTTAAGTACGAAAATGATGTACACTTTACTTTAGCTCTATCTTTCTTAACTATCTTTTTCACCATATTTTATATTACATTTTTGTCATATAAACTAATAGCTAAAGAAAAGTTTAATGCCAGCGATGTGGTTTTGTTACTTATTAATGCCTTCATTTTTTATGGCTTAGGTTATAACATTTTCACTAATAATACCAACACTGATAATTTACTAGGTTTATTCACTATATTGAATGCTCTTATTCACTTTATTACTGCGTTTGTTATTTACAAACAAAAACTTGCCGACAAACACTTATTTCACTTGTTGGTTGGATTGGTACTAACCTTTATTACCATAACTATTCCGGTACAATTAGACGGCAACTGGGTTTCTTTATTATGGGCGGGAGAAGCTGCTGTATTGTTTTTAATTGGCACCAAAAATAATGTAAAGACTTATCGCAACCTCTCTTTTCCTGTAATGTTACTTGCTTTTTTTAGTATTTTACAAGATTGGGAAAATTATCATTATCTATTTTCAAATAGTAAAATAACTGCATTTATAAACATCCATTTTCTTACTTCATTATTATTTTCTTTTGCTTTTAGTCTCATTACTTATTTCTCGTACAAAAACATTAAAAACCATTCAGAAAATAGTAATAGCAATATTTTTGGTCAGATGATAAAAATTTCAGCTATTTTTATATTTCTCTTTTCATTGTATTTTACACTTAGAATAGAAATTACTAATTATTGGCAGCAACTCTACAATAGCTCAGAAATAATTCAACAAGTTGAAGGTAGTGATTACGATACCTCCATTAATAATTATGATTTGTTGAGGTTTAAATCGTTATTTGTAATTATTTTCTCCATGTTGTTTTTCTCTCTTCTAACTATTTTTAATATTAAAAAGACTAAAAACCCCATTTTAGGAGGTACTAATTTAATCCTCAACTTTTTTACCATACTAATTTTCCTTACCCAAGGACTTTATGTTCTAAGTGTATTAAGAACTTCTTATCTTTATCAAACCATGGAATATTATGAAGCAAGTACTTTTAACCTTTGGGTGAGATACATTGCTTATTTGTTTTTAGCACTTCTTTTTTATGTAACTTACAAAGAAATTAAACAAGCTTACATAAAAATTAAGCTAACTATTCCATTCGAACTGATACTACACACTTGTATTTTATGGGTTGCCAGCAGCGAATTAATTAATTGGATGGATTTTTTCAACTCTTCGCAATCATACAAGCTTGGTATAAGTATTTTGTGGGGAATATATGCCCTATTGCTTATTGTTTTAGGCTTATGGAAAAAGAAAAAATATCTAAGAATAGGTGCCATAAGTTTATTTTCAATTACGTTAATTAAGTTATTCTTTTACGATATTTCGCACTTAAATACCATAGCAAAAACAATTGTGTTTGTTTCTTTAGGTGTACTTTTATTAATCATTTCATTCCTGTATAACAAGTATAAAACATTAATTTCTGATGAAACTAAAAATTAGTTTAACCTTCCTGATATATTTTTTGTGTTATTTTGGTCTATACGCTCAGATTGAAAATCATAATTATAAAAGGAAGTTATCGCTACCATCTGATTTATGGCATGAGATATTATTGCCTGAGGCTATTTTTAAAAATATTAATACAAACTTTTCCGACTTACGAATTATTGGATTTAACTCATCAATCGATACAATAGAAGCACCCTATATTATAACAAATTCATCAAAAGAAATCGTTTATAAAGAAATTCCATTTCAATTAATAAATGTCTCTAAAAACAATAATGGCTATTTCTGGACTTTTGAGACTCCAATTGATAACATCATTAATGAAATAAACTTGAATTTCAAAAACAAAAATTTTGATTGGAATGTACAACTAGAGGGTAGTCAAAACCAAAATGATTGGTTTACAATTCTAGATAAATATAGAATTTTATCTATCCACAACAAACAAATTGATTTTAATTATACCAAAATTAAATTTCCTAAATCGAACTACAAATACTATAGGGTTAAGATAAAAAGTAATGACATTCCTGATTTAAATAAAGCTACTTTGTCATTACAGATTGTAGAAAAAGAATTGATGCACAACTGTTCTATAAAAAAAATTAAACAAGTTAATACCAAAAACACCACAGAGATTGATGTAGAATTAACTAATGTATACCCCATAAACAAAATAAGCATAGTTATAGCAAATTCTTTAGACTTCTACCGACCAATTATTATCAAACAATTAAAAGATAGTGTAAAAACGGAAAAAGGTTGGATTTATAATTATTCAACTTTATCAAATAGCATTATAAATTCGATAGAAACTAGTGATTTTCATTTTAACCCAACTTTTGCAAATAAATTTAAAATTATCATTTACAATAATGACAATAGTCCCTTAACAATAGATACCCTTATTGCTAAAGGATTTATTTACCAACTAACTGCTCGATTTAATGATTTGTCTAGCGAATATTTTTTATACTATGGTAATAAATCTTCGGCTATTCCTTCTTATGACATAGTTAATTTTAAAGATAAAATCCCTACAGATATAACAGCATTAAAACTTTCTGAAGAAGAAAAAATTATTCATAAAAAAGAACAAGAAGCACTGCCCTTATTTTCTAATAATATTTGGTTATGGTCCATAATAATAATTTTAATACTATTTCTTTCTTGGGCATCTTTGAAAATGTTAAAATCTAAGTAAAACTATGAAAACCATACTCATCTCTATTGTAAGCTTACTGATAATCAACACCACAGTTTTCAGTCAAGAAGTATTAACATTAGACTCTACTATCGTAAAACAAAAACACCAATTAAGTGAATTAGATTGGCTGACCGAGTTGTGGTCAGGCGAAGGTTTAGGCGGAACCTGTGATGAAATTTGGATGCCTCAGATGGATAATACCATGCAAGGAATTTTTCGTTATTCAAAAGATGGAAAGGTTGTTTTTACAGAATACATGGTTATTGAGCAGCTGGATAGCAACATATCATTAAAATTAAAACACTTCAGTAAGGATTTAACCCCTTGGGAAGAAAAAGATAAGTGGATAACTTTTGAGTTGATAAAAATTGAAGGGACAACGGCTTATTTCAATGGACTAACTTATAGCAGAAAAGAAGATGAATTGACTATAAAACTTAACCTACACAGTGGAGATAAGAAATGGGTAGAAGAATTTACATTTAAGAAAACCACTCTCTAACCCAATTAATGGTCGTGTTCTCTACCTTTAATTTTATTGCTTTTATAAGAGTTGTCTAATTCTTCTGCTTCTTCAATAAATTTTTGAGAAGGTTTTTTCTCTAATAATTCATCTAAATTGGGTTGTCCGGCATTTACCCAAGCAGTGTACCAATAACTACCTACTTTTATTATAGAGGCCGTTAAACGTCTCTCTACCATTCCATTTAACATTTCGTGGTATCTGTCAGAGTACTCTTCGGAATACACTTTCATTAAAGCTGCTCCCCTATTTTCTACACTGTATTTTCTATCCTGAGGAAACTCATCGTTCAATTGTTTCTCAAAACCCAATACCGAGTCTTTAGCAGCAAAACTAAGTTTTACTACTCCCCATACATCTTCCAATACATCATCAACATACTTCGCTCTACCCACAAAATAATCATAATCTTCATGCTTTAACTCAGGCAAACGAGATTCCCAAAAGCCGTGTATGCCTTTCTGATTGGTTAATTGTCCGTTGTAGTTTTTAGTAGTATGCAACGGCACATGCGAATCGCCAATATAATGTCCTAAATCTGCTGAAACCTTAATAATTCTATCGTAATCTTTTGCTTCAAATGCTTTGGTAAGCTGTATTACCATAAAATTAACATGCCAAGGTACAATTCCATATGCTTGTAAAGTATCTTCAGTGAATTTATCTACCGCATCAAACCATTTTTTTGGCATTACTTCAAAAGGATCTTGCCCATCTTCAGCATAATGGTCAATGTCAATATAATGCCTGGGAGCTTCGCCTTCAACGGCATAACGTCTTTTGTCAGGGTCAACAGCATGTTCAGTAATGTATTCTATGTTTTTTTTGTAGAACTTAATCATTTCGGGAGGCAAGGTAAAAACTGCCATTCGGTTAATTTTTTTATGCCCAAAAAATCCCCAAGAATAAATAGATGGTTGATAAATGTAATACGCTCCGATTAAGAAAAGCACTACAAGAAATAAATATTTGTAGAAAAATTTCATCTGTTCATTTTTATTGTTTTAGATTGGTCAGATGGAACTCTCTAAACAATTTTTTCCTTATAAGAGAAAATTTTACTCACGATCGTTTCATCCCAATTTTTGTTAAGCTAACTGACTAACAGAAGCTGCTTCCTCATTGTTTTCTAAAATCAACGTATCTCCCTTAAGTACAGGAACTAATTTAGATTTATTTAAAGTTAAACAATAAACAATATCTTCTTCCAAATTTAAATTACTCAATCGTTTTCTGTGAGAAGATTCTCCTAAAAAATCAAACAATTTACCCTTGGCGTTTTTATATAAGTTAAGTGCTCCTATGGCTCCATCTCCTAAATCGGTATAACGTAAGTTTTTACTTATTTTTTCTACTACTGCTCCCGCAAAAAGAGAGTCTTCTAAATTAAACCTATCTTTCCAGCCCGCACATAAAAGCAGTACATCCTTATCTTGCTTTTCAACATAATCGCAAACAGCATCTAAGTTAGTAAAAGCTCCTATAATTACTTTATGAGCATTTTTAGCTGCATGTATAGCTTTTGTTCCATTGGTGGTAGTAAGTACTATAGTTTGGTCTTTAAATTTCTTGTCAGAGAAGGTTAACGGAGAATTTCCAAAATCAAATCCTTCCATTACCTGAGCATTTCTTTCTGCCCCTACTAAAAACCCCTTTTCTTTGTAGGCGATAGCTTGTTCAACAGATTCTACCGGTATAAGTTCTTTAACCCCATTTTCGAAAGCAGCACAAATGGCAGAGGTAGCTCTTAATATATCTATTACTACTACCACGCAATTGTTATTATCAAAATAGCTTGGAAATAATGCCGGAGAAAAGCACACTTCTACGTTATTAATATTTCCGGAGGATATTTCTCCCATGTGTTGATTAAAAGTTAATGGTTATTAGTTAGTGTTAATAGTGGGAAATATTTATCCTTTATAAAATGGCATTTTCACTACTTTAGCTTTTACTTTTTTATCTCTTATTAAAATATAAATATCTGAATCTACTTTAGCAAAAGAAGTTGCTACATAGCCCATACCTATTGCTTTGTTTAATGATGGAGATTGTGTTCCTGAAGTTACTTCACCTATTACATTTCCTTCTGCATCTACAATTTGGTAATGCTGACGAGGAATTCCTCTTTCTACTAACTCAAAACCAACTAATTTACGCGCTACACCTTCTTCTTTTTGTTTTTTAAGATAATCCACATTTACAAAATCTTTGGTAAACTTGGTTATCCATCCCAATCCTGCTTCTATTGGTGATGTAGTATCGTTAATATCATTTCCGTAAAGGCAAAAACCCATTTCCAATCTTAAGGTATCTCTACAAGCTAATCCGGCCATTTTCATATCTACCGCTTTTCCTGCTTCCTGAATAGCATCCCAAATTTTTTCTGCATCTTTATTGTGAAAATAAACCTCAAAACCTCCTGCTCCGGTATATCCTGTTGAAGAAATGATTACATTTTCTACCCCTGCAAAAGTTCCTTCTTGCACGGTGTAGTAAGTCATATCTAAACTCATATTGGTTAAAGGTTGCAACATTTTTTGTGCATTGGGTCCTTGTACTGCCAACAAAGAAATTCTATCTGAAATGTTTTCTATGCTTACATTGTTAGAATTATGCCTCACTACCCACTCCCAATCTTTATCAATGTTAGCACCGTTAACTACCAACATGTATTTGTCTTTAGCCAACATGTACACCAATAAATCATCTACTATACCACCATCATAATTGGGGAAACAAGAATACTGTACTTTTCCTGGAGTTAATACCGCAGCATCATTAGAAGTTATTCTTTGAATTAAATCCAAAGCTCCTTCTCCACTCACCATAAATTCTCCCATGTGCGACACATCAAAAACACCAACATTATTTCTAACATTTAAATGTTCGTCTGTTAAACCTGTATATTGCAAAGGCATGATAAAACCTGCAAAAGGAACCATTTTAGCTCCTAAGGCAATATGTTTGTCTTTTAAAATAATATCTTTTAATGCTGTCGCTTCCATAAATTGTATGTTTTAAAATAAATAAGGAACAAATGTATAAATAATTACGCTAAAATTCTTAAAAAAGTAAGTGATTGACGGGTAAATTTATTAACTATGAAAATAAGAATATAAAATCAAAAATAGATTCCCGATAATTTTCTGCGTGCCTTGAAAATTTCGAGAATGACGGTAAGAAGTTGGTTAGAGCTTATTTTTTGCTGTACAACCTGTCCGTCATTGCTCAGCTATCCTAAACAGAACAAGTTACACTATGCTAAACTCGTACTAGTGTAAGGATTAGTCTTTCTCTTTTTTGTTATAAGCAATACAGAACGAAAATGGTGTAAAATATCTTGAAGGAACTTTTTTATTGTTTTTAATCGCTGGTTCCCATTTTGGCATATTTTTTATTTTTTCCAAAATAAATTCTCCATATGGATATGGGTTTATTGGTCTAAAAATACAAGCATCAATTACATATCCATTTGTATCTATAATAAAATGAACATAATATCTACCATGCCAGTTTTGAACACCTTTTGGAAGGTTAAAGTCGGACATTAGGTATTTTGTTAATTCCTTTTCACCGCCAGGGAATTCTGCTTCTTTGTCAAAATTACCGTTAAGAATAGCAATAGTTGTATCATTAAAATTATAAGTTGAGTCACAATTTAAATAACTCATATCTTTTTCAATTAATTGAGCATCAACTTTTAGTGAACAAAAAATGACTATTAATATTGAAATTATTTTTTTCATCTTTTAATTTTATATCTTAAAACTTTAATTCATTAAAACTAAACAGAATGATTTACACTACACTAAACTCACACTAACATGAGATATCCTTAACTAACTATTTGTAATTTATCTTTTAGCTCATACATCTTAATATGTGTAAGTATCTTTTTAATTTCTTTTTTGATTTCTAATGAATCAATTACACGATTTTCTGATTGATTAGAAGATAAACCAATCTCACAATTACTGAAATAACTTTCGTTTTGATTATATACATTATTATAGTTCCATTTTAACTTATGCACCAACTTAACTCCAAAACAAGTTTGTATTGGAAAACCTTCGTCTATACTCAATGAATAATCATCTCTGTAATTTCTAAAAAATATCAATAAAGGTTTATTATTTCTATTTTGATTAATATTAATTATTAAAGCAAAAGATTTTAAAATTGATAAATATTTTTCTTCGTTTACAAATTTTAGACGATCTGGTATTTGATCAATAGCATTCTCCATATAGCTAAAAGAACCAAATATAACTGACAAGTATTTAAAAATATAAATAATACTCACATCATCTGAGGATATCCACAATCTTTCAACGTTTTTATTAATATGTGGAATATTGTTGATATTACTAAAATTATATTCAAAATAATTGAAAGGTTTTATAGATGGAGAATATTTAGATTTTATTAATTCTCTAACTGTAAGTTTATCATGATATAAAAAATTTCTTAGTAAAATACTAAAAACATCAATAACGTAATCAGGTAAAGGAAGTTTCAACTTAGTTAAATACAAATCAACCGCATCATTGTTATCGAATTTAAAAATTTCATCCGAATAAAACTTATCTATATATCCATTGAAATCAGTATTTCCTCCATATTTATGATGGAAGATAGATTCAATATTTTTTAAATGACAAACTAATATAACTTTATCAAAACCAAATTTGTGTTTTTTAGTTTCATAATCATGATGAGATGAAAAAATATTTAATAATCTAAAAATATGTTCTGGATCTAATCTATCTAAATCATCTATTAACAAAACAACTTTTTTGTCTTTTTGTATTCGATTAATCACATTAGAAATTAATTCACTAACAAGATTATATTCAACATAAGAAGCCAATTCATTAGCTTTTTCTTCTGAATATTCTATAAGAATATTATCATCAAACTTCATTTTTTTGTTTAATTCTTTCTCATATTTACTAAACTCTTCTATTAAACTGTAAACACCATCAAAAGCAGTTGAAGCAACCTCTCCAATAGGATGTAGTTTAGATAAAGCTTTTGATAAATGTTTTCCAATTGTTAGCGGCTTATTTAGAGCGAGAGATACGGCAGATTGGATTGTACTTACTTTTAAATCTTTTTCTAGATTAATTTCGCCAAGAAGTTGTAGTTGTTTAATAATATCTATTTTGATTAATTCAAAAATATTATCATTTGAGTTAACTACATAATTAACAGGAAATAACTTTATAGTAATAATATCGTTTTCTCTTTCTTTAAAATAAGAATTTAAAAAAGTTGTTTTACCAATTCCATATTTTCCAGAAAACAAAATGTTTGAATTATGTTCTAATTCAAAATGGGCTTTAAATCTATTCCAAATATTACCATAAGGTATAAGCTCATTATTTTCCACTAAATATTCCTCCCGTTTTATTTATGATTAAAATTCCCTCCCCCGTATAATCTATGCCTTGAGGTTTATGCTTTCAATTCATCCCAACAAATATACAATATTTTTACAAGGTGTTGATTTTGTTTAGACTATATAGTTTAGTTGGAATATCCTCCTCTCAAGAGGAAAAAAGTTAAATCAAACAGATTCTCAATAATTTTTCCGTTGCACTTCAAAATTTCGGGAATGACGGTAAAAGATAGGCTTTGTACTTTGGAAAAGCCCCCTTCGGGGCTTTTATTTCTACTTATCCAACTCCTCGTAAACAGAGTTTTTACTCTTAAACTCAGGTACCAAAGCCTTCATTTGGGCTACAATTTGAAAGTTGTTTTGAGCATTAAAACTGCTTATCAGTTGGTTAATTTTAGTATCTACTTCTTGGAAATCATATTTTTTAACCTTCGCTATCATAATTTGATTATGGTGGGTAGCGATGGTATTTTCTTCATTTGCCAACAATTCTTCGTAAAGTTTCTCTCCCGGACGAAGTCCTGTGTAGGTAATCTTGATGTCTTTATCTAAGGTTAACCCTGATAGTTTTATCATTTTTTTAGCTAAATCGAGTATTTTAACCGATTCGCCCATATCAAAAATATAAATCTCCCCTCCTTCTCCCGATGTTCCTGCTTCTAACACTAGCTGACAAGCTTCAGGGATAGTCATAAAAAATCGGGTAATATCAGGATGTGTTATGGTTATTGGTCCTCCACTTTCAATCTGCTTTCTAAACCTTGGAATTACTGAACCGTTAGAGCCTAATACATTTCCAAAACGAGTGGTGATAAATTTAGTATTAGCGGTAGTACTCAGCGATTGAATATATATTTCCGCAATTCTCTTGCTCGCTCCCATTACATTGGTTGGATTTACTGCTTTGTCTGTAGAAACCATCACAAATCGCTCTATATTGTACCGTACGGCTAAATCTGCAATTACTTTTGTCCCCAACACATTGGTAAAAATAGATTCCGAAGGATTATTCTCCATCATAGGAACATGTTTGTAAGCCGCAGCATGAAAAACATAATTAGGCTGAAAAGTCTTAAAAAGGTTTTCCATTCTTTCTTTGTTTCTAATATCTCCAATTACTATTTCGTAAGGAACATGGTTAGGATCATCGCCCAATTCTAGTTCCATATCGTATAGTGGCGATTCTGCTTGGTCGAGCAAAATAATTTTTTTGGGACTAAAATGAACAATTTGTCTTACCATTTCACTACCTATACTTCCTGCTGCTCCAGTAACCAATATCACTTTATCAGATAATTGTTGTTTAATCTTATCTTCACTCAGTTTAATGGGTTCTCTTTCCAATAGTTCTTCAATCTGAATTTTTTTAATCTGCTTAAAACTCAGCTGTCCGTTTATCCAGTTAGAAACAGGAGGCACGTTCAACACCTTGGTATCATACTTTAAGCAAGTGTCAATGAGTTTTTTCTTTTTAGCTGCACTTAAATTTTGTATAGAAATAATAACATGAGCAACATCTTCTTTACTCAATAAATCATCTAACTTGTTTAGCCTTAAAATTTTTACACCCTCTAAAATCTTTCCTTCTTTTTTAGGATCTTCATCAATAAACGCCAATACTTTATACTTCAACCCAGCATCTTTATCAAGCGTTCTTTTAGTAATAATGCCAGACTCACCTGCCCCAAAAATAATCACGTTGCTTTTTTCTCGGTAGGGATTCATTATTTCTGTGTAAATAGATTTAAACAACACCCTTAGCGTTATCATTAAAAACAGGGTTGCCATATAATCTATAATGATAATAGAAAATGGTATGGGAAAGGTTTTATTGATGCCGTAGTAAAAAATAAGGTTAACCACAACAAAAGCTAAACTGCCTATTGTTAATGTTACAAATATGCGTTGAGAATCTTTGGAGCTAGTATGTTTTATAATGCCTTTATATGTTTTGGAAACAAGAAAACTAATTGCTCTAATTCCTAAAACCACACCAAAAACTAATGGAAAGTCAACTATTGCAATATCAGGAATGTCGAAATTAAACCTAACAAGATAGGCTATAACAACGGAAATAAAACAAATGGATAGGTCAATTAAAAATATAATCCACCTTGGTATATTGTTCTTAAATAGAAGATGTATCAAATTCATTTTAACCTATTAGAATAAAAAACGAAAATTAAAAATTATATATTAATTGATCTGAATAAGATGAAATTAATATTCACAATTACTAACTAATAATTTTAGCTATGGTTCTGAATATAATCTTGATATCAGTTACAACACTTTTTTCTCCAATATATTTTAAGTTAAGCTTTAATTTACTTGGCATAACTTCTTCAATATAAGTTTTTTCTGGGTTAAGCGACCTTCCTAGTACTTCATTTTCATTAATGTATGCTATACTAGCATAATCGGTTATTCCGGGTTTTACAGAAAGTACTTTTTGTTGTTCCTGGTTATATAAATCAACATACTTTCTAACTTCAGGACGAGGACCAACCAAACTCATATCTCCAATAAAAACATTTATTAACTGCGGCAATTCGTCAATTTTATATTTTCTGATAAAATAACCAGGCTTAGTAATTCTACTATCATTACCACCAACAGTAAGCAAACCTTTTTTATCAGAACCAACAGCCATAGATCTAAATTTAAACAATTTAAAATCTTTTCCGTCTTTACCTACTCTGGTTTGTTTATAAAATACACCACCTTTAGAATCTAAGGTAATTATTAAGGCAATTATCAAAAACAAAGGAAATAGAACAATTAATCCAATCAATGAAAAAAATATATCCATTAATCGTTTCATTATCCCACTACTTTTTTAACTGCATTAACAACTGCTTCTATAACCGTTTGAATCTGTTCATCTGTTAGGTCATAAAACACCGGTAAAGAGATTTCTCTAGAAAAATTATCAAGTGTAATAGGATAATTATTGACATCATAGCCTAAATTCTTATAAAAACTCATGGCAGGAACAGGAATGAAGTGAACATTTACCGATACATCCTGATTAAATATTTCCTGAATAATTGTGTCTCTTTGTTCTTCTGTACAGTTTTTAATCCTTAGCGGAAACAAATGGTAAGAAGTTTCCTTTTGATCTGCAGCATCAATAGTTACAGGCAATTCAGCCCATTGATATTCTGAAAAAGCTTGTTGATAAGCATTTACAATGTATTTTCTTTTTGGTAAAGTTTCACTATCATATCTTGCCAACTCCACCTGACCAATAGCTGCCATAATATCTGTCATGTTGCATTTATACCCAGCTTCCACTATATCATAACGCCAATTGCCTTTTTGTGTTTTTGCTAATGCATCTTTATTTTGTCCGTGCAAGGTTTTTACACACAACAATTGATAAATTTCATTGTTATCAAACGGCTCAGGTAAGTTTAATGCAACCGCCCCACCTTCTCCGGTAGTCAGGTTTTTTACTGCATGAAAAGAAAATACAGAAACATCAGTTAAGCTTCCTGTTTTTTTACCTTTATAAGTTGCTCCAAACGAATGAGCAGCATCAGAAAGCACTAAAATTCTTCCTAGTTTTTTTTGTTCACCTGTAGTAGCAACAAATGTATTTTTGTGCTTGGTTACTAAAGCATTAATTGCATCAAAATCGCAAGGCAATCCACCAAAATCTACTGGCATAATTACTTTTGTTTTGGAAGTAATGGCCTTTTCAATTTCGGCAACATTAATGTTAAAATCATGAAAATTCACATCTACAAAAACAGGTGTGGCTCCACAGTGTATTACTACATTAGCCGTAGCTGAATAAGTATAGGCAGGTAAAATAACCTCATCGCCTTCTTTTACACCAAACCAACGCAAAATAATTTCTAACCCTGCTGTAGCACTATTTAAACAAAGTGTATTTTTATTACCACAATAAGCTGTAATTTCTTTTTCAAAAGCCTTAGTCCTTGGCCCTGTAGTAATCCAACCCGACTGAAGCACCTTAGTTACTTCGTCTATTACTTGTTGATTAATGTGTGGTGGTGAAAATGGAATCATATATTTGATTATTAAATGTTATTTGTTAATCGTTAATGAATATTAAATATTTCAATTACTAATCTTTAATCAACTCTCGAACAATATTTTCACAAGCTTTTCCTTTCCCATATAAATCTATGGTGAAATCTGCTTTTTGCCCTAACATTTGTTCTACTCCTGCTATTATTTTTTTAGTATCACTTCCAACAAGCACATTCACTTTGTTTTCAACCAACTCTACCCACTCTGTCTGCTCTCGCATAGTAACACAGTTTTTCTTAAAGAAGAAAGCTTCTTTTTGTAAACCACCACTATCTGTCATTACTAAGGCACATTTTTTCAGTAACTCTATCATATCAAAATATCCAACAGGATCTATGATATCGAACTCCATTTTTAGTCCTAAATCAGCAATTTTTCCTTTGGTTCTCGGATGAAGTGGTAATACCACAGGAATTGTTTTATTAATGGTGTTTAATGCATCTATTATTCCTGTTAAATTCACTTTATTGTCCGTATTTTCTGCTCTATGGAGCGTACATAAAATAAATCTATCATGCGTTATTGTATTGGCTACAGTAGCTTTTTCAGCAGAAGTAAGTGAATAATATTCTGCTGCATCTTGCATTACATCTCCACTTTTAATGATTTTTGCATCAATATTTCCATAACCTTCTTTCAATAGATTATCAACTGCTGTTTGTGTCGGACAAAACAAATAATCAGAAATTCTATCGGTTAAAATTCTATTTACCTCTTCTGGCATTTCCATATTAAAACTTCTTAATCCTGCTTCAACATGAGCTACTTTTATATGTAATTTTTTAGCTGCCAGTGCTCCAGCAATAGTAGAATTTGTATCTCCATAAACCAACAGTAAATCAGGTTTCTCTTCTAATAATATCTTTTCAATCTGCTCTAACATTCTGCCCGTCATAGCTCCATGTCCAACACTGTTAATGTTTAAGTTGTATTTTGGTTTAGGAATTTCCATTTCTCTAAAAAACACTTCACTCATATTATCATCAAAATGTTGACCTGTATGTACAATTATTTCTTCAATTTCTGTATATTTCTCTATTGTTCTGCTTAAAGCAGCAGCTTTTACAAACTGTGGTCTGGCTCCTACTATGGTTATAATTTTCATTTCGTTATTTTTATATTATTTCCTGATAAACTATTACTAAACAACACCAAAAAGAACACGAAAAATATTATTCCTGAACGAGTTTCAAGCATCGATTCAAATAAAAAATTAATTCCTACAAGGGTTGCAAAGGTAAGTGTTATATAGTTTTTCTGTCGAATTGATTTAATAAACATTTCAACTAAAAAGTACAATAATAAGAACAACCCTAATATTCCCACAGAAATAGTTGTACTCAGATATTGATTATGAGCATTAAGTTGATATTTTAATTCTGAGGTCATTTGTTTTTCTTCATATTTATCTAATAATACATCTTTAGCATCTCCAGTTCCTGCTCCAAACAATAAATTATCAGCTATAACCTCTGATGCAGCTTTCCAAATAAATACTCTTGATGCATTTCCATCACTTCCCGTAGTAACATTTTTATTTTCATTTGTCTTTCCAAAAATAGCGTTTTTAATACTTTCCATATTGGGCAATCTTTCAGAAAAATTAGGGGTTTTGTAAATATTAAATAATATAAAAAATACTAAAGGTATTGAAGTGTACATTAAGTATTTAATCTTTTTTGCTTTAATTAACCAATACGCCCCAACAACTATCATTACTAACAACCCTAACCAACCAGATTTAGAACTTAATAAAAGTATAAAAACTGATAATAATAATATGCCAATTATTACCCACAAAGTTGGTTTTAATAACTTATTTTTAATACGTTCCATTAAAACATACAAAGCAAGCACGCAAAACATAGCAGAATAACTTGGGTGAAAACCTCTAGATAAATAAGTGTAATAAAAATAGTTCCAACCTAAATCATACTCTACACCATATAAATTAGTGTATTCAGGTTTTAATAATGCATAAGTAGCATACCCAAAACAAAATAAAACATATACAAAACAACCTGCTATAAAAAAGTTTAAATACTTAGTAATGTTTTCTTTTGTTTCTTGAGAATAACCAGCATAAACTAATGGTAAAATTAAAAAGGAAAGTTTGGACTCTAATTCTTTAAATCCAAAGGATAAGTTATCGCTGTACAAAAGTCCGAAGGCGTACAACAAATAAAAAAAAATAGCAACAAAAAGTACCTTATTATGTTTTAAGTGCTGAAATGATGCTTTTATTTTTTTGGGAAAAACCAACCAATTTAAGGTTAGTAAAATAATAAAAAGAGCTAATAATTTAGGATAGACAGGTATGAAAAAAGCTATACAAGCTGTTAAACCAAAATGAATTTGATGATGTAGTTTATCTGTAATCACTTTTTAACCTAACTGTTATTTGCTGAATTGTTTTTAATCTCATCAACCATTTCTTTATCAAAATAATTTTCAAAATTCACTCCCGATTTATACAAAGAAGCGTCTGTTTTTCTGGTATCTCCAACTATCTTAGCTGGATTACCAACAACAATGGAGTAATCAGGAAACTCACCACTTAAAACACTTCCTGCTCCTATAACACAACCTTTTCCAATACGTGTTCCAGACAAAATAACACAAGATGTTCCAATGAAGGTATATGCCCCTATAGTAACGTTGTCGATAATATAACCTGGACGATTTTCAGCAGGTATTTCTATAAACTTACTTCCTAATATTCTAATTGAGTTTTGACTACTGTGCGTGTAAACACAAGAGTGAGATGCTATATTAACTCCCTCCTCAATTTTAATTCCGCCAATCCCATCTAATAAACAGTTATAACCTATCCAAACATTATTTTTTATGTCAATTTTTTCTTTATTGATTAATTTAACATTAGATGCAATTCGAGTTAACTTATAAAACTTCCTATCTACTCTGTTAGAAAAACCATATACCATAAATGGTTTATGAAAAACCGCTAAACAATTTAACACAAAGGAAATAAGATAACCTAAAGGTGATAAATAAAGTTTTCTGAGCATTGGTTAGTGTTTTTTTTCGTAAATATAGTGATAATATTTTTTAGCATTTTCAGGACTATAGTCAAACGATGCTTTTCTAGCATTTTCCTTATAGGTTTTTAACCTCTCTTCATTTTCAAGTAATTCAGTTAAAAACGTTCCTAATACTTGAGCTTTTGGGTTTTCATATACTACACCACAGTTATAGTTTTCAATTAACACTCCCAACTCTGAATCTTTTGAAGCTAAGGCTAATACTAATGAACCAGCAGCTAGTGTGTAATAAGTTTTGCTAGGTACAGAAATGGTTTCAGCACCTTCACTCAACGTTACCACACCAACATCGGCAGAACTTAATGAATAAGGCAGCATCTCTTTATCTTGATAAGGTAACATTGTTACATTTTTTAAGTTTTTCTGATTAACCATTTGCGTGATTTTAACCTTTTTTGCTCCCTCGCCTATTATTATAAAATGAATCTTATTATTTTCTTTTAGATATTCAGCTGTTTCTACAATAGCTTCAATATTATGTGTAAGTCCTAAATTACCAGAATACATTACCACCAACTTATCTGTAAGTTGATGTTCTTTGGCAAAAATATTATCTTGTTTTTGAATTGGCTTTACAAAGTCGGTATTCACCCAATTAGGAATAATTATAGGTTTTTCATTGGTGTATTTTTCTATTGCAGAAGAAAGATGTATTCCTAATGTAAACACATTATCAGCTTTTTTAAAGCAATTAGCATTCATTTTTTGCCACCTTCTTATAATCCAAGAAGATGGTTTAAGTAACCCAAAATTAATTAACACATCAGGATATAAATCCCAGATTATTAAATGATAGGCTTGTTTTCTTATTCTTTTAAAAAATGATCCTAAGAAAACAATAAAAGGAGGTGTTGTTATTAAAATCAACTCTTTATTGCGGGAACTAAACAATACATAAAAGAAACTTAAAAAAGTAAAAATTAAGCCTGTATATGTTCTTTTAAACAAAGAAGTATTATTGTATTTATTAAAATACTTTACTTTAATGTTGGGGTTTAAAGGAGCATAATTAACCTCTACCACACCTGTTACCAATTCAATATCCGCACCTTCTTCATGAAATCGGTTTAGAATATCTATGGAAAGCTGGCGAGTTACCTGAACTATAAAAATATATTTTCCTTTACTTTTCATTAATTAGTTAGACCTGTACTTTGAAATCAACCTTTTGGTATTAAATACATTGTATCTATAATATTTTTTGTATAAATACTTAAGCTTATTTCTTAACCCTCCGGTTTTTATTAAAGTAAAATTTTGTAGCGGAACATTAAATTCGGGATAAACTGATCTTACTAATTTTTCTACCTCTTGTAATTTAATAATATAAGGGGTATATAAATTTTTCACAACAGGCATAGTGGGATGTCTCCAGCCTAAATCAACAATGTTATTTTTATAAAACCTAACATGATGAAAATGATAAAAAATAGCTTCAAAAGTTTTGTTGCTTTGTTTATCTAAAAAAGTAATCGTGTTTCCTTCTCTTTTAACAAAAGGCCATTGTTCTACATTCCAAGAAGCTAACCCTCCTCCTAAATGTTGTAACACATGAACTCCTTTAAATCTAGTTGTCCAATCATCTAGGTATTTCTGATCTCCAAACTTACCATCTTCATACCTATCATAACACCAATCTATACAAGCATTTCTCCACCATTTAAGAGCTGTTAATCCTTCTTCATTATTTAAAAAAGTAATAAACTGAACGCAATATATTCCGGAAGTATTTATTCTATTAAATTTTGGTGGGTATCTATGCTCAGTTAACAAAATAGATTTATCGCCCATCTCATCAAACAATATTTTTGGATTCTGATAAAAAAACAAGTCTGCATCAACGTAAGTACAGCTAGGAACATTAAAATTTTCTATTACATACAAAATAGTTGATGATGTACATGTCCAACAATATTCAGCTTTTGACCTACTTGGTTTTACGTCAAGTAGCTTTTCATCCTCAAACTCCTTTAATGAAATGATGGTTGCATGTTTTAAATTAAGTTGGTTAAGAATTTCAAAACTAACATCATCAAAAGCAAATATGTATAAATGAAAATCTGTTCCACATTCTTCTAACGAGTTATACATCGCTACACCACGTGTTAAATAAAAAGAATCGAATAAAGTACAAAAATGATACATACAGCTTAAAATTTATTCATTACCTCCACTACTCTGTTCACATCTTCTACTGTATGGAAATAAGAAATGGGTAAACTAAGTGTGGTTTGGTGAATTTTTTCACTTATCGGAAAATCATAATTATTCAATAATCCTTTAAGTGCATTTTGCCTGCTTGGCGAAACCGGATAATGAATTTCGGTTTTAATATTATGTTCTAATAAATAATTTTTTAATTCATCTCTTTTTTCATGTCTGATATTAAAAATATGGTAAACATCAAAATAATCGGGATGTACTTGAGGCTTTATAAAGTCTTCATTTAGGTTTTCTAAGTAAATAGCTGCCAATTTTCTTTTATGCTCGTTAATTTTATCTAAACTTTTTAGTTTAACTGATAAAAAAGCAGCTTGCATTTCATCCAACCTTGAATTATAACCAACTACTTCATTGTAATATTTTATATCTGAACCATAGTTTCTTAATCTTCTTATCTTTTTATCCAACCCTTCATCATTGCATACTACAGCTCCTGCATCTCCTAATGCTCCTAAATTTTTAGTAGGATAAAAACTAAAAGCTCCAAAATCTCCAAATGTACCTACTTTTTGCCCTTTATAAGTTGCTCCGTGAGCTTGTGCACAATCTTCAATTAATTTTAAACTGTATTTTTTACACAATTCCAAAATAGGCTGCATTTCGCATGATTTACCATATAAATGCACTACCAATATGGCTTTTGTTTTTGGAGTAATGGCTGCTTCAATCTTTTTGGGGTCAATATTATAAGTGGCAATATCCGGTTCAACTAGAACAGGTGTAAGATTGTTTTGCAATACACTTAAAATAGTAGCGATATAGGTATTAGAAGGAACAATTACTTCGCTGCCTTTTTCAAAATTAAATGCTGCTAATGATAAGGTAATAGCATCTAATCCTGATGCAACACCAATAGTGTGTTTAGCATTGTTATATACTGCAAATTCTTGTTCAAATAGCTGAACATGTTTTCCCAATATATACCATCCCGAAGTTAATACATCTTGAAATTTTTTGGTGTATTTTTCAAAAAATGGTGCATTTAGCTTTTGAAGGTTTTCGTAATCAATGCTCATATCTTTCATAAATATAATCTTCGGGAGTATAAAATTCTGATGCCAATACCATTAATATAGCATCTTCTGTAAAACTATGCATTTGATGCCAATCTTTTGGCTCCAATATCAAACATTTATCTGGTGAATCTAACACAAATTCTTCTTGATTTTCATTATCATCATTACTAATTACACAACTTCCTTTTAAACAAATTGCTGCTTGTATTGTTTTTACATGTCGGTGACCTCCTCTTATAGAATCGTCTACTCCATAAATGTAAAATATTCTTTTTATATCAAATGGTATGACCTTTTCTATCACTGTTAAGTTCCCTCTTTTATCTGTAAAAGTTTTTAAATTGAGCAAATGTGCCATAGTTTATTGTTTAAGTTTAAAATAGTAGCCCTTATAGTAGGCGTTACCTAGGTAAATATTTTCGTTGTATTCTGCATCAAATACCATTTCATATCCTAAGTTGCAAATGTAATTAATGAGTTTTGTTTCATTGAGTATCCAACAAGGATATTTTGCTTCATAAATGTTTTTAGGCACTTTTTGAATCGTAATTCTATCATTATTAGTTTTAAAAACCGGTGTCCTATCTATAATTAAGTAAGGTATTTTGTGTGATAAAATCTCTTTTAGTAAATCATAAGGCTCCTTTATGTATTGTATTACTGATCCCAATAGTATTACATTAGCTTGTTGCTCTTGCAAACATTCGCTAATAGTATAATAAAAATTTAATTCTTGGTTGGCAAATGTTTTTTTACCTTCTTCAACAAAATGTTTTTGCTCAACAATGTTCCATTGAAAATCTGTTACATTTTTACTGATAATTTTATTATGATAGTAACTACTTCCTAATGAGCCTCCAAAATCGAGGACGTTTAACCTATTATCTGCTAAAGCCACTAAACTTAAACTGGAAAGTAAAGGAAACGAATACGGAACTTTATCAAACAAAACCGAATCTCTTTCAGCAACAGCCTCTCCATTTTTGACCTTTAATAAAGCTGATTTTACTTTATTAAAAATTAGGTCGCTATTATAGCCCGGACATTTTCTTTCAGCGGCTTCCCAACTACTATAATTACCTGACCAACCATAAAAAAAAGTGGTTAAGTACTTGTATAATAATGGTGGCAATAAAGATTTAATCATTTGTAAAGTGTTATTTTTTGTTATTTTTCAAAACATAAATATTACCGAAATACATCTCTTCATTTTTTGGTAAAATATAGAAAATCAATCCCAATAAATTATTGATGAATGAAAAAGGAATGATTAATAACCAAGCCGAAATACCTGGTAATATTTTTTTGAAAAACCCATATAAATAGTTGTTGATAAGCAAAAATTGAAGTCTAAAATCAGCAAGGTATTTTTTGTGTTCCACTATTTCAAAATCATGTTTATCAAACAGGTGTTTTAATCCAAAAGAGGAATACCTAGCATAATCATACGGTTGTTCGTGTTCCCCCCAGATAAACGGAATAGTAACTACCATGGTACCTCCAGGTTTTACTACTCGTTTAATTTCCGACAAAAATTGTTCTGGATTAAACACATGTTCAAACACCTCAAAAAAGACCAATGAATCAATGGTACTATCTTCAAAAGGAAAGGTTTCTCCATCATAAAAAACATCAATATCAGAACTGGTATGCTCATGCCCTGAAACCTCAATATCCATTCCTATATATTGTGTAACATTGACAAACAAATCTTTATAAGGTTTACTCCCACTACCTACATCTAAGATTTTGCCTTTGGCTGCTTTAGCATATTTTTTCACACTTAGGTAAATAGCTGCTCTACCCCAAAAAAAAGGATTAATTAAAAAGCCAATTAATGTAGGTTTAAAAAGTTGTTGGAGTAAAAAGGCTTTTAGCTTAGTCATGTTATCTGTATTTCTAAGCGTAAAAATATAAAAAAATAGCGGATATACTAATATACTATTTATTTCGAAATAGTAATCTCAATCATTTAAAAAGATAATAAAACCCAAAACTAGCTCCTAAAGAATACCCATACATTTTATAAGACTTTGTTAATCTATCTTTATCATCATTAAAGATAGAATGTCTAAAAGTAAATTCTGTTCTTAAAAAATAATTCTTAGAAAAACTATAATTAACCCCCAAGCCAGATATTACTGCAATATTGGCAGATAGTTTATCCGCTAATATTATTTGGTTATCTCTAGAAATGCTACTACCAGCATAATAAGTATTTTCTAAATATTTTGTAGCTAATTGTATATTTGGTATAAAACCAAATGATGCAAATGCACTTATTTTTTCCACTTCATAAACAAGATAGTTTATTTTTAGTGGCACTTCAGCATTTAATTTAAATTTTGTGTCTTCAATTTTTGCCTTAGGAAATTCAATATTCCTCTCCCAACCAACAACTTGAGAATAAAACACACCTGTCTCATATCCCCATCTATAATGAAATTTATTCAAAAAAGTTAATCCTATTGAATAACCATATACTGGATTGTCATTATTTAAAACACTTAGTGTTTCAGTAGCTATATCATCACTAATTATTAATGTTCTGTAGCAATAATTTGGAGAATAACTAACACCTATTGACTTTTTATTTTCATTCTTAAAGTTTTGAGAAATTAAGTTTTTATTAAGTATAAAAAGACTGAAAATAATACAAATTGAATTGATTACTGTTTTTCGCATATTAAAGATTATCCTTAAAAATTTTGTTTACTGTATTTACTCTATTTTCAACTGTATGTTCTTTTAAAGTTCTTTTCTGACCTGCCTCAGCAATTCTTTTCATTTCTTCAGGGTTATGTAATAGCCATTTCACTTTTTCTATACACTCTTCAATTGAATCATAAACCACAACTTCTTTATCTATTTCAAAAAGTTGTCCCATGTTTTGTTTATTATCTGTTATTAAACAAGAACCTACACCGGTAGCTTCAAATAACCTCAGATTACCAGCACATTGATTAGCAATTTCTCCATGGATATTAAAACACATTTTAGATTTGGCTAACACCCTATACATATCCATACCAAAAACAGGTGACTTAACGCTATTTTTTAACTTATTAGAATAAAAATTTATATCTACTTCAGCATGTTTCTTATGTTTGTTTAATAAAGGTATTGAATTAACCAAACTATTTAACCCTAGACTATTCATTGTTTTTACTAACGTTGAAAATGATTTTTTCAAAAAGATACGATTGGTCGATTCTAAGTTTCCGTAAATAGTCATATCTATTCCACTATTTAAAATAGCTTCTATATATTTTATTCTTGTACCATGAAAACCATAACCTGTTGTTAAAGAACCAGTAAACACAAAATTATTATCAGGAAATGGGTTTGAAGTGTTTTGTATTGTTTCAAGAACTGAATGATTAAATGAGTGATAAACCAACTCCACATTATTAATTCCTTTTTCTTTAAACTCTTTTACTAATCCGGGAGTACAGGTGAATACAATATCTAATTGACTTAGCCCATCAAAAATAACTTGATTATATGGAGCACAAACATGTCCAACTAATAATTTAATGCTTTTAACTTCATTTCTTAACTCATTTAACCATTTTTTATTCAAAAACCTTGTTGTATCTATCCACACAATATCTGGTTTAAAATGTTTAATTTGTGCTACAACAATAGCTTCATCAGACAAGTTTTGATCTATTCCATTTTCTTTAGCCCACCTTTTTAGTAGTAAACTTGCATTTGAAATTATATCTACAGCATCTACTCCAGCTAACCTAAAATATTTTCCATAAGAACTTACTATTTCAATTGATTGTTCTGTCAATTGACTATATTGAGCCTCATAATCTAATTCAGCACTATTTAGATTAGTACCGTAAAAGGTTTTTAAAAACCCACTGTAATAATCAGTAACCCTAATAAATTTATAACTCATTATTAATTACTTTATATTAAAATTATTGTTCCTAACTAAGAAACACAAAACTATAAAAATTAAAACTCCTCCAGTAATAAATACCGTTAATAATGGAGCGCTCAAGAAAATATACACGTAACTAAAGAAAATTCCAAAATAGCCTATATGTAATTTGAGACTGTTAAATAAAGTAAAAAGAGCAGTAAAAATAATTGAAAACAATACCACTCCTATATAGCCTAAGTTCATAAAACCATCAGAAACAATTCCATTGTTGGCATATACTGTAGGCTCCGCCCAATAGATTTTAGTAAGTAAAAAACCTATAGGCATATCATAAGGGCTTTCTACCAACTGATTAAAAAATGTGCTTTCAGCAAAATAATACGGATTTCCATCAAAAAATTCAAAATACCATTGCGACAACAATGCCGGTATAAATAGTAATCTGTTAACAAATGTTCCGCCTAATATTGGTGCTCCAAAAACAAGATTATCTAAAAAAGGTGTGACCACTAATAAACCTAATGTAATTATAAAAAAGTTGCTTACTTTAGAAATATAACTAAACCCTAAATAATAAAAGAAAATGAGAATAATTGTAGTAAAATAGACTATTTTATTTCCTGAAATAACATACAAATACATTAATGCCAACACCATTATTCCTACGAATAAAAGCCTCTTCTTTATCATAAAATAAATTAATGCAACAGGTATAATTGTTTTTACCAAAAAGTTATAGATGTATCCCAAGTACCCCACCAATTTTTCCGAAAACAACTCTCTGGTCTCATAAACATCTACCAACAATAATGTTTTTAGGTAAATGTTATGTTTAAAAGTAAGTATTATTGGAATTAACAACAATAAAGGCAGCAACAATATGAGTGTATCTTTATAGTTTGCTTTAATATTTAGTGTTGGTAATTTAAAGTTAACATATACCGATAAACTAAAAAAGCTTACAAAAAACACATTAGAAACAAAAGCACCTATAAGTGTATTACTAAAAGCAAACATAATGGCATTTGGAATGTAAAAGAAAAATACTAACATCAAAAAAATACTATATAAAAACTTACTTCTTTGATACATTTTTTCAGAAAGGAACAACAACCATACATAAACTAGTTTAGTAATAATATAATTGATGATACTAAAATCAGGGAGGTATCCCATGTAAGCAAAGTTATCTGAAATAAAAAAATGATAATACCCTTCTAAAAAGAAATAAATAATAGTAAGCAAAACACTTAACCTTAAAAAATCTTTTGATATGAATAACTTAATAGTTGACATTATGCTTTTATTTCTTTGATCTCTGTTTCATATTTTTTCACAATAAAAAATATGAATATAATATTTACAGATAATAATATAGTTTCAATGGTTACGTAAATTTTTAAAAATGATTCGATAGAAATATCTTTAAATAGCAATAATGAGCAAATACTCAGGAAATAAGCTACTTGCCAAATACCATTAAGTCTAATTTTATCAAATGTTATAAATATTGACGAAAAAGTTGAACTGATAAAATTTAAAGAAAAACTTACAATTAAAATTTTAGAGAATGTACTTGACAACACATACTCTGCTCCGAAAACCAAACCAAACAAAAAATCTCCGAAAAAATACAACAATACCACTTCTATAAAAATAATGCTTAGTAGTAGAAAGAAAATATTTCTTAATTCTATCAAAATGCTTGTTTTTTGATGTCTGTTTTCTGTTGTTTTTTGAAACAACACCTGGCTGATAGTAGTCGAGATAAATATTAACGGTATAGACAATACCATTCTTGATAAATCTAAATACCCCACTATTTCGGTTGAATATAATTTATTGATAAATAAAAAAGGCAAAAGAGTTGCTGCACTGCTTAATAAAGTAGGTAATAAATTAAATTTAGGATAATCAATGTATTTTTTTGCAACAAACCCCATCTTTCTTCTAGATACAAAAGCGTTGTTAAATTTATTTTTAAACACTTGTCTAATACCACTAATTACATTAGAGAAATTACCTATAAAATCGCCTACAAAAAGTCCCCCTGGAAATTTAAGAATGCCTAAAATTACTTGTACTATTCCTTCGGCAGTTCTTCTAACAATTTTATTAAAAGATGAGGCTTTAAAAGCTTTCTGACGAATTAACCAATAATTCATACTCTGATAAGCACAAAACAAAAAACTGGTAAAGGGTAAAAAATAAAGGTAATTGGCATATTTTAAAGGAAGTCCAATTAAAGTCACTATTTCCGTTTTTAAAAATAACAGTACTAATAAGATTACGCCATTGAAACAAATGTTTATTAAAAAAGTAAGACCAAGAATATTGGCAGCTTCATTATCATTTTTGGGCAACACAATAGTAGATTCGTACCGAAATGCAGCAACAATAGTAATCATACTAAACAAACTTAAAAAAACTGCCATTGCACCAAAATCTTCAGCAGAATAAATTCTTCTCAAAAAAGGATGTAACAACAACGGAATAGCCTGAGCGACAACCGTACCTACTATTAACACCATTGTGTTTTTAGTAAATTCTGATGGTAGTAAACGTTTTTTTATCTGCAAAGCTAAAATCGTAATTACTGATTATTATTAATCGATTTTTTTATCCAAGTAATTCCATACAAGAAAAATAATGCGACCACAAAAAATAAGAATCCATATCCAGTAATAGTTAGCATTTTTTTTCTAGTTGTACTTATTGGATTATTTGTCGGTTCAATTGGAACAAACTCTAATGAATTAGAATAGCTTACTAACTGTTTTTCATAATCATAATACTTTTCTAGTAACCCTACATAAGCTAAAAAATGTGTAGGATTATCTTTAGCTAGTTGATTTAAATGAAGTTTTGAATCATTATTAGTTAATTGAATACCCAAACTATCAAACTTTTGCTTAATTATACGTTGTAGTTCCTTAATATAAAAGATATTAGAATCTACCCTTAATTGATAATAACTCAAGCCTTTTAAGTAATCATTCAAAAAATTAATAATGGCCTCATTTTTTACTGGCTCTTTATAATTAACATAGATTTTAATATCCGATCTTAATCCATCTATACTTAATTCTTTAACAGGCTCTACCTCTTTTAACACTTTTGTTAATTCATTATCAACAGTTGGTAATTGCTCATTCAAGTTTTTAATAAAAGTATGTAGCATTTCGTCAGTTATTACAGACGATTTTACATAAAAAGTTGACTGATAATAATTAGTATAAATATTAGGTTGTTGTGTAACTCTAAACCAGCCTAAAGCTGCTCCTAAAAAAAGAGTTAATAACAGTAACCACTTATTTTTAAACATGAATGTAAATATTGATTTTAACAATTCAAATAAATCAATTTCATTTTCACCGGTTATATATTGCTTCATTTTTTTAATGTTTTATAAACCACAAATATAACTTTGTTTACTTAAATCGTTACAATTTCATAAAATTAGTTAAGGATAGCATTCATTTTCATAAAAAGAACAACCAATTAAAATCATTAACTTAATTTTGCTCTATGATTTACCTAACTAGAAGAGAACGTTTCAATGCCGCTCATCGCTTATTTATTGAAGAATGGGATGATACCAAAAATTTTGAAGTCTTTGGAAAGTGCTCCAACCCTAATTGGCATGGACATAATTATGAACTTTTTGTTACTGTAAAAGGTAACCTTAATCCGAAAACCGGATTTGTAGTTAATTTAAAGGTATTAAGTAAAATAATTCGTGAGCATATTATTAGTAAAGTAGATCATAAAAACCTAAACTTAGATGTTCCATTTATGCAAGGGAAAATAACTTCTACAGAAAATGTTGCAATTGCTTTTTGGGAAGTGTTGGCACCTTTTATAAATGAATTAAATTGCGAATTGCACTGCATTAAAGTTGCTGAGACAGAAAACAATTATATAGAATATTACGGAAAATAAAACTCATGGCAAAATACAACGATAACATGACCAGCCAAAACAATATGGATGGTTACGAAAAAATTGAACAGTACAACGAAACAAAAATCAACTTACTATCAGCAAGTTATTCTGATATTATTACTAACCTCGGTGAAGATATTAATCGTGAAGGATTACAAAAAACTCCAGAGAGAGTAGCTAAGGCCATGCAGTACCTTACTCATGGTTATGATTTAAATCCTACAGAAATTCTTCAATCAGCAATGTTTCAAGAAGACCATGGACATATGGTAATTGTTAAAGATATTGAGCTTTACTCATTATGCGAACATCACATGTTGCCTTTCTTTGGAAAAGCTCATGTGGCTTATATTCCTAACGGACATATTGTTGGGTTAAGTAAAATCCCTCGTGTGGTAGATGCTTTTGCCAGAAGGTTACAAGTGCAAGAACGACTGACAGATGATATTAAAAACTGTATTGAAGAAGCTCTTAAACCTCTTGGCGTTGCAGTAGTTATTGAAGCTCAACACATGTGTATGCAAATGAGAGGAATTCAAAAACAAAATTCACTAACTACAACCTCTTCTTTTACTGGTGCTTTTGAGAAAGATAGTACCCGTAAAGAGTTTATTAGTTTAATCTCTAACAAACTGTCATAATGACTTGTTTTTACAAGTGGTAAATAAATTGATAATAAAAAACTGAATTAAAATTTATAAATTATGGAAAACAATAATTTCATTAAGAGTCCAATAGAGCATACTGCTTCTGCAAGCGGGACTATCGTTAAAACCTTTATGTCTAATGTATTTAGCTACATGGCTTCTGCCCTAGCTATTACAGGTATTATTTCCTATTGGTTTGGAACAGATTTAGAATTGGTAGGAATGTTATTCAGTCCTACAGCTGAAGGAGGTGTTAGTATGAATATGCTTGGCTACATTGTAATGTTTGCTCCTTTAGGTTTTGTATTACTGATGTCTTTTGGTTTTCAAAAGCTTTCATCCATGGCTATGGTTATCTTATTTATAATTTACTCTGCCATTATGGGCGTTAGTTTAAGTACTATCTTTTTAGTTTATACAGCAAGTTCTATTTTTATGACTTTTTTCATAACTGCAGGAACTTTTGGCGTAATGGCTTTCTTGGGCTACACTACCAAAACCGATTTAACCAAATTTGGTTCTATTTTAATGATGGGATTAATAGGAATCATCATTGCTAGCGTGGTAAATATGTTTATGGGTAGTGAAACCATGGATTACATCATTAGTATATTAGGTGTATTAATCTTTACCGGACTTACTGCTTATGATGTTCAAAAACTAAAAAGAATTGGTAGTGGTGTGGAATATGGTACTGACGAAACTAATAAACTAGCCATTATGGGAGCCTTAAATCTTTACTTAGATTTTGTAAACCTATTCCTATTCTTACTAAGATTTTTAGGAGACAGAAAATAAAAAAAACATATACAACAAAAAAGCCTAACAGTTCCCTGTTAGGCTTTTTTGTTAGTTAAAATCCGTAATTATCTTCTAACCTTATAAACTTTTAAACTCATAAACTACTTTAGACATTAAATCTAAAGTGCATAATATCTCCATCTTGCACAATGTATTCCTTCCCTTCAACCGCCATTTTACCGGCTTCTTTTACGGCTGCTTCAGAGCCAAGAGAAATAAAATCATTATATTTAATTACTTCTGCTCTAATAAAACCTTTCTCAAAATCGGTATGGATAACACCAGCAGCCTGTGGAGCTGTCATTCCATGCTTAATCGTCCAAGCTCTAACTTCTTTTACACCTGCTGTAAAATAGGTTTCTAAATTCAATAATTTATATGCCATTTTAATCAACTTACTTACCCCTGCATCACTTAAGCCTAAATCTTGCAAGAACTCCTGACGTTCATCAAAAGTTTCTAACTCAGCAATATCAGCTTCTATTTGAGCCCCAATTACCAATACTTCTGCATTTTCGTCTTTTACTGCTGCTTTTACTTTTTCTACATATTCATTTCCTGTAGCTACAGACCCTTCATCAACATTACAAACATATAATACTGGTTTATTGGTAAGCAAATGTAAATCCTTTACAAAAACAGCTTCATCTTTAGTTACTTCAACTGTTCTGGCAGATTTCCCCTGATTTAAAGCATCAGCATATCTTTGTAATACTTCATTTTCTTTTATTGCCGATTTATCGCCTGTCTGCACTTTTCTTTTTACACCGTCTAATTTTTTCTGAACAGTTTCTAAATCTTTCAATTGTAATTCAGTATCAATAATTTCTTTATCTCTAACTGGATCTACAGAACCATCTACATGCACCACATTGCCATCATCAAAACACCTTAACACATGAATAATAGCATCTGTTTCTCTAATGTTTGCCAAGAATTTATTACCTAATCCCTCTCCTTTACTGGCTCCTTTAACCAATCCAGCAATATCAACAATTTCTATTGTAGTTGGTTGTACTTTCTCAGGCTTTACCAATTTTTCTAATTCATTTAGCCTTTCGTCTGGAACAGTAATAACCCCTACATTTGGTTCAATTGTACAAAAAGGAAAGTTTGCCGATTGAGCCTTAGCATTTGACAAACAATTAAACAAAGTTGATTTCCCTACATTTGGTAATCCAACTATTCCACATTTTAACGCCATATTCTGTATTTAAAAAATAAGGTGCAAATGTAACAACCTGAGTTCGATTTTTATTTTAAATTTCAGATTTTTATAAAAGTTTATGGCTAATATATTTTATTGAAGGTAATTAAAAAATGGGGAATTGTACATGGCACTTATTATATTTGTAAGTACTTGTAATTAATATTTCTTTAATTGTTTCCTAACAAAGATGAAAATGTTGTTTAAGAAATTTATAAAAACTCAATTTTATATTAATTATTACTTTTCTCTTAAATAAGTATTCCAACTATAACAGCGGTAAATAATGATGCTAGGGTACCTCCTATTAATGCTTTAAACCCCAATTTTGCTAAAGTTGCTTTCTTTTGTGGAGCAAGAGCTCCAATGCCACCTATTTGAATACCTATGGAAGCGATATTAGCAAATCCACATAATATATAAGTAGCCATTATAATAGATTTTTCTTCAACAAATTTTCCTTGCATTTTTAATTCTCCTAAAGAAACATAGGCAACAAACTCATTCAAAATAGTTTTCTCTCCCAACAACTGACCAACCAGCACCATATCTTCTTTACATACCCCCATCAACCAGGTTAATGGAGCAAAAGCATAACCCAAAACAAACTGAAAACTTAACCCTTCATAAGTTGTATTTGAGGCTATGATTTGATTTAAAGTTGTCCAATCGCCAACCTTAAATAAAATGTAATTTCCTGTTGCTAAAAGTGCTATAAAAACCAATAACATTCCAGCAACATTAACAGCTAACTTAATTCCATCTGTTGTTCCATTAGCAATAGCCTCTAAAGCATTTGATCCAATTTTTTCTTTAGGTAAACTTAAATCTTCATTTATTTTTTCGGTTTGTGGGACTAATATTTTTGCTGCTACTACAGCTGCTGGTGCAGACATTACTGATGCTGCTAATAAATGTTTGGCGAAATAAATTTGTTGTGCTTCATCTGCCCCTCCTAAAAAGCCAATATATGCTGCCAAAACTCCACCTGCAATAGTTGCCATTCCTCCACTCATTAAACACATCAGCTCAGAGTCTGTCATTTTATTAAGGTAAGGTTTTACCAATAGTGGAGATTCTGTTTGTCCTAAAAAAATGTTTCCAGCTGCTGCCAAGCTCTCTGCTCCTGAAAGTTTCATCACTTTTTTCATTACCCAAGCAAAGGCATAAACTACTTTTTGCAAAATGCCCCAATAATAAAACAAACTGGTTAGTGCCGAAAAGAAAATTACTGTTGGTAAAACCATCACTACAAAATTTATAAGTGCTGATTCTATAATTCCAGTATCAAAATTCTTGAACAGGAACATTGTTCCTTCTTGTGTAAAACCTATAACTTTAGTGAATATTTTGCTAACGATTTCGAAGCCATCAGCAACAAAATCTACTTTTAAAACCAAAATGGCAAAAACCAGTTGAATTAATAAGCCTTTACCAACCAGTTTCCAATTTATAGCTTTTCTATTACTACTAAATAGCCATGCGATAGCTAAAAGTGCTACCATCCCGATAATTCCTCTGTAAATTGATGTAAAGGTGATGGTTGTGAGCATAAATTAATTTAAAACAAAAAATATTAGTTAGCATTCCTTCTATCTATTTCAGCTTTTATTTTCGAAGCTTCTTCATAGTTTTCATGTTCAATAGCATTTTGCAATACTTTATTCAACTCTGTAATTGACATTTTTGAATAATCGAGAGGTTTACTTGGATCTATATCTTCTATTTCCTTTTCTAAATCATCAAATTCATCACTATCACCATCGATATCTTTATCTTTTTGAGATTCATCTAAAATAATTCCTGCACTAGAAAGAATAAACTCATAAGTGGAAATTGGACATTTAAATCTAACAGCCAACGCAATAGCATCTGAAGTTCTGGTGTCTATCTCTATCGTTTCTGTTCCTTGTTGGATAATTAATTTAGCATAAAAGATTCCCTCTACTAAATTATAAATTATTACTTCTAAAAGGTTAATTTCAAAAGCATCTGCAAGATTTTTAAACAAATCATGTGTAAGTGGGCGACTAGGAGTCATTGCTTCTAACTCAATAGCTATTGCCTGAGCCTCAAAACCTCCAATAATTATAGGTAATCTTCGTTTGTTTCCACTTGTTTCTCCCAATACTAACGCATACGCTCCTGTTTGAGTTTGACTGTATGAAAGTCCGATAATTTCTAATTCAATCTTATCCATCTGGTAAAATAAAAAAAGAGGATATTATAAAAAATCATCCTCTTTGTAAAGTTCACAAATTAGCCTTTAAGTTTTTTAACTGCTGCTATCATTTTAGGCACTACTTCAAAAGCATCTCCTACAATACCGTAATCAGCAGCTTTAAAGAAAGGAGCTTCAGGGTCTGTATTAATAACTACTATAGTTTTACTTCCGTTTACTCCTGCTAAATGTTGTATAGCTCCAGAAATTCCAACGGCTATATATAAATTTGGTCTAATAGCAATTCCGGTTTGTCCAACATGTTCGTGGTGAGGTCTCCAACCGATATCAGCCACAGGTCTAGAACAAGCTGTAGCAGCTCCTAATTCTGTTGCCAATTCTTCAATCATCCCCCAATTTTCTGGCCCTTTTAAACCTCTTCCTGCTGAAACTACAATATCTGCTTCTGTTAGTGAAAGCTCTGTTGAAGCTTTTTTCACTTCTTTTACTGTTAATCTTGTTGCAGGTATTTCACAAGCAAATTTTTCTACAGTAACACTTCCTTCTCCTGTTTCTTTATCTACTGAATTAGGTAAAACAGAAATTATTTTTATTGCTGTTTTTATTTCTACATCTGCAAAAGCTTTTCCTGAAAAAACTGTTTTTCTTACTGTATTTCCTTCAGGAAGTGCTACTGCACCTGTAACTAATCCTGCATCTAATTTTGCTGCCAACATAGGAGCGGTTGCTTTCCCTGAATAATCATGAGGAAATATAATTGTTGTTGCATTTTCTTTGGTTACAGCTTGAGCAATAATTGCTGCATTTCTTTGCGGATCGAAATTATTTAACGCTGCATCATTTACATGTAAAACTTTAGTAATACCATAAGCTCCAAGCTTATCAATATCGCTAGCTTCACCAAGAACAATTGCGGTAGCTGTTTTACCTTCTTTTTTGGCTAATAAAGCACCGTAATTAGCTGCCTCAAAAGCATTTTTTGTAAGTGTTCCATCTGCGGAATCTGTATATATTAAAACTGACATATCTTTATTAAAGTTTAAATAATTTATTAAATAGCTTTAGCTTCGTTGTGTAATAAGTCTATTAATTGTTCAACATTATCTGCATCAACATACTTACAACCTGTTTTGGCTGGCGGCAACGAGAAACTTTTTATTTCAGTAGCATTTGTAGCATCAATAGCAGCAACTACATTTAAGGGCTTTGTTCTGGCAGCCATAATTCCTCTCATATTCGGAATACGAGCCTCTGCCATTCCTTTAGCTGCACTTAGTACAAAAGGAGTTGATGTTTCTACCACTTCTACTCCACCTTCAATTTCTCTTTCTATTGTTGCTGTTGTTCCATTCATATCTAACTTACTAGCTAACGAAACATAAGGCATATCTAAAATTGCTGCAATCATACCTCCCACTTGGGAACCATTGTAATCTATTGTTTCTTTCCCTAACAATACCATATCTGCATTATTCTCTTTTACATAATTGGCTATTTGTTTAGCAACAAAAAGTGCATCTTGTGTTGGAGCATCAATTCTCACAGCATCATCAGCACCTATAGCTAATGCTTTTCTAATAATAGCATCATTGGAAGCATCTCCAACATTTAATACAGTAACACTTCCTCCATTTGCTTCTTTCAATTCTAAAGCCCTAACTAAGGCATACCATTCATCATAAGGATTAACAATAAATTGCACTCCATTTTCATCAAATTTTGAATTACCATCGGCAAATGCAATTTTTGATGTGGTATCTGGAGCTTTACTAATACACACAATTATTTTCATTATCTATTCTTTAAAAAATTTATATATTAATTATTTCTAAAATTCAAGTTACGAAAGTAAGCATTATCAACTTAAAATAAAATGACTTTTAAATACAAAAAACAAGATTTTATTAAAAACTTATTAATGTAGCTTTAATTAGCATATCATTTTCGGCTTTCAATCAGGTTAATACTGCTTTAACCATTCTATTTTTATTATTAATATCTTTAATTATCTCAACCTTTTCAAAACCTTTTTTGTTGAAAAGTGAAACTACTTCATCTCCAAATTGCTCATTTATTTCCACATATAAAGTTCCATTTTCAGTAAGATGTTTGACAGCAATGTCTGCAATTTTCTCATAAAAAAGCAACGGATTTTCATCAGGAACAAACAACGCCAAATGAGGCTCGTAATCAAGCACATTACTGTGCATTTGGTCTTGTTCTTTATTCATAATATAAGGTGGGTTGCTTACTATTACATCATATTTTACATTCACTTCTGGATTAGATAGCGCATCTACTTTATTTATTTTAATTTCTAGCTGTAAGTTCTTCGCATTTCTATCAATAACTTTTAAAACTTCATCAGAAACATCCCAAGCTGTTACATTAGTGCCTTTAAAATGATGTTTTAAACTCAAAGCTATACAACCACTACCACTACCGATATCTAATATATTTTTAGGTGGGTTTTCATCATAATCATTAATAATTAACTGAACCAACTCTTCCGTTTCAGGTCGGGGAATAAGCACATGTTCATTAACATAAAAAGACAATCCAAAAAATTCCCACTCACCAATAATATATGCTAAAGGCTTGTGTTTTTTTAAATCCTTTACACCATAAATCACTAATAATAAATCTGATTCCGAAAGCTTCCTATCCTGATGTAATAAAAAATCTGTTCTTGTTACACCAAAAAAATGCTCAAAAAAAATATAAAGCATACTATCCACTTCATTTTTATCATAAAAAGAAGTCAATTCTTTTTTAAAATAAGCCACAGCACTACCTAATTCATTGGAAGAAATCTTCATTGTCATTATTTTTTTGTAAAATTGGCATAAAAATTATAATTTTAGCTACTTATTTTTACAAAACTCTTAAACCATAATGTATATGAAAAAAATGAAACTATTTATTCCACTTGCTTTTATATTACTATCGGCAAATATAATTGCACAAGACGTTGTTGTCGGTGATACATCAGCACTTTCAGAAGGCAAAGCAATGGAAATCTATAATCTTGGAATTAACCAAGCAAACAGTCAAAACTTAAATGGTGCTATTGAAAGCTTTACTCAAGCTATTGAGCTCTCTCCAAATTTTGAGAAAGCCTATTTTAACAGAGGTTCTGTAAAGTTTCAATTAAAAGAGTATAAAAATGCTATTGCTGATTTCGACAAAGTTGTTGAATTAAATCCTGACTCCAATAATGCTCATTTTTTAAGAGGTCGTTCTTATTACGAATTAGGAAATTCAGAAGCTGCATTAAAAGATTTTAACCGAGCCACAGAAATTGACCCTACCAATGCTGATGCTTATTATTATAAAGGAACCATTTATTTTCTTGACAATAAATTTAAAGAAGCCATTGCCGAATACGATAATGCGATAAAAAACAAACCAGACTATGCTTATGCTTTTAATGATAGAGGAAGTGCTAAAAAGCAATTAAACGACATTAAAGGTGCTATTAGAGATTATGAAAAAGCATTAATGGTTGATGGAAAACTTAGCTTTGTTCACAACAATTTAGGAAGTGCTTATAGAGCCAATAGCGAATACGAATTAGCTATAAAAAGCTATTCAAAAGCTATTTTCTTAAACGAAAATTATTTTATTGCTTACAACAACAGAGGCTTGGCAAAACTTGAAAAAGGTGATTATAAAGATGCTATAAAAGATTTTGATGAAACCATAATGTTAAATCCAAAATATGCTTATGCTTTTAATAATAGAGCTTCGGCTAAATATAAATTAAAAGATTATGAAGGTGCTGTAGCAGATTGCGATAAAGCCATTTCATTAGATAAAAATTATGCAGCTGCTTATCTTAACAGAGGTATTGCTTACGAAATGCTCAGAAAAGAAGATAAAGCTTGCGAAGATTGGAACAAAGCAGCTGAACTAGGATTAAAAAATGGCAAAGCCTTTTCTCAACAAATTTGTAATTAATCAAACATAATTAAAACTCATTTTTTTTATAACACACAATAAAATACCTAACATATGAAATATATATTTATCAGTCTATTAGTTGCTATTTTTTCTTTAAATGTAAAAGCACAGCAGGACACTCCTTTTGATAAAAAACTATTTAAAGAACAAAAAGATGCTTTTAAAGAAGCAGAAGAAAATCTTAAAATAGGTGAAAAAACTTTTACTTTAATGTCACCAGAATATTTAGATGAAAATACTAATGACTATAAAATTAGAGTTTCTTATTACAAAGAGTCATTACCATTCTTAGTAAAAGCTAATAGTTTCAATCCAAATAATTCTCAACTAAATTATAAAATTGGCAGATGTTACTTAGTCTCTTCTGTTTATAAGGAAGAAAGTGTTCCTCACTTAGAAAAAGCATTAAAGCTAAACCCAAATGTAACTCCAGATATTCATTATCACTTAGGAAGAGCTTATCACATAACTATGGATTTTGACAAAGCTATAGCTGCTTTTGAAAAACACAAAGCTGTTGTTAGTAAAAACCCTATTGAACTGGAAGATGTTATAAGAAGAATAGAACAATGCAAAACCGCCAAAGAATTAGTTGCAAATCCTGTTAGGGTTTTTATTGATAATTTGGGAGGTGTTGTCAACTCAAAATATCCTGAATATGGTGCAATAATTAATGCTGATGAATCGGTAATGATGTTTACCTCTCGAAGAAACACCACTACTGGCGGTGGTATAGACCTTGGTTTAAATGAATATTTTGAAGATATTTATATCTCTAAAAAAATGAATGGCAGGTGGTCTGCTCCTGAAAACTTGGGAAGCCCTGTAAATACACCCGAACATGACGCTACTGTTGCCGTTGCTCCTGATGCTCAAAGTATGATAATTTATATTGATGATAAAGGAGATGGAAATCTATACGAAACCAAATTAATTGGTTCTTCTTGGTCGAAACCAAAAAAGATGAATAAAAACATCAATACCAAATACCATGAATCTTCAGCAAGTTACTCTAGTGATGGTAAAACACTTTATTTTGTAAGTAGCAAGCCTGATGGTAGTTTTGGTAATAGAGATATTTATGTTACCAATTGGGATGAAAAACTACAAGATTGGGGACCTGCTCAAAACTTAGGCCCAACCATAAATACCAAATACCAAGAAGAGTCTGTTTTAATTCACCCTGATGGTAAAACGCTATATTTCTCTTCTCAAGGACATAAAAGTATGGGAGGCTACGATATTTTTGTTTCAGAAAAACAAGCCAACGGAAGTTGGAGTGAACCAAAAAATTTAGGTTACCCTATTAATACTGTTGATGATGATGTGTTCTTCATTATTAATTCAAGCGGTAGAAGAGGTTATTACTCTTCATTTAAATCTGATGGATACGGTGAAAAAGATATTTACATGATTACTTTCTTAGGTCCTGAAAAACCGATGCAAATTAGCTCTGAAGATAATTTATTAGCCTCTATTGCTAAACCTGTAAGCGAAAAAGTAATTGAAAAAGCAGTAAATACTGATGCTAAAAAAATTACTATCCTTAAAGGTATTATTAGCGATGAAAAAACCAAACAGCCACTTGGTGCAAGCATTGAGTTAGTTGATGTAGAAGCAAACGTTACTTTAGCCACTTTTGAATCAAATGAAACTACTGGTAAATATTTGGTATCTCTTCCTTCTGGGAAAAACTATGGTTTAATTATCAGAAAAGAAAGTTACTTGTTCCACTCGGAGAACTTTAACATTCCTGAATCTGCAGCTTACCAAGAAGTAGAAAGAAACATTGAGCTTAAGAAAATTGATATCGGAAGTATTATTGTCTTGAAAAACATTTTCTACGATTACAATAAAGCTACGCTTAGAGACGCTTCTAAAAATGAGTTAGACCGATTGGTTAAATTACTTAACGAAAACCCAACCATTAAAATTGAGCTTTCTGCACATACCGATTCAAGAGGTGGAGATAAATACAATGAAGACTTATCTCAAAAAAGAGCTCAATCTTGTGTAGATTATTTGGTTAAAAATGGAATTGCTGCCGACAGATTAATTTCTAAAGGTTACGGAGAATCTCGTTTGGTAATTACAGATGCAGAAATTGCTAAACTTAAGTTTGAAGAAGACAAAGAAGCAGCTCACCAAGAAAACAGAAGAACAGAGTTTAAGATTTTGAGCAAATAAGCTTAGTTAGTTTATGAGTTTAGTTTTTCTTCTAAACTAAGTTCATTTCTGTCTTATTGTCATAAAATTGTCAGCCATTAATCGGTAATTTCGGTTAATGGCTGACATATTTTCAAGAAAATGCTGTTAAAAACCAATGGCATATCCTTTGACTATTCCTTTTCGAAAATAATTTTTAAACTAATAAAAACTAATATCATGAGTAAAATAATAGGAATAGACTTAGGAACAACCAATTCATGTGTTTCTGTAATGGAAGGTAACGAGCCGGTTGTTATCCCTAATGCTGAAGGAAAAAGAACCACCCCTTCTATCGTTGCTTTTTTAGAAGGCGGAGAAAGAACTGTTGGAGATCCTGCCAAAAGACAAGCTATTACCAACCCAACCAAAACCATATCTTCTATTAAAAGATTTATGGGAAATTCATTCGACCAAGTAGCTAGCGAAATTAAAAGGGCTTCTTACGAAGTAGTAAAAGGGGAAAATAATACGCCAAGAGTAAAAATTGACGACAGATTATATACACCGCAAGAAATTTCAGCAATGGTATTGCAAAAAATGAAAAAAACCGCTGAAGATTACTTAGGACAATCTGTTAGTGAGGCAGTAATTACTGTACCTGCATACTTTAACGATGCGCAACGTCAGGCTACCAAAGAAGCCGGAGAAATTGCAGGATTAAAAGTAAAAAGAATCATTAACGAGCCTACTGCTGCTGCTTTAGCTTACGGCTTAGATAAAAAATCTCAAGACATGAAAATTGTAGTGTTCGACTGTGGTGGTGGTACACATGACGTTTCTATTCTTGAATTAGGTGATGGTGTTTTTGAAGTAAAATCTACTGATGGAGATACACACCTTGGTGGTGATGATTTTGACCAAGTAATCATTGATTGGTTAGCTGATGAATTTAATGCTGCTGAAAGCATCGATTTAAGAAATGACCCAATGGCATTACAACGTTTAAAAGAAGCTGCTGAGAAAGCGAAAGTAGAACTTTCTAGCACCAGCTCTACAGAAATTAACTTACCATACGTTACCGCAACTGCTTCAGGACCTAAACACTTGGTAAAAACCTTATCGAGAGCTAAGTTTGAGCAATTGGCAGACGAGTTAATTAAAAGAACTATTGAGCCATGTAAAACTGCGCTAAAAAGTGCAGGATACAGTGCAAAAGACATCAACGAAGTAATTTTAGTTGGTGGTTCTACCAGAATCCCTGCTATACAAGAAGCAGTAAAATCATTCTTCGGAAAAGAGCCTTCTAAAGGAGTAAATCCTGATGAAGTAGTTGCTATTGGTGCAGCCATTCAAGGTGGTGTATTAACCGGAGAAGTTAAAGATGTATTGTTACTAGATGTTACTCCTCTATCGTTGGGAATTGAAACCATGGGTGGTGTAATGACCAAATTAATTGAAGCCAACACTACTATCCCAACTAAAAAATCGGAGACCTTCTCTACAGCGTCTGACAACCAACCAGCGGTAGATATCCATGTATTACAAGGAGAAAGACCAATGGCTGCTGACAACAAATCGTTAGGAAGATTTCAATTGACTGACATTCCACCGGCACCAAGAGGCGTACCTCAAATTGAAGTAACCTTTGATATTGATGCTAACGGAATTATGAATATTTCTGCTAAAGATAAAGCTACCGGTAAAGAGCAAAGCATTAGAATTGAAGCTTCTTCAGGATTAAGCGAAGATGAAATTGCAAGAATGAAGCGTGAAGCGGAAGAAAATGCTGATGCTGATAAAAAAGCGAAGGAAATTGCTGAGACAATGAACCAAGCAGATAGCTTAATCTTCCAAACAGAAAAACAATTGAAAGATTATGGCGACAAATTGCCGGCTGACAAAAAGCAACCTATTGAGGATGCCTTAGCTGAACTAAAAAAAGCATACGAAGCTAAAGATGTTGAGGCTTGTAAAGCAGGAATTGAAAAACTAAATACGGTTTTCCAAGCTGCTTCTCAAGAGATGTATAATGCTCAACAACAAGCTGGAGGAGCAGAAGGTGCTGAAGGTGCTGGAAATACTTCTGGTGAAAATGGTAGCGATGAAGTTACTGATGTTGACTTTGAAGAAGTAACTGACGCAGACGATAACAACAAGTAATAATTTTTCATAATAAATAGTTAACCTAAAATCCCTGTTAAGCAATTAGCAGGGATTTTTTATTTATTCAGTAGTTATTAACATCTAATTGATTAAGAAGCTGTTTTGGGTAAATTTGGAGAAAATAGATGTGACTAAAAGTTAAGTCTATACATCCAAAAACTACTAGATATATTCAACTATTTAAATAAAAACTGAGAATATATAAGTTGTATGCAAGCTAAAAGAACAGAATATGTTTGAAAAACTTCTTAAAGAACTAAAGCAATTAGACAATACAAAAATTTCGATTCCGATTGATACAGATGAAAATGGATTCTTCGACAGAGAATGTCCAGACGAGGAATGTATGTTTGTGTTTAAGGTTCACGAAGAAGATTGGGAGAAAAATTTTAAAGATGAATCTGTGTTCTGTCCAATGTGTGGAAATGAATCAACAAGTGATACTTTTTGTACAACAGAACAAGTAGATAATGCCCATAAACAAGCTACAGAATTTATTGAAGGTAAAATCCATAAAGCAATGAAGGATGATGCCAAAAGTTTTAATAGTCGTCAACCTAAAGGAGGATTCATCTCAATGAGTATGAGTGTTAAAGGACATACACCTCAAAAATTGATTATACCAATACCTTCACAAGAAATTTTTGAACAAAAAATTAAATGCGAAAAATGCGAATCAAGATATTCTGTAATTGGCAGTGCTTTCTTTTGTCCTTGTTGTGGACATAATTCAGTTGAACAGACCTTTAATAACACAATTAATAAGATTGAAAGTTCAATAAATAATATACCTACGATAAAAAAAACGTTAAACGAACTAAGTAAAGACCAAGCTGAAAATACTTGTCAAACACTAATTGAAAAGTGCCTACTTGATTCAGTAGTTGCATTTCAACGATACTGCGATATTATGTATTCTAAACATAAGAACGCAAAGTTAAAAGTTCCCTTCAACGCATTTCAAAAACTTGATATTGGAGGAGAATTATGGCAAGAGCTTTTTAACGAAAGCTATCAAAATTGGTTGTCAGACACGGAATATAAAAGACTAAATATTTTATTTCAAAGAAGACATTTACTTCAACATACTGAGGGTATTGTAGATGAAAAGTATATAGCAAAATCATCTGACAACAAATACAAATTAGGACAAAGAATTGTTGTGAAAGAAAAAGATGCGATTGAGTTAGTAAACTATATAAAGACCTTAACAACGCAAATTCGAAATAAAATTGAATAGAAAGCTCCGCTACCGCAAGCGTCCACGCTTGTGGTAAAGTGATAAATAATATATTACTACATTTGGAAGAAGTAAAACAATAGCAACTAAATTCCAATAAAAAATGCAAGTTTCATCCTCCACAAAAAAAGCATTACATCAACGTTGCTTAATGCTTGCAGAGGAAAGAATTGTATCCTTACAACATATTTTAAAAGAAGCCCAGCAAGCTGCCAACAACGAGACCAAAAGCAGTGCGGGCGATAAACATGAAACCGGAAGAGCCATGGCTCAATTAGAAACGGAAAAACTAACTGCCCAACTGAGTGAAGCACTTAACATCAAACAAAATTTAACTCAAATCAACCCCACTATAACCAACAACACAGTAGTATTAGGAAGTGTGGTTTATACCAACAAAGGCAACTTTTACATGGCTGCAAGCATTGGAAAAGTAACCTTAGCAAACGAAGTCTTTTTTGCTATTTCTCCTGCCTCTCCTATCGGCAAGTTATTGCTCACCAAAAAAGAGAAAGAAAGTTTTTCTTTAAATGGTAATGAGTACACTATTTTAGCTGTAATCTAAACTATTTTAGATTAACTCCCCTACACCTTTACACCTCATATGTCATCCTGAACAATATTTTACCAGCTGAGGAACGAAGCAATGTAAAATGAAGTGTAGAAACGTAAGTTCAGCGAAGCTAATCTTGTTACTTAGAAAATCCAATGTCAAATTGAAATGTAGAAGCCTAAAAATAAGAAGATCTTTCGACTGCATTTTTCTATCCCGCTTTCGCGGAATGAAAAATTTTGCTCAATATGACATTCTGTTTTTAGACACAAAAAAAGCGTGCTAAGAAAATCTCAACACGCTTATCGTAATGTTTTCGGCTAATTAATTTAGCACAAAAGCAACTTTAACTGCTCTTCTACTAATAACCTTTATCATTTATTGTTTGAATAGTTTTTGTGAGTTTATCATTTCTCCATTACTGTAAAGATTTACGAAATAAACTCCAGCATTATAATTAGATAAATTCAATTTAATAATGTTTTCATTAATTAAGTTATTTTCTTCTATTAGCTGACCATCTATTGAAAACAATTTGTAAGAATAGTTATTATTTGACTTGCTTAAGCTAATATTAACAAAATCAGTAGTTGGATTAGGGAAAACTTTAACTTTCACTTCTTCTTGTTCTGAAATACCTGAAACAAAAGTGCTCTCAACATTTATGTCATCAAACAAGAAACCATCGTTTCCACCAGCAAAATAATAATTATCGTATTGCTGAAGCTTTATAACATAAGTAGCTGTAAAACTTAATCCGTGGGCATTATTAAGACTATCTAAATTTAAATCAAAATAATACCACTGTAAATCAGTATAAGAAGCTCCGTTTAAATCAAGTACTTTAGTAAATGTAGTTCCTCCATCATCAGAAATATAAATTCCATCTTGTGGTTCAGTTTCATCGTTCCATTCTGCCCACCAAAAACTAAATCTAACTTGAGTTTCGCCTAGTAAATCTAAACCTATCCAAGCTTCATTAGTTACATAACTCCCTCCTGGGTCATTATCCATACCTAGCCATAAGCTATCTGTATGTGCTTTTGCGGTATCTCCACTCCATATTAAACTCGTAGAGTTCCATATTTGTATTCTTCCATCTTGAGAACTCGAGGTGGTGTACCAATTGTTATCTAAAGTACCATTCTCAAAACCTGTTGCGTAAGGAATGGCAGCATAGTTAGTAATTTGAGCATTTATTGCCTGAAAACCCATAATAGAAATTGCTAATAAGTAAATTTTTTTCATACGTTTAAATTTTTAGTTCATATTAATTTTTATCCCACTAAGGTACTATTTAATAATTTATTTAACAAGTTTTTGATATTTATCATACATGTTTATCCATATTTGAATGTGATTAGAAAAAATCAAATTTCATCCATTACTTTTAGAATAATGGCTGCAGCAGTTTTTAGTTCTTCATCAGTAATGCATAATGGTGGAGAAAGTCTAAAAGCGGTTGGTGTAGAAAGAAACCAAAAGCCTATTACGCCTTCTTTTAAGCAGTTGTCCACTACTTGTTGTACTACTTCAACCGCTTCCATTTCTATGGCAAAAAATAAGCCTGCTCTTCTTATTTCTTTTATTTTTGGGTGGCTAATTAGCAAATCTTCTAACAACTTGCCTTTTCGTTCTGTTTGTGCTATCCAATCGGTAGTTTTTAATACATTTAAACAAGCATTGGCAGCAGCAGCAATTACTGGGTGTCCGCCAAAAGTGGTAATGTGCCCCAATACAGGATTGTGCGTTAAGGTGTGCATCATTTCATGAGAAGCAACAAAAGCACCTATGGGCATTCCGCCTCCTAAAGCTTTTCCTAATGTGAGAATGTCCGGCACTACGCCATAATGTTCAAAAGCAAACATTTTTCCTGTTCTCCCAATTCCTACTTGTACTTCATCAAAAATTAGTAACGCTCCTTTTTCGGTACATTTATTTCTCAATGCCTGTATAAACTCCTTAGTAGGTTTTATTAATCCTGCATCACCTTGTATGGTTTCTATAATAACACAAGCGGTGGTTTCAGTAATCACTTCTAAAGAAGCTATATCATTAAATTTTATAAAATCTACGTTTGGTAATAAAGGTGTAAAAGCAGCTTTTTTAGTTTCGTTATTGGTAAAACTAAGTGAGCCGTGTGTACTGCCATGGTAAGATCCTTCGCAAGCCACAATATGTTTTCTTCCCGTATATCTTTTGGCTAACTTAACGGCTGCTTCGTTGGCTTCCGTACCAGAATTAACGATATAAGAACAGGAAAGTGATGCTGGTAAAATGGAAGCTAAATTTTCGGCTAAAGCCAATTGAGCATCTTGAATGTACTCGCCATAAACCATTACGTGTAAATATTTGTCGAGTTGTTCTTTAATGGCTTTTACTACTTCTGGATGACGATGACCAATATTGTTTACTGCTACTCCAGCAATCATATCCATGTATCTTTTTCCAGATTTATCCCAAATGTAAATACCTTCTGCTTTTTCAACATCAATTAAATACGGACTTGGGTTGGTTTGTCCTTGTAAATTTAAAAAGGTATTTATTCTCTGTTGTTTCATCAGTTTATTCTAAGATTTCAATTGCATCTACACTCCACGCTTCGGCTCTAGCTATAAAACAAGGTTTTAGCTCACTCCAAAATTGTTTAAAAAAATCTGACTTTCTATAATTTTCTAAATGAGTTTCACTTTGCCAATGGCTATAGGTAAAAAATATATTGGGCTGCTTTTTATCTTTTAACAAGGAAAGGTGTTCAACTCCATCAAAATTTCTAATGTGTTGTTTGTTATCATTAAATTTTTCTAAAAAAGCAGCTACTTTTTCAGGATGAAAAGTCATTTTCACTATCCTAATCATAAAACTGTATTCTTATGGTATCTTTAAATTCTATTCCAAATAAGTCTGTTGCTCTACCATTGTTTATAGCTATTTCAATAAAACCAGTAGAACTAAAAAGTGCTAAACGCTCGCCATTAGGAACATCTTTATACGATTTAGATATTTCACTAATATTATAATCTGCTTCTCTAAATAATATTTGAAAATCTCTTCCTTTACCAAACTCCAAAAACAATTGTTTAGGGATATTGGTAATAATATTACCATAATGGTCAATATAAATAGCAATTCCTACAATGGTATCATTTTCGGTTAAGGCCCTAAACATTTGTTTAGCATTAAGTTTATTGAGTGGCTTACCAAGCATCTCCATAGTTCCTCCTCTGGCAATATGGCAAGCAGCTTTTACAAAAACATCTTTAGTAGGAAAAGTTATTAATTCTGTGTCTGAATAAAAATCTAATGCAATAGCTTTTTCAGGAACGGTATCAAAAATCATTGAAAAAATTCCATTATCGGCACCAATAAAGTACTGTTCTTTATATTGTATAACAACATGTGGAGTATCAATATTAGCTTCAGATTCTACCCCTATAATATGAATAGTACCTGGTGGAAAATCTGCGTAGCAAGTTTTTATTAAAAAAGCTGTTCTTAATAAGTCGAAAGCAGGTATTTCATGAGAAATATCAACAATAGTAGCCTCAGGGTAGTTTTTTAATATTGCACCTTTTACAGAAGCAGCATAACTATCTGTTGTACCTAAGTCTGTTGTTAGTGTAATGATGCTCATAAAAAAGTTTCAACAATTAATAAATCAATGGTTAATAAAAACTATAAGGTAAAAAATCGTTAATTCAATTAAAATAATGATTTTTACAATTAATAATTGAACACAAAATTAGAATTAAAACGCATATAATTGAACGAAACTACAATAGATATTTCAGAAATTAACCCAGTAGATTTATATGGGATAAACGATAGTAAACTTACAGCCATTAAGAAGTTTTTTCCTCGCATAAAAATTATCGCCCGAGGAAATGAATTAAAAGCTATTGGTGACGAAAATGAACTTAGTGCTTTTAAACAAAAAATTGCCTTATTAATTGCTCACCTCTTAAAATACAAGCAACTAACCGAAAATAATATTGAACGTTTAATGAGTGAGGATGGTACATTAGAAAATAGCGAGACTTTAAGAAACGAGGCAGATGTATTGGTTTTTGGTAATAGCGGATTAATTGTAAAGGCAAAAACTGCTAACCAAAGAAAACTAGTTGAAGAGATAGATAAAAACGATATGGTTTTTGCAGTTGGTCCTGCGGGAACAGGAAAATCTTACACTGCTGTTGCTTTAGCTGTAAGAGCTTTAAAGAATAAAGAAGTAAGAAGAATTATCCTTACCCGACCAGCAGTTGAGGCAGGAGAGAATCTAGGTTTTCTTCCTGGAGATTTAAAAGAAAAATTAGATCCTTACTTACAACCATTATATGATGCTTTAAGAGATATGATTCCTTCAGAAAAGCTAAATGAAATGATGGATAGCGGAATTATTCAAATTGCTCCTTTAGCATTTATGCGTGGCAGAACCCTAGATAAAGCTTTTGTTATTTTAGATGAGGCTCAAAACGCCACTAATAGTCAGTTTAAAATGTTTTTAACCAGAATGGGTAAATCTGCTAAGTTTATTATTAATGGTGATCCCACTCAAATAGATTTACCAAAAAATCAACCTTCAGGATTAATGCAATCACTTTCTGTATTAAAAGGTATAAAAGGAATTAGTTTTGTTCAATTTGACGAAAATGATGTTATTAGACACCAATTGGTTAAAGAGATTATAATGGCATACAGTAAGTCTGAAAAATAATTTTTTTCTTTCTTCCATCTTATATTTATATATTTGTAGAGAATAAACCATTAATAACCTATATGAGCTTTAGAACCGAAAAACATGATAACTACTCTATAATTGTCTTTAGTACAGACAAACTAGATAGTATTGTTGCTCCAGATTTAAAATCTGAATTAGTTTTAATTAATAAATCTGGAGAGAAAAACATTATAATGGATTTATCTAGTGTTAAGTATTGCGATTCATCAGGATTAAGTGCTATATTAACTGGGTATAGGGTTTGTCAGCAGTCTAATGGTATTTTTATTATTTGTGGTTTACAAACAGCCGTTGAAAAATTAATGACTATTTCTCAGCTAACAACTGTTTTAGACATTACTACAACATTACCAACAGCCCTAGATTTATTTTACGAGAAGCAATTGAGCGTCAACTCTGACGAAAATAATGCTAATGAGTAAATTTAGTGTACTCATATTAGGTAGTGCTTGTGCAACACCAACGCTTAACAGAAACCCAACATCTCAATTAGTAAACATCAATCATCAATACTATTTGATTGATTGTGGTGAGGGTACACAGCTTCAACTCAGAAAATACAACATCAACTTTAACAGAATAAACCATATTTTTATTAGTCACTTACATGGCGACCATTATTTAGGCTTAATGGGATTACTACAAACCATGCATTTACTCGGTAGGGAAAAAGAATTGTTTGTTTATGGCCCTGAAGGTTTAAAAACCATACTTGATACCCATTTTAAATACTCCAAAAGTTTTTTAAAATATCCATTACAGTTTAAAACTGTTAATATGGAACAAAGTTCTACTATTTTTGAAAATGAAAAATTAATTGTAAATACAGTAATATTAAAACATAAAATTCCTTGCACTGGTTTTGTTTTTAAAGAAAAACCAAAACCAAGAAGAATAAACCCTAAAGCAATTGAAAAATATAAAGTGCCTAAATACGCCATTAACAAGCTAAAATCAGGTATCGATTTTGAGTCTCCAGAAGGCGAAATCATCAAAAATAATCTATTAACTCACGATTCTTTGCCATCTTACTCCTATGCTTTTTGCTCCGATACAGCATATTTTGAGGATATTTTACCAGAAATTAACAATGTAAGCCTACTCTATCATGAGTCTACTTTTTTGGAAAAAGATAAAAAGCTGGCTAATAAAACATTACATTCAACCGCAAAAGAAGCTGCAAGTATAGCTCAACAAGCAAAATCTAACAAGCTGATTATCGGACACTTCTCTAACAGATATTCGCAACTTACAGATTTACTGGAAGAAGCAAAAAGTGTATTTGAAAATACTGACTTGGCATTAGAAGGAAAAGAATTTAATATTGCTGAAAGTCAGTAATAGCAATGTTAATAGCTTGTTAATAACTATTTTCCTACTTTTTGAAAAAACTAATGATTTATACTATTTTTGATACGATAACATTATTTATTAACTAAAACTCTAAAAATTATGAACAAAGGAGAATTAATTGATGCAATTGCTAAAGATGCAAAATTAACTAAAGTTGATGCTGGAAATGCTTTAAATGCTTTCGTTGCTAACGTAACTAAATCATTAAAAAAAGGTGACAGTGTACAATTAATCGGTTTTGGTACTTTCTCAATTTCTAAAAGATCTGCTAGAACTGGAAGAAATCCACAAACTGGTAAAGAAATTAAAATTGCAGCTAAAAAAGTAGCTAAATTTAAAGCTGGTAAAGCTTTAGCTGAAACTGTTAAGTAATTAGTTTTACTTCAACAAAACAAAACCCGAGCAGTAACTGTTCGGGTTTTTTTTTATATAATTTATAAAAAGTTTAAGCACTAGTTAAAATCTCCACCACCAATTCTTTGGTTAATGGTTTATCTGCTGCTTGTTTTCTAACATCTTCAAATGAATAAAGAAAATCGCAACCATTTTTATATTCGCTGCATCCATAGGCAGTTTTGCCTTTTATAATCTCTCCCTTTTTACATTTCGGACAAATTAAAACATCGCTTTTAAAAGCATTGGTTTTCTTAGCTAAAGTTGGAGTTAACACCAATTCAAACTGCTCATTCAAACTCAACACTCCATCTATTTTTTCGCCATTGTCTTTAAAGCCTTTTATGGTTGTTGATTTTCCTTTTTTTAATATCTGAAGGATTTGTTTCTCGGTTAATTTCTTTTCTTTAAAAGTAAAAGGCATTAGAAATTTACATCCATTAGAATATTCACTGCAACCATAAGCAGTTTTTCCTTTAAGCATGTTAGCTTTTTTACATTTAGGACATATTGTGGTTTCAATTCTAGATGTTTTTTTCTTATTAGTTTTCGTTTCTGCTTGATGTGTTACATGAGATATTTGAGCACTATTTTGCTCCATTCTAACTTCATACACCAAGTCATCTACCATTTTCTTCATGTTCTTGATAAAAGTACCTGCATTGTAAGCACCTTTTTCAATTTGTTGTAATTGCTTCTCCCATGTTCCTGTTAGCTCGGCAGAAACTAATATTTTGTTCTTTATAGTATCTATCAGTTGAATACCTGTAGTGGTTGGCAGTAGTTGTTTTTTATTTCTGACAATGTATTTTCTTTTAAATAAAGTTTCTATAATATTTGCCCTAGTTGATGGTCTTCCTATACCGTTTTCTTTCATCAGTTCTCGCAATTCTTCATCATCAACCTGTTTGCCAGCAGTTTCCATAGCTCTTAATAAAGTCGCTTCTGTAAACATTTTTGGTGGTTTGGTTTCTTTCTCTAAAAAACTTGGCTCATGTGGTCCTTTTTCGCCTTTCTTAAAAGCTGGAAGTAGATCAGGTTCTTTTTCTTCAGCTCCGGGAACTTCAAAAACTACCCTCCACCCTTTTTCGCTAATTACTTTTCCTGTTGTTTTAAAAGTTACATCTGCTGCTTTACCAATAACAGCAGTATTATCTACAGAACAATCATCATAAAAAACAGCTAAAAATCGTCTTACAATTATATCGTAAACCTTTTGCTCGTGCAGACTTAATGAATTCTGAATACCTGTTGGTATAATAGCGTGATGATCGGTAACTTTTTTATCATTAAATACTTTAGATGATTTTCTAATTTTCTTTCCTAATAAAGGTTGTGTTAATTGCTGATAATTAGTCAGCTTTTCCAAAATACCTTTTACTTTCGGATAAACATCATTTGGTAAAAAGGTAGTGTCCACTCTAGGGTAAGTTACTACCTTTTGTTCGTAAAGTTTCTGAACAGTTTTAAGGGTATCGTCAGCAGAAAAACCAAATTTATTATTACAATAAACCTGTAAACCTGTTAAATCAAACAACTTTGGAGCGTATTCTTTGCCTTTCTTTTTTTCTACAGAAACAATTTCAAAATCACTCTCTTTAACTTTATTAGCTAACTTTTCTCCATCTTCTTTTTTTAAGAACCTGCCTTCTTCGCAATTAAATAAGGTATCTCTGTAAAGTGTTTGTAATTCCCAAAAAAGTGTTGGTTTAAAGTTTTCTATTTCTTTAAACCTGTTTACTACCATTGCTAAGGTTGGTGTTTGCACTCTTCCTATAGATAATACTTGTTTGTAACCGCCATGTTTAATAGTGTATAGGCGAGTAGCATTCATTCCCAACAACCAATCTCCAATAGCCCTAGAAAATCCGGCATAGTATAAATTATCATATTTTTCCGAAGGTTTTAAGTTGTCAAAACCTTCTTTAATGGCTTCAGTTGTCAACGAGGAAATCCATAAACGTTTTACTTCTCCTTTATACCCTGCTTGCTCCAACACCCAACGCTGGATAAGCTCTCCCTCTTGTCCGGCATCACCACAGTTGATAACTAGAGTAGCATTATCAAATAAAGTTTTTACAATGTTGAATTGCTTTTGAATTCCAGCAATATCGGCCACTTTGGTTTTAAATTTTTCGGGCAACATAGGCAAGTTGTTCAAATTCCAACTTTTCCAATAATCTTTATAATCGTGTGGTTCAAAAAGAGTACATAAATGTCCGAAAGTGTAAGTTACTGCATAACCATTGCCTTCAAAATAACCGTCTCGCTTAGTATTAGCACCAAGCACACTGGCAATTTCTCTGGCTACACTGGGTTTTTCGGCAATGCAAACTTTCATATAGTATAATAAAAATAGCTTTTTACAAATTAATGGTTTTTTTACAATAATTCATAATCCGGAATATCCTCTAAAAAAGTGTAAGACTCTTTTTCGAAATCTATTTTACAACAATAATGACTCATACCATTGGTAACTAAAAGATAAGGAACTTTAAAAACCATATTATATCGAGCTATTTGCTCAAAAGTAGCTTCCGATATTTTTATATGTGGAGCTTTACACTCGACCAAAAATAAAGGTTGTAATTGTTGACTATAAATTAATACATCCGCTCTTTTTTGCATCTCGTTATAAACCAAACCTTTTTCAATTACAATAAAGGATTTTGGAAAATGCTTGTGATTAATTAAAAAACTAACCACATGTTGTCTTACCCATTCTTCAGGAGTTAAAACCAAGTATTTTTTACGAATAACATCAAAAATGTATTCCTTATCATGCTCTCGCTTAACTTTGTAATCGTATTCCGGTAAGTTGAGTTGGTGCATATTAATACTAAGGTATATGCATGTATTTATGCGTTTGTAAAGAAATTGACCATTGCGTATGTTTTTTCACATAATCAATAATTAAAGGTAACATTTTTTCCTGACTACTCCATTCGGGTTGTAAGTATAAACGACAATGCTTCTTCACTTTTGCAGCATGTTCTTCTGCCCACTTAAAATCATTTTTATTATGAATGATTACTTTTAGTTCATCAGCATAATGATACGCATCATCAAGAGGAGGTATATTTTTTTTTGGAGACAAACAATACCAATCCCAACTGCCACTACTTTGGTGAGCTCCAGAAGTTTCTAAAAAAACTTCTACACCTATAGCTTTTAGCTGTTTGGTGATATAATCTAAATTATACAACAAAGGCTCACCACCGGTTATCACAATAGCTTTTGCTTCAATTTTAATTATGTTCTCTATAATTTGTTGTACATCTACCAAAGGGTGTAAATCCGGATTCCAACTTTCTTTCACATCGCACCAATGACAACCAACATCACATCCTCCAACACGAATAAAATAAGCAGCTTTCCCTGTATTATATCCTTCTCCCTGAACAGAATAAAACTCTTCCATTATCGGCAACATTTTACCTTCCATAAGTCTCTGCTGTTGCTCTTCACTCAATTTTTTGTTTATTAAAGTATTTGTCATACCGCAAAAATAAGATTTGTTTTTCTATATTCTATTTATAGTATTTTTACTTAGTTGTTTATCTTTATTGTAACATAAATACTTAATACTCGTAAAATGCCCAATATCAACAAAAAAACAACTGCATGCGACAACTTAAGATTACACAGCAAGTAACCAATAGAGAGACCATTTCATTGGAAAAATACCTTCAGGATATTTCTAAACTAGACATGATTACCGCTGAAGAAGAAGTAGAGTTAGCCAGAAAAATTAAAGCAGGAGATATGAATGCTCTCGAAAAATTAGTCAGAGCTAACTTGCGTTTTGTAATATCTGTTTCTAAGCAATATCAAAATCAAGGGTTAACGCTTCCTGATTTAATTAATGAAGGAAATATTGGTTTGATAAAAGCTGCTGAAAGGTTTGATGAAACCAGAGGTTTTAAGTTTATTTCTTATGCAGTTTGGTGGATTCGTCAATCCATATTACAAGCTATAGCAGAACAAGCTAGAATTGTTCGCTTACCCTTAAATAAAATAGGTAACATTTCAAAAATAAACAAAGCTTTTACTTCTTTAGAACAATTTCATGAAAGAGAACCTTCTGTAGATGAAATTGCAGACCTTCTTGATATAACTAGAGGTGAAGTAAGTGATTTTCTTAAAATTTCTGGACGACACATTTCTGTTGATGCTCCACTTTCTGATAATGAAGACTCTGGTAGTATGTTAGATTTAATGAGTGATGAAAATGTTTTAAATTCTCCAGATAAAGAATTAACTAATGAATCTTTACGAAGTGAAATTGAACGTTCTTTATCTACACTTTCCCCCAGAGAAGCTACTGTTTTAAAAATGTATTACGGAATTGGATATAAAAACCCTCTTACTTTAGATGAAATAGGCAGAAGCCTTGATTTAACAAGAGAAAGAGTTCGTCAGATAAAAGAAAAATCTTTACGAAGATTAAAACAAACATCAAGAAGTAATTTGCTCAGACCATTTTTAGGTTAGTCATGTCTAGCTCCTTTTAAAATTCTAAAAGCATGGAGAATAGCAGGGAAAACTGCCTCCATGCTTTCTTTCGCTCCATTAGTGGAACCTGGCAACGCCAACACCAACGAATCTTTTATAACTCCCGCAACGCTTCTAGACAACATGGAGTAAGGCGTCCTATCTTGTCCGTAAGCTCTAATTGCTTCTTCTATTCCTTTAATCTCTCTATCTAGCAACGGACGAAGTGCTTCGGGAGTAACATCTCTTGAAGACAATCCTGTTCCTCCTGTATAAATAATTAAATTCACTTTTTCATTCGCATAAAAAGCAGCTTTTTCTGCAATAATTGCTTTTTCATCAGGAATAATAATGTAATCTGCTATGGTAACGCCACATTCCTTTAATTTATCGATAATAGCTTTTCCTGCTTTATCTTCTTTTTGTCCTTTCGAAATAGTATCAGAACAAACAATTACCACTGCCTTTAAATCCTGTCTAAATTTATCTTTAAAATCGGACTTCCCTCCTTTTTTATCTACTAATTTTATTTGCTGAATCTCTATTCCTTTATCAATAGGTTTTAACATATCATACATATTCAATGCTACCAAACTAGCTCCATGCATGGCTTCAACTTCTACACCTGTTTTATAAATGGTTTTTACAGTAATATAAATATAGATAGCTAAATCTTTAATCTCATAATCAATAGTAGTAGATTCTATGGGCATAGGATGACAATCTGCCAACAATAAGGCGGTTTTCTTAACGCCTAACAATCCTACAGCTTTACTCATGGCAAGCACATCTCCTTTAGGAACTTTATTCTCTTTAATAGCAACTATAGTTTCTGGCTTACTCACTTTTACAATGGCTTGAGCTGTTGCAACTCTTAGTGTATTATTTTTATGCGTTATATCTATCATCTATTAAAAATTTATCTTCATCCAAAATTCGATAAAATAATGCTTTTTTTAAATGATTTAACTCATATCTTTGAATTTATTAGAAAATAGAGATTAACGAAGAGTCCATAATATGAAAGAACAAGAATTTACCATTAGGTATAAAGAATACCAAAACGATGAATTACATCTTTTACCTGAACAAACCCGACAATTAATTCAGTTAGCTGATGAAAACCTTAAGAATGCCTATGCCCCTTATTCAAATTTTGAAGTAAGTGCAGCATTACAACTCGCCAACAACGAAATTATTAAGGGAACAAACCAAGAGAATGCTGCTTACCCATCTGGAACTTGTGCCGAAAGAGTGGCTGTTTTTTATGCTAATTCAAAATATCCTAATGAAAAAATAAATGAGATCGTAATTACTACCACAAAAAACAATCAATCTCCACTCTCGCCTTGCGGTTCTTGTCGCCAAGCACTTATAGAGTACGAAAAAAAGCAACAATCACCAATAGGAGTAGTTCTAAAATCAGGAAATTCTGCTGTTTGGGTTTTTAATAGTATTGCTGATTTGCTTCCCTTTGCTTTTGATGCTAATCAATTACTTGATAAATAATACATTTTGTTAAAGAAGTGTTAATGCATATAAGACAGAAGTGCTTTCTTCTTAAATTTGAGGAGTATTTATCAATTATTATTAACCTATAAATAAATTTAACTATGAAAAAAATTATTTTATCTCTAAGCATATTACTAGCTTCAGTAGCAGTAATTAATGCACAAACAGCTGATGGAGCAACTCCAGTACAAAATGAAAATGCAGCTGTTCTTACTTTTGAAGAAGAAGTTGTTGATTACGGAACTATTGAACAAGGAGCTGATGGTGTGAGAGAATTTATATTCACCAATACAGGAAAAAGCCCATTAATTATCTCTAATGCAGTTGGAAGTTGTGGATGTACTGTTCCTACATGGCCAAAAGAACCTATTAAACCAGGTCAAAAAGCAGCTATCAAAGTAAAATACGATACTAAAAGAATTGGTGCTATCAATAAATCAGTAACCATTACCTCTAATGCTACTGAACCAACAAAAATTATTAGAATTAAAGGTACTGTTGTCGCTCCTAAAACTTCTCCTACAAAAGAAGCAGTTGGTGCTCCAGCAAACTAATCTTTAAATATATCACTTATATAAAAGCCCTGATGAAATTATTCGTCAGGGCTTTTTTGTACTTTAAGCTAAAAATACTTGTTTAAACTAAATCTTGTTTAGTAATTTTATCTTTCATTTATTAATAATTGCTATGTTATCATTATCAGAAAGAAGTGCATTAATGCCAGAATCACCTATCAGAAAGCTTGTTCCTTTTGCACAAGCTGCTGAAGCTAAGGGAAGAACAGTTTATTATTTAAATATCGGACAACCGGATATTAAAACTCCCGAAGTAGCCATTGATGCTTTAAGGATTATTGACAGAAGTATTATTGAATATAGTCATTCTGCTGGTGGCGTAGGTTACAGAAATGGCTTAGCAAAATATTATAACAACCTAGATTTTGGTATTACTGCTGACGATATTTTAGTAACAACAGGAGGTTCGGAAGCTTTGGTTTTTGCATTTAATTGCTGCATGAATCCTGGAGATGAAGTTGTTATTCCTGAACCTTTTTATGCTAACTACAATGGCTTTTCTCAAATTGCAGGAGTAAATATCATTCCTGTAACTTCAACAATAGAAAATGGTTTTGCTCTTCCTCCTATTGAAGAATTTGAAAAATTAATAACACCAAAAACCAAAGCTATATTAATTTGTAACCCAGGTAACCCAACAGGTTATTTGTACAGCAAAGAAGAATTAGAAATATTAAAAAATATTGTTAAAAAACATAATCTTTATTTAATTGCAGATGAAGTTTACAGAGAATTTTGCTACGATGGTAAAAAACACTACTCTGTTTTTAACTTAAAAGATATTGATGAGAACACAATCGTTATAGATTCTATCTCAAAAAGATATAGCATGTGTGGAGCTCGTATTGGAGCTTTTATCTCTAAAAACAAAAAACTAATAGCTACAGCTTTAAAGTACGCTCAAGCCAGATTAAGTCCTCCAACATTAGGACAAATTGCTGGTGAAGCTGCATTAAATACTCCTCAAAGCTATTTTGATGAAGTAATTGATGAATATGTTCAAAGAAGAAATGTAGTTATTAAAGGACTTAACGAAATTGAAGGTGTTAAATGCCCTACTCCTGGAGGAGCTTTTTATGCTGTTGTAGAATTGCCAGTAAAAGATGCTGAAAAATTCTGTCAGTGGTTATTAGAAGAATTTGAATACAATAACCAAACAGTTATGCTAGCTCCTGCTGCTGGATTTTATGCTACTAAAGGATTAGGAAAAAGAGAAGTTCGTATTGCATATGTTTTAAATAAAAACTCACTACTTAATGCGTTGAAATGTTTAAAACATGCTTTGCAAGTTTATCCTGAAAGCACTTTAAAAGAAAAACAATCGTTAGCAGAATAAGTAATTTATATAGACATCTGACGTATTTATAGGTTTTAACAAGGTAAATATTGCTTGCCGAATTGCTATTCAATTTTTTATTAGGAAATTAGCAGTCTTAATTAAAAGATGAGTAGCAATAAAATTCAATTGATATCAATGCCCAAAAGCTTATGCTTAGTATTTTTTTTGAGTTTAACATTAGTTGTTAATGCCCAAAGAGTTGGACTTGTTTTTAGTGGAGGTGGTTCCAGTGGCATTGCTCATGTTGGTGTTTTAAAAGCCCTAGAAGAAAACAACATTCCAATTGATTACATTGCTGGAACTTCTATGGGAGGATTGGTTGCAGGCTTTTATGCCGCAGGTTATTCACCTGAAGAAATAGAAGATATTTTTCTATCAGATAAATTTAAAAACTGGGCTAATGGATTACTAGATGACAAGTACGTGTATTACCTTAGACAAAAAAAAGAAGATCCTTCTTTATTTACCTTAAAATTAAATTTAGACACTATTATTGGAATTAGCCTTCCAACCAACCTTGTTTCCCCTTCAGCGATAAATTATGCTTTAATGCAATATTTAGCCCCTGCTTCTGCAAAAGCAAATAATAATTTCGATAGTTTGTTTATTCCTTATAGGTGTATAGCCTCTGATATTATTTTAAAAAAACCAGTTGTTCTAAGGAAAGGAGTACTCCCAAAAGCTATTAGAGCTACTATGGCATATCCATTTTACTTATCTCCTGTTACTTATGATAATCAATTATTATTTGATGGTGGACTTTATAACAATTTCCCATCTAATGTTATGTATAATGAATTTGACCCTGATTACATTATTGGTAGTAACGTATCATCTAATTTCTTACCTCCCAATGAAGATGATATTATTTCTCAAATTAAAGCTATTATCTCTAACGATACTGAGTACATGATACCCTGTGAAGAGTCTGTGTTAATAGAACCAGATGCTGAAGACTTTTCAACTTTTAATTTTGATAATAATGAAGAGCTCATACAAATTGGTTATGAAGCAACATTAAAAAAAATTGAACATATAAAAAGTAATGTCTCTAGAAGAAATGACTCTACTTATATAGCAGAAAAAAGAAGTAAGTATAGAGCAAACCTTCCAGAACTGATATTTGATAATATTCAAGTACAAGGATTAAAAGCTTCCCAAAACACCTATATTAAAAATTCAATTCGATTAAAAAAAGATACGCTAAATGCTGAAGATTTAAAATCTGAATACATAAAAGTTTCTTCTGATGATAAAATCAAATCATTATACCCTGAAGCAATTTTTAATAATGAAACTAACAAGTTTAGCTTATTACTTAGAGCAAAAAAAGAAAAAAACTTTGTTGTTTCTTTTGGAGGTGTATTTTCCTCTAGACCTATAAATACAGGATATTTAGGGCTACAATATAATATTTTAAGAAAAAAAGCTTACTCATTTATTGCTAATACTTATTTTGGTAAACTTCACAATTCAGTTAGTTTAGGTTTTAGGATGGACTTTCCTAAACCACTGCCATTTTACTGGGTTACTACATTTAATAATGATAGATGGGATTATTTTAAAAGTAACTCTACTTTTTTTGAAGATACCAGACCATCTTTTTTAAGAAGTTCTGATTTATATGCGAAAACAGAGCTTGGTATTCCTGTTGCTTACAAAGGAAAGTTAGCAATTGGAGCTACTGCTGGTGAATTAGATAATGAATATTATCAAACAAGACAATTTATTTCTACAGATACCACAGATAAAACAAGTTTTAGAAATGCTATTGGATTTATTAAATATGAAAGAAACTCTTTAGACAGAAAACAATATGCTACGGCTGGAAGTTTTTTTACTATTGGCGCAAAATACATTAAAGGAAAAGAAAAAACAATACCTGGCTCTACTTCAATTATCAAAGATGTTGCTCAAGAGTATCACGAATGGTTTATGTTAAAAACAACTTATGATAAATATTTTATAAGAAAAGGTAAAATTAGATTTGGAATTTTTGGAGAAGGTGTTTATTCCGATCAATCTTTTTTCGAAAATTATACTGCTAGTATTTTAACTGCTAATGCTTTTGCTCCGCTTAGCGAAAGCAGAACCTTGTTTCAAGAAAGGTTAAGAGCTCATAACTATGCTGCTGGTGGTATTAAAAATATTATTATGTTTACTAATAACTTTCACTTACGGTTAGAAGGATATATTTTTCAGCCATATCAAAGAATTTTTCAAAATGAATTTAATAAAGCTGCTTATGGTTTAGAATGGGCTTCTAGAGAATATATAGCTGCTTCTTCTTTGGTTTACCATACTCCAATTGGCCCTTTAGCTGTAAATGTTAATTATTACGATAGACAAGAAGACCACTGGAGTTTTTTAATACATTTTGGCTATTTAATTTTCCCTAAAAAGAGTTTACATTAATAGTATCATCTTAATAAAAGTCAATACTATTGTCCAAAAAATAACCCCAAAAAGCATAATTATTAAAGTTTGACTACTTTTTTTAAAAAAGCGAGTAGCCAAAAAACATCCTAAAGGAATTGAGAATAATAGAGGTGTTAATAAAGAAATTCCTATCAATCCATATTTTGATTTTATATTAATCATTCTTCTACTAGAACTAGAAAATATTTTGGTTGGTAACTTGTCCTTTCTCCATCTATTCAATAATTTATCAATTAATTGATTAATAAAAGCTCCTAAAAAATAAAACACCAATATTCCTAAGCAGCCACCTATTAATAAAATCAAAAATGTAGAAATCCAAGTAATTCTAGATATTGCAATAATGTACAGTGCTGATGCCATAAATTTGGTAGCACTAAAAGCTAGTAGAAAAAATATTTCGTAAAAAGATAAAAACATTTATTGTTTATTCTTTAGCACCAAATGCTAAATCCCCAGCATCGCCAAGACCAGGAACTATATAAGACTGAGCAGTAAGCTCATCATCAACAGCTCCAACCCATACAGTAGTATCTTCTGGCAAATGTTTTTTAATATAATTTACTCCTTCAACACTTGCTATCAATGTAACAATATGTAAATTAGATGGCTTTCCTTTTTCTAACAACAATTTATAAATTTCTACCATTGATGCTCCAGAAGCAAGCATTGGATCTGATAAAATAACTGTTCTTCCTGTTAAATCCGGACTTGCCATATATTCAGCTTCAATTACAAAAGACCCATCTTTATGGTGTTTTCTATATGCAGATACAAAAGCATTGTCAGCTTTATCAAAATAATTTAATAAACCTTGATGTAAAGGAAGCCCTGCTCTTAATATTGTAGCTAATACAGGTTGCTCTATAAGTAATTTCATTTCTGCTACACCCAAAGGAGTAATTACTTCCTGTTGTTTATAGGTTAGTGTTTTACTTACTTCATAGGCGAAAATTTCTCCTAAGCGTTCGCAATTTCTTCTAAAACGCATACTATCGCCTTGTATACTTACATCTCTAATTTCGGCAACAAACTGATTAAAAAGTGTGTTTTCTGAGCCTAGGTTTATAATTTTCATTGTAGATAAATTTATACTGTTAATTTATTTTTTTGCCACTAATAACATTTTTTCATAGACCTCTCTCCAACCTTTCCAAATACCTTCATCGGAAATAGACTCATTGTGCCATATGCTTACAAAAGTACCATTTACTTTTTTTACAAGCTCTAATATTTTATTAATGTTGATAATTGCTTCTTCCTTAGTATAGTTCTGATAATATTTCAACCCTGCTTCCATTACACAAAATGGGATAATTTTTAATGTTGTTATTTTATTTTTTTCTAAATCAAAAAAATAAAATGGGGAACAAATACTTGCTCTAAACCCAATATTTTCAGCATAACCCATAGAATAATCCTCTGTAATTCCAACCGAAATTAAGTGCTGATATGTAATTGGAAAAACCAATTTTAAAAAATGTTGACGACTTTTAGTAATACTTTTTTCAACAATTTTTTCTAATCGTAATTTTTCCTCTTTTAATAAATCGATATTACTATTAGAAAGATATGACGGATGCAATCCAACTGTATTAGTAATAGCTATTTTTTTAACTAAATACTGAAAATTTTCATTATCAAATGCTATATTTTTATCAAATGAAGCATAATTTCCTACTAAAAAAAAATAAGTCGGACGAACTTTATATTTTTGATGAATATCATCTTGATAATCATACGTATCATAAGGATCCTCAGCCTTATTACACAAAACATCTATTCTATATTTTAGATTTTGAGGTTTTGAAATAGATTTTGCTAATCCACCAACAGTTCTCCAAAAGCCTTTATGTTTAAAAGCAAAAGCATTATCAATATCTATGGTGCTTAAAAATTCAAATTTTCTTTCAGGAAATTTATACTCTTTAAAATAACTTATTAAAATATTTGCAATTTTTTCTGCCCATATATTTACCATTGGTAATTCTAAACAATTGTTTTTTAAAGCAAAACTTTCCGATGCTAAATATCTTCCATGTTTATCTTTTTGATGTGGTAAATATTCTTCATACCTAGAAATTAGGTAGAAAATTGTAGCAAAAACATCAAAGTTAAAATGATTGCCTGAAGAAATTTCAAATAATCCAACAGTTCCATCAGATTGAGTAATCGCTTTTGTAATTTGTGGTTTTATGTCTTCTTCAAATAATAAACTAGTTGATGAAAAATGTAAACCACCATCTATTGCTTTGGGTGAATAAGATAATTTTGTTGTTTTACAAGATAAATAAAAATCAATATCATCCGTAAACGATACCGGCTTTTTAAGAATGTGTTCAAATACTGTTTGAAAAGTATAGCTAACCCTATTGGTTACTTTATGTGTATAGACTAAAATCATTTTCTTACATTAATCCTTCATCAGCAAAGCTATAATAACTTTTGTCTGTAACAATTAAATGATCAAGCACAGGTACATCCATCATATTTCCAATTTCTTTCATTTTTTTAGTAAGTTGCATATCTGCATCACTAGGTTTTAAGTTTCCAGATGGATGATTATGACACAAAATAACAGCCGAAGCAAGTAATTGAATAGCTTCTTTAAAAATAATTTTAGCATCTGCAACTGTTCCAGAAACACCTCCTTTACTTACATTGCTTTTTTTAATAACCGCATTACGCCTATCTAAAAACAATACCCAAAATTCTTCATGAGGCAAATCGCTCATTACACCAATAACTTCTTCAAAAACATCTTTACTTGATTTAATGTTTTTATTAAGTTGATTATCTGTATTTTTTCTTCTTCTACCTAACTCCAAAGCTGCTACAATACTAATAGCCTTTGCCTCTCCTATTCCATTAAACTGTATTAATTCTTTAACAGAAAGCTTTCCTAATTTATTCAAATCATTATCAATAGACTTAAGAATTCTTTTTGAAAGTTCTACAGCACTTTCGTTTCTATTTCCAGAACCTATTAAAATTGCTATAAGCTCTGCATCAGAAAGTACCGACCTACCTTTAGAAAGTAATTTCTCTCTGGGCCTATCTTCCTCAGCCCAAGATTTTATATTTAGTTTTTCAGAATACATAAGGCAGCTAGATCAGTTGATAATCAACTAAAGTTGCTGCTAAATTAGCAAAAAATATGCTTTTTAAGAAGCATATATTATTAGGTTATCATCTATTTTTTACCTGTTTTTTACAAGTTTCTGTTTTTGAAATTACTGTTTGATTAATTTCTACAGTAAATAAATCACTTTTTATTTGTTCATTAGTCAATTCCGCACTTAATAAGCATAATCCTTTCTTTTTTCCCTTTACCCTTTTATTCGGTTTTATACATAGCTTAAAGAGCTCACTCGATTCAGCAACTATACCTGTATCATAAAATGTAATAACAAAATCACAATCCACAGCATAATTATTAGTATTATGAGCAATTACACATAAAATAAGGGGACTTTCTTTGTTAGATTTTTTAGTCAAACTCCACTTACCATAGAACACAACACCATCAACTTCCGATATTTTTTCAAAACCTTTCTGACCAAAAGCTGATATTGATAGTATTAACAATAATGGAAGTATACATTTTTTAAGGTTTATTATCATAGTTTAAATTTTAATTGTTTTTTTAGTTATTCCTACTTATTCATCCATAATAAGATAATTCTAATTAAGTTTTATTATCTTAATCATTAAGCTGAATTACTTGTTGGTAAAACGGTTATAAATATGCTTATCATAAAATATCTAACAAAAATACTATTTTTATAAATACAAGTATTAGACACTCCCTACTTCCCATTGTTTATAAGCTTATATAAGAGTAGGAGCAATATAACACCTTTTTTATACTATTGACAGTAAAAACTACATCAATTATAATAAAAAAATTATAGGCTAATAATTTCACTCATAACTAAGGATTATTTAACTTTTTCACCATTTCCGTTTGAATAGAAATTATGTAAAATGGAAAGCATTTGTTTTTCACCTTTTTCTATAGCTTCAATCTCTTTCCATTTTTCGTCAGAAATCAGTGTGCGTAAGGGCTGGTTAACCTTTGTAATTAACGGAAATGCTTTTTCTATCTTTTTGTCCCAAACTTTATGATATTTTACCAAGTCATCTGGATACACAATTTTTCTACGAGTACCTTCATCTATTCCTCTAAAAGGATATGGAATATTTAAATACCCATAGTCATCAGTAAGTTGTTCTCCTGGAAGAATATCTCTAATGGCAATTTCAAAATCGTATGCTGTAGTTAAACAGTTAGAATTAAAACTATGGTTTACATACCTTCCATTATCCCAACAAAGTACATAGTTACCATTATTGTTACGGAAGGTATAAAAATCTAATATATCCTGATAGATAGGTTCCATTGTTTGAATTTCTAATGGACTAAATTCTCTATCTAGTTTATCTAATACCCAAGTAATAGTTCCTTTTGGGATAAATTCTCGAGCAACAACGCCATAACCTATTTCGTTGCTAATAAATTTTAATTCTGTAAGTGGATGAATCATATATATTTAAGGTTTAAAAAATTACTAATTGAGTTTTTAAAAAAATCTAATAGCTGTGAAATCATATACTCAAAAACCTTAAAACATTTTCAGCTATTATTAGTACAAATGTAAATAGGATTTTAATTCAAAAAACTTTTTTATCTATTTATTTTAAGGTGTTTTTAATATTTATTTTTTCTTAAAAACTATCTCACTAACCTTATAAATTTGAGATAAAAAAAAAGCAAGTGTATCAATTTGGTTGCTTAAATTTGCTCTATGATTTTATCTGAATTATCTATCATTAACTTTAAAAACTACGAAGAAGCTAACCTACAACTTTCTGAAACTATTAATTGTTTCTTGGGAGATAATGGTGGTGGAAAAACCAATATTTTAGATGCTATATATTATTTATCTTTTTGTAAAAGTCATTTCAACCCTATTGATAGTCAAAATATAAATCATGATGCTCCTTTTTTTGTGGTAGAAGGATATTTCAATAATCAGACAGAAACAGACAGAGTATATTGTGGCGTAAAAAGAGGTCAGAAAAAAGTTTTTAAATACAATAAAAAAGAATACACTAAGCTTGCCGACCATATTGGCAAAATTCCTTTAGTGATAATTACTCCAGCAGATACTTCTTTAATTATTGACGGAAGTGATGTTAGAAGAAAATTTGTTGACGGTATCATTTGTCAATATGATAATAGTTACCTTAACAATCTACTGAACTACAACAAAGCCCTACAACAAAGAAATTTATTATTAAAATCGTTTTGGAACAATAGAAATTTTGATGCTGCTTCGTTAGAAATTTGGGATGACCAACTTATTCAATTCGGAAAATATATTCACCAAGCAAGGCAAGAATTTGTGGAACAATTTGCTCCATTTTTTCAAGAATATTATACTTTATTAAGTAATCAAAAAGAAAAAGTTTTTTTATTGTACGATTCTAAATTAAACGATACTTATTTTGAAACTTTATTGCAGCAAAGTCTTGAAAAAGATAAAGCTACAAGCTATACCAATGTTGGTGTTCATAAAGATGATTTAGTTTTTAATATTGGTGAATTTCCCATCAAAAAATTTGGTTCGCAAGGACAACAAAAAACCTATTTATTAGCCTTAAAATTGGCACAAGCAGCTCTGATTCAAAATATAAAAAGCACAAAAGTTACACTTTTACTAGATGATATTTATGACAAGCTAGACAACAAAAGAATGAATCAATTAATTAATATTGTAGGTAGCAAACAATTTGGACAAACGTTTATTACAGATACTTCTTTTGATAGAATTCCATCTATACTTGAAAGTGAAAAACTATCATTTAAAGTATTTAATGTATCTAACGGAAAAATTGAAAAACAATGAGTGAAAAACCCATAAAAGAATTAGTTGACAAAATACTTAGAGCTTACGGATATCAAGATCAGTTAGATGAAATTGAGCTGATTAAACAATACGAGTTGGCTGTTGGAAATATGTTTGTAAAACATACTGAAAAAGTTTATTTTCAAAATAAAAAATTGTTTGTAAAACTAAACTCTGCTGCCTTAAGGCAAGAAATGAGTTATGCTAAAGAAGCCTTAAAAGAAAAGCTTAACAGCACCATGGGACGACATATTATTAATGAAATAGTAATCATTTAACTATCTTAAAATGAAATTTTTTAATGACATTGGAAATGGATTAGCCGCTTACCCAAAAGCAATTGGTTTAATTTTCTCAAACGGATTATGGTGGTATTTTTTATTCCCCATTTTACTTAATATTTTGTTTTTTGTAGGTGGTTTTTATGGTATTGGCGTGTTATCTGATGCTGTTCAAGAATGGTTATCATCTTTATTAGAAAGTGATAGCGACACCTTTTTAGGCTTTACATTTTTAAAAGATGTAGGACTTTATATTCAAAAAATTGCTAGTGGTTTTTTATGGATATTTCTAAAAATTATCTTCTTCTTTATTTTTGCCACTTTTGGTGGATATATCGTTATTATTTGTTTGTCGCCCATTTTTGCTATTCTTTCTGAAAAAACAGAAGAAATTTTAACCGGAAAAAAATATCCTTTTAATGCTGACCAATTAATGCGAGACATTGTGAGAGGAGTTTTAATTGCGTTTAGAAATGTTTTTATAGAAACCTTATTCATCATCCTGTTCTTTATACTTAGCTTTATTCCTATTGTTGGTCAGGTAGCTGCTATTGTTATGTTTTTTATATCTGCCTATTTCTACGGCTTCTCCTTTATTGATTACTACCTTGAAAGACAAAAATATAACCTAAGTCAAAGTGTGAGGTTTATGCGTCTTAACAAAGGTGTAGCTATAGCTAACGGAAGTATTTTTGCTTTAGTGATGTATATTCCTTTTTGCGGAATAACCTTAGCAGGTTTTGTAGCAATAGTTTCTGTTGTGGCCGCTTCAATTTCCACACATAAAGTTATTAATAATAAAAGTATTCAGAATATATAAAGGTTAAATTAAAAAATGAATTACAAAATATCGGCAGTATCTTATGCTAACACCTACCCTTTTTTATATGCGTTAAAAAACAGTGATTTGATTAAAGATATTTCACTTTCGTTAGATTACCCTGCTTTGTGTGCCGAAAAACTATTGACCAATCAAGTAGATATTGGCTTAGTTCCTATAGCCATTTTACCAAAATTAAAAGAATATCATATTATTTCTAACTATTGTATTGGAGCTGTTGGTAAAGTAAAATCTGTGCTACTACTTAGCGATGTTCCTCTAAATGAAATAAAAACCATTTGGCTCGATTATCAATCTAAAACCTCAATAAACCTTACAAAAATATTGGCTGCCAACTTTTGGAAAATAAATCCTGAATGGCAGAATGCTACCGCAGGTTTTGAAAACAAAATAGCAGGAACTATTGCTGGAGTTGTTATTGGTGATAGAACTTTTAATTTAGAAAAAACTTATAAATATGTTTATGATTTGTCTGAAGAATGGCAAAAATTTACTGGTTTACCCTTTGTTTTTGCCTGTTGGGTTGCCAATAAAAAGATTGATGTTGAATTTATTAATCAGTTTAATAACGCATTGAGCGATAAAATGTTTAACACTGATGAAGTACTTAACTATTTTAATATTGATGAAGATAAAAAAGCTTTTTTAACCAATTATTTAAATAACGATATTAGCTATCACCTTGATGAAGCTAAAAAAAATGCCATTGATAAATTTTTAAGCTCACTTCCTAAATAACTACCTATCAGTTAGTTTTTTTTTATATGTAAAAAATAATTTGTTAATATTGTTGTTCACAAATTGAACTATGTTATTTCAACCTGAATTTGTATATTTACAATACTAAATTTGTAATTGATTTAACAAGCTTTTTTATTATTAAAACCTATCTATTGTCTATGAAACAATTATCGCTAATCATAACGGTATTATTGATTTTTACTAGTGTTGCTTTTACTCAAAACGATAAAAAAAAGAGCAAAATAACCTACAAGCTTAAAATGGCAGAGGCCAATCATGCCTTTGTTGGAGACCGAAACTATAGAGCTGCTCTTAATATTTACAGAGAACTTATGACAAGTTTTACCAATGATGCTATGATTAATTATAGAATTGGAGAATGTTATTTAGCTATGAACGATGCTGAATTAGCAGTTGAATATTTTTTAAACGCTAAAAACCTTGATGATAAAATTGCTCATGAACTTTATTTTAAACTGGGAGAAGCTTACCATAAAAATGACCAGTTAGACGATGCTCTTGCTGCCTTTAATCATTTTAAGGCTAATGCTAAGAAAAAATATTTAAAGTCAAATGATGTAACTAAAATGATAACTCAGGTAAATTATGCCATTAAAATGAAACAACATCCTGTTGATGTTAAAATAGAAATTCTTTCTAAAAATATTAATTCAAGGGGTGGTGATTATGCTCCCTCTATAACTGCTGATGGAAAGACCATGATTTTCACGTCAAGGAGATCTGACACCAAAGGTGGTGGAATAGATAAAGCTGGCGACTACAAATATTATGAAGATGTTTATATCTCTCATTGGGATTCTATTAATAATGAATGGGGAAGGTCTTATCCTATTGAAGGAAATATAAACACTGAAGGACATGATGCTAGTTTAAGTATTTCTCCTAGTGGTGAAGAAATTTTTATTTATAGAAATGATGGTAATTTATATATCGGAGATATTTTTCTGTCAAAAAAGAGAAACTCAGGTAAATGGAGTACTCCTAGGTCATTAGAAAAACCCGTAAATACATCTTATTTTGAAAGTTCAGCTCAACTTACTGCTGATGGAAACTACCTCTTTTTTGTTAGTGAAAGAACTGGAAAAAAAAACAATCCTGTTGGAAAAGGAGATATTTATATCTCACAAAAAAAATCTAATACCGTTTGGTTAGAACCTAAAAATATTGGTTCAACAATCAATACTCCAGAAGATGAAATTTCAGTTTTTATTCATCCTGATGGAAGGACATTGTTTTTTAGCTCTAAAGGACATCTTTCTATGGGTGGTTATGATATTTTTATGACAAGACTTCAAGATGATAGTACTTGGACTACTCCACAAAATTTAGGTTACCCAATTAATTCAGTAAATGATGACTTACATTTTGTGTTGAGTACTGATGGAAAAACCGCTTATTACTCCAACCAAAGAAAAGATGGTATGGGAGAAAGAGATATTTATAAAATTGATATGAGTAACTACCCTGTTTTAACAGAAGGTGTATCCATAAACCTTTCTATTTTAAAAGGCGAAATTAAAAACCCAGAACAAGAAGTTATAATTGCTAAAATTGATTTTAAAGATGAAAGTGGAAAGGTGGTTGCTTCAACTACATCAACTGATGAGGGACGTTACTTCATTACCTTAGTAGGAAATAAAAAATACACCTTAGAAATTACTGCTGAAGGTTATCAAACACTTACAAAAACTGTTGATTTAGGCATTGGAAAAGAAACCATACTAACACAATCAGCAAATTTTGTATTGGAAAAATAATTTTCACTCTAATCTACATTTTAAGTTCATAACTACTTCTGTTTCGCTTTTACCTATTGACTAAATCAATAGTGACATTTTAAGACCTAGCACTAGCCACTGATTATTAACGACTTAACTCTTAACATTTTTTAACACCGAACAAGCCTTCTCCATAATAATAAACTAACTTAGCTGCTTAATTTAGCAACAATAAAACTAAAAAAATTATGGAAGAAGCACATACACCTACTCCACCTTTATCTTCTGCCTCTTCAGAAGGTTCAACAGATGTGGATATTAGAGCATTAAATGAAAAAATTCAAAAAGAAAGTTCCTTTGTAGACTTGCTTACCATGGAAATGGACAAAGTAATTATTGGCCAGAAACACATGACAGAAAGATTGTTAATTGGCTTGTTATCTAATGGTCATGTTCTTTTAGAGGGTGTTCCTGGTTTAGCAAAAACACTTGCTATAAACACGTTAGCAAAAGCTATAGACGCTAAATTTAGTCGTGTTCAGTTTACTCCGGATTTACTTCCTGCTGATATTATAGGTACCATGATTTACAACCAAAAGCAAGAAGCTTTTACTGTTAAAAAAGGACCTATCTTCGCTAATTTTGTCCTTGCCGATGAGATCAATCGTGCTCCTGCAAAAGTGCAAAGTGCTTTATTAGAAGCCATGCAAGAGCGTCAGATAACCATTGGAGAAGAAACATTCCATTTACCTGAACCATTTTTAGTATTAGCCACCCAAAACCCTATTGAACAAGAAGGTACTTACCCTCTACCAGAAGCTCAAGTAGATAGATTTATGCTAAAAGTAGTGCTAGATTATCCTAAAAAAGAAGAGGAAAAAATAATTATTAGAAACAATATCTCTAAAGCAGGATTTCCAAAACCAAATCGCGTTCTTAAACCTGAAGACATTCTTAAAGCTAGAAATGTGGTCAGAGAGGTTTATATGGATGAAAAAATTGAACAATACATTGTAAATATTGTCGATGCGACAAGACATCCTGAAGATTATAATCTTACTGAATACAAAAACCTAATTACTTTTGGAGGGTCTCCAAGAGCAAGTATTAACTTAGCATTGGCTTCTAAAGCGTATGCTTTTATAAAACGTAGAGGTTATGTAATTCCTGAAGATGTGAGAGCAATTTGCCATGATGTGTTGAGGCACAGAATTGGTTTAAGTTATGAAGCTGAAGCTGAAAACATAACCAGTACAGACATTATTAATGGTATTTTAAACAATGTTGAAATCCCATAAAACCTAATTAGAAATTAAACTAATAATTGATAAATCAAATTTCTAATTATTACAAATGAGCTATAATAGTACGTCTGAACTTTTAAAAAAAGTTAGAAAAATAGAAATAAAAACTCGTGGATTAAGCAATCAGCTTTTTTCAGGAGAATATCATTCTGCTTTTAAAGGAAGAGGTATGGCTTTTAGCGAAGTTAGAGAATACCAACATGGAGATGAAATAAGAACCATAGACTGGAATGTTACCGCTCGTTTTAACCATCCTTATGTAAAAGTTTTTGAAGAAGAACGAGAAATGACCGTTATGATTTTGGTTGATGTTAGCGGATCTGGATATTTTGGAACTCAACAAAAAAGTAAGCAAGAATTAGCAACAGAACTTTGTGCTGTACTTTCTTTTTCAGCCATTCAAAACAACGACAAAGTTGGCGTAATTTTCTTCTCAGATAAAATTGAAAAGTTTATTCCTCCTAAAAAAGGCAAGAGTCATATTTTAATGATTATTAGACATTTAATTGATTTTCAACCCGAAAGCAAAGGAACAGACATTGAGGTAGCTATTAAGTATTTAAACAATGTTATTAAAAGAAGAGCTACAACTTTTATTATTTCAGATTTTATAGCTAAATACAACTATGAAGATGCTTTAAAAATTGCTAATAAAAAGCATGACATTATTGCTTTACAGCTTTACGATAAAGCAGAAGAAAATTTACCCGACCTTGGTTTAGTGCCATTTTTAGATGCCGAAACTAACCAATTGCAATGGATAAACTCATCTAATAAACAAGTAAGAAAAGATTATGAAATTGCTTCCTTAAAAAGAAAAGATAAGCTAAAAACAATATTTAAAAAAGCTGGTGTGGACAGTGCTTCTATTGGTACACATCAAGATTACGTTAAACCATTAATGACTTTATTTAAGAAAAGAGGGTGAGAAAGTTAATTTACATATTCGTTGCGTTATTACTACCTAGTTTTGCTCTTTTTAGTCAAAATTTAGCAGTAAAAGCTGTTTTAGATACCAATTTTTTAATGATTGGCGAACAAACACAGCTTCACTTTATTGCCACTTACCAAGATAAAAATACCCAAATACTTTTTCCTCAACTAAATGATACCATCATAAAAGAAATTGAAGTACTTTCTAAATCTCCTATTGACACTTCTGTTGCTGATGCTAACGGACTTTTTGCTCAAGCTCAATCATTGCTTATTACCAGTTTCGATTCGGGATATTATGTAATTCCTCCTTTCCAATTTATTGTTAATGGCGATACTATTGAATCCGACCCGCTTTTGCTAGAAGTACAAAGCATGGAAGTTGATACTGCCAATGCTATTTTCGATATTAAACAACCACTTTCCGAACCGTTTTCTATTAAAGATTGGTTAAAAGACAATTGGGTTTGGTTAGCAGCTATTTTAGCCGCTCTTATTGGAATTTTCTTTTTAGTAAGGTATTTAAGAAGAGAAAAGCCTGTTGTTGAAGAAAAAATTATCCCTAAAATCCCTGTACATGAAATTGCTTTAGAGAAACTAAGGCAGCTAAACGAGCAACAGTTATGGCAGAATGGAAGAATAAAAGCCTATCATTCAGAAATTTCTGAAATATTGAGAGAATATATTGAAGAAAGATACCAAGTAAATGCACTAGAAGAAACCACTTCTGAAATTATGCACGGATTAAGGCTACATCAAATTCCTGAAGAATTAAAACTAAAACTTTCGCAAACACTTACCCTAGCCGATTTAGTAAAATTTGCTAAAGAACAGCCATTAGCAAATGAAAATGAAAATAGTTTGACTAATGCTATTGAATTTGTAGAAGCAACAAAAATGATTGAACCTGAAAACACTAATCCTCATGCTTGATTTTTGGTACGACATATCATTTGCTAATCCAAATTTTTTCTGGTTGCTACTCATTATTCCTTTAATGATTGTTTGGTATATTTTAAGACTAAGAAAACTCCAAGGAAATGTAAAACTAAGTACCAACGAAAACTTAACTTCTACTTTTTTAGCCAAATCCAGACATAGTATATTTTTATTGAGAATTATTGGTATTACTGCATTAATTACAGCTATTGCCCGACCACAAACTTCATCAAGCTGGCAAGATGTTTCTACCGAAGGAATTGATATTGTATTAAGTATTGATGTTTCAGGAAGTATGTTAGCAGAAGATTTTAAACCTAATCGTTTGGAAGCTTGTAAGAACATTGCCATGGAATTTATTTCTAACAGACCAAACGATAGAATGGGCTTAGTAGTTTTTGCTGGCGAAAGCTTTACTCAATGTCCACTAACTACCGACCATGATGTACTTATTAATCTTTTTACCAGCATACAAAACGGTATGATTGAAGACGGAACAGCCATAGGAATGGGGTTAGCGACTTCTGTAAGCAGATTAAAAGATAGTGAAGCTAAAAGTAAAGTAGTTATTTTACTTACAGATGGAATTAATAATTCAGGTTCTATCCCACCTGTAACCGCAGCAGAAATTGCTAGAGAATTTGGTGTAAGAGTTTATACTATTGGTGTAGGAACAACAGGAACAGCTCCCACTCCTTATGTTGACCAATTTGGTAGGAAACAATACCAAGATGTACCTGTAAGAATTGATGAAGAAACAATGACTCAAATAGCTGAAATGGCTGATGGAAAATATTTTAGAGCTAAAAGCAACAAAGAATTAGAAGAAATTTACAAAGAAATTGATAAAATGGAAAAATCTAAAATTAACGTTACTGATTACAGAAAAAAATCGGAGAAATTTTTACCATTTGCCATATTAGCCGCTTGTGCTTTATTAATTGAATTCTTATTAACCAAAACACTTTACAAAAGCATTGTTTAGATTTGAAAACATATTATTTTTGTACGCTTTAGCTGTGGTTATTCCATTACTAATTGTTGCTTTTTTATTGTTCCAACAATGGAAAAAGAAAAAGTTAAAGCAATTTGGAACTCACCACCTTGTAAAAAGATTAACTCCTGAAGTCGCAAAACACCAACCTTCAGTTAAGTTTGTACTTTATCTGCTGGCAATCATTTCTTTATTTATTGGTTTAGCAAACTTACAATATGGCACAAAAGCAGAAGAGATTAAACGTGAAGGCGTTGATTTAATGATAGCTTTAGATGTTTCTAACAGTATGTTAGCAGAAGACCTCTCTCCTAACCGACTAGAAAGAGCCAAAAGAGCCATTTATCAGCTTATCGAAAAATTGGAAAACGACAGGCTAGGAATTATCATCTTTGCTGGTGAAGCTTATGTTCAACTTCCTATCACTTCTGATTATTCTTCAGCAAAATTGTTTTTAGAAAGTATCGGCACAGACATTGTTCCAGTTCAGGGTACTGCTATAGGAAAAGCAATAGATTTAGCACTTCGTTCTTTTAATCCAGAAGCAGAAACTAGCAAAGCCATTATTGTTATTACCGATGGAGAAAACCATGAAGACGATGCTTTAGGTGCTGCAGCAAATGCTTTAGAAAATGATGTTATTGTTCACACTATTGGAATGGGGTCCGAAAATGGAGCTCCATTGCCTATTTATCAAAATGGTAGACAAGTAGGGTTTAGAACCGACAATAGTAATAATACAATTGTTTCTAAATTAAATGAAAAGATGCTACAGGAAATTGCTGCTGCTGGAGAGGGAACTTATGTACGTGCTACTAATGCTAATGCAGGTTTATCTATTATTATGAATGAGATAAATAAAATGGAGAAAAAAGAGTTTGGTAGTAAAGTGTTTAAAAACTACGATGATAGGTTTCAGTTATTTTTACTAATCAGTTTAGTTTTGCTAATCATTGAGTTTTTAATATCAAGAAGAAGAAGTAGTAAGTTGGACAAGATAAAATTATTTGAATCATAAATAAAAAGATGAAATACATTTTACTCATATTATTTTTAAGTTTTGTTGGGCTTTCTTTTGCTCAGGAAGAGAAAAAACATATCCGTGAAGGAAATAAGCACTACGAAAATGAAAAATATACCGAAGCTACCGAAAGCTACAAAAAAGCTCTTGAGAAAAATCAGGCTTCAGAAAAAGCTACTTTTAACTTAGGTGATGCTTTATATAAAGAACAAAAATTTGCAGAAGCTGCGGAAGAATTTAAAAAAATTGCCGAACAAAGTTCTAACAAAGAGCTTAAAGCAAGTGCATTTCATAATTTGGGCAACTCTTTTCTAGAAGCTCAAAAATACCAAGAAAGTGTTGATGCATACAAAAATGCACTTCGCCTTAACCCGAAAGATGATGAAACTAGGTACAACCTTGCTTATGCTCAAAAGAAACTAAAAGAACAACAACAAAACGAAAACAAAGACAAGGACAAGGATAAAGAAAAAGATAAGGAAGAAGAAAAGAAAGATGAAGAGAAGCAGGAAAATAAGGACGAGCAAAAGGAAAATGAAGAGAAAAAGCAAGATCAGCAAAAAGAACAACAACAAAAACCTAGTCAGCTATCTAAAGAAGAAGCTCAGCGTATGCTAGATGCTCTTAATCAGAAAGAAAAAGAAGTACAAGCAAAAATGAAAAAAGAAAAAGAAAAAGGTCAGAAAGTTAAAATTGAAAAAGATTGGTAAATTAAATAAAAATAGAAATTTGCTTATATAACAGATGAAACGAATTACAACATATCTACTTTTACTCTTGATGTTAACTTTCTCAGGAGTTTTAGCTGTTGCTCAAGATATTAAATTCACTGCTGCAGCAAGCCACTATGATGTTGCTACGGGAGATCGTTTTAAAATTGAATTTAGAGTAAATTCTAACATAGATAACTTTAAGCCACCCAAAATATCCGATTTTAGGGTACTATCTGGACCAAATCAATCTACCAGTATGAGTTGGGTAAACGGAAAAACAAGTGCTAACATTTCTTACAGTTATATTTTAATGGCAGTAAATGAAGGAAGTTTTACTATTCCTGCTGCAGAAGTAACTATTGAAGGAGAAAAATACCAATCAAACACCATAGAAATAAATGTTAGCAAAGGAGCTAATGTTCAAAACAACCCTAATAGTAATAACACTACTATAACTAAAGGTAGTGGCGACTTGTTTATTAAATCTAGTGTAAACAAAACCACTGTTTACCAAGGAGAGCATTTAGTAGCTACTTATCAACTTTATACTAAAGTAAATATTGCTGCTAACGAAATGGTTAAAAATGCAGATTTAAACGGTTTTTGGAGTCAAGAAATTAATATAGGTCAGGCACAATGGACACAAGAAAAAATTAACAATGAAATATGGAATGTTGCTACCATCAGAAAAATTGTATTGTTTCCTCAACGTTCAGGAGAGTTAGAAATAGATCCATTAGAAATGCGTTTTATTACTCAAAAGAGAGTAAGTGGTGGACAAAGTATTTTTGATCAGTTTTTTGGTAAAGTTGTGGAAGAAGAACATATTGTTAAAAGTAAGTCTATAAGAATTAAGGTACTTCCTCACCCAACCCCAAAACCTGATGATTTTGTTAATGCAGTTGGCCAATTAAAAATGACTACCGAGGTTTCAGCCAATGAAGTTAAAGCTAATGAAGCCATCAATATTAAAATAAACATTAGTGGTAATGGTAACTTACCTTTGATTGATAATCCACAAATTAACTTCCCGAAAGAATTTGAAATTTATGACCCTAAAATAACTGACAATACCAAAACAAGTAATACTGGAGTTTCTGGAAGTAAAGAATATAATTATTTAGTTATTCCTCGCTATCAAGGAAATTTTACTATAGAACCAATTACTTTCTCTTATTTTAATCCTTCAACTAAAAAGTACGAAACACTAAAATCTAATCCTATTGTTTTAAAAATAAATAAAGGTGATGGTTCTGGTAACAATGTAACCTACACTGCCGCAGGAAAAGAAGATATTAAAATTCTTGGCGAAGATATCAGGTACATCCATACCGATACACCACAATTTGTGCTAAATACAAATAACTTATACAATAGTTGGAAATTTTACAGCCTACTCCTACTCGCTCCTTTGCTTTTTATAATTGCATTTATTGTAAGAAATAAAAACCGAGCAGCCATGAGCGATATTGCTAAAGTTAAAAGTAGAAAAGCTGGTAAGTTGGCTGCTAAACTTTTATCTTCTGCTAAGAAAAGCTTGGCAGCAAACGATAAAAATGCTTTTTATGAAGCTACTTCTAAAGCCTTATTTGGTTACATTAGCGATAAATTAAATATTGCTGTAGCGGATTTAACACAAGAAAATATAAAATCTTCACTTAGCAATAAAAATGTAGATGAAAACATTATCAACTCATTAATAGAAACCATTGATTTGTGTGATATGGCTCGTTTTGCTCCTGTTCCTGTTTCCGAACAAGAAGTTTACGATAAAGCTGAGAACATTATTCAACAAATAGAAAAAGCAATTGCTTAATACAAACCTTAAAACAAAGCCATGAACTACACTGATAAAATGTTTAAAAATGACGAACTAAAAAGTAAAACCATTTTAATTACCGGTGGCGGTACAGGCTTAGGAAAAAGCATGGCAACTTATTTTTTAGAATTGGGTGCAAACATCATTATTGCATCTCGTAAAGAAGAAGTAATTAATAACACTGTTGAAGAGCTAAAAACCTTAACTAAAAAAGACAATATTGTTGGTTTTGTTTGTGATGTAAGAGATTACCTACAAGTTGAAAAAGTAATTAATTTAGGTATCGAAAAATTTGGTTCCATTAATGGCTTGGTTAATAATGCAGCAGGTAATTTTATTAGCCCTACGGAAAGGTTATCTCACAAAGCATTTGATGTGATTACAGACATTGTTTTAAAAGGCAGTTACAATTGTAGTTTGGCTTTAGGAAAATACTGGATAGCCAACCAAATTAAAGGAAATGTAGTAAATATTGTAACAACTTATAGTTGGACAGGTTCAGGATATGTTGTTCCATCGGCTTGTGCCAAAGCAGGCGTTTTAGCACTTACTCGTTCTTTAGCATCAGAATGGGCTAAATATGGTATAAAAAATAATGCTATTGCTCCAGGTCCATTTCCTACACAAGGTGCTTTTAGCCGTTTATTTCCAGATGCTGTTGCAAAAAATATAGACCCGCTAAAAAGAATTCCACTAAAACGATTTGGCGAACACCAAGAACTAGCTAACTTAGCAGCTTATTTAATGTCGGATTTTTCTGCTTACATAAATGGCGAAGTAGTAACTATAGATGGTGGCGAATGGATTTATAATGCTGGAGAATTCAATAGTTTTGATGCTATTCCTAATGAAATGTGGGATGAAGTAGAAAAACACGTTAGAGGTAAAAAATAAATGCTGCTATTTTTACTATGCTAAAAAAATTTAAACTCAATATTGCTCAGTTCTTACTTAATAAGAAGAATAAAAACACTGTAAGAAAAGTTAAGGCTATTGGTTTGGATAAAGCTATAGAAATAGGAATTATCTATGATGCTACTAACAGAATGGAATATGAAGCGGTAAAGAAATTAACCAACTACCTTATTGAAGAAAGAAAAAAAGTAGCTACTCTTGGCTACATCAATTCTAAAAAAGGTTCGGAGTTAATGTCTCCTCACCTACACTATCGTTATTTCGATAATAACAACCTATCTCGTTTAATGATTCCCAAAGGAAACGAAGTAGATAAATTTATTGCTACTCCTTTTCAGATTTTAATAGACCTTACCATGTCCGATTGTTTTCCTAATAAGTACATTACTACACTTTCTGTTTCACGCTTTAAAGTTGGTTCTTCTGGTGATTACCGTGATGAGGCTTGTGATTTAACCATTGCCTTAAAAGAAAACAAATCTATCGACCAGCTTATCTTGCAAATAAAACATTATTTAAAAATGATTAATGCGAATTGATTGCATTTAAAAGTCAATTTTGTTTTTTAACCTTATTTTTGATTTTCATAATTCTTATTCCTAAAATATGAAAGTATTAGCCTATAGCACACATGGTTTTGACCAACCTTTTTTAGAAGAAGCAGCTAAAAACAAACATGAATTTAGTTTTACTGAAAAACCACTAAACGAAAATACAGTTGAAATGGCTAATGGCTTTGATGCTGTTGCTTTATTTTCTAGTGATAATGCTAATGCAAAAGTTATTGAAAAACTTGCTGAGTACAAAGTTAACTACATTACATTACGTTCTGTGGGTTATGATCATGTTGATTTACAAAAAGCACACGAACTAGGAATTAAAGTAGCCAATGTACCCGAATATTCTCCCTACGCTATTGCAGAACATGGTGTGGCTTTACTGTTAGCTCTCAATCGTAAACTACATAAAGCAGAAAGCCTTATCCAACTGCAAGATTTTAGATTAGATACACTTGTTGGCTTCGACTTAAATAATAAAACGATAGGCATTATCGGTACTGGAAAAATCGGTTTTGCTTTTGCCAAAATAATGAATGGTTTTGGCTGTAAACTATTAGCTTACGACCCTGTAGAAAACCCTTCTGCAGAAGAAATTAATATGGAATATACCACTTTAGAAATACTTTTAAAAAACAGCGATGTTGTTTCCCTTAATTGTCCATTAAATGAAAAAACACATTACTTATTAGGTAAAAAAGAGTTTGCCAGCATGAAAAAAGGCAGTATCTTGATTAATACTGCAAGAGGAGCTGTTATTAACACCAACGCACTTATAGAAAGCATAGAAAACGAACATTTGGGCGGTGCTTGCTTAGATGTTTATGAAAAAGAAAAAGGACTATTCTTTAACAACCATACCAATAGCGTTTTAAAAGACCCTGTTTACAGTCGATTACGCTCTTTTCCAAATGTAATTATTACAGGACATCAGGCATTTTTAACCCGAGAAGCCCTCATTGGTATTGCTGAAACAACTATTTATAATTTAAGCAGTTGGGAGAATAACGGTACTTGCGAAAACGACCTTTAACAAATGACTCAACAAAACCATATCGGGTGGAATTTTAATAATTCCTATGCTCAGCTTTCAGAAAAATTGTTTGCTAAACAACTACCTGCTGCTGTTCCAAATCCTAAAATGGTTTGTTTTAATAATGAACTTGCTAAAACGCTTGGTTTAGATTTTTCTGCCATTAGCGAAGATGACAAAGCTCAATTATTTTCAGGAAACCTTTTGCCTATTGGAGCGGAACCTATTGCACAAGCTTATGCAGGGCATCAATTTGGACATTTTACTATGTTGGGTGATGGCAGAGCCATACTTTTAGGAGAACACCTCTCTCCTAACAATAAACTGTTCGATATTCAACTAAAAGGCTCAGGACAGACTGCTTATTCTCGTAGAGGTGATGGCAAAGCTACGTTACGCTCTATGTTAAGAGAGTTTTTAATAAGTGAGTCCATGCATCATTTGGGAGTTCCTACATCTAGAAGTTTATCGGTAGTAAGTACAGGGGAAAAAGTGTATCGTGAGGAAGTACACGAAGGAGCTGTGCTTGCTCGTGTAATGTCGAGCCATATTAGAGTAGGAACTTTTGAGTACATCAGTAATTTTTTAGATATTGCTACTTTGCAAGGGTTTACCAATTACGTTATCAAACGCCATTATCCTGAATTGGCTGAAAACACCAATCCACCTTTAGCTTTGCTTAAAACTGTAATGAACAAACAAATTGACTTAGTAATAAATTGGCTGAGAATAGGATTTATACATGGCGTAATGAATACCGACAACATGTCTATTGCCGGAGAAACGTTTGATTATGGTCCGTGTGCTTTTATGAATAACTACCATCCCGATACTGTTTTTAGTTCTATAGATGTGCAAGGCAGATACGCTTTTGGTCAGCAACCGGGAATAGTACAATGGAACTTAGTTTGCTTAGCAGAGACCTTAATTCCACTAATAGATAAAGATGCTGACAAAGCAGTAAAAATGGCTCAAGAAGTTATTAATAGTTTTCCTGCTATCTACAAAGAAAAATGGTGGCTGATGAATGGACTTAAATTAGGTTTAACAACTGTATCCGACAATGAAAAACAACTAATGGAAGATTTATTAAGTTGGATGCAAAACAACCAAGCTGATTATACCAACACTTATTTAGCAATTGCTAATTACCACCAACAAACAGATGAAAAATATACTGCTCCCGATTTTGCTCAATGGTACCAACGTTGGGAAGATGTATTAAAAGCAAACAACATTAGTCTAGCTTCTGCTCTTAAAACCATGCAACAGCACAATCCTGAGTTTATACCTCGCAACCATTTGGTAGAAAAAGCTTTAGATAATGCTTGCTTACAACAAAATTTCATATTGTTTAATGAATTGCTAAACGTAGGTAAAACCCCTTATAAAAAGCAAACTGACTACCAACATTTACAAACACCTCCCCCTCATGGTGATGAAGGTTATAAGACTTTTTGTGGGACTTAATTCAATACTATTCTGTATCCTACGCCACGTATGTTTACAATTTTTAAATTAGCATCAGCTTCTAACTTTTTACGGAGCTTAGAAATAAAAACATCTAAAGTTCTTCCTAAATAATCTCCTTCATCTTCCCAAACTATTTGTAAAATATGTTCTCTACTTACCGTTTGGTTAACATTAGTGTAAAGCAAATCCAACAAACTTGCTTCTTTACTCGATAGCTCCTCGCTTTTCCCTTTATAAAAAAGTTTCATTCCTTTTTTATCAAATTGATATTCTCCTATTTGAATCCAATCAGAATTTGTGACAGCTGTGTTTTTTCTTTTTTTCCAATACCAAACCCCTCCTATCAGCAATAATCCAATAACAATAACATAAACAAATGAGAAATTGGTTGACGCTATGTTTTTCTGAGCTAAAACGGGTGGGTTTTCTTCTTCTAAAAGCGTAACGTAAAGTTTATAACAATCTTTAGGTAATGGACGAGCTTTACATGGAACCAAACTCTCATCTTTTTTGCTACTAATTTCAAAGCTATGCACTACCTCTTTGGTAGAACATTTTTCTGTTTCAAGGATGAAACTACCTAATGTTTTTGTTTTTTCAGCTACTTTTAAAGCTGCTATAGATAAAAAATCAGGTTCAAAACCAAATTCATTTTCAAATTGAATCAAATATCTCCCTTGATGTTTTTCTACAGGCATAACACGAGAAGTACTATCTCCAACCTGAAGCAAAAACTCATCTCCTATCATTCGTATGGCTACTTTTACACTTTGCTCTCTCACATCAGCATCTGTCTGTTTTAGTGATGCTAACAAAACTACCAAAGCCACACTTCCAATGTATTTACCTATTCTTTTTAATTGCATATTGCAAATCTACTGCATAATGTTGTGTAAAATAAAATAGCATTACATAAAATTACCTTTGTTTTACGTTAATTTACATTTCTTAACACTCTTCAGCATAGAGCAGATGTACTTTTATCAAATAATCATAAAACATAATATCATGAAAAAATTATTAGTAAGTACTTTCTTAATAGCTATGGTTGGATGTACAACTGCTGAAAATAAGCCAGCCCAAGAAAAAGAAAAACAAAAAGATGAAACAACAAAAAAAACTACTCACAAATATGGTGGTTGGTATTGTCCCGATAATTTAAATGGGTTTCCGGCAGTAGATTTAAAAGATTGGAAAAAAGTTCCGGTAATAAACGGAAGGCTCCCAACAGAAGAAGAAGCAAAAAGTGAAAAGTCACTTATTTTTGTTGATACAAAATCATATCCTGATGCCAAAGCAATGGACATGAAATTGCCTAAGCTTGCCAAATATTACAATGATTATAGTAAGAAAACAGAAGTTATAATTGTAATACAAGCTATTGAAGTAGAAAAAGATTCTATTGTAGGTTTTCGTTATTTAAATGGCGGAAATGGAAGTGCTCACTATAAGGATGTGACATTTATATCTGAAAATGAAGTAGCTAATATTTCAGATGCTCAATTTGTAAGCTTTAATATTGCTATAAATGCCTCAGATGATAAAGTTTGGGAGGTAATGACTCAATCAAAATTTACACCTAAGTTACAGCCCTTATTTGACATCAAAGATTATTTAAATAAAGATTGGAAAACCAAGTCAAACATCAACTATAATTATACTAGTCTAAAAAACATGACAAGCGAATATGCTAATAAGCTCTTTGGCTGTTGGTACATTCAAAATGATTATTTAATAGACAGTGTGGGTTATGTTGAAAAATTTCTTCTTTTAAGAAGTGAAGAAACCAACCAAACTGAATTAAAAATTGTTTGTGGTCCTTTTAAGGATGATTTTGAAACACAGCAGTTTGTTTTACACCAATGGGCAGAAAAAGTAAAACAATTAAGCGAAGAGTAAAAGCCCTGTCTAGGGTAGTGTCATATCGAACAAAATTTTACAAGCTGAGGAACAAAGCTTAGTAAAATGAAGCTAGAGATATCTTGTTAATTGGGAGTAGAGATTTTAAATAAAATGCAGCAGCCTATAAATAAGAAAATATATTGATAGTCTATTTTTTATATTTTTGAAGAAAATAAGTCTGACTGATTTTATGATTTTAAACAACTTAAATATGAATACATCACCTTCTAATAATTAATTTTCAACATCAAAAACTTATAGTGCTAAAAATAAAATAGGTTGATTTAAATAGATTTAATATTTTTGAAAAAAGATACAATGCGGATAAACGTACCGGTACGTTTATCCGCATGTTAGGCACAAGTTGACCAAAAATGCGAACAGAAGAATATAATAGAATAACTAAAGAAGGAAACGTACTTGATTTTGGAACGCTAAAAGAGACTAAAAA
>JAPHUD010000016.1 GCA_026196775.1 Flavobacteriales bacterium
CAAGGCCCGGGAACGTATTCACCGTGACATTCTGATTCACGATTACTAGCGATTCCGACTTCACGCAGTCGAGTTGCAGACTGCGATCCGGACTACGATCGGTTTTATGGGATTAGCTCCACCTCGCGGCTTGGCAACCCTTTGTACCGACCATTGTAGCACGTGTGTAGCCCAGGCCGTAAGGGCCATGATGACTTGACGTCATCCCCACCTTCCTCCGGTTTGTCACCGGCAGTCTCCTTAGAGTGCCCACCTTAACGTGCTGGTAACTAAGGACAAGGGTTGCGCTCGTTACGGGACTTAACCCAACATCTCACGACACGAGCTGACGACAGCCATGCAGCACCTGTGTCAGAGCTCCCGAAGGCACCTATCCATCTCTGGAAAGTTCTCTGCATGTCAAGGCCTGGTAAGGTTCTTCGCGTTGCTTCGAATTAAACCACATGCTCCACCGCTTGTGCGGGCCCCCGTCAATTCATTTGAGTTTTAACCTTGCGGCCGTACTCCCCAGGCGGTCGACTTAATGCGTTAGCTGCGCCACTAAGATCTCAAGGATCCCAACGGCTAGTCGACATCGTTTACGGCGTGGACTACCAGGGTATCTAATCCTGTTTGCTCCCCACGCTTTCGCACCTCAGTGTCAGTATTAGCCCAGGTGGTCGCCTTCGCCACTGGTGTTCCTTCCTATATCTACGCATTTCACCGCTACACAGGAAATTCCACCACCCTCTGCCATACTCTAGCTTGCCAGTTTTGGATGCAGTTCCCAGGTTGAGCCCGGGGCTTTCACATCCAACTTAACAAACCACCTACGCGCGCTTTACGCCCAGTAATTCCGATTAACGCTTGCACCCTTCGTATTACCGCGGCTGCTGGCACGAAGTTAGCCGGTGCTTATTCTGTCGGTAACGTCAAAACAGCAAGGTATTAACTTACTGCCCTTCCTCCCAACTTAAAGTGCTTTACAATCCGAAGACCTTCTTCACACACGCGGCATGGCTGGATCAGGCTTTCGCCCATTGTCCAATATTCCCCACTGCTGCCTCCCGTAGGAGTCTGGACCGTGTCTCAGTTCCAGTGTGACTGATCATCCTCTCAGACCAGTTACGGATCGTCGCCTTGGTGAGCCATTACCTCACCAACTAGCTAATCCGACCTAGGCTCATCTGATAGCGCAAGGCCCGAAGGTCCCCTGCTTTCTCCCGTAGGACGTATGCGGTATTAGCGTTCCTTTCGAAACGTTGTCCCCCACTACCAGGCAGATTCCTAGGCATTACTCACCCGTCCGCCGCTGAATCAGAGAGCAAGCTCCCTTCATCCGCTCGACTTGCATGTGTTAGGCCTGCCGCCAGCGTTCAATCTGAGCCATGATCAAACTCTTCAGTTCAATACTGCTTGGGTTTTGAGAAAACCCTAAACTTGGCTCAGCAATCGCAAATCTCTTTACAAGAAAGAGTAACTCTCGAATAAACGAGTGTTGCTTTGTGATGCTGATAATCTATCTGACCATCAGTCTTACATTCACAAGCACCCACACGAATTGCTTGATTCAGTTGTTAAAGAGCGTTTCGATCAAGCCTTTCGTCTCAACCGAGGCCGCGCATTCTACAGCAGCCTTGTTACCTGTCAAGCTGTTTTTGAAGAAGTTTTTCTTTCTTCTCAACCGCTTGCGCTTCAGATCAACCCAGCGTCTCTCATCAGCGGGAGGCGAATCATACAGCGTTCAAATCCGCTGTCAACCACCTCTTTCAACCGCTTCCGATCAACCTGACCGAAGCCGCCAACAGGACTCAACCACCACCCTGCCAGCCCGGCGCATTCTACTCGAATCCGCCACCGGTGCAACCCTTTTATTTCGCTAACCTTTTGATTTACAAGAGGTTTTGCTTGAGGACTGCGCCGGAAGTGGTGCGCATTATAGGCACCTGAAAACAGCCGTCAACCGTTTATTTCAGTTTTATTCAAGCCGACTCTTTCTGCTGCATACTGAAGTGAGAGCCTTAGCCACCGCAGGAACGCGCAAGAAGAAGAGTGCCGCGGCACTACCTGCATAGAGGAACCAGCGCGCCGCGTCCGCTCGAACCACCCAGAGCATATGCAGCAACGCCAGAACGACAATGAGATAAACCAGCCTATGCACTTTCTTCCAGCGCTTACCAAGCCGGCGCATGCTCCAACGAGACGATGTCATCGCCAAGACAGTCAGCCCGACAAACCCTAGTCCACCCACCAGGATATAGGGTCGTTCGCGCAACTCTTCGCTCAGACGGGAAAAATCGCCACCGAGTAAAAAGTATAGATAACTCGCCAGGTGCAGGAGCGCATAGGTGAAACACCAAAGCCCAAGCTGACGCCGTA
>JAPHUD010000006.1 GCA_026196775.1 Flavobacteriales bacterium
AATTAGTTACATTCCTACCAAACAAGAGTGAGCCTATACATAGGTGGTATTCTTTTGTTGAAGGCTATTCCTCAAAATTAGTAGAACAAATTATAGATGAACAAATTAATTTGCCTAATGTTTGTTTAGATATGTTTGGAGGAGTGGGGACAACTGCTTTAGCATGCCAATCTAGAAACATTGAGTGTATATCAATAGAAACAAGTCCTTTTTTCTACGAAGTTGCTAAAACAAAACTTGAAGCAGAAAGTTTTTCATACGAAGAAATAGAATATTTAATATCTACTATAAAAGGTAGCCTACTACTGAAGAAAGGATTAGTTCAACACCCAAAATTAGATTCTAAAACTTTTTTTGAGAGTAAAGATAAAGCAAAGTGGGTTTTTCATAGAACAGCATCTAATGGGATATTTGACATAATTGAGGTCATTGACTCTTTATGTATAAATGGTTCTATGAAGTATAAGGGATTACTAAGGATTTCTCTAGCTTCAATTTTGCAAGAGATTAGTAATGTGTTTAAAAATGGTAAATGCTTGTCATATAAGAAGAATTGGAGAGAGAAAAAATACACTAGGAAACAAGTACATGACTTATTCATAAACCATTTAACAGATATTGTATTACCCGATTTAAAAAAATCTCATTTAAAAAAATGTATTAATACAGAAAATATTATTCTTGGAGATTCTAGAAAGGCTATTTCAGAAATTAATAAAAAAATAGATTTAGTAATTACTTCTCCTCCTTATCTTAATTCTAGAGATTATACAGATGTATATAGATTGGAGCTATGGATGTTAGGATACATTAATACTTTCAATAAAGAAAGAAAGCAGAGAAGTCAAAGTTTAGTCTCTCATGTTCAAATACCTATTTTAGATGTTCCGTTTCCTAGTATTAAAGAACTAAAGGATGTGATTAAGTTTTTAGAAAGTGATAAAGCGATTTTATGGAATAAAGAAATTCCCAAAATGATTAAAGGTTATTTTAATGATATAGAAGGAATACTTAAAGAATTAAAGAAGAAATTAAACCCTAATGCCAAAGTTTATATTAATGTTTCTAATTCAGCTTATTCTAACTACGTAATCGAAGTAGATATAATCATTTCAAAAATTGCGGAACTCTTGGGGTATTCTTGTGAAGAAATTAGAATTGCTAGATTGATAAGGACTAGTAATCAACAAAAGAAACATATAGATACTTCTAAAATGAGGGAAAGCATTATTGTATTAAAGAATACATAATTATATTTGCCAATAAAAGTTTTTTTTTCTTATAATCTCATAGTTTAAGTCACAAATACGTCACGAAACAAATACAAATAGCTTAAAACACTTGCTCTTGCTGTAAAAAATAAAATATGTTACATTCTTCCCACAAATGAAACCGGAAATTGTTTCTACAAGAAAATCATTAGAACTCAACGAAAATGAAAAAGCCATTTTTGATATTCTTTCGCAACAAGGAAAAATGAATATGAATGACTTAAAAGATGCTTCAGGATTATCTAACAAACAATGGGACAAAGGAATTAAATCGCTTGGCAAATTTGGCTTGACTAAGGTAACCAAAACCGATGACAACTTAATTGTTGAAGTGGTAGAGTAAATTGTGCACCCATTTATAAAAAACTAAAAAGTGCTTTGAAGTTTTCGAAGCACTTTTTTTTATAGATTCATTTTAAATCTGTTTAGTTTTTAATACCTTTACCGCTACTAAAGTCAATTGAATTCATATAAAAATGAGTAGAATAGAAGTGCTAAAAACCTATAAAATATTTATAGATGGGAAATTCCCAAGAACAGAATCAGGAAGATACTATATCCCTGAAAATAAAGTAGGCAACATTTGTTTATCTTCCAGAAAAGATGTTAGGAATGCCGTTGTTGCTGCTCGTAATGCTCAAAACAAATGGAGCGAAGTAACAGCTTTCAACAAAAGTCAAATACTATATCGTATTGCCGAAATCTTAGAAGGGAGAAAAGCTCAATTTGTAGCCGAATTAGTACAACAAGGCGTAAAAGCTAAAGATGCAGAAAAAGAAGTAATCACTTCAATAGATAGAATAATTTATTATGCTGGTTGGTGCGATAAATTTACCCCTATTTTCAGTTCTGTTAACCCCGTTTCTACTGCACATTTTAATTTTACTGCACCAGAACCTACTGGAGTTGTTTCTATTCTTGCTCCAGAAAAATCAGGGTTATTAGGCTTAGTTACCACCATTATTCCTGTTATTGCAGGAGGAAATACAGCCCTTGTGTTGGCTTCAGAAAGTTTGCCGCTTTGTGCCATTACTTTTGCAGAAGTGCTGAACACCTCTGATGTTCCTGGTGGAATAGTAAACATCCTAACAGGAAAAAGAAGTGAATTGGTTGAACATTTATCAACTCACATGGACATCAACGCTTTGTTATATTGCGGAAACAATAAAAAAGAAATTGCCGAAATTCAAAAGCATTCAGTAAACAACCTTAAAAGAATTGTAGTAAGAGATGATAGCAATTTGAATGATAAATTGCACGAAAATCCTTATTACATTGAAGACTTTTTAGAAATGAAAACTACTTGGCATCCTATTGAAAAAATTAGTGCTTCTGGAAGTGGATATTAAATTAATTATGACAAGAGAAAATTTACTTTTAACAGCCATAAATGCTGCTATTGAAGCAGGAAAAGAAATCTTAACAGTTTATTCAACCAACTTTCAAGTTGAAAATAAAGCAGACAAATCTCCATTAACAGAAGCCGACAAAAGAGCTCATCAAGCCATTGTAAAAGGATTAACTTCAACAAGCCTACCTATTCTTAGTGAAGAAGGTAAGTCTATTCCTTATGAAGAAAGAAAAAGTTGGAAAAAATTTTGGATGGTTGACCCTCTTGATGGTACAAAAGAATTCATTAATAAAAATGGTGAATTTACTGTAAACATTGCTTTGATTGAAAACCAAGCTTCAACTATGGGTGTTATTTATGTGCCAGTAACCAAAGAATTGTATTTCTCTGACAACAAAGCATATAAAATAAACAACATTACTACTGCTGCCAACACACTTACAGATTTAATAACTACTGCTAATGAATTACCGCTTAAAACAGAAAGAACTGATTTTGTAGTAGTAGCGAGTCGCTCACACATGAGTGATGAAACCAAAACTTTTATTAATGAAAAAGAAGCAGAGCATAAAAAAATCAGCTTACTTTCAAAAGGTAGTTCACTAAAACTATGCATGGTTGCGGAAAATGCTGCCGACTGTTACCCAAGGTTTGCTCCAACAATGGAATGGGATACTGCCGCAGGAAATGCCATTATTAATGCTGCTGGGGGTGTTGTAATAGATCAGCAAACTAACGCAGTAATGAAATACAATAAAGAAAACCTACTAAATAACTGGTTTTTAGCTCAATTAAATTAATCACTTCTAAAACTTTATTCCTATGAAATATTTACTTTCTGCTACTTTAATTGTTTTTTTATTTTTAACTAGCTGCCAGCCTGAAGGTAGAGTTTTTGTTGAACACAAAGAACTTTCGCCAGATTTAGAATGGCTAAAAAAAGACAGCCGAGAATTTAAAGTATTGATTGAAGACAACTCTATCAATTACGATTTTAAAATCTCCTTTAGATATGCAAATGGCTATCAATATAAAACTGCCAATATTATTGTAAAAGAGATTTCGCCAAGCGGCAAAGAAACTAACAACAATTATGAATTAAAAATTAGAGATGAAAAAGGTGAATATATTGGTGAAGCTGGTTATGATATTTGGGATAGTGAACATTTAGTTGAGCCATCAAAAAAGTTTGAAGAAAGTGGTACTTACACTTATATTATTGAACACAATATGCCTAAAGATCCGCTTCATTTCGCAATGGAAGTTGGTATTGTTTTAGACAAAACAAAGTAACCAACTGATATTTTAACTAATTAATTTGCTTTAAAAGTCAAATCTTTACATTAAGCGTAGTCATTTTAAGCAAATTAATTTCTTCTTCTGTTAAAAATCTCCATTGCCCTCTGGCTAAGTTCTTTTTGGTTAACCCGGCATAATAAACTCTGTCTAACTTAGAAACTTCGTAACCTAAATGTTCAAACATTTTTTTTACAATGTTGTTTTTTGAAGAATGAATTTCTACACCAATTAGCTTTTTATTTTCACCATCACCAACATGAGTAGCTTCTTGCATTTTTGTCAGTCCATTTTCTAAATCTACACCATTAATTAGTTGTTGTAAGTGTGTATTAGAAACATTGGTAGAGGTTGCCACCTGATAGATTTTCTTTATATGTTGTTTTGGGTGCGTTAATCTTTTTACCAATTCTTCATCGTTGGTTAAAAACAAAACTCCTGTAGCGTCCTTCCCTAAAGGATCAACTGGAATAACACTTTGTTTTAGCTTTCCAAGTAGTTCAACTACATTTCTTCTATTGTAAGGATCGTTTAATGAAGAAACAAATCCTTTAGGCTTATTCATCAGCAAATACACTTTCTTTTCATGTCGGAGCGTTTCGCCACCACAAACAATTTTGTCTGTATCTGCAACTTTAAATCCCATTTCTGTTATAATCTTACCATTAACTTCAACTACTCCTGTTTGAATTAACACATCAGCTTCTCTTCTAGAGCATATTCCGGCATTAGCTAAAAACTTATTTAAACGAATTTTTCCATCATCAACTTTAGGCAAAGGAGCTTGTCTAGGAGGTCTCTTTTTAAAGTCGCCTCTTTTATTTGTAGGCTTCTTAGTAAAAGATTTCTTTTTGTCTGATGAGTTATTTTTTTTGTCTTTCATTGTTTGGGTTATATCGTTATTGGTAATCATCTCGCAAAGACGCAGAGACGCTAGTTATTTTCTAAATTTTAATTATTAATCAATCTACCTAATCTCCCCACCGTTATCTATTGCTTTTTCTGGAGAAACAAATGCCAAGTTTCCTTCATTGTCTTCTGCCATTAAAATCATGCCTTGAGAAACAATCCCTCGAATTTTTCTTGGTGCTAAATTGATTAAAACAGAAACTTGTTTACCAATAATTTCTTCTGGAGCATAATGTTCAGCAATTCCAGAAACAATAGTACGTACATCAATTCCTGTGTCAACAGTCATTTTTAATAATTTATCGGCATCAGGATGTTTTTCTGCGGTTAAAATAGTTCCTGTTCTAATATCCATTTTGGTAAAATCATCAAAAGTAATTTCGTCTTTCATGGGGTTTGCTTTTGGATTAGATTGTTTTTTATTCGATTCTTTTAATTTCTTTATTTGAGCTTCAATTACATCATTTTCAATTTTTTGGAAGAGTAATTTTGCTTCTCCAATTTGATGTTGGGGACTTATAGTTTCTTCACTTTTTAAGTTTAAAATCTTTTTTAAGTTACAACATGTTTGAGGAAGAAAAGGAAGGAAAATATCACTCAATGCTTCACAAATTTGCAAACTAATGTTTAAGATAGTTTTAACCTTGTCTTCATCAGTTTTAATAAGCTTCCAAGGTTCAGTATCTGCCAAATACTTATTTCCAATTCTAGCCAAAGTCATTGCTTCAGTTTGAGCATCTCTAAACTTAAATTGAGTAATTAATTCATTAACTTTTGCTTTTGCTTTTGGAATTGCTGCTAATACTTCATCATCAATTTCATCACACTTATTTAAAGTTGGTGTTAGCCCATTAAAGTATTTGTGCGTGAGTACCACTGTTCGATTTACAAAATTTCCAAAAATAGCCACCAATTCATTGTTTACTCTAGCTTGGTAATCTTTCCATGTAAACTCACTGTCTTTTGTTTCCGGAGCAATAGAAGTTAACACATAACGCAATTCATCTTGTCTTCCTGGGAAATCTGCTAAATATTCGTGCAACCATACTGCCCAATTTCTTGAAGTGGAAATTTTATCACCTTCCAAATTTAAAAATTCGTTGGCAGGAACATTGGTTGGTAAAATATAATCGCCATGAGCTTTTAAAATAATAGGAAAAATAATAGCATGGAATACAATATTGTCTTTCCCGATAAAATGAATTAATTCGGCATCCTCTTTTTTCCAATAATCTTCCCAATTTTTACCGTTTTGCTTTGCCCATTCTTTGGTTGCTGAAATATAGCCAATAGGAGCATCGAACCAAACATATAATACCTTTCCTTCAGCTCCTTCAATGGGAACTTTTACCCCCCAATCTAAATCTCTAGTAATAGAACGAGCTTGCAAACCATTGTCTATCCAAGATTTGCATTGTCCTAATACGTTTTTCTTCCACAATTTTGGGTCGTGGTGGAATTGATTATCTAACTTTCCTTCTTCTAACCATTTTCTTAGCCAATCTTCGTGTTTATTCATCGGTAAATACCAATGGCTAGTTTCTTTTAAAATAGGCGTGTTGCCACTTATAGCAGATTTGGGGTTAATTAAATCCGTAGGACTTAAGGTAGAGCCACATTTCTCACATTGGTCGCCATAAGCATTATCGTAATTACATTTCGGACAAGTACCAATAATGTATCTATCGGCTAAAAATTGTTGTTCTTTTTCATCGTAAAACTGCTCTGAAGTTTCTTGAGTAAAAGCATTTTTATCATTCAAATCTTTGAAAAAACCAGTAGCCGTTTCATGATGGATGGGAGAAGAAGTTCTGTGGTAGATACTAAAATCTATTCCAAAATCTGTAAAAGCTTTTTTAATAATTTGATGATTTTCGTCTACAATTTGTTGAGGCGTTTTCCCTTCTTTTTTCGCTCTAAGTGTAATGGCTGCACCATGTTCGTCAGAACCACAAATAAAAGCCACATCATGTCCTTGGCTTTTTAAATAACGCACATAAATATCAGCAGGCAAATACGCTCCAGCAATATGTCCTAAGTGCAAAGGACCATTGGCATAAGGCAATGCAGCAGTAATGGTATATCTTTTTGTTTTACTCATGAATTTCACAATGTTGTTAGAACAACAATAATAATTATTTTTGCAAAAGTACATTTACTAATGATACTATTGACAATTCACTATGGAAAAACCTCAAGCATTAAAAACAGGCGATAAAGTAGGCATCATTTCAACTGCTCGAAAAATAAGTTTGGAAGAAGTACAACCGGCAATTAATTTGTTAACGGATTGGGGATTAGAAGTAGTTTTAGGTGAAAATTTGTTTGCGGAAGATCATCAATTTGCAGGTACAAAAGTACAACGACTTGCCGATTTACAACAAGCTTTAAATAATGATGAAATAAAAGCGGTTTTTTGTGCCAGAGGTGGTTATGGGACAGTGCAATTAATTGATCAAATAGATTTTTCACATTTTAAAAAACAACCCAAATGGATAGTAGGCTACAGCGATGTAACAGTGATGCACAATCATATTAATCAGAATTTTGAGTTAGCTACCTTGCACGCCACTATGCCTATTAATTTTAGCACAAATACACCAGAAGCACTTCAATCGCTAAAAGACGCATTGTTTGGCAACACATTAAACTATCAATGTGCTTATCATTCTTATAACAGAATAGGAGAGGCAAAAGGTGAGCTGGTGGGTGGCAATTTATCCATTTTGTACAGCCTTACGGGAACAGTTTCGCAAATTAATACTGAGGGTAAGATTTTGTTTTTAGAAGATTTGGATGAATACCTTTATCATATTGATAGAATGATGCAAAACCTTAATCGAGCAGGAATGTTACACGGTTTAAAAGGTTTGTTAATTGGTGGTATGACAGATATGAATGATAATACTATTCCTTATGGACATACAGCTATTGACATCATCAAAAACATCGTAGCGGAATATGATTATCCGGTAGCTTTTGGTTTCCCAGCCGGGCATTTAGCGGATAACCGTACTTTAATTATGGGTGGAAAAGCAACGTTGAGTATAGATGAGAATAAAACCCTGTTGAATTTTTAATTCTAAATTATTTTTTTTGGAGTGGTAGCAATAAAATCTTTTAAATAAAAAGGCTCAAAATAAGCTACATCTTCCAACTGATTGTTATTTAGTTTTTTCAATGCTAACTCGTTAATTTCTATAGCTGATGGTAATACACTTTCGTTAAAAAAAGCATTTTTATTACCTGAAAATAATGTTTTACATTTTTCTGCCCCATCACCAAAAAACATTACTTTTTGATTATCTAAGTATTTACTAAAAGAATTTTCATCTATTATTTTGGCAGAAATGGGTTCTACTAATTCATTGTTAGCATTATAAATAGCGGTATAAACCTCCATTCTTCTGGCATCTATCATCGGACAAAAAAACAAGTTTTTAACTGAAATTTGTTTTGCCATACGCAATGCCATCGCTTGCAAGGTGTCAATTGCAATTAATGGTTTATTTAACGCATAACACAAACCTTTTGCTGAGGAAACACCAATTCTTAATCCGGTATAAGAACCAGGGCCTTTACTTACTGCTATAGCGTCAATGTCATTAAAATTTATATTGGCTTTTTTAACTACTTTTTCTATAAAGTTGGTAACGTTTTCGGCATGACTATATGCTCCTCCAACTTCTTCAATAGCCAATAGTTCATTTTCGTTAGAAAGTGCTATAGAGCAAACTTTTGTTGCTGTTTCTATTCCTAATAATATACTCATTTAATTTTCCATAATTTTAATTTCTACTCTCCTATTAGCACTCATTTCTGCTTCTGACTTTGGGTTTGGATGCAACATTTGCGTATTGCCATAGCCAATAGATGCAATTCGAGTAGCTTCAATTCCATTTTCTATCAAATAATTTTTTACAGCTTTAGCCCTGTCTTCAGATAACTGTTGATATTCTTTTGTATTTCTTTGATTAGGCCCGTTTACATGACCCTCTACTTCTATTTTTACATTTTTATTAATTTCCATAAATACCAACAATGCTTTTAAATCGCCCGAAGCCTGAGGTAAAAAAGTTGCTTTATTGCCATAAAACTGAATGTTTCTTAAGTTTACTTTTCTACCTTTTTGTATTTTCTCTAATAATACAGTTTGACTAAAAGTAGTCCTGTTTGAAGTAATAGTTACTTCTTCAGAATAAATTAAATAACCCGGAGAATTGGTGCTAATCGTAAGTTTGTATTTACGTTGAGGAACGTCAACAGCATAAGTCATAATATTATTTTTTTCTACCAATTTTTTTCTCAATCCTTCAATAATAATATTACCTGCAACAAGTTTATTAGTTGTTTTGTCTTTAATTTCAATGCTTAATGAAAGTGTATTGGTTTCGGGAATAACTTCCTCTATTTCAACCTCAGGCTTTTCTCCTGCTATATTTATGGTTAGTGAGTGACTTCCTCCTGCTCTTTTAGAATTATTTACTACCAATACATATTGTTCGTCTTTTTTTACGGAAAGAAACTTACTATAAGCGTCATTAATTCCGGCAGCTACAAAAGGCTTGCTTCCTTCTTTAGCAATTCCTGTATTGGCACTTCTGGAAAGATTACTTCTTATAGGAGCAATTTTTTTAACCTCAATTCTTTTACAAAATAAATTTTTATGTTCAAACAAAAGGAAATCCCAATCGTTGCCTTCATCAAGAGATTGAATATCAAATGACAATTCTCCATCATAAGGAATTGAAATTAAATACCAGATGGTGTTTTTTTCAATTTCAAAATTTAGTGAATCGTATAAATCATTGCTTTCAAACTCTAGATTGTCTCCATATCCCGAAATGTTTTTAGCTTCATAAAAAGTGTCTGTAAGGTGCAACATTTTAGAGCAATCGGCATATTGAGCTTGACTATTGTTGAAAAAGCAAAAAAACAATACGAATATAACTATGTGAACAATCTTTAGCATAAGCAATCTAATCTACAAAATTAAGGATTGTTTATAAAAGAAATTTTCGAGCCAAAAGAAATAGCATATTTACTTTTTCTCTTTCTCCAACGCTTCATCCACCAAAGTAAGTTCTTTAAACCACTCTTCTCCAAATCTTCTGATAAGCGGTTCTTTTAAAAATTGATAGGTTTTAACACCAAGCTCTTCTCCTAATGTGCAAGCATCTTTACAAATATCCCAATAGGCATAATTTACAGCTGTATAATTTGCCACTTTTGAAAGTCGAACAGGAAATAAATGACAAGAAATTGGTTTTTTAAATGATGTTTTTCCATCTATATAAGCCTGCTCAATAGAGCATTTGGTTATGTTTTGTTCATCAAAAAAGACAAAAGCACATTCTTTTCCATTCACCAATTGCGTAACATAATCACCATCGGCATCAACAGTATATAAATCTTCTTCTAAAGCAGCTATAGATTTTTCTGACAAATAAGGTTTTACTACTTCAAAAACATTTTCTAATTCTTCTAATTCTTCATATTCCAGTGGAGCTCCAGCATCTCCTTGTACACAGCAAGCTCCCTTGCATGCATTAAGATTGCACACAAATTTTCTTTCTAAAATTTCTTCGGAAACAATGGTATCTTGAATTTGAATCATGTATTAATTGAAGATTAGAGATTGGAAATTAAAGATTTTTTAGGATGTCGATGGTTTTTTCCAACATATCATCAGTAAAATTTAAATGTGTTACCATTCTGATTTGCTGTGGACCAAAAGCGATGGTTAAAATATCTTTTTGCTTTAACTTTTCAATGATGTCTGAATGTACGTATTTAGCATTAATGTTAGCCACAACAATATTGGTATCTATAGGCATTAAACTATCAACAAAAGTAAGGTTTTGCAAGGCTTCGCCCAATTGTTTTGCTCTTTTATGATCATCTTTTAATCGCTCTATGTTATTTTCCAACGCATAAATTCCAGCTGCAGCAATAAACCCTGCCTGACGCATTCCTCCACCAAATATTTTTCTTATTTGTCGAGCTTTTTTAATGTCCTTTTTGCTGCCTACCAACAATGATCCCACAGGAGCTCCTAACCCTTTCGACAAACAAATAGAAATAGTATCAAAAGCATTACCGATATCTATGGCAGTATAATCACTTTCTACAATGGCATTAAAAATTCTGGCTCCATCCAAATGAAATTTCAATCCTTTTTCTTTACACAAAGCAGCAATTTCTTTCATCTCATTAAGACTATAAATGCTTCCTCCACCTCTGTTCATGGTATTTTCCAAACTCACTAACTGCGATTCGGGTTTATGTACATCATCCGGATTAATGGCAGCTAAAACTTGATTAGCTGTTAACCTACCTCTATCACCAGAAATTAGTTTAGTTGCCAACCCTGAGTTAAATCCAATTCCTCCACCTTCATATTGATAAATGTGAGAAAGTTCATCACAAATTACTTCTCCAGGTGGATTGGTATGTATTTTTATAGCTATTTGATTGGTCATAGTCCCTGATGGACAAAAGATACCTGCTTCTTTACCAAACATCTCAGCAGCTAAATTTTCTAATTGGTTAATGGTTTCATCTTCACCAAAAACATCATCGCCCACTTTGGCACTCATCATAGCTTCCAACATCTCTGGAGAAGGAAGGGTTACTGTGTCACTTCTTAAATCTATTAACATAAGGCAAAGATAAATTTTTAATTTGGTTTTTAAATAAAGATGTATTTAATAGTAATTCAATTGTTATAGACAACATAAAGTAACCAACTGATTTTTAGCAAAAAATTGTAAGACATTAAAATCTTACTTACATTTGCATCTCGTTCTTAAGAAATTAATTCGACAGTATGTCGTAAATTATCAAGAAAGGCGGAGGGAATAGGCCCTGTGAAACCTTGGCAACCAACTATAATCTTCGTTTGTTCGAAGTTGGAAAATCGGTGCTAAATCCTATCCCGATAAATCGGGAAAAGATAAGTAGAAAAATATAAAAGAAACCCTTCTGCTTATTCTAACAGAAGGGTTTTTTGTTTTATAAACATAATATGGCAAACATAAAAGAAGAATTAAAAAAACGAATCCTAGTATTGGATGGAGCAATGGGTACTATGATTCAGCAATACAAGTTAACTGAAGAAGACTTTAGAGGCGAACGATTTAAAAATCACTCTTGTCCGCTAAAAGGAAATAATGATATCCTTTCTATTACCAAACCTGAGGTAATTAAAGCCATTCATAGCAAATATTTAGAAGCGGGTGCCGATATTATAGAAACCAACTCTTTCGGAAGCACTTCTATCGCTCAAGAAGACTACCAATTGCAAGGTGCAGTTTATGATATTAATTACGCTTGTGCCAAAATTGCCAAAGAAGTTGCTGAGGAATTCACAAAAAAAACACCTGAAAAACCTCGTTTTGTAGCAGGTTCTATTGGCCCAACTACTAAATTGGCTTCTATGTCTCCTGACGTAAACGATCCCGGTTTTAGAAACATTTCTTTTGACGAGTTACGAATTGCTTTTAAAGAACAAGCTAAAGGATTAATTGAAGGGGGCGCTGACTTATTATTGGTTGAAACCATTACTGACACATTAAATGCTAAAGCAGCATTATTAGCAATCAACGAGATTCAACAAGAATTAAATACCAATTTACCTGTAATGATTTCCGGTACCATAACCGATGCCAGTGGGCGTACACTTTCAGGACAAACTACAGAGGCTTTTTTAATTTCTGTTCAACACTCCAAACCGTTAAGTATAGGGTTAAACTGTGCCTTAGGAGCAGCAGCCCTTCGCCCCTATTTACAAGTGTTACGTAATAAATCTAATTTTTATGTTTCAGCACACCCTAATGCAGGTTTACCTAACGAAATGGGCGAATATGATGAAAGTCCCGAACAAATGGCTGCTCAAATTAAAGTTTTCTTAGATGAAGGCTTAGTGGATATTGTTGGTGGTTGTTGCGGAACAACTCCAGAACATATAAAAGCTATTGCTGAACTAGTGAAAAAATATCCAAAAAACTAAAAAAATTGCACTAAACCATGAGTTTACACCCTGATTATAAAGGAAAATACACACATAAATGGGAACATCTTCCTCATTTAACTTTGAGCGGATTAGAACCTTTGATTGTAACACCTGAAACCAATTTTTTAAATATTGGCGAGCGTACCAATGTAGCAGGATCGAAGATGTTCTTGCGTTTAATTAACGAAAATAAATTTGACGAAGCACTATCTGTTGCTCGTGAACAAGTAGAAAATGGAGCTCAAATTATCGACATCAACATGGATGATGGGTTAATAGATGGAAAAGAAGCGATGGTGAAATTCTTAAAATTAATTGCTGCCGAACCAGATATTTCGAGAGTTCCTATTATGATAGATTCTTCCAAATGGGAAATTATTGAAGCAGGATTACAAAACGTGCAAGGAAAAAGTGTAGTAAACTCTATCAGTTTAAAAGAAGGTGAACAGCAATTTATTGAACAAGCTACCAAAATTTTAAATTATGGAGCAGCCGTAATTGTGATGGCTTTTGATGAAGTTGGCCAAGCAGATTCTTATGAAAGAAGAGTGGAGATTTGCGAAAAATCGTATCGTATTTTGGTGGATAAAGTAGGTTTTCCTCCTCAAGATATTATTTTCGATCCAAATATTTTTCCTGTAGCAACAGGGATGGAAGAACATAGAAAAAATGCGTTGGATTTTTTTAGAGCTACCCGTTGGATTAGAGAAAATCTTCCTGGAGCTCATGTTAGTGGAGGTGTTAGTAATGTTTCTTTTTCTTTTAGAGGAAACAATGCTGTGAGAGAAGCCATGCATTCTGCATTTTTATACCATGCCATTAATGAAGGAATGGATATGGGAATTGTAAATCCATCTATGTTAGAAGTTTATGACAATATCCCTAAAGATTTACTGGACCATGTTGAAGATGTTTTGTTAGACAGAAGAGATGATGCTACAGAACGATTATTAGATTTTGCCGAGTCTGTGGTAGGTGCTACCAAGGAAAAGAAAAAAGATGATGAATGGAGAAGTTACCCACTACAAGAGCGAATTACACATGCGTTGGTAAAAGGAAATGCTGATTTTATTGAGCAAGATGTAGAAGAAGCTCGTCAAATAGTAGATAAACCAATAAATGTAATTGAACAACATTTAATGAACGGTATGAACGTAGTAGGCGATTTATTTGGATCAGGAAAAATGTTTTTACCTCAAGTGGTAAAGTCTGCCAGAGTAATGAAAAAAGCAGTGGCATATTTATTACCTTATATTGAGGAAGAAAAACTATTGAACCCAAGTCTATCTGATAGTAATGCAGTAGGAAAGATATTACTTGCAACTGTAAAAGGCGATGTTCATGATATTGGTAAAAACATTGTTAGCGTTGTGTTGGCGTGTAATAATTATGAAGTAATTGATTTAGGTGTAATGACTCCCTTAGAAAAAATTATACAAATAGCCAAAGACGAAAAAGTAGATATTATTGGGCTTTCAGGATTAATTACTCCTTCATTAGATGAAATGGTTTATGTAGCTAAGGAAATGGAAAAAGAGGGTATGGATATTCCATTATTAATTGGTGGAGCTACTACTTCTAAAGTACATACCGCAGTAAAAATTGACCAACATTACACCAGCGGACAAGCAGTTTATGTGTTAGATGCTTCTCGTTCGGTAACTGTGGTAGAAAATTTATTGGGAGAAAAGAAAAATGCTTTTATTCAAAATGTGAAGGAAGAGTATGAACGATTAAGAGAAACTTACAGTAAACGTCAGCAAACTAAAGAAACGATTAGTTTGGCAGAAGCCAGAAAAAATAAATACCAAATTGACTGGAAAGCAAACCCACCACAAAAACCCAATTTTATTGGCACAAAAACTTTTTCTAATTACGATTTAAAAGAAATTTCCGAATACATAGATTGGACGCCTTTTTTCAGAACATGGGAGTTAGCAGGAAAATATCCACAGATTTTAGAAGATGAGGTTGTAGGACAAGAAGCCAAAAGAGTTTTTGCAGATGCTCAAAAAATGCTTCAACAAATTATAACCGAAAAATGGTTGGAAGCTAAAGCAGTTATTGGTATTTGGGAAGCCAACACAGAAAATGATGATACCATTAAAGTTTATGAAGGAAATAACCCAATTGGTCAGTTGTATCAATTACGCCAGCAATCTAAAAAAGCGGCAGGTGTACCTAACATTAGTTTAGCCGACTTTATTGCTCCAAAAGAAAGCGGTTTAAAAGATTATATTGGTGGTTTTGCAGTAACTACAGGAATAGGCATAGAAAAACACATTACTCGTTTTGAAGCTGATCATGATGACTATCATTCCATTATGCTAAAAGCATTAGCAGACAGATTGGCTGAGGCTTTTGCTGAACTGATGCACCAAAAAGTGCGAAAAGAATATTGGGGCTATGCCGCTAATGAAGTATTAGATAACAATGCATTAATTAAAGAAAAATATGTGGGTATTCGTCCGGCACCGGGTTATCCTGCTTGTCCGAACCATACCTTAAAAACGGATTTATTCCAATTGTTAGATGCTACCAATAAAACAGGAATTGAGTTAACCGAAAGTTTAGCCATGTACCCAACTGCAGCAGTAAGCGGAATGTATTTTTCCCATCCGGAAAGTAAATATTTTGGTGTAGGAAAAATAGACAAAGACCAAGTAGAGGCTTATGCTAAAGCAAATCAGTTAGACTTCGATATTGCTGAACGTTGGTTAGGTTCAGTGTTGAGTTATTAAAAAAGAAGTCAAGATTTAAAGTCTGAGGTTAGAAATATTTCTAACCTTATGCCTTAATATCTCTGCACGCCTAAACAACTATTTACTACAAGAATCAATAGCTTTAATCATGTCTTGTTGGGTAATAATATGGTATTTATCCTTATCATAACTTACAATAACGGCTTTTGCTCCCTGCTGAAAATGTTTGGAAACGCTTATCACATCTGTATTTTCATCCACCATAGGAAATGGCTCTCCCATAATATTTTTTACAGGAAGTTCTTTTAGTTCAGGATTTTCAAGCAATTTAGCAAATAACTGATTATCGGTTAACGAGCCTACAAACTTACCATCTTCAATAACAGGTACTTGAGAAATAGCATATTGGTTCATTAAAATAATTACTTGAGAAACAGGTGTGTCAGTAGTTACGGTTACTAAATGTTTGCCTTTATGGTCTGAAATTAAATCTAACGCATTAGATTTTTCTTCCTCCAAAAAGCCTCTGTCTCTCATCCAATCATCATTAAACATTTTACCAACATAACGACTCCCATGATCATGAAATAAAACTACTACCACGTCATCTTTTTTCAATTCATCTTTTAGTTGCAACACCCCTTTAATAGCACTTCCTGCTGAATTTCCAACAAAAATTCCTTCTTCTTTAGCTAATTTTCTTTGATAAACTGCTGCATCTTTATCGGTTACTTTTTCAAATTTATCAATTACGCTAAAATCAACATTTTTAGGTAAAATATCTTCACCAATTCCTTCGGTGATGTAAGGATAAATCTCATTTTCATCGAAAATTCCTGTTTCATGGTATTTCTTAAACACAGAACCGTAAGTATCTATACCCCAAATTTTAATGTTAGGATTTTTCTCTTTTAAATATTTACCCACACCAGAAACTGTTCCTCCTGTACCTACTCCTACTACAAAATGAGTGATTTTTCCTTCTGTTTGCTCCCAAATTTCCGGTCCGGTAGTTAAGTAATGTGCTTTTGTATTTGATGGATTATCATACTGATTTACATACCAAGAATTAGGAATTTCAGTAGCTAATCGTTTAGAAACAGAATAATACGAACGAGGATCCTCTGGAGACACATTGGTTGGACAAACATGTACTTCTGCTCCAACAGCTCTTAAAATATCCATCTTTTCTTTACTTTGTTTATCGCTTAACACACAAATTAATTTATATCCTTTTATAATAGCAACTAACGCCAAGCCCATACCAGTATTTCCGGATGTTCCTTCAATAATAGTTCCTCCCGGTTTTAGTCTGCCATCAGCTTCAGCATCTTCAATCATTTGCAAAGCCATTCTGTCTTTTACAGAATTTCCCGGATTGGTAGTTTCTACTTTTGCCAACACCAAAGCATTAACATCTTTACAAATTTTATTTAATTTAACCAATGGCGTGTTCCCTATGGTTTCTAGTATGTTATTGTAATATTTCATGAAATAATTTTTCTGAATTTTATAATTGATTGCAAAAGTAATAAATAGCTAATACAATAATACACTCTTTATTGTAATATTAATAGCCCTTCAGCTATCGCGAGTTTTTAACTCTAGATTTAGCAATTTATATTAAACGAAGCGAGTTATGCTACAATAAACTAGCACCAACAAGAAGAAGGTTGGGAAGAAAACAGCTACAAGCAGCAATTAATAATATGAAAACTATAAAAAGTCCGATTGAATTACTACATTTGGGATAAAGAACACTAGTGTTCTTTATCCGCGTTATATACAATTACCAAAGAAATAAGAATTATAATTGAAAAAGTATCTCACATATTTTATCATTTTTTTATCAGGCTTAGCTATAGGTTCTATTTTAGGAGATTATAAATGGGATTATAAAAGTGAGGAAAGATATTGCCACAAATGTGGGTTGACACAAGTTCTTGAAAAGGAAAAATCATTATTTGGCGAATCTACTAAGGGACAATTAGGTGAATATAAAAGTTTCCTTTCTGCCTATTTAGAAGAACCTGGTTCTTGTAATCACGAATGGAATAGTTATCATCGCTTCCCATTAAATTTAGAATCAAACGATAGCGCTAATCTTGAGAATACAATAGCTAGGATATATTGGTATAATTGGAATGATATGAATGAATGGGTTGAAGGTCAACATATCGTTTCCAATATGTATCAAAATAATCCAGTAAAAACTACTGAGCTATTAAAAAAATCATTCAACCCTGATAGTTTAATTGGGTTTGATGATGTAATTGGAATATTTAATCTGAATTTAAGTTGGGAAGAAAAATGGTCTACCCTTGAGTATTTCGATAATAATTATAATGTTTATAAAACTAAAGAAACTGCACAGGCAAACTTCAAAAATACTGATGGTACCATAATAACGACTTGGAATTTTAATGGTGGAAATTATAGAAGAACACCCATAAATTGGTACAATATTGTTAATTCTCAATAGCAAAAAGCATATAACATTGTGTGAAATCAATATTTGCTCTTTTAGTCTCAAACACATGATTTTACACTAAACGTTAAAATGCACAAAAAAAATTAACCCCCTTCCCCTTCTCCACAGCTTACCTAAATCATTAATTCAAAATTTAAGGTATTATTCCAAGCAAATGCTTGAAATAGATAGGGAAACAGTTACGACTTTAACTAATAAATTAACCCCATAAAAAAATCCCCAAGTTGGGGATTTTATATTTTCTTAAAAATCGAAATCAGGGTCCGGAGCCTTCACATACGATTTTTTCTTAGGTTTAATTTTCTTTACAAACAAAATGGTTATCAATTCATCATCAACCGTAATCATGGTTCTGCTCATGCCATTAGTAATGTTAACTTCCTGATCGGGATACCTGAATTTTCTACTAATTTTCTCGAAAGTATTGTCTTCAAACTTTAAATACATTTCATTTACATTTATTTGTTGGTTTTTAACCAGCACTTTTCCGTAATAGCATTCTGCCATACTTCCTTTTCTAAAACTAATGATAACATCATCATAAACACCATCTTCAACTTCATAAGCACCTCTAGTTTCAAAAACTGTTGCGTATTTTTGGTAACAAGTTACTTGGTCTTCTTCTGCATCTTGAGCATAAAAAGCTCCTGTTATAAATAGTAAGGATAAACTGAGTAAAATTTTTTTCATGTCGTAAATTTTTTTATCGGTATAAAAGTAAAAATACTTTATTTATTATCTAAATTTAAAAGTTATATTTTTGTAACAAATTTGACAAATCGAACAAAATGAGTATAAAACTAATCAAAAATAATTTTATAGAGGCAAAACAACTTTTAGACCATTTTATAAATGAGGAGAAAAATTTAGAAAAAATTGCTCAAGCAGGCGATTTGTTGGTGCAAGTTTTTAAAAACGGAGGCACTGCTTTTTCATGTGGAAACGGTGGTTCCATGTGCGATGCTATCCATTTTGCTGAAGAATTAACAGGTAAGTTCAGAGAAGAAAGAATGGCTTTACCTGCCATCGCTATTTCCGATTCAGGTTACTTAAGTTGTGTAGGAAATGATTATGGTTATGATGAAATTTTTGCACGTTTTATCTCAGGAGTTGCCAAAAAAGGTGATGTTTTATTAGCCATTAGCACCAGTGGAAACTCTAAAAATATTTTAAGAGCGGCAGAAGTTGCTAAAAGTAAAGGTGTTTTTGTTATCGGACTTACAGGAAAAGATGGCGGTAAATTAGCTAATTTATGTGATGTAGAAATAAGAGTTCCTCACAATGGCTATGCCGATAGAACACAAGAAATACACATTAAAATCATTCATTCATTAATCCATTATATTGAAGAAAAAATAATTTAAAAATGTTGGTAAAAACTTACGGAAGTGCAGTTGTTGGTGTTGATGCTCTTACTATTACGGTAGAAGTAAATGTTGATAGAGGCATGAAATTTTTCATGGTAGGCTTACCCGATAATGCCGTAAAAGAAAGTCAACAACGTATTGAAGCCGCATTAAAAAATGTTGGCTACAGAATGCCCGGAAAAAAAATAGTAGTTAACATGGCTCCTGCCGATATTCGTAAGGAAGGTTCTGCTTACGATTTGACCATTGCCATGGGAATTTTAGCAGCTTCTGGACAAATTGAAGCTGAAAACATAAGCAATTATCTTATTATGGGCGAACTTTCGTTAGACGGAAGTTTACAACCTATAAAAGGTGCACTACCTATTGCTATTCAGGCACGAAAAGAAGGTTTTAAAGGCTTTATCTTACCCAACGAAAATGCCAGAGAAGCAGCCATTGTTGATGGTATTGATGTTTTTGGAGTAAGCAACATTAGTGAAGTAATCAATTTTTTTAATGGAGAAACACAACTGGAACCAACTGTAGTAGATACCCGAAAAGAATTTTATCAGAACCTTACCAAAGTAGATTTCGATTTTGAAGATGTAAAGGGGCAAGAAAATATTAAACGAGCTTTAGAAATTGCTGCAGCAGGAGGACATAATGTTATTTTAATTGGTCCACCCGGAGCAGGAAAAACCATGTTGGCAAAACGTTTACCAACCATACTTCCTCCACTTTCTTTAATGGAAGCATTAGAAACCACTAAAATCCATTCCGTTGGAGGAAAACTATCTAAAGAAACTTCTTTAATAAGTGTACGACCATTTCGCTCTCCACATCATACTATTTCTGATGTTAAGATGTTACGAGTAGGGTATATAAACTAGTAGAAATATAGTATTAATCATCTTCAGGGTGAATAAGAATATCACAAATATCTATTGCTGGATTGGATTTAAGTGCAGTTCTTATTTGCTCATAATCTGAGTATGGGATTTTACCTGAAATGTTTATATCTTCTCCTGCTTGATATTTATCTTGGAGATCAGGAGCATAAATTTCAAAATAGTTACAACAATCAAAAAAAGTTCTACACTTAAGTCCCATTAATTTATCTGGACCCAAACAAGGAAACCAAGAATAGTCTAAATTGAGATGTTTAGCCTTCCTCTCAATCGTCTTCTCTTTAGATGTTCCGCAAACTGTATAAATATAATTTTCATCGATTGCAATAGCTACATGCGGATGGGGTTCAGGATTATCAATATCTTCATTCTGATACCAAATTATATCACCAACGGAAATATCATTTTCATTAAAATCATCATTTATAGAGCTTCCCCTCATATAAATAAATATTATCTCTTCGAAGAGTTTAATTCAAACCTTTTCCTTGAATGAAAGATTTGCTTAGATTCAAAAATTATCTCTTCGGATATTTCAAAGAAACTAGAAAAATTTTTCCCATTATCCTTTGGAATCATAAAAAAATCAACCATCTCCATTGAATAACTATTTGGTGTAGTTGGATCATTTAATGCTTGTTCAAACCTTTTCCATTCAGGATATTCATGTGAAATATCACATAAATCCCATTGATTATAAATTTCGAAATCTCTCAAAACTTTATCTAATACATTTATATCGGTCTCAGAAAAAAAAGTTAAGTCAGGTGACATTTTAGATTCAATAGAATATCTAGTAAAGATCAAGTATTCATTTGTGTAATCATCAATATGTTTAGATAAATTCAATGTAACTGTAGGAACTGGCCCGTGTTCCATTGCAAAATAAGAGTCTTTTAAGATTGTTCTTCCATAACGAAGAAGGTGATACCTATCGGCAAGCCACAACAGTTTCATCAACTTGAGCCTATTTATCTTACTATTTGGAGATTTACTAGCCAAATAATTTATAACTTGAATCGATTTCTTTTTTCTTCTATCCATAAAAATATAATTCAAAATTATGAAATATATTTCAGATTTACATATAAATCTCAATACTATATAATTCATACATTTACCTTATATATCTATTAGTATTAGTTCCTGGAGTTACTCATTACATGACAATGCTTGGAGGCTGAGTGGATTCAGCTCAATCAGTACGTGAATTCAGTAGCTTGCATAGTACTCAATATGCTCTTAAAAGGTTTATAGAAAAATAGGAATCTTAGTATTATTAATAAGAGAATCAATTACTTTTCGGATTACCTGTCGATTAAATTATAATATGTTTAAATCTAATAATTTTCAATACTAAAAAGAGTTAAGAAATTTTGCAACCTCCAGTGTGAAGTTCCGTACTATACAAACAGTTAAATTTAAGTATGTAACATTTATAAAAACGAAAATTATGCCACTTAAACCAGGTCCAAAAAGAATTGCTAAATCAACAGGAAAACTAGATCAACGTGCACGAGATAACAAAGACACGCCCGGAAACACACCTTCCTTAAAACCGCCAAAACGAAAAAAAAAGTAAGTTACCACCTAGTATAGCGATAATTATGTTGATTTATGTTTTTACAAAGTTAGGTGATGTTTATTCTGGTTGGGATTTCAGTGACCATGTCAATTATCCTGATTATAAAATAATTATACAAGGCATTAAGAAAAGAGAATATAGGGAACTTAAAAGTGAGGAAAGAACCTTTGAAAAGATAGCCGAATATGGTTGGATTGTAAAATCGGATATGATTGCGGGTATATTAGAACAAGGACAAGTACCATCTCCAGAGTTTCCAGGACAAGGAGATTCATGGTCAAATGGTTACGAAAGAAAGATTATGTTTATATTTGGTGCCGGAGCTTCTGCATATTGTATACATGATCAAGATAACTCGTTCTATAAAGATGACCTTCGCCCTCCATTAGGACCAGGGTTGTTTGAAGAAAGATTCAAAAATTTCTATAAAAAATATAAAGGAGTTAAGCAGTCATTACACTTTTTACAAGAAAATGCTAACCCTAATGTAGAAGAACTATTTGAGAATGAATGGAAAAATATAAATTTAGATTCTAATGAAAGTGTTCTATACCGACATATAAATATTTTATACTATCTACAAGAAGTGTTAAAAGAAGCCAGTGAGAGAGTGATTGATGAATACTATGTTAAAAACCTGTATGTAAAGTTAGCTGATAAACTTCAAAAGAAGTATGTGAAAAATGTTAAAATACACTATGGACAAAGGCATGCTAAGAATTATGCTTTTGTGAGCTTTAATCAAGATAATATCTTAGAGCATTTTTTGTCAGAATACTTCAAAATACCTATCATGTCAATAGATGATTATGTAAACATAAATGAGAATCCATTCTGTGTGTTTAAACCTCATGGTTCTTATAATTGGGGTTGGAAGTTTTCGGACACATCACAATTTAATGGAGATACACCTTCATGGCTCTTTGATAATAATAAAAACTTTCACCAGATTTATTTTGAGCTATTAGGTAATCATATAGATATGATTGATTGGAATAGTTCTTATGGAATGGAGAAAACGATAAATAAACATGATTTGGGAAAATTTACTATCGACAAATCTAAAATGCAGATCATCAATACAAATAATTTAGGAGATTATTTTCCTGCATTATTGCTACCATACAGAGATAAAGATGAATTTACTATGCCACTCCGACATTTCCATAATATGCAGAACTATTTTCAATACGTGGAAACCCTTATCATTATAGGGTGGAAAGGGAATGAAGAAGCATTTAACCGCCAGCTACTAAAGCATGCAAAGAGGATTAAAAAAATAGTGATAGCTGATCCTGATTCGGCTACTGTAATTAAGAACTTAACACCTTTATTGTCGAAGTTCAATATCGAGCCTGTGGTTTACGATAACTTTGAACATTTTGTAAATGAGGGATTAGATAAAGAACTGGAATCACAGGATTAACAACACATTCAAATCATTCTTTTACTTTATTATAGTCGCGAATATAACTGTTCAAAACTCCATTAATACTGCCTTTTGTGTCCATGTGATAGAGGCCACCGACAGCATGATCGAATCCAGGTTGTTGAGCGTTATTATTTCCTAGTATTTGTTTTTCCCCCTGTACTATCCATACTAACCTTAACCCAGATTTTTTTAAGACCTTCTGCACATGATCTTTGCGCATTAAAAGACAAGTAGGCCCTTTTTCATAAACCGATGGGTCAAAACAAATTACTTCACCGTGTTCATTTACATACTCACCTTCTTTCTGTGAAGGTTTTAAGCCGAGAGAGACCAATTGGCTGGGCTTATAATAACTGATTACATCTTCTTTTGAGCAATCAAATTCTTCTTCCCACAAGAAATACCAAGCAGTATCATGTGCTAAGGCAATCTGTCGTCCTGATTTTGGGTCTTCGATTCCAGTCGGTAATGAATCACCCCCATAATAAGGGGTAAGCTGAAAGAAAAGTGAAGCCTTAGACCAATAATATTCACGGCTAAACACTTCATATCTATTTATTAAATGTGGTGACCAATCTCGATACGTATTAATTGAAGAATCAACTTTAAGCATCTTGCGTAATTCATTTGGTTTCACTAAACAACTACCTATGTCATACCAAAGTCTTTTACCTTTAGCATCCCAACTATCTTGCTCTAACTTCTTTGGCTCTCTCCAGTCTGAGTGCATGTTTAAATTCAACCATTCTACACCATTAGAATCAGTTACTGTTATCAGTTCCTGAATAGGTGGGAAATCATCAAATCTTCCTTTCCATTGTTTTGCATCTTCTTTCCAGTTCTGATATTTATAGGATACCCACCAAGGTAGTTTCTCTACATTTTCAATGTTGTTTTCCTTTTGGGTAATTTTTATCAAAATTGTTGGATCTATATCTCGAACGTATGGCCTCCATGGCCCATCGTATTTTGTGTATTTTTTATTTTTGCTCCATGAGGAACTTCTTCCATCGTACATCTTACAATTATCCGATACCCTCGCAAGAATTTCGTAAAATACAATCCACTGGTATTTCTTGCCGATACGTTCCAAATGTCCACTGTCTCTTCCTGAACCTTGTTTTGAGTCGAAGTCACTGAAAACCTCCGAGTCGTAACCTAATTCAAAAATTTGCTGTACGGCATAATTACTTAGATCGTTGCAGTCTACTTCCCAATTACTTAATGCACTTTCAAATGTGTATCGCCCAAAATCTCCATACCCACCAGTTCCTCTACCGTATTCGGTTGTCATTGAGTTTAAGATGGCGGTCGCCCCCCATTTTTTTCTTCCATGATGTCCATCGTTTCCTTTTGGTTTGTACTTTATATCAATCTCATCAACTGTTGGCAGTTTATCAGGGAAATCGCTTTTGTAAGGTGGACGAATTTTTTCGATCTCAATGGTAAGTTTGTAATCAAAATCAATAGTGTATTCAATCACTCCTCTTGCATAATCACGAAGTAAAATGTGTGGATAAACTTTTTCAGTGTTAAAAATTGCTTTATAAACATAGTTGCTAAGAGATACTAATGACTGCTGACCTTCTGTTCGTAATGCACATCCGTATGCTACTGCATACAATCGTTCGTAAACATAAGGGTCATTTACCCCTTCAAACTGCTGTAATACCTTTATAAGTACTGGAATTCTATTTTGTAGAAGACAAATCAATGCTTTTGTGGCAGCGTCTCTAAGGTACCTGTTTGAACTAGTTAGAAACCAAGAGAGCATAACCGATGCCAACCTTGCCGATTCGTCGCTAACTTCTGCTTTTGGGTATTCGCTCCAAGCCCAATCGATTAAGCGTTTAACAGAGTTGTAGCCTGAATGTTCTCCATATTTGTTTTGTAACCAAGTTGTCCACCATGCGTCTCTCTCTGCTAAAGAGTAATTGTACAAATTGTCATGTAGCCTGTCCGCATTAAAATAAAAATCAGGCTTGGTAGCCATTGAAATAGATGTCTCTAAAAAATCAAAAAAGAGCCTCTGGTTTTTACCCAACACTTGATTAACGTATTCTTTAGAGGATTCACCTACAGTATCTGAACGTCTCCATGTTAATCCTTCAATGAAAGCACTGGCCGTTGCGTAATAGCTAGCCGCAAATGGAGCAATTTCATGGAGTTCTTTACCAACACGTTCTGGTATTTGGATAGAAAGTGCTTCTATAAGGTTTTGGTTAAAACTTGCTTCCGACTCATCCTTCATTAAATCCCATAACGGACCAGACTTAAATGCCTTTTCAGGCTCGCTAGCATCTAGGTATTTATCCAATAAAGCGGAAACAATTAAGTGATCCTGAAATCGTTGGTAGGCAAAATGAATTCCATCGTAGTTTTTTCGTTCTTTCCAATAAAGGTCTTCGTTGATAACTCCCTCAGAGATTAATCGCTTTAGGTATTGTTTGTCGTCACTTCCACATTTACCTGAGAAGGTATTACTAGTAATTTCTTCACCAGTTTCATAGGGTAAATGATCTGCTCCTTCATCAACCATCTTCATCAGTATTCCACCTACCGCTTTTCGTAAAAGTTTCAACTTTATATCATAATCTAATTCGTCTGGTTGTGACAATTTCTGCTCAACTCCTTCAAGGTAATTCTCGATTATGCTTGAGATGCCCTGGTATCCTTCAGGGACTTGTTTAAGTCCTCTTTTTTTCAAGCCTTCACAAAAGAGTTTTAGAAACAGAGGGTTTTGAAATTCAGGGTGGAGTAAGGGGGAACCGGGCGGTATGATATAGTAGTGTTTAAAAAAATGGATAGATGCTTTGTATTCTACACCTTCAAAACCTGTATGGTAAATTCGTGAAGCCACTGAAATATCCACTTCACTTACTGGAGCGATTAAGTTTTCAAATGAATTACGATTACTTACAATAAGTCCTATCCACGGAAATCGTTGGAATGACCGGATAAAAGCCTTTAGTTTTTTTTTCCAAACGCGCCTACCATTTCCTTCATTTAAGGCATCAATAATAATGATGATTCGACTTTGTTGGCTTTCAGCTTTAGCATTTAGAGCTCCCAGAAGAACATCCTCATTCCCATCAAACCGAAGTTGGTTCCGTAAAATCTGTGTCCATGGCATTTCATTGGTAGAAAAGTTTTCACCTAGCAGTAGCAGGCTAGTCTTGTTGTGCCGTTTTCTCTCTGAAACAATGTCAGCAAGGGTATGAGATTTTCCAATTCCTGCTGGACCAATTAAAATTAAATAAGGGTTATTTGCTAATGTACATACTTCGGAATTTAGAAAAACATGAAAATTATCTATCGCATTTGAAAGCTCTCGTAGCTCGTGGATTTCATTGTTATAAGGACTAGAGTAGTAATCTATTTCCTTATCCTTTTCAGCTTCGTTACGCCACACGTACAACTGATCAGATATTACATTAATTGCGTCACTTATACTCTTCAGTTCGTTCCGAATAACATCAAAAGGAATAGTCTCTATACCAGAGAATGTAATATCTTCATAACTTTTTCTAAACGAATCAATTGCATCATCTAAACTGGAAATATTCTCTTCCAATTCCTTTTTATTTGTTCGTAAATATGCCCGCTTTCGTTTTTCAAGAATGGCTTCGTAATGACTATTAATTTGATCAGAAAATTGTTGATCTCGTGTAAAACCATTGTGGAAGCGTAAAAATGGCAAGTCGAAATTTAATTCAGGTGTATACCGGCCACCAAGTGCATCTATACTTTCTTGATTTTTTGTATCAAACCAATTATCTGTTAACTCTGCTTCGTTAAAAAAATAATAGATTAACCCTTCATTCTCAGGATTTCTTAGGCGTATTTCCATTTCGTGTTTACCCCAGTATTCAAAGGATACTTTCATTTTCTTTAATGAAGCATACTTTTCCCATTCAACCACGTGATCCTTCCATTTTTGAAGCATAGATTTACCGCGTCCTTTTCCATCTGGTCGGTCAACAGGAATGGCTATGTAATATTTCTTTAGCTTAGGGTGGTTATCGATAGCCGTTTTAACAGATTTATCTACCTGTGTCCACTGGTTATCCGATAGACTGTTTATGAAATATTTGGCTTGCCAACAATGAATATGACCATTACTTAACTCCCAATAACATTCTTTTCCTCCATCAGGTTTCCCGATTCTGGTAAATTGTACCTGCTTTTCGATTTTTTCTTGTCCAGCAAGCTGGCATACCAATTCCTCGAAGCCTTCTCTTTGGCCTTCAATTGCTCTGATATTGTGCCAGTTAATACTCAAGTTTTTCTATTGTAAACAATGTCCCTAGCAGGTAAACACCGATTTGTAAATATACATAGTTTACGTTACAAAATCGGTTTTTAGCTAGGAGTTATCATAAATGAAAATAACTGAAAATAAGGATATATACATAAACAAATGACCATGATGAAAACACGCCTATACCGATCCGACACTTACCCATACAAACTACATGAAGAAGTAGAGTTACAGAAGTACATCGACACCGATTCAGGAATGTTTCTTCTCACCGTTCTAAACGAGGAGGGAGATTTTGAACTGCAAATTCCAACCGAACAAGAAGGAAAGTACGATAGTATATTTGATACATTTGATGGTTTTCAGGATCGGCAAGCACTATATTATAAAGCTTTAGTTAATGGCAAAGATGTTTACAAATTCATCCAGGATACTATGGAAGAATTCCAAACCCTAAATGTTAAAGAAAAATCAGCAGGGACAGATATAGTTGTGACGATGAATAATGATCGTTTTGTGCTTACTGTCGAGCAATCTACTGGAATTTGCAAGATGAAATACCCTGAACGAGAAACCACTTTTTATATAGATAATACATTTATCGAGAATCCCGAGCTTATTGTTCTACATGATGGTAGGCTGATTGATCACCTAAAAACCCAGATGAAGAAGAAAGGACTTGCCGTGAATTTACCAGAAGTCCCTTTCTATCCGATGTTGAAGCTTGAACCTAAGGATTAGGCAGCAGCTTCCACCAACTTTCTAATTTTTACAATGGTAGTGTGGGATACTTGGTGTATCTTACAGCACTTCCTAATGCTTACGCCATCTTTCAGGTCTTTAACTACACCTTTATATTTTTGAAGGAATGCTTTATCATCTTCACAAGTTCCAACAGGCCTACCCAATGTTTTAGTTTTTCTCGCATGAACCAATCCTGCTTTAATACGCTCTGATAACATTTCCCTTTCGGAATTGGCCAACTCACTATAAATTGAAATTATAAGTCTTGTAACCAGAGTCTCTTTCCCATTTTCATCTAAAGATTCTACACCAAGCTGCTTAAATACCACCGAAATACCAAGCTGATGTAATTGATCAAGTACATCCCTAATTTCTACCGGTCTTCTCCCTAAGCGGGATAACTCACTAATACAAAGTTTTGTAATGGACTGTTTACCATTACAAACAAAATCCATTAGCTCAATTAGGTCATCCCTTTTTTTATTGGAGGAATTCCCGCTAACTACAGAAGTAATCGTCTTTACTATATTATAATTTCGTTCACTACAATAATTTTGAAGAGAGGTTATCTGAGATCCCACACTCTGATGCTTAGTTGAAACACGAGCCAGGATACATACATTTACTTTATTTTCCATGTTCTAATATTTACTATAGATAAGGCTAGAGCGTTTTGATGTCGAATTAAACAGCCCCGAAGGCTTGGTTTTCCGTTGATTTTTGGGCAACGTTTAATGTTGAGCGCTAAAACAGCCATTTTCTATAAAATTTATAATACTCGAATTTAATAGATTCTGAAGAGTTTTTGTCTATAATTGAAAAGATATTGTTGCAATCAAATTCCCTACGCCCTCTATTCTGTATTGTTTTTAAAAATAAAAATAAAAAACCAAACAATATCCTTTTAATCAATTGATATTATTAATACATTTGTTGTACAGTTTTAAAATTATGATAAAAAAAGAAGATTTATTTAAAGCTAATGAGGTGGGATATATTGTCGACCTTATAGGCTCTGGACTAATTGGAGAACCTAAGAAGGTTGAATTAGCTGCTTTAAGTTTAGCAAGAAGCCTTCAAAAAAAATATCCAGAAATATCTAAGAATATAAATCAGGCAATTAGTTCATTTGCATTAAACGCTGGAGCATCTATTAGAAGCTCTGGTGCTTCACCATTACCAGTTGATCATACCTCTCAACTCGAAATGGTAACTCTGTATAAGCCGAATTTAGAACAAAATCATGAACCTATACTCACTAGCAGTATAAAAGAAAAAATAGACAACTTCCTTAATGAAAGAAACAAAATTGATCTGTTATTAAACAAGAACATACGGCCTTCATCAAGTATGTTACTTGTAGGCCCACCTGGAACTGGAAAAACTATGTTGGCAAAATATATTGCATCTAAGCTTAATAAAAATTTAGTTGTGTTAGATTTGTCTACAAGCATGTCTAGTTTAATGGGTAAGACAGGAGCAAATCTTAAAAGGGTTTTGCAATATGCTAAACATAATGCATCTGTACTATTATTTGACGAGTTTGATGCTATTGCAAAAAAGAGAGACGACAATACTGATCTGGGTGAAATTAAAAGGATAGTAAATGTCTTATTAATGGAGTTAGAAGACTGGCCTGTTTCTTCAGTATTTATTGCTACTAGTAACCATCCTGAATTATTAGATAAAGCTATATGGAGAAGATTTGACCATCATTTATCCCTACCATTACCAAAAAAAGAAGAAAGATTGGAAATATTAAAGAACGAATTAGGTTCTTTTTTAAAGGATAGTAAAACAGATCAATCTATCCTTGATCCTATTTCTGGATTATTTCAAGATAAAAGTCCTGCTGATTTATGTAAGTATGCAAATAATGTTAAACGTAGAAGCGTACTGAATAATGAAGCTACTTCAATTTCTTTATTTAAAGAGATTGAAGGGTTTTCTGAAGATAAAAAAATGCGTGCAGAATTTTGCAAAATTGCAAAAGAGGCACTAGGAAATAAAATAACCATTAGGCAACTTGCCGAAATAACGGGGTTAAGTGCTGCAGGTGTTCAACATCATTTAAAAAAATCATAACTTATGGACGACAATATTCCGAAAAAACCAATTTTATTCAAAGGTGAAGTGTATAGCCAACTTGTCCCTAAAGGAGGAGGAGGTAACACTAAACAGATGAGACACTCATTTGAAGAAGCTAGAGAAATTGTACTAAGAGATGTTGAAAATATTAAAACATCTCTCCAAAACATGCCATCATCATATCGTCTTCCTAATGAAGTTATACTTAGTTTTATTTTAGAAGAAGGTTTCTCTGCGAAGTCATACTACCCAGACTCATTATTCGATCTTGATAGTGAAAAATTTGGACTCACAGAAGTTGGTTCAAGAATTTTTAGATATGAAGAAGCTAATGAGGAGAATGAAGAAGTCGTAAAAACAACTAAAATGCTCTTCGTTAGAGCAACAAAAAATAGCTTAGAGTCATTTCAAAGGCAATTAAATATCAGTAACGAAAGACTAACAGATAAGTTTAAAAATGATATTCAAAAAATATCTTCTATTGGGTTTCTGCCTTTGGATGAAAAAGCGTTAGGTTTCCCAGAAGATTGGGAATCTGGGAGATTGGAGGCTGTGCTTCATCCATTTGATATTGATAGTAATGTTACTCTTGATCATTTTCTTGGAAAAATTAAAGCGTGTGGTGTTGAGATGGATGATGTTAGGTATAAGCAATATAAAAGTGGGGTAACATTTGTGAGTTTTCCTGGCAACAAAGATGTTCTAGGATCAATATCAGAATATAATCCTTTAAGAACAGTCCACCCATTAAAAATGAGAACTCTTCCTGATATAAATAGAAGTACAGTGGTTAAGGGTGGTCCAACTGAACCATCGTTTAGTAAGAAATCTTCAATTGTTGTTGGGGTAATTGATGGAGGTATAAACCCAAGCAATCCATTTCTAAAAAATTATTCTGAAGCTGAAATGTCAGTTTCTGGAAACCCTATTCTAGATTTTACAAACCATGCAAATCAAGTCGCAGGCGCAGTACTATATGGGGCTCTCAATAAATATTCGTCTAATGAAGAATTACCTGAACCGTCAGTTTCTATAAAAAGTTTTGGTGTTATATCTGATCAAACCCCTGATGATCCAAACTTGTATGATATTATTGATGCTATTGAAGATATTGTTCCGGCCAATGAGAATATTAAGGTGTACAATCTTAGTCTAGGTCCACGTGGACCTATCTTAGATGATAATATTAGCCGTTTTACTTATTCGTGTGATCTATTAAGTAAGACTTATGAAGTTTTATTTTGTGTAGCAGTTGGAAATGATGGAGAAGTTACTGGCTACAACAGAATACAATCTCCCGCTGATTCAGTGAATTGTTTAGGGGTTGGGGCATTTACAAAAGTAGATGGCAATAAAATAAGAGCCCCTTATAGCAGTATCGGTCCAGGAAGAGAAGGTAGTAAAATGAAACCTGATATTATGGCATTTGGAGGATGCCAGCAACATCCTATTCATTTAATAGCGGATAAATCAGGAGAAAGAGTTTGGAATTTAGGGACAAGTTTTGCTTCTCCTATTGTTGCAGGAATGACTGGGCAATTAATAGGAGAGTCAAATGGAGCAATAAATACTTTGACGGCTAAAGCATTAATGATACATTCTGCAACGAATGGAAAAAACACGCATTGTGTAGAGATGGGGCATGGGGCTATCCCTGATAATATTGACCAAATCACTACTTGTAATGATAATTCATATACCTTGATTTATAATGGTGAAATTGAGCCAGGTAAATACATAGAATACTTGATTCCATGGGAACAAATGCAAAACGGAACAACCAGTTTTGAATGGACAGTATCAGTTTTAACTGATGTGGATGAATTAAGTCCAGATGATTATACTTCATCAGCTGTTGAAGTTGCCTTTTATCCAAATAAGAACAAATATTCTTTCAAAAATGATGCTGGTGTTATGATAGATGGGAAATTGAAGAAATCCGAAATAGTAGATGTTTTAGCAGCACCAGAAAGAGCACAATTATTGTTGGATAATGGATTTGAACAAAGTAGTTTTCCTGTAACAGACTCACCAAAACTACAATATCAGAAGGAAGAACAATTGAAAGCTGATTTAAAATGGGATAGCTTAGATACTAGAAAAATATCAAAAAGAACTAATGGAATAAATGAACCTGTATTTCATGTACATGCTTTAGGCAGGGGCTCAAGAAATGGCAATTCTAAAGTTAACTTCTCTTTAATTTTAACTGTAAGAACAACTTCTGAAGAAATAAATATTTATGATACTGTAATAAATAAATATAGTGCTCTAATTCCTCTTCAGACTCATGTAGAAGTTGAAATTGAAATTCATAATACTAATGATGAACAGGAGTAAATTTAACTAATTGTATATAAAAAAGGTAGCATTTTTGCTACCTTTTTTACTTCATTAAACCACTGTAATTAAGACACATGTTAGAGCTCAACAATCACTAAGTGTAAATTTATTCAGGCGTGACCACATAGCCTAAGTCTTTAGCTATAACTAACACTTCCAAAAAAGCAGAATAGACGAATTGATTGCAAACCACTACTCTCTGTTTGTCTTTTGTAGTAATGATGTGTTCCTCTTTAAAGAAATACCTCGCCCTCTTTGGATCAGGGGACAACAATCTTGCCTGCTCAATCGTATTCACCACCCCAAAACATTTAATGAGTGGAGGAAAAATCTTTTCCAGTTGCTTAAAAGTAATATCCTTATTATCTCGCACATAAGCTTTTACTAAGTGAAGTACTGTTTGAGATTTTGATCGCTTAATCTTTTCAAATACATACTTACTAGTGTTCCTACTCTGCACAACTGTAACAGGTTTAACCTTCTTTATCTCAGGTTTTGCAGGAACTTTATCATTAAAAATTCCTAACGCTTTCTTCTCATCTATTAATATATATATTCTATCGTTTTTTTCAACTGCTCCCAACTCAACTAAATGTGCTAAGACGCCATAACTTTGAATAAATGGAATATTATAGGGTGTGTAATTTAGAATCTGAGCTGTTATTGATTTTTTCTTCTTAAGCTCATTATAAATGATTTTTCTAACTTCTGATATTTGCATCGCTTTCGTTTTTACAGCGAGTATGCTAGAAAAAAATGAGAAATCTACCGTAATACTGAATTAGTTACTAACGGAAAAACTCCTTGTTACCGTCTTAAATTGAATTTTGGGGATATATAAAATAAAAAAAGACATGATAGTTCCTGATCTTATTACACCTATTGATTTTGATAAAAACACTAATGAATTTATCTTTACATTAGAAAATTATATACTAAGAATTAATTATCAGGAAGAAGTATTTGAGCTTCAAACTCCAAATCAATTAGCTTACAATGAATCATTTGAATTTATAAAGTCACCACCTGAATGGTTTGACACAATCGATTTTGGATTGGTGGAATGGATTCGTAAGGCAATCGAATGGAATAAAACCAAATCACAACCTCAAGATGTTACTAAACCATTTTCTTTCAAAGTGGAAGGAATAATTTATACTGGCACCTTTAACCCTAGAACGAATGAACTGTCTTTGAGTATTCCTAGCAAGACCATTATCTGTAGGAGAGATTCAATCACAACCGATTTTCCTGAAGTACAATTCATGGAAAATGGAGAACTAATTACGAAGGTGACAGACATTATTATTGACAAGATTAAATCAGGAAGTTCCAAAAAAGATTTGGATTACCCACCATCGCTTCCTCTTGTATTTAGACCTGAAACGATTATAGCAGGGTACAGGATGTTTGATTTTGATTACAATGTTGAACTTGATTTGGCTCTCCTGATGATTCCAAACAGAGAGATTCAAGCTAACTTACTTACGATTGAAACGGATGCCCGAGAATTAGCCGAATTGCACCAGGGGATGCTTTGTGATGTAATAAGGTCGGTTGTTTACGAAAAAAGCATCTCGGAGTGAGAGGCTTTTTTAGTTTTAGAACATTAAATCGTCTTGTTAAATCAGTTTTCTGTTTCAACGTATGTTATTACCCCAGAATTACCAGACATAGCATCCTTGTATATCTATCTTATTGAATCTATCACTTTCTTCTCGTTTCATATCTTGCCCAAGCGTATGTTTATACTCTCGCGGAAAATCTTTGGTATAATCAAAAATCTTCAACACGAGCTTATAAATATCCTTAAAAACAGGTAAATCGTAATATAATGCCAGTTTTTTAAAATTCGAACGCTTCGCGGTATTAAATTGTTAAATAGTTAAATGGTTAAAAAGCCCTAACGGCACGAACACTATAAGTATTTGTCTTAGGGGTGCCGGTGCTCGAGCTGCCGTAGTTGAAGGAGAAGAGGAATGCTTCTGAAGCATTCCCCTCCGTACTACTCCAATAGTTGGCTATATTTGATAACAGTGTAAAACTTCCAGCATTTAAGGCATTATTAACATGAAAGCGGTTGTGCCATAAAATACTTAACTCGTCAATTGAAGGTAAATACCAGTCTGTAAAGCCACCATCAGTTAAGCCATTCACATACGTTGCCGCAGGGCTACTTGTCATTAATCCTGTATTGTAAACGCCATCCCAACTGCGTGTCGCATTGGTTGTTGTACCACTACTTTGCCATTGTGCTGTACTTTCATTTTTACTTACAATAAGCCCGTGCTGGTTACCATCGCTACCTATATAAACATGGAAAACAATACCACCAAGAGTATCTTGTCCCAAGTAAAAATCATTTGATGAGCCACCTGTAACACTCTCTGCTGTTTTGGCATGTAAGGCATAAGGCACACTTAACAATTGGCTTGTTCCAGTAATAGTATAACTGGTTCCTCCTGTTGGGTCGGTTTCTGTTTTTATGAAATAAGGTCCGTTTGCCCAGTCAATAGTGGTGAAGTCTCCACTTACAACCGTTCCGGAACCAATCTCTAAACTTACCAAACCATTGGCATTAGATGTTGGAGTTTGGGTTTCTACATATACTGCTGTTCCTGTAGAAGAACCCTGTAAAATGCTTATTTGCATTCCTACGGCAGTAGAGGTAACTAATGCATTACTTCCGTCACGTACAACGGCTTGGTAGCTCATTTTTTCGGGTGCTTGAGCACTTGCCTGCTGAGGCAGGAACACGCTTGCAGTCATTATTAATGCTGCAAAAATTGTAGTTATTTTTTTCATAATTATTGAGTTTTGATGATTTTAAATGATTGAATTTTTTGGTTTTCTTCATTAACAACATTCACAAAATAGGTAGCTGTTGGCAAACTGTTCATGTTTATTTGTGTTTGCTGTGCTGTTATTTGTTCGTTGCTTAACAATTTTCCTTGCATGTCAAAAAGCTGATAAGTCAGCTTTTCGCTGTTGTAATCGTTTATTTGCAAGGTTAAATTTTCTGTTGTAGGGTTAGGGAAAACAGCAACTGAAATATCTAGTGCTGTTTCATTAATACCAACGGAATAAATTTCGTAGGGCTGTTGAACACCTTGTTCAACACTTCCTGTACTTCCTGTATTTGAAGTATAAACCACTTGCCCAATACTATATGCAACAGTTCCACCACTTCCTGTGGCATCACCACCAGAGGCGTTGGAAGATTCTTGGGCCTGTGCCAAGCCAGCCCATAACAGACATGCTGCTAGAAGTGTTATAGGTTTTGTTTTAAGGCCAAAAGGCGAACGTGTGTTTTTTGTCATGTTGTTTTGTTTATTAATCTATGTTGGTAGAATAATCAAGAACCTTTTTTAAGTTGACCAAATACTACGTAACCAATGAGAAAACTAATAGTTGACCCCATAAGTAGATAACCTACAACGGAGCCATTCATACGTTCTTCGCCTGTTGACCTAATTGTAGTTGTTTCGTAAAGTTCACCATAAATCAGCCTACCTGTTAGTGAAAGTATGGCAAGTATAAGGCATAACCATTTTAATAAATTGGCATTTCTTTTAAGTAAGGACATCCAAATTATGCTTTAATCCAAACGTGTTTTTTTAATTGTCTTTCACCTGATCGACATACATCTGACGACATTAAAGATTTCTTTTGGCCACAGTATTTACAAACTTGATCACCACCAGTGGCTAACTTTACTACTTTTTTAAATATTCCCATGTCTTATTATTTTAATAAGTTACCAAAGATATTTAATAGTTAAATTAAAAGATAAGTTCATTTTGTTCATTTAATTCTTTTTACTCATTATAGGCAGCAAACTCAATACAGTCGGGTTATTCAGCTTATTCTTATCGTTCAATTTAAGAATCGTATCTCGGTTATAGCTATTTTTGTTCAACCACATTATGTTAGCTAAAAAGATTATAGAATTAATAGAGCAAAAACACGGAAGAAAAATCCGTTACCCTAAAGATTGTGAAGCTTTAGCTGGCGATATTTCAGAAAAAACAAGACAGACTATAAGTAGTTCCACCATTAAACGATTAATGGGCTTTGTGAAAGGCACCAAAGAGGTGAGAACCTATACATTAGATATAATTGCCACTTTTTTGGAATATTCCTGTTATGAACATTTATTGGGTGAATTGGATTATCATCATCCTGAGAAACCCCCTATTACTAAAGAGGTAATCATTAAAAACTTAGGTAAAGGGCAAAAAGTAAAACTAAAACTTGGTGGAAAAGAATCTATATTATTTAGTTGTAGTGGTAAAGATGAACTCGAGGTGTTGCAATCCAAATCACCATCAATAAATATAGGAGATAAAATTAAACTAGATAAAGTACTACTTAATTATCCCTTATATGTTAAACAAATTGTGAGAAATAATGAAGAAATAGAGGGTTGTATTGTTTCCAAAATATCTGGTGTAACAAGTATTATTCTATTGTAAAAAGCTTTTTTTAGGTGAGTTTAGTCTAAAATATAATTCCAGAATCTGTTAAGCTAACTGCTTTTGATGAAACCAAAGCAGCTGTAAAAACTTCCCGAATAGTAATGATGGAATTTATCTTTTTTAAGCAAAATCATGATTTTATTAAGCGATAATAGTCCTATTTTCTGAATTAGAAATCACCACCAATATTAAAATATAATATTTGTGTTCCTCCCTAAAACTCAATGATAACGGGTGTTGCAGGTGTTGAAAAAAAGGATCCTGGATTATCTTACAAAATCGAAATGGGTTAAAATATTTTGTAACTAAATTTTTTTGAATTTTTTTTCATTTCAAAAGTATCAACTACCACGCACCCTAAACCATGTAAAGATACGAAGTTTCTTGTTAAAAATAAGATTGTATCTAATTATAAATTAGATAGTTACAAAACTTATGCTTATATTTGCAAAATGATATTCAGTAATATAAATATATTTTTTGGAGTTGACATTTTTATAATGTTGGTCAAAAAATCTATTAAAACTGGATTGATTTTAAATAATTGAGGTATAATATTTTTACAGGATTTTATCCTGCTAAATATCAATTAATACCACGGGGGTCAATTACCAATAGTTTATTACAAAAAAAAATGACGTCAAAAAACGTCCCTGGAAATCCTATGCCATATTTTTTGGTGTTGGAGGCCAGCAACAAATTAAGATATAACTAAAAAAATAACATCATATTATGAGCAAAAGTAAAATCAAACGGACATCTTTTAGACAAGCATTTATTAGATGTTGGAGAAAAATTAAAAACTAAAAATTTAAACAAAATGAATGAAAAGAAATTATTAAAGGAAAATTTAAACAATGCTAACACCCAGACTTATGGGGATCAAGTATTTGATAAGCTTTTAGCAGAAAGAATTAAACTGGTGATCGAAAGGGCTCCAATGGAAAAGCTGATGGATGCAACAGCTGAGATTGCAAGGTATGAATTAGGAGCCTTTGAAGGCGCTCCAATAGAATACAACCTGAAGAGTTTACCGATTGTTGACGCATTAATAGACAAATATCGAGAAAGGTTTCGAAGAACCGAAGATGATAGTATGTTAGCGGCAGTATGGTTTGGTGCCTTTATTGGCAAGGTGTTAGTTAATGAGTTTAACGGAAAATGGCAACAAATTCCTGACTCAGAATGGATTGCCAATTTTCGATTTGGAAAAATCGTAATTGGTAGCAATCTAATGATAAGCCCAACTGTAACTATACTTAAGTCAATAGATGATGATTCATATAGAGTTGAAGACTTTGTCAGAAGCTTACAAGTATTGGTAAATTCTAAAGATCTGCAAGAGTTTATAATTTCTCAAAATAATAATAACTAAAATTTAATGTAAATCAGATTGTAGTAGAGTTAACAGCTCTACTGCAATCCAAAAACAATATAGAAACATGGAAACAAAATTCACAAAAGAAGAAATACTCAGAAGAATAAATCATTTCGAAAATCGAAAGTATATGGTAACAACGTCTTACAATCAAGTAATTTATAGTGAAAATATAGTTGAAGCAATAGATTTGTATGAATCAGATGAAGGCATTGCTTTATTTGTAAATATAAGTACAGGTTCCTTCTCTGAAACTACAATTATGATTGCATACAAAGCAGCTCCATACCCTGTTGACATTCATCAATTAATCTATATACGAGATATTATGTATGATATAGGTCTGAATACGTTAGAGTGTAGGGAGACAAATGGAGGGCGTTGTCCATTGCGTCTAACGATGACGCGTCCAGATTTATTTAATGATTTTTATTTTTTTTGCCCTGAACTAATTGATGAAAAACGATTAATAATCAACGGTAAAATCAATAAAATGTACGAAGCAAAATTGCTTCAAAATTTTAATAGAGTCTCTGTATTAGTTAATGAAATTATTGCTGATATAGAATCTATAGCCAGTGATTCGAATATTTCACTTGAATTTTCAGAAGACGGAACTACTCTAACCTTACCAAAAATTAATTAATGAAAACTCCACCACCATACCTAAGCAGACTCTTTTGTTTCTATGTTTTTTTAGTTAATCAGCTTAGGAGTGGTGTAGAGTTACTTAAATATATTACTATGAAATTAGAAGAAGCATTACCTATTGCAGAAAGGGCGCTTGAGTTAATTAAGCCCCATTGCTTTAGAGCGAAAATTGCCGGCAGCATTAGAAGGAGAAATGCTGACGTCAAAGACATTGAGATAGTTGCTATTCCTAAACCTTATGAGCGTGGATTACTTAGTGAATTATTTGAAAGTGATTTAGCAACTGTGGTTAACCAATGGGAAAAAGTAAAGGGCGAAATGGTATATGGTAAAGTAAAATATACCCAACGCATTTTACCTGAGGGTATAAAACTGGATTTGTTCTTTGCTACTCCTGAAAATTGGGGACTTATCTACGCTATTAGAACTGGAAGTGCTGAATACAGCCACAAGGTTCTTGCACGTGGATGGGTAAAACAAGGATACCGATCAGAAAATGGATATTTAATGAAAGATGGTAAACAGGTAAATGTATATGAGGAAGAGGATCTTTATCGCTTGATTCGGATTCCCTGGATAACCCCTGAATTTAGAATTTATAATAAACAATTTCAATAACTAAAATTTATAACCATGACTAAAAGGAAAAAAATCACAGTAGAAAATCACAACTATTATATTGAAGAATTAAAATTTAGGCTTGAATGGATGTATAGCCTAGATCATATACCTGCACGTTCAGATCTCGAACTAGGTTATGATTACCTCTATATGTTGTGTGGCGAAACAATCAATTTAGATAGTCTTTCATTGGTAGATGAATATATTCAGCATTATCACTTTGGAATTAAAACAAATATTCCATTGAAAAATGGCGAGCAGAGAATTAGATGTTTAGTATTGGCTATTCTAAAACAATTTGAAAAAAAGATACCCGAGGCTGCTCTTTTGGAATTTATAATTCAACTTATAAAAAAGTAAAACCATCAACTGTATCCTTCCTGAGCGAACTAATCTATGGATTATACTAGAGGATCTACCAGGGTGTGATACGGGCATCTAAAACAACTAATAAAAATGATTTAACTATAAACAATATTGGGTTTAAATGTTCTTGTTTAATGGTTTCATTCTATAGTAAATTAAAATGAATGAATCCGTTGGATAGTATGTTTAATAAATGTAATAAAATCCTTTTAGGATCCTAACGGACTGAAAAGTCCCCCATAGGGAAGTTATGCACCATATTGTTTCTTTTATGCCCTTTAAGCTATGAAAAAGACAGTTTTTAAAGTAATGATTCCGAAAAATGCACCCGATCTAAATGAAGCATTTGGGTCAGTTAGAGATGCTGATGAAGCAAGATTGATTTTACACCACCTTTTTAAAATTAGGTTGATGCTCAAGCAACATAAAAATCTGGCTCCTGGTATCAGTAGAGAGGCTGGATGGTGTCCTGTTAAATCAAAAACACTAAAATTTATGTTGGGTGATAAGTATAAAAAGGTGATAGATCAGCTAATAGCATTAGGTGTTATTGAACTCCAAATGAATCCTATTACTGGCAGGAAAAATTACGCACCTAAATTCTTTTCTCTTAAGTACAGGGTATTGTTAGGTTCAGGAACACCTAATGACCCAAGAAAGTACAGGGTGGAACATATCACTGATCCTTTTATTGTGAAGAAAATATCTTACTTCTACCAAACACAATATAAAAATCAGGTGAAGGAATTTAAAGAAAAGTCACCTTGGTATTTACCTAATCTTAATTTTATAGAAGGGTTATATTTTGATGATGCAGTATTTGATTTTGCTTGTTTACAAGGAGAAAAAACTGACTACTATTTAGGCATCATAAATGAGTTTAATAACGGAACTGGTAAATTTATAGTACAAGATGACTTCTCGGGTAGAATCCACACTCATATTTGTGCCATTCCTAAATTACTACGTCCTTACCTTCGTCACAAAGACATTGAAGAATCCCTTTTAATAACTGATGTGAAATCGGCACAACCATACTTAATATCAATTTTATTATACCTTCCTCAATTAATACAACAACTGATTCCTGAATTTACACCAATCATTGACAAACTAACCCCATTTCAATCCAAACCGGATGTCAGACTTTTTTATGAAGATTGTGCTAGCGGGGCATTTTATCCTAAATGGATGGAAGTAACTGGACTATCCAAAGATAAAGCCAAGACAAGTTTATTTAAACATGTTTTTTATTCATCAGCATCTAACCATAATAAAGATATAAGTGTTAGAGAGGAGCGCCTAAAGATGAGGCAAGCTTTTAGTACAATGTATCCCAATGTATATCAGACTCTTACTAGTTTAAAACGGACTAGAAGAAAAGTATTACCATTTGTTTATGAGTTAACAAAAAAAGGAAAAAAACAAGGCAGAATGTATGTTGTTCCTAATATGATGGCTCAGCGTTTAGAGGTGGCAATACTTCTAAACCTTATTACTAAAAAATGTAATGAAGAAGGTATTCTTTGCAGCACTATACATGATGCTTGGATTTTGAAGGAAAGTGATTTGGAAAAATTCAACATAATATTTGCTGATACTTTCCAAAAACAAGGCATTAAAGCACCTCAGTTAGCACCTGAACTACTAAAAGAACGCCACAATAGTATAGCACTTTGAAAATCGTTAGCAAATAATAAGGGTTTCTATTTCCCATTTCAACCAAAATATCTAATTATGAACTATGGAATTTCCAATTAACAAACAACAGAAGACACTACATATTTATGCCCGAGTTTCATCGGAGGAGCAATTTAAAAAAGGTTACTCGATTGATATTCAAGTTAAATTAGGAATTGAAAGAGCTAAACAACTTGGATACAAGTATAAAATCTATCGGGAGGAAGGAAAAAGTGCGAATTACGAGAACACTTTAAATCGTCCACAACTAGCTTTATTGCTTTCATTATGTGAAAAAAATGAAGTAGATACCATTTTTATCACAGATATGGACAGACTTTCCAGAAACATGAGATTAGTGTTAGATATTGAAAAAATTATTATCAAACATGGTATAACACTAATTACATTATCACAAACCATCGATCTTAAGGATCCTGATCAGCATTTCCAAGCTATGTTATTAGCGATGATGGCTGAGCACGAGAACACAAAAAGAGTTCGTAAGATTAAACATTCGCTTGCTGCTGCTGTTAGGAAAGGCAGATGGATTGGTGCATTAATACCTTATGGTTATAGAAAAGGCGATGACGGGATTTTAGAAATTGATCCTGAGGAGGAAAAGGTTTATAAGATGATAGTTGAGCAAACCATGAAAGGGAAAGGTACCAACTCTATTTGTAAGGAATTAAACCGATTGAACATTCAAACACGAGGCAGTAAAGTACTTAAAAATGGAATCCAGTTATCAAAAAATAATAAACGATATACTGATCGTCATATAGCTCCAGAAGATATTCAATGGGCATCTAATACGATAAGAAGTATCATAATTAACCCCATTTACAAAGGCGAAAGACAATATAAGGGGCAAACCATTTATGCTCCTGCAATAATTGATTCTGAAACTTGGGATCAACTTCAAATGCAACACAAGAAAAATAAGAACCATTCTACTACCAGTAGAAAGCATTTTTACTTATTGAAAGGCTTACTTAGGTGCGGATGTTGTGGCCGAAATTTATATGGTCGTATCAAACCCAATGCTAAAAACCCTGAATACTATTACTTGTGCTCGTCAAAAAGAATTACCAGTTGTGGCTTGCGTTCTATTAATATTCCCTTACTAAATACTGTGGTTTGGCAACAGGTTATTGGTACTTCTGAATGTTTGAAACACCTATTGGAGAACCTAAAAGGTACTAATGATACAGAGAAAATTGAAGATTTAAGAAAGATGCTCGCATCGCTTAAGCGGGAAACTTCTCAACTGGAAAAAAGGAAGAAAAACCTACTTCTACTTTTTGAAACAGAGCGAATTGATATGATGGTTTATGATAATAGGGAAGCGGAAATAAATTTAGAAATTCAAAATAATAAGGAGGAGTTAAGCCGAATAAGTAAAGAAGTAGATAACTTAACAACAATTGAAAACAGAATAGTGGAAACTATTAGTGATATGGAGCAAATCCAAGATCAATTATTGAAGTTGGAGGAGAAAGAAAAGCAAGATATTTTGTATGAAATTATTGAGAATATTACTATTCATTGGGTTCCTGACTTTCAATTCCACATAGTAAATATTGAGTTTAACTTTAATGGAATTCGGTATAAAACTTCTAAAGTGGTGCCTGTTTCACCAAAATCAAGAAAAGCTATTATCGAAACTGGAAAAACTAAACCTGCTATAACTGTTGAATTGGTGTATAGTGCGGACTCAGATTACGGCTTGAAAAGTGTTGGTTAGGGGTTTCGGTCGTGATAAGAGCTCCGTAATGCATCGGAAATGGCTACCATATAGAAATAGCTTATTCCCAAGTTCGGGCTCCCCAAACAAGACGAAAACTGCTCCTATTTGTGTTTATAGGGATGTTTGACGGGTATTAAAGGTACTATTAAGCTTTTGCTTTTAGTAATTGATCGTAAGTTTTTACCTCTCCTGAACTGTATAGCAGCTTACATGTGTTATCTTCTTTTATGATTGCAGTAAAACCAAACCCTTCACATATTATAGGTTTCATCCCACCTTCTTTTAATTTCTTAAATTCTAGGTGTATACTGAAATCTGGTGTCATATCCCACTCTTGTTGTTCGATATATTCTTTACTGAACTCTGCCATAATACAAATCTACTAATTTAAAAAATAGAATTGGAAATGCTTCTAAAGGATTTATCGTGCCAAGGCACACACACAACACGACCTAACGTTTGACTTTCCAATCTTCATCATCATCTGATGCCTGATAGCAAGAAATACACAAATTTATTCCATTTTCTCCTAACCTTTTTAATTCTTCAGCATCATACTCCATATTGCATTGGTCATCATATTCATAAACTCTCCATATAGTTATATCTTTTCTTGAAATCTCCAATTTTTCAAGAAAAGAATATTTACCTTCTAACAAATCAAGAAAATTACTTATGAAATCATAATATTCATCGTCTTCTTTTTCTACAACTTCATAAATCCACCAAGTATTAGATGAATCTGAATCTTTTGGTTGTACTTGAAGTAAAGAACTTATTTCATTATAGATATATTCTTCACACGCAATTCTTAAACTATAAAATGATTTTCCTGCCATATTTATTAAAAATATTTTGTTATAAATTCTATTATACTAAATGAAGTTTCATAATTTTTTCCTTTGAAACCTCTTTGAGTTCCTGTTAAAATAATTTTACTTCCCTTAAAAGATATATCTGGATTTGTACCAACAATATGTGCGAATTTTTTGATTCCTACATCCTTCAAAAAAGATAATTTTACAGTATGCCACGCTTTAGGATTAAGCAAATATTTTCCTAATTTAATAGCTTTATCTCCCTTTTTTAAGGGGCCTCCAATGAAATCTGGAGTTCCTGAATTTGGAGCAATACCTACCAAATTTCCATTCCAATCATATTTTAAACCATTTTCTGTTCCTCCACTTAATAACCAATTTACGCCTCCCCAAAACCCATCAAAACTAGAAGTTGTTTTTGGTCCTATATCAGTGGTTTCAAATTTAGTTCCTCCTCCATCATTTAATATATCATCTCCTCCAAGAGCCATATCCAACGCCTGCACACCATTATCTAAATTACTTGCATATACATTGCCTAATCCGCTAAGGTCGCTACTATTACTTGCCAGTAATGCTCCACTAGGTTTGCTCATACTAAAGTTTCTAAAAGGAGTAGTAATACTTGCCGCCTCAGTATGGGCATTACGTTTTGCTGCTGCTCTTATTTGTCCATTCTTTTTGGCTATAAGAATTTTTGCCAAGTAAGGATTTTTATTCATTAAAATAGCAACATAATTCGGGTTATCCATCTTATCTATCCAATCGCTCATAGACATTGGTCTGCCCCCCGTCATTGCTGTAAAAGAAGTACCTGCTTCATTGCTACCTCCACTACTACTTCCGCCTCCTCCGCCTCCGCCAGCACCTTTACCCCCTCCAAAACCAGAACCACCACCCATTCCAGGCATTCCAGTGCTGCCCATACCACCAATCCCATCAGGTATCTCCATTTCTAAATAGTCATCAAATCCAGTTCCTTTTCCTCCTCCAAAAACGTTTAATAGAAACCCTCTCCATCCTCCTGTACGAGTAATCTTATTGTATTTTCCTGTACCAAAAAGTCTTCTCCACCAGCTAGGCATTCCTCCATCAGGGTCTACAAAGCTAATAGGGTTATTTGCCATAGCCAAATAAGGAGAATAATGTACCTCGTAAGGGTCGGTACTGTTCCATCTGCCCAAACTGGGGTTATACATTCGTAACTGAAAGGCGTACCACTTGCTGTTGTTGGCTGCTTTTTGCTGTCCCTGGTAACCAAACAAGTGTCCTTCGGGGTTGGAGCTTCTGCCGGGCAACACTTCTCCAAAGGGGTAGTAGTCTGTCCAGCTGGTAACCATTAAATCGGGGGTAGAGGTGCTAGAGGTATCGGCAAAGGTTACCCTAACATTGCCCAAATGGTCGGTCAACTCATAGTTTGTTAAATTGTTGCTCACTACTGCCAATCTGCCTCCTGCATACAATACTTCGGTGGTAAGGTTTACTGCTGCGGTGTTTATTTTTTCGTACACGCCATGCACTTTGCCCATAGCATCGGTAAAATACCACGTAGCAGTAGTAGTTATGTTGGGGGAATTCTGCACGTCTACAAATATAGTTTTTATTTTTTTACCTTGTTCATTATATACATAAGAAATGGTATCGCCATTGCTGTTAATGAGTTGCTTAATTAAGCCACTGGGGTAATATAAAATACTATCTACTTCATCGGGGTAAGCAGCTGTCATTTGTCCGTTTTCGTTGTATAAAAACGTAGAGCCGTTATCAGTATTAAAATCATTGCTGTAGGTGCTGGTACTGTTATCAGTAACTTCAGCTAATTGGCTGGTTCCTGAGGTATAAGTATATTCTAAATCATCCATTAACAGGTCGTAATCACCACTAAAACCATTTCTTTTTAGGGTTTTAATGTTCCCTATCATATCGTAATCTATCCCACTATTGCCACTTCCTCCATATACTTGATAGTGTTCTTCGGCTGTAAAATCGCTGCCATTAAAAACTCCAAAGTTGGCGGTTTCTAATCGGTAAAATTTATCGTAGGTATATTGGTACATCAGTTCCATTCCAGGATCTTCATTGTTATACAATTCTATATTACCCGAAGCCTGATAAATTTCGTTTTCATCTTTTATTTTCCACCTTACGGCTTTTATCAATCCGTTGTAATAACCATCTTGCACTATTGCAGATACATTGCTGCCTGTTCTTACATAATCATTTTCATGATAATCTATTGCAAAGGCAAATAAATCTTCAGGGATGCCATTATTTTCAGGAGAGTCACTACCAGGGTCGTATGCTGTTTCTAATGTAGGATGGTTCATGCTTTTTAATGCACCGTTAAGGGTATATACATAATCCATTCCTTGCAAGTGATGTCCAAGTGTTTTTCTTTTCAGTTGTCCGTTAAGGTAATATTCAAAATCTGCCTGCCCTATGGTTTGGTTGGCTGCATCTTTTACTACTACCGTAATGGGTTGTGTACTGGCATTGTAGGTGTACAGATTGGTAATTTTTTCGGTAGCATGGTATTTTTGGTATTCTTCTTTAAGGATTACCGAGGTTACGGGAGCATAAGTGTAGTTAACGGTTTTAATGGTTTCATCCACATCGGTATTAAAATTAGTGTCCAACAGCTCTTGTACGGTAAAGGTTAGTCTGCCTGCATAATCGTAACTGTACCACGTTTGGTGGTTTTCATTCCATGTTTTGGAAGCTTTTGCTTTTAGGTTGCTTTGTGCAAAGTTGCTTTTATAGCTGTATGCACTAGGTATTTCATCTACACTTGCCAATAAATCGTAAGCTACATAATGTTCGTGATGGGTTTGTGTGGTAAATAGTTTACTAACGCTATCGTTAATGGTTTTTACATCTGTTCCTGTATTGGCTTCATCGTAATAACCTGCAAACTCGTAGGTACTTGCCCCATTTTCTATGTATTCTCCTTTTTCTACTATGCGGTTTTCTGCATCGTATCTAAAATAGGAAAATTTATCTTCCTGTTTTTGTTGGGCATTTTGGCTGAAACGTAATACGCCTTCATCGCTGTACAAAAATTCGGTTAGTCCTTCATCCGGCATTTGTTTGGTAATTAATAAACCTAAAGGGTTATAATCGTAGCGGCTGTATTCGGTATGTTTACCGTTTACACTGTAATCGAATCCTTTTGGAGAAACATTGGTACGCAGCTTACCCGAAAAATCGTAGTAATTTACGGAAAAGTGGCTGTAATCGAGCTTATATTCTAGTTTCGCATTGGGGGGATTACCTCCTATAGTAGTAAAAAAATTGAGTTTTGTTTGCGTATAATCGTATGAAATTCTTAAAAAACGGTGTTTATTGGTGCCACTAAAGGTAACAAAACGATTACTCCCAATGGTATAATCGGTGTTAATTTGAAGCAGCTGGTTGGTTGTTAAATCCATAATGGTATAGTTAATTTCATTAGAGTCTACCACTCCATCATCTGAAACTCCAAAAGGTACTCTGTATGTAGGTAAAGGTAATTTAAGTGTGGTAGATTTTGCCAACGGCAAATGAATATCTGCTGAGCGAGTACCTGCATAAAGCAGCGTGTTTAAAGCACTTTGTTCAGGTACGCTTGGTGTGGGTGACATTCCGCTTACGCAGGAGGCAATGGTAAGTCCATCGCTTATAAAGGAGATGCTTATTGTTCCTTCTGCATCTACAGAAATGGTTTTTTCAGCCACTATTTCTGTGTTGCTTAATGCTGCAGAATGAATAGGATTTTGAAGGGTAATATCGCAATAAAAGGAAGAATCTACTCCATAAGCACGATCGAGCTCTCCGGCAGTAAACATATAGTACATTTGGTTTTCTTTTCCACTACCCATTTTTAATTGTTCACCGGGAGCAGCACCTCTTTTTACTCTGCCTGTAGGGTCTGCCATGTATTCTACTCTGGAATAAGGATAAGAAGAGGTAGCTACATAATCTTCTGACCCATTGCTGCTATAAAAAATACCTAGTGTATTAGTACTGTCTTTACCTACAGGTGCAGGATTGTTAAGCAAAGCATCATCAAAATGTTGCCACGAATAAGGCACTCCAGTGTTATTGGTAATAAAGTTGTTTCTGATAACCATATCTTGCCCAATGGGAGCAGGAAGCGTAGATATAACGGCTCTACCATATTGGTCGTAAACGGTTTCTGTTGCCATTACTTTATTGGCAGCAAGGTTTTTACTCATGGATTGGGTGCTTCTGCCTAAATTATCTAAGTATTGTTTAGATAGTTGAATGATGTTGGTATCTTCATCGTAATTTACACTGTAGCTCCAGTTGTATTGCTTATCGGCAGTAGAACCATGCTGTGCTACAACCAACATAGGAATTATGCTGATTATTCCGATTAATGTGGTTTTTAGGTTGTTCATTTTTTATTTGTTTTTTGTTATTCCCACCCCGTCCCTCCCAAAGGGAGGGGGGGTTGTTATCTGTTAATTGTATCTCTCGCAAAGACGCAGGTAAAAGTTCACGGTTTGTCAGTCTTCAGTCTTCTAACTTCCTTCTCATTCCATTGCTCTTTTAAAATTGTACTCACGGCTTTCTACTTTTACCCATTTGCCCCAAGAGTCGCCTAATACTTCTTGCCAAACTTCTGTAATTTGTCCGGCATCGTTATACACATATTTGGTAGCAAAATTATTGTCGCTTAGTGTAGCCATTACTCTTCCTGTGCGTTGGTCATACACACTCATTCCTGAAGCACTAACGTTGGACTTGAATTGTAAATCATCTACCCAAGCATCAGCCGAAGAAGTTTTTTTAACATACACATTTACCCCATCTGTAGCTCCGGGGGTTAAAAAATCTTCGGGAACATAGGCACTTACTGTGAGTTGTATCCAATCACCAATTGTTATGGCTTTACTATTATCTTTTCGCATGTTTTGTGTAGCGGAAAAACTTTCATTGGAAGTACCATCTAAATCAATTACTAATTGAACATCATCAGGACTGTCTTTATGCACCCAAACGGAAGCCGTATATGTTCTTCCTCTTTGTAAACTATAAAGACTGTCAGCAGCATTATATTTAACTGTGTATATTGGACCGCTGTTGGTTGCAGCGGGAATTTTTACCATATAGTTTCCTGTATGAGGTAAAACTGTTCCGTCTTCTTTAAGATGTAGGTTACCTGATGCTACTTTAACTTCGCCTTCATAAAAATAATCACTTGTAGCCACTTCATTAATGGTTTCAAAGCCTGTAGCGGTAAAGCTTACGTAATTACTATTTGATGCAGAAGTAAAGGCAAAGCGACTATCATAACCCAACTTATTGGCAGAAAAACGATTGCCATAGGATTTTTGCTCCAACACATTTTGTTGCTTGTCCATTAACGTAACTTCGGATAAAAAACGCCAATCTGAAGTTCCTGAAGGAGGTGTATTAATATCAGTAAAAGCACTGTATTTAAAAATACCATAATCTCCTAATTCTCCTGCCCAAGCGTATTGGGTATAATCATACCAATTGGTGGTATCACTTATTATCATAAACTCATTTGAGGCATCATCATATTTAAAAACTCTTGCCGAGTCTTTCCAAAAACTTTTTCCATAAGAAAGAAAATCTTCAGTAGTAACACCTTCACTTGCCACCCACTTTTGTGCGGCATACACAGCTCCTAAGAAATTAGCATTTTCCGGATTATCAGATTTTGCTCCCATTTTTTGGTAGTTGGGTGTTGAAGTTTGAGTATAAGCATGTATGATTTCTTCTTTGGTTGTTGTTTTATTTACTGAAATACTGCCTGTTTCTGTAGGGCCGGCAGTAAAAGCATCACGAGCAGCTATGGTAGATTCACTTTTTCTACCGTTAGAATAGGTAATTATCTTATTTACGTAAGTAGGATATTTTCTGAAAATAGTAGGAATATAAGCGTGATATTTTACGCACATACTACTTTCTTCTTCATGGTTTACTTCAAAATTAATGGTATTAACATGAGCACCTTTAGTAGAAACAGTATATTCATAAATTTTTTTTGAAATGATATTGTTATGTATATCAACTACTTTTTGAGTGCTTATTTTTCCCCACATACTTGTAAAATCATCAATAATTTCTAAACCAAATCTTTTTTCATTATTTTCTACATGAGGTGCACATGCCGGAACTTCATAACTAGCATAGGTTGTATCTATTTTTTTTGTATAGGGTTTTAAGTAAGTATGATTTTCATCAGACACATAAAATTCATAAACAGATTTTCCTTGTCCGGAAGCTACTTCGCCTCTATTTTCTACAGTAACGCTACTATAACCTACTTGCGGGGCTAATCCAAAAGGATGGATGTCAAAAGCTACTGCCCCCCAATAATAAGTGGTATCATAATCGTCTGTTTTGGTTTTTCCCACCCAAAAATCAGATGGTTCGGCAGTTGCAGTACCTAAATCATAGGTATATTTTGTGGTATAACTCGTAGTATCGTTGTATACTTTTGTTTCTTTAACTCTTGTTCCACCTCCATATATTTTTTGTCCTTTATTATAATTAAAAACAATATAGCCCTCTCCACCATATACTAATTCTTCGTTTACATTTAAAAGGGGATAATTAGTAATAGGAGGTGTTGGTTGAGCATCAATATTTATTTCGTTATAATTTAAGTTTGATACTTTATTGGGACTGCTGGATAATGTTCCGCTACCAAAGCTTATAGTTGTTCCATAATGAAAATCATCTCCTAATGAACTTTGATAATAATATGCTGCAGCTGATGAATCATCTGGGTTTATCCATATTCCAGGAACAACCACATTTTTATTTCCTTTACCCGAAAAGCTATTAGTTGTAGCCCAAAAATCATCTTCTTGATTTTCTATATCGAAAAACCAAGCTGTTCCCAGATTATTGCTGTCAGCAACTACACTAGTTAAAGCAAATATTTTTGAGGGACCTCTAAGACCTGATTCATTATATTCTTTAAGTACCTGTTCATATTCATCAGCTTCGTAAATAAGTTCTGTAACTGCACCTAAAGGGGTGGTAATTTTTCTTAAACTCCAAGCGTCAACTTGTTGGATTGAAGAATCTGTAACGTACCCTCTCAATAAATTATCTTCGGCATCATTTTTATAATTCCCCCAATAATCTTGTTTTAATGTGTTATAATAGGGATTACTTAATGTGTCTTCAGCATCATAATCAAAAATGTGAGCAGGTTGAGATTGTGTTCGGTTTAATCCATGATATACTATCTTATTGAGTGTAAGTTTCCCACTACTATCGAGTTGATTGGTTGCTATATATTTGTTTGCTTCCACATCTATTTGCGAAGTTGGTTTTTTATGAATATCTACATACACATTTTTATTATTAATATACTTTTTAGCTAATGAATAATCCTGTATTAAATCAGTTGACTGTAACGCATAATAACTAATAATCGAATCATTTGATTCAAACCAAGTATTGTTATAGCAAGATGATTTATTAATTCGTTGGTAGTCCCATAATTTGTCATTTAAAATGGTATCAATTGCGCTAATATTTGGTAAGCTATCAAGGTCATGATTATCAAATAATAACATTTTTGATAGTTTTAATTCAGGAATGTTTTTTGGTCTCCCTCCTGGCCATCCATCAATATCATTTTTCCATTTAGACTCCCACCTGATAGTATATTCTCCAGCACTAATATGTTGGGTAGTTCTAACATATTCAATGGTAATGGCATTTGATGAGGAAGTAACCGAAGTGGGTGTGGCTAAATTACCTGCTTGTTGATATAATATTGTTCCTGTTGAATCCGGTCCATCATAAACGGTAAAAGTATCTACATACTGACCTCCATAATTTCCTCCCCACAACTTATCAATAAATAGCTTAACACTATCAACCCCTTCAGGCATAATAGTAAACCTGTAATATTTTGGTAAAATACTTGGGCTAAGCTGACCAAATCCATTAAAATCTCCCGATCCGTTTAAGAAATTTAAGGTATCTGACACTGATTTTAAATTTTCTGTTGAAACATACTCATAATTATTAGGGTAAGGTGATGCACTTTGTTCATCAAGTCTATAATCTCGAATAAATAAAGCACTATGTGAAGGTGTTTGTATTTTATTTAGATAATATTTTTCTTCTGCAGTTTCCGAATATGCTAAAATTTTACCTGAATTTCTATTTTTATCGTTTTCATCCATAAAAGCAGATAACCCTTGTTCTATATCTGCTGTAAAAGCATAATTAGCTCCGTAGTAAGGGAATCTATTTTCAAATTGTGACGCCCATAAACCATAGTCATATTTTACCCAATAGCCTTCATCTTCACTATCTACCACTCCATTTTGGTTCGTATCTTTAAAATCAGGACCAGTAACTGCGGTTAATAACCATCTAATAGCGTATTTTATATTTTTATTGGTTTCAAGAATTTCATGCGTGTAATCATTTTCTAATAAATAGCTACCATTGAGGTCTTCATTTTTTTCTACGGTTCCTCCTTCTGCTATGCTTATATTATGGTCTTTATCTAAAGAATATGTTCCTTGAATGTTATAAAAAGCATAAACAGGCAAAGAATAATGATAGGTATATCCATTAATGTCAGTAATTTGATAAGCTCCAATTCCATCAGTAGGAAAATCAGCAGTAACAGCTCTATTTATGAGGGTTTTATATTCTAAAAAGCCATTAATTCCAGCTGCAATCTCCGCATTAGTATAATAGGTTATATAATTGGCTGTTCTACTTCTATTTCTATTTTCGGTGTGTGTGAAGTTTTCATCATTATAACCAGCTCCATTAAAAGTTTGAGCAGATCCACCTATGCTATCTCGATATATAGGAACGTCACTGTTTGTTGTTAATGGAGAGCTATTCCAAGGGAAATATCTAGAATTAGTCTCTGCATAATTATTATGGTTATACCTAAAATGAGTTTTATAATTAAAAAGATTATTAACTGAGTTAATGCTATATGTTTCTATTTGTCTAATTTCTTGTTCTATACTATCTTTTACTAAGTTGCCTCCTAAGTAATAACTATAGTAAAACCATCGTCTTACAGAAGAAGTATCTACTTTAACTGTTGCATAATCGTAATTTTCAGGAGTAATCTCTCCTGCCATGCCTGCTCCTGTAACATAGTAAGAATCATAGTTGGGATAATAAAAACGAATGGTATCATTAAGAGAATCTAATTTAAATCGTGTATAATCAAAATCTAAAACAGTACTTGTATTTGTTTTATTAAAATATAGTGCTCCCAAATGTTTTTGAAATGAAGCGGAAGTTAAATCTGCTGTTTGAACATCTATCCAATCATCTGGAATACCATTCACACTTCTTTCTATCGATCCTCCGGCTTCAATATTCCAACCTAAACCTATTTCTGATGCAGGTTGGTCTACTTTTACATCACTTTTATAAATAATTGAGGTAGATATACTCGGTCCTTTAAAATTAGGTACAGACATTAATGGAAGGCTATAATAGGCATCTCCCGAAAATTTATCTATTTGAACTTGTGCATTTGTATAGTTGAAAATAAATGCTGACAATAGGATTAGTAATACTTTTTTTGTCATTCTTTTATATTATTAGTTTATTTTTAATTTTATTGATAATAAAGGTATATGTAAAATAATTTGCCAAACGTAAATGAAAAGATTTTAAAATCAAAAAAATGGTTCATCCATCTAACTAACGGTCGGTTTTGACAAACGAACGGTAGCTTTTTAAAAATTATAGATAATTTCAGAGTTTAAAAAATGAGCTTTTTTTATGCATTTTCACCAAAAAAAGCCTCATTTGAAATTTTTTCTATAATTCTTGATTTATTCGAGAATGTATTCAAAAAAAAAAAAGGAAAGTTGAATTAAAGGCACTACTAAAGATTTAAAAGAAATGTAGAAATAACAATTAAACGATTGTAAATTCGAAGGCTTATGAATGAACAAATACATAATATAAAAAATGCTTGTATACGTAATAGTAGGTTTAGCGTTAAAACTATTAATTAGATTTGTTTATAATTTATAATTAACACTACTTTTTTATGGCAACAGTAAAATTTATGATTGACACAATAGATCATTGGTTTGGGAAAACTGATCAGATTCATGATTATTTCCAACTACAGCATGATCTACTTGAAAAAGGGCATACTATACAATATCACTCTAATAGTGGTGAAGTTGAAACCATCATTAAAGACAAAGAACATTTTTATAATTTTATTAGATCGTTTAAGTTTTTACCTACAGAAGAAATAATAAAACGACTTTGAAGAGAATAGTTAAATTGTGATTGTAATTATAGTTTTCCATCTCAAATTTACCCTGTTCGTAACAACACATCAGATGTAGCCTTAGTTGGTGGCGGTGGATTTCCTCAGCCGGGAGAAATTTCTTTGGCTCATAATGGCGTATTATTTTTAGATGAATTGCCTGAATTTAAACGAACAGTTTTAGAAGTACTTCGTCAGCCAATTGAAGATAGAAAAGTATCTATTTCCAGGGCAAAATTCACAGTAGATTATCCTGCAAGTTTTATGCTGGTAGCCTCAATGAATCCTTGTCCTTGCGGCTATTACAACCACCCTGAAAAAGATTGTGTTTGCTCTCCGGGTGTGGTTCAAAAATACCTCAGCAAAATTTCTGGTCCTTTATTAGACAGAATTGATTTACATGTAGAAGTTACACCGGTAAGTTTTAGTGAACTTAGCACTACTGCTATTGGTGAATCGAGTGAGGTTATCAGAAATAGAGTAATTAAAGCGAGAGAAATCCAGTCTGAACGCTATAAAGACAAAGAGAGTGTTTATGCTAATGCACAAATATCCAGCAAAACCATTAAAGAAATTTGCGAAATTGATAGCGTAGGTAAAGATTTACTTAAAAATGCTATGGATAAATTAGGTTTATCTGCCAGAGCATACGATAGAATTTTAAAAGTTGCCCGAACCATTGCCGACTTAGAGGCATCTGAAAATATAAAAAGTGAACACCTTGCAGAGGCAATTCAATACAGAAGTTTGGATAGAGAAGGTTGGGCAGGATAAAATCTGTAAACCTCAAAACAACCATTTGCTATAGTTAATCGTCTGATTAATTGTTATAACACCAAGCAATAATTTACTTTGGAACTAAATGAGATAATAGAAGGTTGTTACGAAAACAGCAGAAAGCATCAAGAAGCATTATATAATTTATATGCTGCTAAAATGCTGGGCGTTTGTTTAACCTATACCAAAGACAGAGATTTGGCTCAAGATATTTTGCATGATGGCTTTTTTAAAGTATTTAAAAAGTTTCACCAATACGATACTTCTTGGAGTTTACAAGGTTGGATTAGAAGAATTATTGTAAATACAGCCATAGATCATTTTAGAAAAACCAACCGTATTTCCCCAATGGATTTTCAGGAAGCAGTTTACCTTGTAGGAAGTTATAACAATGCCGCAGAAATCTCAAAAACAGCAGATTTATCTATGCTGATTAATATGTTACCTACAGGTGCCAGAACCATTTTTAATTTATATACAATAGAAGGATACAAACACAATGAAATAGCTAAAATGCTTTCTATAAGCGAAGGAACTTCAAAATCTCAATTATCTAAAGCAAAAAGTGTTTTAAGAGAATTGGTGACTAAATATTACGAACGTTAACCTTTTTTATATATCCCTTGAAAAACAAAAAAAACATAGAAGATTGGTACAAAAATGAGCTGGAAAACTTTAGCGTTGAGCCGGAAAAAGGCTCGTGGGATAAACTTTCTTCTTCAATGGATAACCCGAGTGAATTATCTGATGAGGCTTTTGATGATTTTGTAAGAGATGAAGTGGAACACATTGAAACCAATCCTGATAAAGCTGTTTGGGAAAAACTTTCAGAAAATTTAGATACTTCAACTGTTTGGGAACGTTTGTCACAAACATTAACCAACTATGAACGATTTATTTGGTGGAGAAATTTTGCTTTTAAATCTGCTGCTTTAGCCTTGTTTTTTATGGGGGTTGGATTAAGTGTTAATGAATATTTCAATCAAGATACTCATCAAAACAATGAAAAAGTAAGCACTCCAACTGTTGCGGCAACTACTTTTGAGCAAAAAACAAAACAAGCTTCAGCGACAAGTGTTTTAGCTTCAAAAGATGTGTTAAACTCATCAACAGCTGAAAAAGAAAAAGTAAATCAGCACATTGTTTCTAATCTTTCAAAACAAACTAACAAACCTATAGCTACCGAAAAAACTGTTACATCAACAGCTAAAAAACAGGCATATATTGCCTCAAAAGAAGTTAATCAACAGCTTAATAATGATAAAGAAATTCAATTAAAAAAATCTAATCATGAACTTAAAGAAAATACCATTCAGCCAAAAGAATTTTTAATTAAGAAAGAAAACAACAAGATTATCTTTAACAACAAAAGATTTTCATCTCACTTTGCTTTTGGAATTTATGCTAAACGAATTTATGCTGGATTAAATGTTGGTTTAAAGAAACAAAGTATGATTACTCAAATGAAAAAGAATGCTGATTACAAAGAACTTTCTCAAAATACGTTGTTAGATCATGGAAGTAGTTTTGGAGCTACGGCAGGTATTATTCTTTCTGACAAAATGAACTTAGAAACCAATGTAAACTTCTACTCTAGCAGCGGCTATAGAAAGCAATATGCCTCTAATGAAGTTAACTATACAGAGAATCTAACCTTGGCTTATACTAATATTAGTTTATTAGCTAAAAGAATGTATAACAAATCTACTTTTGATGATAAAAAATATTCTACTAATTTTATTGGTGGATTATATTTAGGCTACCTTTCTAGTGCTACATCAGTAATTGATGGGAAAACTTACAAAAATCAAGCATACACTAACCTGGATTATGGTGTTGTATTAGGTTTAGAGCAAGATAGATACTTAACTAAAGAATTGATTATTACTCCGGGAATTAGATATTACCAAGGAGCTAAAAATATTGCTAATGCTGAAAGTCATTTTTCTTATGCCTATAATTCAACTCTTGAATTTAACTTAGGAATAAAATATATTTTTCTAAAGAGACGTTAACATCCAACCATTTGTATACACTAAACGTTCTATATCCAATGGAACAACTCAAAAACATATTGCTTTATTTATTTGCCTTCTCGGTACTTTTACTTCACCCGAGTTTAAACAACGAAAAGAATCCTTTATCTTGTATTCATTACCTTGCTTATGGAAATACCTTCAAATTAAAATTTGATGATACTATTGATAAGGACAAGTTATACATTAAATGGACCTGCGAAAACCAAAATGCTGATTGCAATGAATTAGACATTTTTATAGGAGGAAAAAAGGTTAATACCATTCCTTTTGAATCTGGACAACAAGAACTTATTGTTTATTATAACAACAAACTTGTTGGGAAGCTAGAGCAAACTAAAACAAAAGAAAAGCATGCTCATACTTACTTTATAAGTTTAAATAGTATAGAAAGTAATAATCTAGAATTTAAAGGTGAAATTACTGGACCATCATCAGCTGTAGCAACAATGATTACTTCATTAAGCAATTTAATTTCTCAACATTAAGTTATTTGGTTAGATATTATAAATCCAATCAAATTTATCTGCAACTCTTCCTCTTTTAATCTCTTCAATTGACTTTGCTATTTTATTAGAAACAGTTCTGTTTTCAATTGGAGGCAATTCAAAACGTTCGTCTTCAAAAGTTATAGAAGCAATTTGAGCAATTGTAGCCGCTGTTCCTGTCCCAAAAGCATCTTGCAATTTGTTGTTTCTAGCTGCTTCAACAATTTCTTTTACAGCAACTCTTCTTTCTTCTACTTCCAAACCTAAATCTTTAGCTAATTTTATTACGCTATCACGAGTAATTCCTGACAAGGTGGTATTTAAGGCTATAGAAGGTGTAATTAATTTATTATCAATTAAAAACATTACATTCATTGTTCCAGACTCTTCAATATATTCATGCGTTTTAGCATCTGTCCAAATCAATTGTTTATAGCCTTTTTCTTGCCCTAATTTAGCAGGATAAAGTGCTGCTGCATAATTTCCTGCTGCTTTTGCAAAACCAACACCACCTTCTGCTGCTCTAGAAAAATTAGATTCAATTTTAACATCTACAGGTCCTGTGTAATAAGAACTTACCGGAGAGGTAATAATCATAAATTTATATTCTTCTGCTGGTCTTACTCCTAATAATTCTTCACTAGCAAAAATAAATGGTCTTATGTATAATGAACAACCTTCATTTTGGGGAACCCAATCTGCATCTAACTGCACTAATTGGTGTATAGCATCCATAAAAAGCTCTTCTGGAACTTCAGGCATACAGAGTCTTTTGGCAGAAACATTTATTCTTTTTGCATTTTCTCTTGGTCTAAATAACAACACTTTTCCTTCGTCATTTTTGTAGGCTTTCATTCCTTCAAAAACGGCCTGACCATAATGAATTGCTGCACAAGCAGGGCTTAATGAAATTGGAGCGTAAGGCTCAATTCTTAAGTCTTGCCACTCGCCATTTTTATATTCTGCCACAAACATGTGGTCAGAAAATTGTTTTCCAAATTGTATATTATTGAAATCAACCGACTGAATCTTAGATGTTTTTGTTTTCTCTATCTTAATATTACTTACTGCGTCCATCATTTAAAAAATCCTTTTTTTTGTAGGCATAAATTTACTATTTTTTATTGTATTGAAACATGATTTTTAATTGGTTCTTTAGTTCTTACACTAAAGAATTGTTTCTCTATAAGTTGTAAGAAAAAAATAATTACTTTTTATGCTGAAATTTTTTGTTGAGCTAATTTTAATGCATTCTGAAATTGTTCTTCTTGATTAATATGTGTATTGTCTAACACAACAGCATTTTCAGCTTGTATAAGTGGGTTTTCTGTTCTGCTGGTATCATCGCCATCACGAGAAACAATATTTTTCAATACCTCATCATAAGTAATATCATCTCCTTTAGCTTTTAGTTCATCGTACCTTCTTTGTGCTCTCACTTCAAAATCTGCTGTCATAAAAATTTTCAGTTCTGCATCAGGAAAAACAACTGAACCAATATCTCTCCCATCCATTACCAAACCTTTATTTTCCCCCATTTTTCTTTGTAATTCTACCATTTTGGTACGAACTTGTTTTACTTTAGCAATTCTACTTACCAAACCAGAAACTTCAATGCCTCTAATTTGCTTTTCTACATTTTCGTTATTAAGGCAGGTTTCTGAACTATTTTTTTGAGTATTAAATGAAAACTTTACATCAATATCATCCAAATCATCAATTAATTTTTGTTCATCAAAAAAATCAGCACCAATATAACCTTTTCTAAGAGCATATAAAGCAACAGCTCTGTACATTGCTCCTGTATCAATATATATATAATTTAAAGCTTTAGCCAATTGTTTTGCCAATGTACTTTTTCCGCAAGAGGAGTAACCATCAATGGCTATAATAATTTTTTTCATTCTTCGCTTTGTTTGTCTTTTTTGCTTTTACGAGCTTTTTTTGGAGCTTTTTCTTTAGGAATTATTACCTGATTTTTCTTATAATAATCAGCAATAGTTGTTGTAATTGTAAAATGGTTGGAAGTTCCTGCTAAATGATAACTTGCTCCACCATAACTAACATGTATTTTTTTAATTCTAAACCCTAATCCCCAACTAAATCCAATTAATCCTCCTTTGTTATCAAAAGCTAATTCAGATCTTCTTTGGAAGTTATAACCAAACCTCAACATAAAACTTGGTGAAAGCACAAACTCTGTCCCAACAACAACATGTCTAAAAAGCTCACTAACCATTCCTGTTTTGTTTAATTCTTTTCTGGCTTCTTCATCTAAAGTATTATCTCTATTAGTAACCGAAGAAGAATCATTATAAGCTAAATTCCAATTATTTAATTGGATGAAATCGACATTAAAACGAATAGGCGTATGTGCTAATTTTTTAGAAATCCCTAATTGTACTTCAAAAGGCAAGGGTTCTTTTTCTCTTCCGTCAAAGTAGGTAGAAAATTGTCTGCCAATATTTTTAACTAATAACGCAGTTGTAAATTGTTTTTTTGCATTATGATACGTTGCAGATAAATCCATTGCCATAGCAAAAGAGCTATATTGATAAAATTTGGAATAAATTGGTTTTAGGTTTGCTCCAACAGAAAAAGATGTGTCTATGCTTTTTCCCCAACCTAAAATAAAAGCATAATCTGAAGCAGAGAAAGAACCCAACTCATTCCCTCCTTCGTCTGTTTCTAAAAAATTTCCGTAATTAATATATTTCACACCTCCGGAAAATGTTCCGTACTTTTTAAAATCATGGGTATAAGAAAAATGCCCTAAATTAACATCTGCAAAGTAATTTAAATAAGTAAATGAAAGAGCACTACTCATTTCTGCCGAAAGTAATGAAGGATTGTCTAAAGCAAAATTGGGATCATCATCTTTAATAGCTATAGCACTTCCACCCAACGCCCCTGTTCTGGCAGAAACAGGAATGTTAAGAAAGCTAAAAGCACTCTCTCCTCCTACTTGTGCTATTGACTCACAAAAAGTAAGGATAATAAAAATGAGTGTAATAAAAAACTTCATCTGTTAATTTTCTATTTTATTAAATCGGTCAGATGGAACTCACTAAGAAACATCTTCTTGTAAATAAAATCTAATCAAAACTCGTTTCATCAACCGATTAATATTAGCAATGGATGGCTAAATTACGCTTTTATCAATAAATTATTGTATTGCTGTTAGATTGTAAAAAAACTTAGGTTAATGATGATTAGCTTGTTCTTGAGAAATAGCAATGATTACATCATTATAGATTTTTTCCATTTCTTCGGGATGCATAGAATAATAAGCAATGTTGTTATTAAATTGCTCTTCAGTAATGTTATGTTTTTTAAAAATATGTATGTAATGATTTTCTTGAAATGCTTTACTTCTAAACAATGAATCATCTATTGAAGATTTAATTTTAAGATAGCCTTGAGCAATTTCAATATCTGTAAGTACAGGTACTAGTTCATCATGGGTAAGAATTCCCTCTGGTAGTTCGTTTTGAGAAAAACTACATGATAGAAAAAATAAAGCAATAAGTGTTATTATGAATTTATTAAGCATCAGTTGCTGTTGAGGAAGCAGCTACATACCTAATTGTTTTAACTGCTTTAATCATATCTTGAATCATTTTTTCGCCAAATTGCTCACTTCGCAAGTCTCTAATCTCATAAATATCATTATTAATATTGGCTTTATAAAAAAAATGGTGTTGTGTTTTAACTCCAGATTCAGGTATATCTTGCTTATAAATCAACAAATTTTCTTCTTCGGAAATAATTTCTGAAACAAAAACTAAATCTTCTTCTAAATCCATTTTTAGCAACTCTATATCGCCTTCTCCATACATAATTTCTATACCGAATGAATTACCAACCAATATTTCCAATGCCCCTCTATTGGTCAAGACCACTTGAGGCTGCCCATGATTTTCGGCATCAGGAACCATTATTGCCATTGGAAAACCCCATTGGTTTAAATCTAATTCTTCATATCCTTTTAATTGGACTACTTCTTGGTTTTCATCTGTTGTGTTATTGTCATCACCACAAGCAAAAAATAAGAAAGCTGAAAATATGGCTAAAAATATAAAGGTTGTATTTTTCATAGTTATAATTATCTAATAAAGAACAAATATAAAATAAAAAAATACAACGTTCAAAAATTAAAAATTTATTTTTATTTAGTGCTTGTGTTTAGGCTCGTAAATCAATCTAAAAAAAGTACTAAATCTTTGTGATTCTCTTTTTATCGGAACTCCTGCAACAATACCTACTAACAAATTATCTGTAATTCCTAACCTCATTTGTGGTCTGATCGCCATATCAAAATCATCATATGTAATTTCTTTATTAAACTCAAGACCAATAAAATTTCTTGTCCCATCTATCATGTAATGAAGATTGGTATTAATTTGCCAAGTGGTATGCATTGAATTATCTGAAAAATGTTGCTGCATTTGTGGCCCGGTATAAATTAATGTATGAAAATTCTGTTCCCATCTTTTAGCAGCTACAAAAAACGGATTATAAACATTGCCTTCAACAAAAGCTTCATTTCCATAATGACTAAAATTAACAAACTCAAACTCATTTAAATAACCTATTGCCATAGATGTGCTATGCTTTTCAGAAACAAAAAAAGAGTATTGAGCAGCTAATTTTAACCCATTAATTTTATTTTGAGGCATAATTGATTTATCTACATCGTCTTCATTTGGATAAAAGAAAGTAAATGGAACTTCTATCTCCAATCCAAGTCTGTTAATGGGAGCCCATTCATATTCTACTAATGCTTCATAGGAATCAAACTTATTATTATCAGTCATTCCAAAACCAACATTCCATTCTTTTTCGCCTTTTCTGGCACCTAAATCCCTAATTAGATCAATAAAAAGTGGCTCAGCATGCAGCACTTTGTCTGTTTTGCGTTTATTTTCAACTTCTTCAATATATAAACTATCCAATCTATCTTTTTCTATTTTTAAAGTATCTAACTTTTGAGAAAAAAGGCTAACAGATAATAATAACCCAAGAATTAAAAATAAATTTTTCATCTCTAGATTTCAATTATTTTAGTTAAAACTTTAACTGATAAACATTGTCTAATTCATCATTGTTGGTAAAATTGACACCTAAATCTTTTATTATCCCATCACCAATACCATAAACCCAACCATGTATATGTAAGGTTTGTTTATTATTCCAAGCATTTTGAACTATAGAAGTTTTTGCTAAATCAAACACTTGTTCTACCACATTTAATTCCACATATCTATCAAAACGTTGCTTTTCGTCAGTTATGGCATCCAATTCTTCAGCATGAAAGCGATAAACATCTTTAATATGTCTTATCCAGTTATCAATTAAACCAATATGCTGATTTCCCATTGCTGCAGCAACTCCACCACATCCATAATGTCCGCAAACAATTACATGCCTTACTTTTAAAGCATTAACTGCATAATCAAGTACACTTAACATATTCATATCTGAATGAATAACCATGTTAGCAATGTTTCTATGTACGAAAACTTCTCCCGGTTGAGCTCCAATAATTTCGTTTGCAGGAACTCTACTGTCTGCACAACCTATCCACAATACTGGTGGTTGTTGACCGTTAGCTAGTTTGTTAAAAAAATCAGGATCTAAATCTAATTTTGATTGAACCCATTCTTTATTATTATCTAAAAGTTGTTTATAAAATTTATTTTCCATTTTGTATATTTTTTTAGTCGTTATAAAATTAATTAGTTTTATTTAAAAGCAACACCATCTATGCCTTTTGTTTCTACCTGAATATTTTTTAATTTAGAAGTGTGATTAACAAACTCTTGTATGTTCTCTAAAACATCATAAGCAACTGTATAAGATTTTGACGCATCAATTACTAAAGTTGAATCCTCAGGTATTTTAGCCAATTCTTTTGCGACACTTGCTTTATTTAAAAATGTTACTTCTTCTGAAAGTGTTAAGGTATATTTAGTTTTACCGTCAATTACTTCTTTTTTACAATTTAAGGCGTTTTTATAGTTCTTTCTTAAAATATAAAACACAGCTACCACCATTCCTATTCCAATACCTTTTAACAAATCTGTTCCTACAATAGCTATGACAGTTACTACAAAAGGAATAAACTGTTCATGTCCTAATTTAAACATATTTCTGAATATTGATGGTTTAGCAAGTTTATATCCTACCAACAACAATATTGCTGCTAAAGATGCTAATGGAATTAGATTTAGAAAAACGGGGATAATAATTGCCGATAACAATAAAATTACACCATGAAATATGGCTGACATTTTTGTTTTACCACCTGAATTAATATTAGCAGAGCTTCTTACTATAACTTGTGTAATTGGTAATCCTCCAATCATACCAGAAACCATATTTCCTATACCCTGAGCTCTTAATTCTTGGTTAGTTGATGTTCTTCTTTTATATGGATCTAATTTATCGGTGGCTTCCAGACACAATAAGGTTTCCAAACTTGCTACTATGGCTAAAGTTACAGCAACAACGTATACTTGCGGATTGCTAAATGTAGAAAAATCAGGAAACTTAAAAAAGCTCAGAAATTCTTGTGGAGAAGAGGCGACTGGCAATTCAACTAAATGTTTACCACTTAAAACTAACTCTGGAGCTAAATTTAAAAATAGTGCATTAAGTAAAATACCTGTTAATACCACAAATAGTGCTCCTGGCAAAAACTTAAATAGACCTATTTTTTTCATAAAATCAGTCTCAAATAGAATTAACATTCCTAATGAAATAACACTAATGATTATTGCTCCCATACTACTATACTTAAAAGCATAATAAATCTCAGTAATAGTATTATGTCCATCTTTTTGAGCAAAATCAAAATCACCCATAAAATCTTCATCATAACCCAAAGCATGAGGTATTTCTTTAAGAATAAGAATTATACCTATAGCCGTTAACATTCCCTTTATTACAGATGATGGAAAAAAATAACCAATGATTCCAGCCTTCATAAAACCTGCTAAAAGTTGCAACACTCCTGAAAGTACTACCGCTAATAAAAAAGCTTCAAAAGTACCTAAGGTATCAATTGCTCCTAATACAATTACTACTAAGCCAGCTGCAGGTCCGGAAACTCCTAATTGAGAATTACTAAAAGACCCTACAACAATACCTCCTACAACTCCGGCAATGATTCCGGAAAACAATAAATCGGAGCGACCCGTTGAAGCTAAAGCAATACCCAAACATAGAGGGAGGGCTACAAGAAAAACTACTAACCCAGCAGGAAAATCTGACTTAAGATTAGCAAACATATTTAATTTTTTTGGTGTCATAATATAAATTATTGAACAAACAATTAATTGTAAATCAATTAATTAAGTTTGCATTATTGATAAAATTAATCTTGAAAAAAAGATATTTTTCAATGATAATAAAAGGCACACTAAGATAACTATAGTGTTAATTCAATAATTTATGCTAATTCTGGTGGGGGAGCAACAATTTCCTTAGATGGTGGAAAAAGTGTAGAAAATTCTACCTGATGTTTTAAATCTATAGCGTGGAAAAAACATCTAAAATCTAAATCTTCTGTAATGTATTCTTGCATAGAGAAGGTTACTGTAGAACCACCGCTATGCCTATTTTCTTCTTCAGCAATTTCAACAAATTGATAAGTAGGAACAGAAAAATATGAAAATGAAAATGTACTTACTAAAACTAGTAAAAAGAATACAGCTATTATTTTATGACCTTTCACATTTGCGAAATTACATATTAAAAGCTGTTTTTTCTTTTTTTGAAAATTAAAAGTGTGTTAAAATATGCAAAAAAAGTAATTCCCACTTGAGTTTCTAAAGTATCTTCAGTTAACATTGAAAGCATTGAAATGGAAATAAAACAAAGATAAATATAGTCTTGATATTGTTTTAAAGCAAAAATTGGATAAAGTAAAAAGAATAAAAAATACAATCCTCCTAAAATACCAAAAGTAACAAAGTAGGTGATGTATTGATTATGTGCTCTTCTCCAATATTTTTCTGAAATAATATTTTGCTGTTGATGTTCTTCATTAAATGCATCCTGCACATCTCCTGTTCCTACTCCAATTAACATATTATCTTGTATTATATTAAACGCTGTTTTCCAATACACCCACCTTAGCATTACCGAATGTCCATCGGCAACATTGTACTTATTGTACATTTCCATTTCCCAGAATATTTTATGTAACCTTAGCTCAATTCCATTCATATCGAGATACCTAAAATTAGAGATTCCATTTTCTATCGCTTTTATTTCTTCAGAAGTGAGTTCATTTATGGCTTTTTCGGTTTTCAATTTGCCTTGAGAAGTAATAAATCTTAATATGGTAAATCTTATTTGTTGTCTTTTATTATCAAATCCATTAAAATTGATTTTACTTCTTCGGTTCCATGCTTTTTCTATTTCTTTAATAGCAATATTTCTATAAATATAATTTCCATTTTCCATCCTAAAACTGTTAGCACTTATTGTATCATGAAAAAGTTTCTCACCTTTTGGAGAATATTCTTGCATCGGCAAAGCTTCAACATCATTAAAGGACAAATACTCTTTATGACAACTTTTTATGTAAAGTACTATTGAAAGCACAATTGCAATTACTACTGTTACTGACGATAGTTTTATAATTATTTTGTAATTTTTTATTCCATAATAAAAAATCAACACCAGAAAAGTGAATGCTGTAACAACAATACCTGTTATTAGATTTAATAGAAATAGAAAGCTAACTAACCACACAAAACTCAGAACCCACTTTATTTTTTGTTTTTTATCTTTTGTCTTTACAGCATAATATAAGGCTCCAAAAATGGCTAGTGATACTTCCAACCCAAACCTAATATGAGAATTAAATCTTGACAAATCTCTTTTATCAATAATTACCTCATTAAGTCCTCCTACCATTACAAAAACACTCCAAAGCGAAGCTATTATTACACCTCCAACATACACTGAAAAAATTAAACGAAGCTCTTTATTGGTAAGTGGTTTGAAACTAACTATTAAAAAGGGCAATACAAAAAGTGGTAGCTTTCTTCTAATATCATCAAAAGCAAAATCGAAATTACTTGTATTAATTAAACCTAAAAGTGTAAGCAAGTAAACAGAACATAAAATTAGTGCAGTTTTGTTTGTGAAAAAACGTTTTATTTTTTCTATGTGATTCCCTTCTAACAACCACAACGCACCAAGACATAGCTCTCCCAATGTTATAAGTGGCTTAGACAATGAAAGTCCCACTGCAATAAACATCAAAAAAAACAAATACATGTTTCTTGAATAAGTGGAAACAAAAATCATTTTAATGTTACATTAAAGTTAAATGACATCTAATTTTACTTTACATTACCTACAAAAACAGCATCATATTTTTGTTTATCAGAAAGAACTTCAATAGCTTTTTCCATTACAGGGTCTGTTTTTAAAGACGCTTCCATTTTACCTTTTTGATAATAATACCTAGCAGCTATTTCTGTTTCCAAAATATATTTTATTTCTTCCTTAAACGTATATAAATCTTCCTCTTTGTTATGTTTAAATTTATTTAACAAAGCATTGTACTCACTTTCTAAACTTTTAAAATATTTATCTGCTTTAGCAGCTTCTTCAAGTTTCTCAAGCAAAGCTTCGCTTTCTGTTGTATAGTCATAATCTTTTCCTTCTAGAAACTTAATAAACTTTTTATATTCCTCATCAGAAATTGTAAATTCAGTTATTTCAGGAATTTTATCATTTCTCAACCTAAAGTCTGTTGCATAATCAAACAAATGATTTTTTAAATACAGGCTAGTAGCAATATCACTAATCTCTTTTTTCTCAACTTTAATATCTGGTTCTATTCCCATTCCGTCAAAAACAGGTCTATACGTTTTTAAAGTTTTAAATTCTCTTATTAAAGAATCCGGAATTGCATTTACTTTTCCATCCTCATCTTTATGAGAATAATCTAATTTTTGAATACATCTTCCGCTTGGTGTATAATATTTAGCAACGGTAACTTTTAGTTTTGAGTTATAACTTAATGGTCTTACTTGTTGCACCAATCCTTTTCCGAACGAACGATTTCCAATAATAACAGCTCTATCATGGTCTTGCAATGCTCCCGACACAATTTCTGAAGCAGATGCAGACATTTCATCTATTAACACTACAATAGGAATTTCTGTATCAATAGGCATTGCGGTAGCTTTATACACTTTATCCCAATCGCTAATTTTTCCTTTAGTGCTAACTACTTCAGAACCTTTAGGAACAAAATAATTTACAATATCTATGGCTTCTTTCATTAATCCTCCACCATTTCCTCTTAAATCTAAAATTAAAGACTTAGCATTTTGCTCTTTTAATTTTGTAAAAGCTGCTTTTACTTCAGCACCTGCAGACTCAGTAAATCCGTTTAGCTTAATGTAGCCTATATCATTTGAATACATTTTGTAATAAGGTACATCATCAATTTTAACTTCTTCTCTTATTACGTTTTTCTCAATTGGATCTTCCGTCCCTGGTCTTTCAACTGTAATATTTAAGGTAGTTCCCGGTTGCCCTAAAAGTAAATCTCTAATTTCTGAAGTTGATTTATCGGTAACATCTTTCCCGTCAATTTTTAACAATCTATCTCCTGCCCACAAACCCGCTTTATGAGCTCCAAATCCTTCATAAGGTTCAGAAATAACTACATGCTCACCATGCTGTTGAATTAACGCACCTATTCCACCATATTGCCCTGTAGTCATTAACTTATAATCTTCAATATTAGATTCAGGAATATAGTTAGTGTAGGGATCTAACGATTCTAACATAGCATCAATTCCGGTTTTCATCAACTCTCCCGGATCGGTATCATCAACATAGTAAATATTTAATTCACGAAAAAGTGTTGCAAAAATGTCGAGATTTTTAGAAACTTCAAAATAGCTATCTACAAAACCAACCGAGAAAACACTTGCTAATGTTATGCTTATTATTAAAATGTATTTTTTAAATTTTTGTGTCATATTTGTTTCTTTAATCTTTATTTATTTAAGGTACAGGATCGTGCCCATGTCCTCCCCAAGGGTGGCAAGATGAAATTCTTTTTATTGCCAACCAAGTTCCCTTAAAAGGACCATACTTTTCAATTGCCTCGAGACTGTATTGCGAACAAGTGGGTGAGTACCTACAGTTTGCTCCTAAAAATGGAGAAATACTTAGTTGGTAAACTCTTATTAGCAAAACAACTATTTTACTTAACATCCACTTCACAAGGCATCTCTTAAACGTGATAAAATTACTTTTATTTTTTCTTCTATCTCTTTGTATGACAAAATTTGTTCTGAACTATAAATCATCATCATATTAATTTCTTTCTGATTTTCAAGCAACTTGGTTTTTAAATCATGATTATTTAATCTGTAAGCTTCTCTAACCCTTCTTTTAATTAAATTACGATTAACCGCTAGTTTAATTTTTTTCTTAGGAACACTAATACCAAAGTTAATAGGAACATTATTTTTTTCGATTTTGAACTTATAAATTAGCCTTATAGGAAACTGATTAATAGATTTTCCTTGTTTAAAAAGCAATTCAATTTCTTTTTGGCTTTTCAGTTTTTCTTTTTTGGAAAATTTATATGATACTGGCTTGGTCAATGTCAAAGATATTTTGAGCAAAAATACGAAGAGAAAAACAATTCTATTCTTTTATTCTTTGTGGATGAGCGTAACATGTTGCTTTATTTTCTCTGCAAAAGCCAAGAAGCGTTATTCCTAATTCTTTAGCAAAATCAACTGCTAAACTTGATGGAGCCGAAACTGCTCCCAGTACCGGAATTTTAGCTACATAAGCTTTGGCAACAATTTCATAAGAAATTCTTCCACTTACCACCATACATTTTGCTTGTTTTAGTTGATTTGTGGCTACAAGGTTTCCAACAACTTTATCTACTGCATTGTGTCTGCCAACATCTTCTTTTAGCGAAAGTAAAGTACTATCTTTAGCAAATGCTGCTGCTGCATGAGAGCCTCCCGATTGATGAAATGTAGGTTGACCTTTTTTCATAATGTCAAACATAGTATAAAGATCTTTTATAGCAATAATTTGCTCTTGTTTTTCAATTTTTTTGCCACTAGAAAGTTCTAGTAGTTCTTGTCGGCCACAAATTCCACAGGAACTTACCGATAATAAATTCCTACTATTTTTATAACCATTGCCCAATTGACTTTCATCTATCTCAACAAAAGCTTTAGAAACAGCATTTTTTTCATCTTTTTCAAGAATGACTGAAAGCACTTGTTTTCCTCTATAAATATCTTCGGCATATAACAATCCTCTAACTAAGTCTTCATCGTCTCCAGGAGTTCGCATAGTAATAGAAAAAGTTTTCTTATTGATATAAATCTGCAAGCCTTCCTCTACTGTTAAATTATCTTCAACTAAATAGCTATCATTTTTACAAAACTTTTTTCCTTGATATTGATGTATTTTCATTTGACTTTAATCAGTAAAGTTGTAAAAATAGTTATAAAAAAAATCCTGACTAGTAAAAAACCAGTCAGGATTATATTTTTCTTTTTGAAGGACTATATTTTTTGTTTTACCTCAACTTGCTCATAAGCTTCAACAATGTCGCCTTCTTTTATATCATTAAATTTATCAATGTTCAATCCACATTCGTAACCTTTAGCAACTTCTTTAACATCATCTTTAAATCGTTTAAGCGAACCTAGTTTTCCAGTATAAACTACAATTCCGTCTCTAATAACTCTTATGTCGCTTGTTCTATAAATTTTTCCTTCTTGAACCATACAACCTGCAATTGTTCCTACTTTAGAAATCTTAAATATTTCTCTAATCTCAACTGTTCCAGTAATTTTCTCTTCAAATTTAGGAGCTAGCATACCTTCCATTGCATCTTTAATCTCTTCAATAGCATCATAAATAATTGAATATAATCTAACATCAATTTGTTCTTGTTCTGCAATTTTTCTAGCATTTACTGATGGTCTTACTTGGAAACCAATAATAATAGCATCAGAAGCTGCTGCCAACATCACATCCGACTCAGAAATTTGTCCAACTGATTTATGTATGATATTTACTTCAATTTGATCTGTAGATAGTTTTTGTAAGGAATCAGAAAGGGCTTCAATAGAACCATCCACATCACCTTTAATAATTACATTAAGTTCTTTAAAGTCTCCAATTGCCAATCTTCTTCCAATCTCATCTAAAGTAATGTGTTTGTTTGTTCTAGCTCCTTGCTCTCTAACCAACTGAAGTCTTCTTTCTGCAATATTTCTAGCTTCTCTCTCATCGTCCATCACATAGAATTTATCCCCAGCACTTGGTGCTCCGTTTAACCCTAATAAAGATACTGGAGTTGAAGGTCCTGCCTCAGTAATTTTTGCACCACGCTCATTAAACATAGCTTTAACTTTTCCGCTGTAGCAACCAGCTAACAAAACATCTCCTACTTTCATTGTTCCAGATTGAACCAACATAGTAGAAACATACCCCTTACCTTTATCAAGCTCAGATTCTATAACTGTTCCTCTACCTTTTTTATTTGGATTTGCTTTTAGCTCTAACATTTCGGCTTCTAGCAATACTTTTTCTAACAAATCTTCTATATTAGTACCGAATTTTGCTGAAATTTCTTGTGTTTGGTATTTCCCACCCCACTCCTCTACTAAAATATTCATAGCAGAAAGTTCTTCTCTTAACCTGTCAACATTTGCTCCTTCTTTATCAATTTTATTGAATGCAAACACAATAGGGACACCTGCTGCCTGAGCATGATTAATTGCCTCTTTTGTTTGTGGCATAATATTATCATCAGCAGCAATAACAATAATGGCTATATCTGTCACTTGAGCTCCACGAGCACGCATAGCGGTAAAGGCTTCGTGACCAGGAGTATCTAAAAATGCAATTCTTTTTCCATTATCTAATTCTACCGAGTAAGCTCCAATATGTTGTGTAATCCCACCTGCTTCACCAGCAATTACATTTGCTTTCCTAACGTAATCCAGTAAAGATGTTTTACCATGATCTACGTGTCCCATAACAGTAACTATTGGTGCTCTATCTAATAAGTCTTTAGGATCATCTTCCTCTTCTTGTTCAAAGTCTAAATTTTCTGAAGCAGAAACAAACTGCACAGTAAATCCAAATTCTTCTGCAATAATAGAAATGGTTTCTGCATCTAAACGTTGATTTATAGAAACAAATAAACCTAAGCTCATACACGCTCCAATTACCTCGTTAACATTAACATCCATTAATTTTGCTAGCTCATTTGCAGTAACAAATTCAGTAATTTTTATTATTGACTTTTCTTTTTCTTCTCTTTCAACATTTTTCTGAGCTTCTTCACTTGCTGCTAATCTTTTATCTTTTCTGTGTTTAACAGATTTACTTTTTCCTCCACCTGTCAATCGAGCAAGTGTTTCTTTCACTTGGTCTTGAATTTCTTTTTCTGTTAATTCTTGTTTCTTCTCTACTCTATCACCTTTTTGATGTCCTTTCTTTGAAAACTTCTTTGATGTATCTGATAAATCAACTTTTTTAGTTAATCTTTTTCTTTTAGATTTATTACCTGATTTATCATCATCATTAACAGTCTTTTCTTTGTTAGATGAAGCAACAGGCTTTCTCTTCTCAAATTTTTTCTCAACAGGTAGGTCTATAGTTCTTAAAACTTTTATCTCATTAAGTTTTTCATAAACCGTTTCAATACTTTGAGGACCATCTTTTTTAGGCTCTTCCTTTTTCTTTTTTTCTTCTTTTGCTGTTGGCTTTGGAGCTTCTTCTTTTTTAGGCTCCTCTTTTTTCTCTTCTTTTTTATCAGCTGTTTTAGCTTTCTTATCAGGTCTGGTTTTAGAGTTAATACTATCTAAATCTATTTTAGAAATAACTTTAGGACCTTTGGCTTCTTCTTTCGGAAATGACTCTTCTTTAGCAACAATTTCTGTAGGTTTTTCTTCCGATTTTTCTTCTATTTCAACCTCTTTTTCTGTTGGTTTTAAAGAAATGGTTTCTTTCTCAGAACCTATTGTTATCTTTTTGGACTCTTCCTTAGTCGTCTTATCTTGCTGAAATTCATCAAGTAAAACAGCATAAACACCTTCGTCTAATTTTGTATTAGGATTGCTTTCAATCTTAATATTTTTAGATTCTAAAAATTCAACAATGGTATGAATACCAATATTAAATTCTTTTGCTACTTTACTTAATCGTTTTACTTGTGATCCGTTAGACATACTTTTATCCTTTTTTTACAATATTATTGATTATATTTTAATCGATAATTTTAATGTGCTACTAATATATGAAATACTGAGGAGTTTTAAAAATTAATCCTCAAACTCTTCTTTCAATATACTCATAACGTCTTCTACAGTTTCTATTTCTAAATCTGTTCTTTTAACTAATTCTTCAACCGATAAATCTAATACACTTCTTGCTGTATCACATCCGATAGACTTAAGTTCTTCCAACACCCAACCTTCTATTTCATCAGCAAACTCATCTAATGCAACATCATCAGAATCATCATCAATATCTCTATAAACATCTATTTCAAAACCTACTAATTTTCCGGCTAATTTAATGTTATGACCTCCTTTACCAATAGCTAAAGATATTTGATCTGGTTTTAAGAACACTTCAGCCTTTTTAGTTTCTCTATCTAATTTAATAGATGTAGTTTTTGCAGGGCTTAATGCTCTTTGAATGTATAACTCAATATTGTTAGTATAATTAATTACATCAATATTTTCATTTCTTAATTCTCTAACAATACCATGAATTCTTGCTCCTTTCATCCCTACACAAGCACCAACTGGGTCAATTCTATCATCATAAGATTCTACAGCAACTTTAGCTCTCTCCCCTGGTTCTCTTACAATGTTTTTAATGGTAATTAAGCCATCAAAAATTTCAGGAACTTCTAGTTCAAATAACCTTTCTAAGAATAACGGAGAGGTTCTTGAAAGAATAATTGCAGGTTTGTTGTTTTTCATGTCAACACGAACAACAACTGCTCTAACGCTATCTCCTTTTTTAAATCTATCACTAGGAATTTGCTCAGATTTTGGCAAAATAAGCTCGTTATCCTGGTCATCTAAAATTAAAATTTCTCTTTTCCAAATTTGATAAACCTCACCTGTAATTAGTTCTCCTACTCTATCTTTATATTGTTTGTAAATGTTATCTTTTTCCAATTCCATTAACTTAGACATTAAGTTTTGTCTAAGTGATAATACCAACCTTCTTCCAAAGTCTTCAATTTTAACTTCTTCAGAAACTTCTTCACCAATTTCAAAATCAGGTTCAATCTTAATAGCGTCAGAGTATGCAATTTCTTTATTTTCGTCTTCTACTTCACCATCGTGAACAATCTCTCTATTTCTCCAAATTTCCAAATCTCCTTTATCAACATTCACAATAAAGTCAAAGTTATCATCATCACCATATTTCTTTTTAATAGTGCTTCTAAAAACATTTTCTAGAATATTCATTAGAGTTACTCTATCAATATCTTTAAACTCTTTAAACTCTTCAAATGAATCAATTAGGTTTACGCTTTCCATGGTTGGTTATTTTATTTAAATGAAATTATTATTTTAGTTTCTTTTATGTTATTAAAATTTATTTGCTCGTTTTGAATTGAAATTTTCTTTTTCTTCCCTACTTTTTCTTTTACCTGCATCTCAATTGTAATTTGTTCATCATTTACTTCTATTAGCTTGCCTTTAAGCTGCACATCATCATTAGTAATAATTTTAAGCTCTCTGCCTACATTCTTTTCGTATTGCTGCTTTACTCTAAGCGGCTTATCTAATCCTGGCGAAGAAACTTGTAATTCAAAATCTTCTGTTTCTCTATCTAAATTATGTTCTATTGCCCTACTAATGTCCACACAATCACTTATTTTTACTCCTTCTAAACTATCCACCTCTAATAAAATATTATTTCCTGGTCTAATATCTAACATTACAACAAAAGCGTTTTTCTCTTCTAATGTTGGAGTAACTAAGGACAATATTTTTTCTTCTGTTATCATTTTTTGATAAATAAAAGAGGGGACGCCTGTCCCCTCTTTATCAATTCTTATTTATTTCGCTGCAAATATAGTAATTAATTTTTATTCTTCAACTACTTCAAATTTAATTATTGCATCTACTTCTTTATGCAATTTAACTTCTGCTTCGTAAGCTCCTAAAGTTTTGATTGCATCACCTTTAAGTTTAATTAACTTTTTATCCAACACAACACCTGCTTTCTCTGCTGCTTCAGCAATTTGGATAGTGTTAATCGAACCAAAAATCTTTCCATTTTCTCCAGCTTTAGCACCAATTTTCAAAACAGTTTTTGATAATTTTTCTGCTGCTTTTTCTGCTTCTTCTTTAATTTTTTGGTTTTTAACTGCTTGCTGTTTTAAATTTTCTGCTAAAACTTTTAAAGCAGATGGAGTAGCTATTTTAGCCATTCCTTTAGGGATAAGGAAGTTTCTGCCAAAACCATTTTTAACAGTAACAACATCATTCTTAAATCCTAAGTTTTCTATATTTTCGTTTAATATAATTTTCATATCTTATTGTATTTGTAGGTTTAAACTTAGTTTGAATTATTTAAGTAAATCAGCTACGTAAGGCATTAATGCCAAGTGTCTTGCTCTTTTTACTGCTTGAGAAACTTTTCTTTGGTATTTTAAAGAAGTTCCTGTAATTCTTCTTGGAAGTAATTTCCCTTGCTCATTTACAAATTGTAATAAAAACTTTTCATCTTTATAATCAATGTATTTGATTTTATGCTTTTTAAATCTACAATATTTTTCTTTGGTTAACTCAATGTTTGGAGGAGTTAAATATCTAATTTCTGATGAATTTTCTGACATGGTGTTTCGTTTTAAAAGTTAATTATTCAGCTGTTGTTGGTTCAGCTTTTTTACTTCTGTTTTTTCTTGATTCTACGAAAGCGATAGCATGCTTATCTAAAGCTACTGTTAAAAATCGCATTACTTTTTCGTCTCTCTTCAATGCTAATTCTATATTAGCAATAGCTTCTCCTTCTATTTCGTACTCAAACAAGTAATAAAAACCTGTTGATTTTTTTTGAATTGGGTAAGCTAATTTTCTTAGTCCCCAATCTTCTTCGTGCATCAACTTAGCACCTGAATCTTTTAAAAACTTTTTAAAGTTTACTACTGTTTCCTTTACCTGGTCTACAGATAAAACGGGAGTTAAAATGAAAACAGTTTCATAACGTTTAGTCATTTTTTTAATGTTTTTGTTTATAAATTATTATTATCCCTTCTTAAAAAAGGACGGCAAAAGTAAACAAATTTTCTTTATTTTCAAATGCTTAAAGAAAATTTATTCATTTGCAAAAATGGTTAATGCTAAAACACCATCTTCTTGCAGTGCATAATCTAATTCTATGGTAATACTTTCATCTTTTTTCAACCATCTTGCCAAACCATTAGCATCATCTTCTAATTTAAAATCTTTCAACTCATTAAACTGCTTAGTATAGGCTTCTTTTAAAATCCCAAACTGCTCCTTGTTATTTACCTGAAAATCTAAGCCTACTTCAAAACAACCCAGTTCATCAAACGCATAGGTCAATTCGTAAAAATCTGATTCACTTAATTCATATTTATAAACCAACAAATCGTCATCTTGCTCTATTAAATTCTTTTTCTTTTCTTTTTTAGCAACTTTATCAATAGATAAATTAATTTGTTGCAATAACTCCTCTACCGTGGCTTTTTTGTTCATCTGCTCGTAATAACTATCCGATTTTTTATCCGACTGACACGACACAACAAACAATAACAATACTAATATTGGAGAACACACTAATTTTTTCATCTGTTTATTTTTAAAAATGTAAAGGTAACAAACATAAGTTTACTATTTTTAGATTTGTTTAGCAGATTTTATTAAGAAATTAATTGTTTAGAATTATCAAACACAACAACTTAATTCAATACGAACTTTTGTTGAAATTAATTGTGAAACACAAAGATTTTACGACCTTTACAACCAGATTAAAATTTAAAAACAATGAAAAAAACATTCTTAACAACCTTATTATCATTAGCAACACTATTTTCAATAGTTGCTCAAAATGTAGATTTTGATAAAAAGAATTTTAGCAATAACAAAGATGGTTTTAAACAAGCATTGTCTGATTTACACGAAGGTAACATAGCTTATTTTAATGGTGTTTTCTCCCAAGCTATTGAACCTTTTGAAAGAGCCCAAAATTTCAATCCAAATAATGCTGAATTAAATGGAAAAATTGCTGATTGTTATTTTCAAACGGACAACACCCATAAAGCCAAGCAGTTATTAGAAAGTGTTTTTAAATTAGATGCTCAACCAGACGGTTATTTTATTTATTTAAATGCTCAAATAAAACATAGCGAAAATGAATTTGATGAAGCTATAAAACTCTATCGTAGTGCAAAAACAAAAGGATCTAACATCAAACCTAATGCTTTAAGCAATGTCGATAAAAAAATTAAAGAATGTACTTACGCCAAAAAACTCATCAAAACACCTGTAAATGTAGAAATTATAAATGTTGGAAAATCTATTAATTCATCAAATCAGGAATATGTTCCTGTTATTACTGCTGATGAATCTGAACTATTTTTTACCTCAAGGAGAGCTGATACAGAAGGTGGAGGAAGAGATAACCTAATTGATGACTTTTATGAAGATATTTACTACAGCACTAAAGACGAAAATGGTGAATGGCAACCTGCAACTAATTTAGGTAAACCCGTAAGTAGTGAATTCCATGACGCTACTGTTGGACTATCTATCGATGGACAGAAACTTTTTATTTACAGAGATAATGAAAAAGGCATAGGAAACATTTATGTTACAGAAAAAAAAGGTAATGAATGGACTGAACCAACCGAGTTACCTAAACCCATTACATCAAAATATCAAGAAACTTCTGCAAGTTACGATTATACTGGAAAAACTATTTTCTTTGTTAGCGACAGACCAGGTGGAAAAGGTGGAAAAGATATTTATAAATGCACACAAGACAAAGAGGGTAATTGGGGTGATGCTATAAATCTAGGTAGCCCTATAAATAGTGAGTTTGATGAAGATGCTATTTTTCTTCACCCTGATGGCAAAACCCTTTATTTTAGTTCTAACGGAAACAACTCTATGGGAGGATATGATATTTTTAAAAGTACGTTGGAAAAAGAAAAATGGACTAGCCCTCAAAATTTAGGACATCCTATCAACTCAGCTGGTGATGATGTTGCTTTTGTACTTACTGCAAATGGCGAACATGGATATTATACCTCAGGAAAAACAGGTGGTTTAGGCAAAAGAGATATTTATAAAATTGTATTCTTAGATGAAATTAAAAATAATAGTCGCCCAAAACTTACCTTACTAAAAGGAATTGTTTTCGACAATAAAACAAAAAAACCATTAAGTGCTTTAATAGAAATTTTTGATAATGATAAAAATGAAATGGTTTCCTCATACGAATCTAACAGTGCTACAGGAAAATATATGGTTTCTTTACCTGCTGGACACGATTATGGAATAAGTGTAAAAAAAGAAGGTTACCTCTTCTATTCTGAAAACATCAATATTCCTGATACTGCCGCTTTTCAAGAAATAGAGAAAAACATTGGTTTGGATAAAATTGAAAAAGGCAAAAAAGTGGTGTTAATGAATATTTTCTACGATTACAACAAAGCCAGTTTAAGAACTTCATCATTTAATGAATTGGATAAGGTAGTTGAATTACTTAACAAAAATGAAAAAATGAAAGTTGAATTAGCTGCTCATACAGATTCTAGAGGAGGTGATGCTTACAACTTGAAATTATCGCAAGAAAGAGCTCAATCTTGTGTAGATTATTTAACTTCTAAAGGAATTGACCGTTCTAGGTTAATTGCTAAAGGCTATGGAGAATCGCAACCATTAGTAAAAGAAGAGGTAATAAACAAAATGGCAACGGAACAAGAAAAAGAAGCTGCGCATCAGCAAAACAGACGTTCGGAATTTAAGATTTTAGAAAACTAAAAAGGTTATTATTTCCGAGGAATAAGTAACAATGTTTTCACTTTGTCATCTTCATTTTTTATAGAGAAAACAGCTTGTTTTCCATATAGTAATTCTAAACGTTGCTTAGTATTAGAAATGCCAAAGCCTGTTTCTGAACTAACTCTTTCGTCATAAAAACCACTGTTATAAATAATAACTTTTAACTTATCAGCTTCTATCGAAGCATTTACTTCTACTGTACCTCCCTTTGGAAGTTTAGAAGTACCATGTTTTATTCCATTTTCCACTAAAGTTTGTATCATCAATGGAGGCACCAAAAAGCTTTTACTACCTTCATCAATATCTAATTTAATATTAAGTTTTTCTTCAAAACGCATTTTTTCCAAGCTCAAATAATCCTCTACCATTTTTAATTCTTCCGAAAATGGTACTAATGTCTTTTTACCCATCAATAAAGAATTTCTTAACACGTTTGAGAGTTCTGTTACTGCTTTTTTAGCTAATAAAGGGTTTTCGTCAATTAAAGCTCTAATGCTATTCATAGAGTTAAATACGAAATGAGGATTTAACTGAGAGATTAATCTATTTAACTCAATTTCATTTTTTGCTGCTTGCCATTTAAGGTTTTTAATTTCCTCTTTTTTATAATTGGTTACATAATGAAATAAAAAGTAAAAAAGTGACCACAATAAATAAATAAAAAACCAACTTAAAACACCTGATAATATGTTACTAAACAAAGTTAAAAATGTACTACCTTCAATCCATACCTCTATTACTATGAACTTTAGAAAATAAGTAACAATTGCTTGTAATAATGAACCTAAAAAAATTGGAATAATAAGCTGAACGACAGGTAGCTCCATTAAATTTCTTTTAATTATTAAGCACCTAAATAAATGTGAAGTTGAAAGTGTAATTAAAAAAACAGAAGTTAAACTCAACCAAAAAGAAGCCGATAAATCATTATTAGCAAGAAAATTAAAATATCCTACAACACCTACATAAACAATCCATCCTGAGAGTTGGAGCAACCAATATATTTTAGTTTTGGTATAATTCAATTTTGTTTGATTTTGACAATACAAAGTAAGCGAAATAATTTAGCTATTTCACTTGCTCATTTTTTTTTATTGCCCTAACCAAGTTTTTCTCAAATAAACTTGTTGTTCGGTAGCATTTGGGTTTATTGCCATAAAATAATCCTGAATAGTCTCAGTTTGAATTGCTTTAGCTTTTAATAAAACCTGAATTGTTTTACCTTTCACATTTCTTTCAACCAAAATTTCTACTTTCTCACCATCTTTAGTGTTTGTTTGATAATCAATAATTACTTCTTCCAAAGTATCTAAGGTAAGTTCTTTACCGTTTATGGCTAAAATTTCATCATTAATTTTAATTTTTAATTTTTTTCCGAACTTATTTAAATCTGCAACGTCCATAACAAAAAGTCGTTGAGTTTCCATATTAAAACCGATGGAAGCACCTCCAAAACCAACTTCTTTAACCGTAACGTCTGTTTTAAAATCAACACCTACTTTAGCCAACACTTCTTCAAAAGGTAATGGCTTAGAACCTTCTACATAATTGGCAAAGAAAGCACGTAATTCTGGGGAAATTAATTGAGCAATCTTATCAAAAAGCTCGTCATCTTTAAAAGAAACATCTTTTCCGTATTCTTCCGACAACATTAGCATTAAATCCTTCAAGCCTTTTTTTCCGCTAGTTTGTTCTCTTATTAAGATATCTAAACACAAACCTATTAATGCTCCTTTATTATAAACATTCATATATTGGTCTTGATGTGCATCTAACGCACCTAAACTCATTTTTGTAAACGGCAAGTCATCTTTAAAAACTTCTGCTGTAGCCATTTTATCTACTAAAACATCAAAGTAAGCCTCAGGAGTTATCATATTTTGATAAACCTGTACATGATTAGCAAAATATTCTGTAACACCTTCGTACAACCATAAATGTTTTGACATTTTAGGATTAATGTAATCAAAATTGCCAATTTCTTCTGAGTGAATATTTAAAGGAGTAACTATATGAAAAAATTCATGAGCGGCAACATCTACCAAAAATCCTGATAATCTTGCAGGATCCATTTCTGGCAAATAGTAAAATGAAGAATAAGAATGTTCTAAGGCTCCACTACCTCCAGAACCACTCACACCTTCATAAAGATAAATAATAAAAGCATATTTATCCACAGGTAATTTACCACCTAAATATTCTTTTTGAGCTTCTAAAATCCCTTTAATATCTTTAGCTAAAATCTCAGCTGGTGCAACTTTATTTTTAGAATAAACTGAGACTAAAATGGAGGTTTCTGCAATTTTAAAAGTTACCGTATCTGGTTGGTTATACATAATTGGCGCATCTACCAAATCCATATAATTATCAATGGTAAATTTATCTGTATTGCCTGTAGTTGTAATATCTGTCAACCCTGTAGAGCCAAAAAAATCAGCAGGTCTGGTTATATTCAATTCATAGGTTAAATTTTTCATGTTATCGAAATAACCAAAAAAGCCATGATTATTCAGTACCACATTTTCTTTTTCTTCAATGTTAGTTCCTCCGGGTTCAAAAACCAATTCATCTACATCTGCATCCCAGGTATCCTCTACCCAATAAGCTATTTTTTTCATCTTATCGGCATCATGAATCTCCCATCTGTTATCATCTAACCTATTTACATAAAGACTTTTTCCGTTTACATCAAAAGCTTTAAAATCCATAACATATTGTCCAAAATCGTAAATCTGATAAGTACCAGGAACAATTTTAGGCATGTTGTAAATTATTTTATTCTCTTCAATTTTAGGTGTTGATAGAGTAACTTCTATTAAATCGTTACTAATCTTATTCAAATCCATATAAAATGAATATTTATCTTGCCCAAACAAGCTAACCATTGAAACAAAAAATAATACTAATGAAGTTAAAGATTTCATGCTTTATAAATTTTAAAATTAAATAATGAAACAAAAATAGAGAGTAAAGAGTTAAATTAGAAGATAAATTACACTAATGGTTATTTTTAAAGATTAAAGGAAAAAATTAATGAATTACCTCGCACATTTTCTACTTTCAAAACAAGACGAAGCTTTAATTATTGGGAATTTTATTGCTGATGATGTAAAAGGAAATCAATACAAAAATTACCCTGAAGCCATTCAACAAGGCATATTAATGCATAGAGAAATTGATACTTTTACAGATAGCCATCCGATAGTAGCCAATAGTAAAAATCTAATTCGTAAATTTCAAAAGAAATATACTCCTGTGGTGGTTGATGTGTTTTATGATTACTTTTTAGCTACCAACTTTAATAATTATTCTAACTTTAAATTAAAAGAATTTAGCACTAAAACATATGCTACTTTAAACGAAAACATAAACTTTTTAACCCCTAAAACCAAATATATTTTACACCACATGAGCAAAAACAATTGGCTATACAATTATTCTACAGTACAAGGAATACAAAGGGCTTTAACAGGCTTATCGCGAAGAACAACTTTTGAAAACGATATGCAAGTGGCACATCATTTGTTACTAGAATTCAAAAGTGAATTAAAAACAGATTTTGAACAATTTTATCCTAAGTTGATACAACATGTTAGAAACATATGAAAACAAAAGTTTCATTTTTTCGTAACTATTTGGGTAAACTTATTATATTTGTTCGATTATTAAAAAATTCGTTGGAATTTAATAACTAACAATATTTTAGCACCAATTAATAATGAAAAAGCTATTCCTCATATTATTCTTGCTTCCGGCACTTACGTTTGCCCAAACTGCAAGAGACATCAACTTGGTAATTCAAAAGACACTTGATTTAGAAGTTTTAAAAAAACATTATAATGGTGATGAGATGTCGGGACAAACTCCAATTCTGATTATTAATGATGATAAAATTCCTAACAACCTTATTGTTTTTAAATTCAACAAAAGAGTTAAAGTAATGACTTTTGAAGAAATTGATACTTTTAAAAATATTTATCAAGGAAGTTTAGATAGTTATTTTATATTTGAAGTAATACATTTTGAAGGTGATAACGTTATAATTAAAGCAAACTTTAGGAAAGCAAACCCTCTAAAAATAGAGGTTACCATGCAAAAAAAAGATAAAGATTGGATTGTAACATCTTCTTCTGCCGAATAAGATTTTCATAAATGAGTAAGCTTAAGCTCGATTTACACGATATTTACAACAAAGGACAACAGATTGACAAAGCTCTTGAGGAAATAATTGAAGAAGCTGTAGACAAGAAAATTAAGTTGGTAGAAATTATTCCGGGAAAAGGTTCAGGACAATTGAAGAAAAAAGTCATCCGATTTTTACAACTACCTTCCATAAAAAATCAGTACCACCGATTAGAAAAAGATGCTAAAAACTTCGGAAGAATATTTGTCCATTTTAAATTTTAATAAAAAATATGTTTTCTCAAGGCCAAAAAATATTCGCACTAATTTTTATCATATCTTTTTTAGTGATATTAACCTTTCAGTTTTTAAAAGATAGAAAACGTAATAAAAGTTTATTTAAAGGAACTTATTGGGTTTTAATTGCCATAATAGCTTTAATGCTGGGATATTTAACTCTAACTAAATTAATTCATTAAGAAAAATGTCATAAAAAAACCTCTTAGAAATTCTAAGAGGTTTTTTTGTGGGAGATGAGGGATTCGAACCCCCGACCCTCTCGGTGTAAACGAGATGCTCTGAACCAACTGAGCTAATCTCCCTAAAGGTGTTTTTTTAAGCGGATGCAAATATATGTAAATAATAATTATTAAAACAAAGAATAAATCAAATTTATTTTTAAAATTTCATCACAATTAATCAAGTAAAATCTATCGCTTTCATTAACAACAAAATAAAACAAACCTTTTGTTTAACTGAAATTTTTTGATATTAGCCATTTGCTATATATAAACTCCAATTACACCCCTCGTCAAGCGTGAGATAAACTTTACATCATATTCTAACACCTATCACACAAACATCATCTAATTGTTCTAATTCTCCCTTCCATTGCTCAAAAGCATCATCTAACATTTCTTTTTGTTTAGTCATGTTTTCTTTTTGTATAGAAAGCAATAATTTTTTGAAGTTTGCCGCTTTTAATTTCTTACCATTTTCTCCTCCAAATTGATCAACAAAACCATCAGAAAAAATATAAATACTATCATTTTTTTGTAAGTTAACATTATGAGTGGTATAAGGTTCTAAATTATCATACTTTCCTATGGGTTGTTTATCGGCCTTAATCTCAATTATTTCCTCATTTCTTACAATCCACAACGGATTATTAGCTCCTGCATACTGTAACGTTGCTACTGTTTGAGATTTAATGTTTTTTGTTTCAGGTTGGTTTAACTCGGAACTTGGAACATTGAACTTCAAACTACATAAAGCGATATCCATTCCGTCTTTCACATCTTCATCACTTTTTTCAAATTCTTGAATAACTATTTCTCTGGTTTTGTCTAAAATCTTTCCCGGTTCTGTTAACCCATGTTCTCTTACCGAACGATTTAACCCATTATTACAAACCACACTCACCATAGCTCCCGGCACTCCATGTCCAGTACAATCGGCAGCTGCAAACAATACCGTATCTCCTGTATTTTCCATCCAATAAAAATCTCCGGCAACTATATCTTTAGGTTTGTATAGAATAAAACTTTCTTGTAAATATTGTTTTACTATTTTTTGAGGAGGCAATATTGCCGCTTGAATTCTTTTAGCATAAATAATACTATCCGTTATTTCTTTATTTTTTTCTTCAACAATATGTTTTTGGAAATTTATTTCTTTGTTTCTTGCTTCAAGTTCAATATTGTTTTTTCTTTTTTGAATAAATGCATAAACTAAAATAAACAACACCAATAACCCACCTAAAATTATTCCCATTAAAATCTTTTTATTGGTCTCTTGTTTTTCAATAATTAGTGTACTAACTTGTTTCTCTCTTGTAAGCTTATCAATTTCTAATTGTTTTTTTTCAGCCTCATATTTTTCTTGAAATTCAGCCACAGCTTTTTGAGTTTTTTCTCCTAAAATTTCCTCTCTCAAGTCTATATAATCTAATAACAAATCATAGGCTTGCTCAACTTTTCCAGTTCGTCTATATAATCCTGCTTTTTTTATCATGGCTTCTGCTTGATGAAATAAGTCACCTTCTTTTTTGGCAATAGATAATACCTCATCTAAAGCACGAGAAGAAGCACCGTAATTTTTTTCTTTGTTATAAAGTATAGACATATTAATCAATAATGGAAGAATTCCTATTTGATCATTATATTCACGTTTTATTGCTAATGATTTCTCTGCTAGCACTAAAGCTTTTTTATTATTTCCTCTTTTTTCTTCTAATGCAGAAAGATTTATTAAAACCGTTGAATATTGAACTTTAGCTCCTATTTGATCATAAATTTCAGCAGCTAATAATAAGTATTTTTCATGATTAACTGAATCATTAATTGACTCATACACCATTGACAAAGAGTTATACTGATTCGCCTCTCCTATTTTATTTCCATTATATTTAAAATATTTTAGTGCATTATTTAAATATTCTAAAGCTTCTTTGTATTTGCCAAGCCTGATAGAAACATTTCCTAAATTACCATTTGAACTTGCAATAAATGAAGTGTCGTTTAAAAGTTCTGCTTGTTTATTAGCATAAACATATTCTTCAAAAGCTTTAATAAAATCACCTTTCTTTTCATAAACCATACCTCTATTCCCACGAGCTTTTAATGACATAAGATGATCATTTTCACGTTCAGCAAGTGTAAGTAATGAATCATAATAAAGGAATGCAGTATCAATTTCTCCTAAATAATAATAACTAAGACCTGTCCAATTATAGGCATTCATTAATACTTTATTATCGTTTTGATTTTTAGCTAGAGTCACAAGGTTTTTAGCTGCTTTATAACCAACTTCCACATTTTTAAAAAGAATAGATTTTGTAAAATCTTCTAATGAAGTAAGTTTTTCTTGTTCGCTTGTAATTAATAATACCTCATCTAATTCTCTGTACAGTTCTTCAGTTGTTTGAGCTTTTAATAAAACTGTATTAAAAAATAGAAAACCTATCAGTAAAATATATTTTGGGAAGTGCATAATTTGGTTGTTTTAAATTTCCAACCAAATTAGATAGGATTACTGTGGAAAACGATACGTCAATTGACGTATATTTTGGTTGATTAAACACTAACTCCAATTAGACAAACATCATCCAACTGTTCTTGATTTTTTTTCCATGTTTCAAACACTTGCACCACCTCTGCTTCTTGGGTTACAATATCTTTTTGATAAACAGAACTTAGCAAACTTTTCAACCCACTAATTTTGAATTTTTTAGAATATTCTCCTCCAAACTGATCAATAATCCCATCGGTATAAAGGTAAAAACTATCGCCTTTTTTTAAGTGTATTTTATTCGTTACTGGAGGAACTCCTTTTACATGTGGTTGTACAGAACCAACTGTACATTTGCTTCCTTTAACTATGTTTAACTCACCTTCATTAAAATAAACCAAACTCAAATTAGCTCCTGCAAAATATAGTGTATTTTCTACTTTATCTAATTTACATAAAGACACTTCCATTCCATCTTTGAGTTCTCCATCTCCATGTTGATTTAGAGTTTCTTTTACATAAAAATTCATCTTATCTAATATAATTCCTGGATCAGTTTCACCATCTTCTTTAACAGCTTTGTTTATTGCATTATTTCCTATTAATGACAAAAACGCACCTGGGACTCCGTGTCCAGTACAATCAACAACAGCAACATAAGCATAACGCTCATCAGAAAAAACCCAATAAAAATCACCACTTACAATATCTTTAGGACTGTAAAAAATAAAAATATTTTCAAAAGCATTTTTTACAGTTTCATTTTTAGGTAATATAGATTTTTGTATTTGTAAGGAATACTTTATACTATCTACTAAATCCTTATTTTTTTCTTCAATAATTTTATTTTGTATTCCCAATAATTTGTTATTTTTTCTAACATTTATGAATGTAAAAATGGCCAAAATAGCTACCAATAAAATCAATAGAAAAATCATGTAAAAAAAATTTCTATGGTCTTTAGGATAGCAAACCTGAAAATTATCTTCGCTACCTAAAAAAGTATCTTTAAAAGACAAATACTCTACTTTATTTGATTGATTTTCTTCATGCCCATGTACATGAGAATGATTATCTTGAGCTAAAAGTACATTTCCAAACTGAAACAGTATAAATAAAAAAGAAATTTTAATCAATATTGATTTCATAAGTGTAAATTTTTCATAAACATAAGCAATTTTAAAATAACACAAAAAAAAACACGCCACCCATTTAATGGACAGCGTGTTTTAAAAAATATTAATGTAATTTATTCTTTAATTAACTTTACTACTAGGCTTTCTATTTTTATAAAATATATTCCTTTTGGTTCATTTGCTATATCAATAGTTAACTGATTTCCTGAGAATCTATCTTGTTGTACAACTTTACCTTCTATACTTGTAAGAGTATATTCAACATTAAAGAATGATTTTTTAAGTTTAACCTTTACAATTCCATTAGTTGGGTTTGGATAAACAGTAACAGCTGTTTTGCTTAACTCCTCAATTCCAACAACAGTAACATTTTCACAGGCTGATGTGTCAATACAATTTCCTACAGTGATTTCTACTGCATAGTTTCCAGTAACTGTTGCTGTAAAACTTTGAGAGGTTTCTCCATTAATTACTGCATTACCATTATCGCAATCTAACCATTGATAAGTAGCTCCTGTTTCATTGGCTGTAACAGTATTACCACTCACCGTTGTAGTATTATCTATTGCTGGACTCACAGTTAAGTTAATCGTTACTGTTGAATCACATCCATTTGGACCAACATTAGTAAACACCTCCGTACCAGAAGGGTTAGAAGCATTATATGTTGTTCCATTTACAACAACACTATCATTATTGCATATGGTACTAGTAACACTACCAGTTAATGGAGCTAATACTTCAACATTAAAAGAACAACTGTCTTTATTTCCTGAAGCATCAGTTACAATATACTTAACTGTAGTAATACCTTGATTAAAGGTAGTTCCAGAAGCATCACTAGCACCACTTCCTATAGTAGCACCGGTTAAAGTATAAGCTACCGTTTCTCCACTACAATTATCAGCAGCAACAGGTGCTATATTATTAACAGTAGGAACACATGAAACAACATTACTTGGACATGAAATTGTTGGAATTTCAGTATCATTTACAGTAACTGTAAATGAGCATGTATCCATTTGTGTTCCATTAGATACTTCAAAAGTATTTGTTGTAACACCTACCGGAAAAGTAGAACCACTACTTAATCCGGACAATTGAGTAACAGTTAATGTAGATGGGTTGGTATAAGTAAATACTACCATTCCATGACCTGTATTTGCACCACTAGTATTATTCTGATTTGTACCTGAATTAAATGAAGCACCTCCTCCACCAACACCAGCTCCTGCACTGTTAGAGCCACCTCCGCCACCAGAGTAGCCTCCGCCACCTCCACCAACTTGGTTTCCTGAACCATTTCCTCCGCCACCAAAACCACCTATACCAAAACCAACATTTGCACCAGCACCACCATTAATAAAAGCCTGACCTCCAGAACCAGTAGTCCATCCATCAGCACCATTAGTAAGTAATCCTCCTCCTGCTCCAGCAGCAAAAGAAGCTCCTACATTTCCACCATTTCCAGCTGTACCACCAGTACCTCCTCCACCAGCTCCTGTTCCTCCAGTAGTTCCAACTTGTCCATGCTTATCTGGAGAATCTATACCTCCTGAAGCTCCACCGCCACCTCCAGCAATAATAAATGGGTTATTTGATAAATCAGTAACGAATGATCCTCCGCCACCTCCATTTCCAGCATTATTGTTTTCTCCAACTAATACTTTAAATACATCACCAGGATTTACAGCGAAATCTCCAATCATAATTGCACCTAATCCAGGAACAACAGTAGAAGAAGTAGTATATCCACCTTCTGCTCCCCTTACTTCTATATTTAGGTTAGTTATTCCCGCAGGAACCGTCCAGTTTACAATAGCTCCAGTATAAAACAATGTATCTCTAACAGTAGCACAAAAATCATTACCAATTGGTGCTGCATAATTTACAACAGCAGAACAAAGTCCCGAATCATTATTTACAACCATATCACTTGGACAAGTTATCGTTGGACATTGAGCTTTAACGTTAATCCCCATAAGTAATGTTGATACTATGAGCATTGATTTTAGTATAGTTTTTTTCATCTGTTCTTAAAATTTTGAAATTAATATTGAATAATTTTGAAAAGAATCTCCATTTTGAAATGGAATTAACATAGTAGCATCATATATTTCTATTGATTGCCCTGCTTCAATTTTATTTGTCTTTTCTGTAACAATAACTTCAGTATTGTTTTTTAATGTCCAATTAAAATTAATGACAGTATTTGTTGTATTTTCAAACTTTAGCTTAAGAAACGTATTTCCATTTTCTTCAACTAAAGTATAATAAACCTTCACGCCATTTTCTTGTTTAATCTCTTCCCAAACCTCTGTATCATTAATACTTATCACTTTACTCATAGTGTTGTTTGCTATTGTTTTTCCATGAAAGAAAACAACCGAAAATATTGAAACACCTAACAATATTCCCGTTTTTACCATTTTGTTTTTCATTTGATTTAATTTAAATTATTACACTCCGAAAGTAAAATAATTTTGATTTAAAACAAAAAAAAGTTATTCTTTTGAATAAAAGAATAACTTTTTTATAATGTTGAATTGTGATGTTTTGTTATTTCACTATCATCTTATAGGTTGTAACACTTTCGTTTTGTTGAATATTAACAAAATAAACTCCTTTAGGATGACTATTTAATGATAAAACATGAGTTCCTCCATTTAATACGTTTGTCAAAATAATCTCTCCTAACATGTTATAAATAGTAATATTTACTTGTTCAGAAGTAACTACATTAAACACTCCATCATTTGGATTTGGATAAATAGTAACACTTGCTTTGCTTAACTCATCAATTCCAACAACAGTAATATTCTCACAAGCTGATGTATCAACACAGCTTCCTACAGTAATTTGTACTGCATAATTTCCGGTAACTGTTGCTGTAAAACTTTGAGAGGTTTCTCCATTAATTACAGCATTTCCATTATCGCAATCTAACCATTGATAAGCTGCTCCTGTTTCATTAGCTGTAACAGTATTACCGCTCACCGTTGTAGTATTATCTATTGCCGGTAAAACAGTTAAGTTAATCGTTACAGTTGAATCACATCCATTTGCTCCACCATTTACAAATACTTCTGTTCCTGATGGGTTGTTAGCATTATAAACTGTACCATTAACTACAATACTATCATTATTACAAATAGTATTGGTAACAGAACCTGTTGAAGTAGGCAACACATTTACCGTTACATTTCCACAACTTCCAGAAATTACACAATTTCCTTCCCCTCTTACATAATAAGTAGTATTTGGTCCGGCAGGTGTTACCACATAAGTGTTATTCGCTGTTGAATCTACAATAGTTCCTCCACAAGAACCAGTATAGATATACCATTTACTAGCATCATTTAAGTTACCAGTAATCGTTAATGTTGTAGTTGATCCATCACAAACAGTAGTTGGATTACTAGTTACAGTCGGAACATCTGGGTTATTACATGGAGGTGCACATACATTAGCAACCCCAGGACTAGCTAAAACAGGAAACCCATTAATAGTAATATTAGCACTAGTAGTACATGCAGACCAATTTGATCCTATGTTATTATCAGTATTTACATCACATAAAATTAAAGAAGCTCCTCCTCCATCTGGTTGACCGGCTGCAAAACCTGATGGCCATGGGGCTACATCATCATAAAAAACCGAGTCAATAATTGTTCCTGCAGGGTTTTTAATAACTATACTTTCACCAGCATTACTAAGTCCACTTGTAAAAACACCGTCTGCACTAAATCCATAAGTATTAAAAAATCCACTACTATCAATTGTAATAACATAATACGCACCTGCAGCTAAACTTACATTTGGAAATGTGTAAATTCCACCCGTACAAGTAAAATTAAGTAAGTTAACCGCATTAGCTCCATTGTTATATATTTCTATAAACTCACTTGTGTCAGTTCCTGATTCAGGTGGATTATACATAATTTCTGTTATTACTAAATCAGCAGGTGTATTAAGCATCAATGTGTCAGAACTACTACAGTTAACTCTCCAACCAAAAAGCGTATCTTTTAATGTAACTGTATAAGGTTGTACAAGATTATAATTATTATTAGTGTTAATAGCATTAACCACCGGGCTTCCATCACCAAAATCATACGTATAAGATAATTGAGTAGAAGCAATAAAAGCAGCCTGATTGTACATTCTATCTTGTAATATCGGAGATGAATTATCAGTAAATGTTACATTTGTTGGAGCTGTATTAAAATATAGTGGAGTAGCTGAAAAATCTGAAGTTAAATCATAAGAAACATGTGGTAATACTAAAGGATCAGCATCAAAAGGAACACCACCAATATTTACATTGTATGGACGAGTCCATGTTCCAAATAAATCTACTCCAGCTAGCCATTCTTGTCCACCATCTGCAGCAGTCCATGAATTACAAACCATTCCCATGCCATTAGCAGAGTAGTTTCCAATTACAATTACATAAGGTTGGTTCACTGTAACTGGAGAAGCAAAAGAAATACTTTTCTCTAATGCAGCTAATGAACCACCTCCAAATGTAGTATCTATTGTAATTGTTCCACTTGCCAATGCCGTTCCGGTAGGCATTGAATCAGTTCCTGCCAAATATAGCTCAACAGTAACATTTAATGTTGTACCACCAGTAGCATCTAATTTATAAGCATAAAATGTCGCTCCATGAACAGTAATAGCTTGGGGTGCGTTGTAATACTGAGACAATGCTTGAGCAGAAGTAGCATTATTAATATTTAGAGACTGTAAACCTGTTGCTTTTGCAATTGTATAATCAAGCGTATCATTATTACATGTAGTAAGTCCTTTATTGATTATATTATTTTGTTTACCACTTGTTCCAAAAGAAATTGTTCTATTATCTTGCTGTAGTTGTGCTTGAGCACTTATAAACGTTCCTATACAGAATAAAGAAAGTATTAGTTTTTTCATAGCTTTATTATTAAGTTTTTTGCATAGTTAATCATAAAATTTCAACTAATCAAATTTAAAATGTTAACCGATGATTAAGATTAGTTTAAATACCATATTCATTTTTTAGATGTGCTACCCTTCTAACTATTTATTGGATTGCTCATTTTCTAATATTTCTATTTTATTAACCCTTGTATATTGAGCATAAAACAATTTTTATCTAAAACAAAAAAGACTGCCCTTTCAGACAGTCTTTTCTTTAATACAGAATTACTATGATTTATTATTTCACTATCATTTTGTACGTTGTAACTCTTTCATTTTGTTGAATATTAACAAAATAAACTCCTTTTGGATGACTATTTAATGATAGAGTATGGTTTCCTCCATTTAATACATTTGTCAACACCATTTCTCCTAACATATTATAAATAGTAATTGTTACTTGTTCAGAACTAATTACATTAAAGATCCCATTATTTGGATTTGGATAAACAGTAACAGCTGTTTTGCTTAACTCATCAATTCCAACAACAGTAATATTCTCACATGCTGATGTGTCAACACAGTTTCCTACAGTGATTTCTACTGCATAGTTTCCGGTAACTGTTGCTGTAAAACTTTGTGCTGTAGCTCCTGTATAATTCATTCCATTACAATCAATCCATTTATAACTTGCTCCTGTTTCGTTAGCTGTAATAGTATTACCGCTCACCGTTGTAGTATTATCTATTGCCGGCAACACAGTTAAATTAATTGTTACAGTCGAATCACAATTGTTTGGACCAACACTCGTAAACACTTCCGTTCCTGATGGGTTGTTAGCATTATAAACTGTACCATTAACTACAATACTATCATTATTACAAATAGTATTGGCAACACTACCTGTTAATGGTGGATTGCCAATAATGATATCATCATACATTGCTGTTGCAGCATTTAAATTAAACAAATGAATTCTATCCATTGATGTGGCAGTAGCTGATCTAAATGGCCATGATGTTAATATTAAGTTTCCATCCAGATAAATATCCATGGTTCTAGCAGTCCAATTGATGTTTTGCACTTCCACATGGTACCATTGATTAGGGTTAACAGGGAAATTTTGTCCGGTTGAACCGTAAAAACGCAAACTATTAGTACTGTTGAAATAACAAAATAAAATACCATTATCAGAATTAATATTGGCATCACCAATTACCACATAACCATTGGCAGTAGTAGTGGTGTTTGTTCTCATTTTAAAAGAAATATAACTAGGTTGACTCGAAGTAAAAGTAGCATAAGTGCCTTCGTAAAAAGAACTGTTTCCCGTTTGCTCAAAAGAATAAGTACCCTGAGCCGGATTAGTACTTGTTACATTTCTGGTGTAAGTTCCTGTTCCAAATTGCCATTGAGCGGATAAAGTACCTCCTTCAAAGTCATCGGCAAAAACATTACATTGAGAATAAGAATAAAGACTACTTAAAAAAATAGTTAAAAGAGTAAAGATTTTTTTCATATTTCTATATTTTAGTGAGTTAATATTCCGCTAAAATATAAAGAAATTAATTATTTACCAACTATTTTTACGCATCATACCACCACATTTACAATTTTCTTCGGTACTACGATTACTTTTTTGGGAGCTTTACCTTCCAAGTATTTTTGAGATTGTTCGTTTGCCAATACTTCTTTCTCAATGTCTTCTTTACTCATATCGGCAGGAAGTTCTAACATAAAACGCATTTTTCCATTAAAAGAAACCGGGTATTTATGATTGCTTTCTACCAAATAAGCATCATTATGCTTAGGAAAAACAGCATAGGTAATGCTTTCAGTATTACCCAATTTTGCCCACAATTCCTCTGCAATGTGCGGAGCATAAGGTGCTAAAATAATCAATAGTGGTTCTAAAATTTCACGTTTGTTGCATTTTAAAGCAGTCAATTCGTTTACACATATCATAAAAGCAGAAACTGGCGTATTAAACGAAAAACGCTCAATATCTTCTTTTACTTTTTTAATGGTTTTGTGTAAACTTTTAAGCTCCTCATTAGTAGGAGTTTCATCCGAAACATTAAACCCATTATCATCATGATACAAACGCCATAGTTTTTTTAAGAAGCCATGCACCCCCGTAATTCCTTGCGTATCCCAAGGTTTATGTTGCTCCAATGGTCCTAAAAACATTTCGTAACAACGTAAAGTATCTGCTCCAAACTTTTCCACCAATTCATCAGGCGTTTGTACGTTGTATTTGGATTTGGACATTTTATCTATTTCTCGTCCAACAATAAAATCTCCATTTTCTTCTGTAGTGAATTTAGCATTTTTATTTTCCTCATTCCAATTTTTAAATTTTTCAACATTTAATTTATCTCCTTCTAAGAAACTAATGTCTGAATGTTTATAAGAAAAACGACCTCCAAGTCGAACTGAATAATAATTATTAGATATGTTTTTACTTAATATTTTTGATAAATCATTTTCTAAGTTATTTCTTAGTCTATCATAATATTGATTAATATTTGAAGGGTTTTCAAGATAATCTTTAAACCCTTTTGTTATAAAAACAGAAGGTAAATAATTATTTAACTCATTATCATCAATAATATTTTCTACATCTTTTTCTAAGTAAACAAATTCAAATAAAGCTCTGTACACCAAGGCACTATTCCCCTGAATCATTCCTTGGTTAATCATTTTTTGAAAAGGCTCATCAAAAGGGATGTAACCTAAATCGTGTAAAAACTTTGTCCAAAAACGAGCATACAATAAATGTCCGGTGGCATGTTCTGCTCCACCAATGTACAAATCTACATTTTGCCAATAGTCCACTTTTTCTTTGGCTACAAATTCGTTATCGTTGGTTGGATCCATATAGCGTAAAAAGTACCAACTGCTTCCTGCCCATCCCGGCATGGTGTTATACTCCATTCGCTCTCCCGGGCAAGCCACATTCCAATCTTCTTTTTTTGCACGAGCCAACGGTGGTTGCCCATCTTCGGTAGGCAAATACTTATCTACTTCCGGCAATACCACAGGCAAATCCTTATCATCAATTAAATAAGGCACTTCATTTTTGTAATACACAGGAAATGGTTCTCCCCAATAGCGCTGACGAGAAAAAACCGCATCTCTTAATCTGTATTGCGTTTTTCCTTTGCCTATGCCTCTCTTTTCAATTTCGGCAATGGCTTTTTTTATCGCTTCTTTAGCAGGTAAATCATTTAAAAAATCAGAATGGGCAATAACTGCATCTTTCTCTGCATAAGCCCCTTCTAAGATATCTTTATCTTTAAAAATATTTTTAATTTCAATGCCAAAATGAGTAGCAAAATCCCAATCGCGCTGGTCGCCACAAGGCACAGCCATTACTGCTCCGGTTCCGTAGCTTGCCAATACATAATCGCCTATCCAAATTTGCACTTTATCTCCCGTAAAAGGATGAATAGCAAAAGCTCCCGTAAATGCACCCGTAATATTTTTAATATCTGATTGTCGGTCTCTTTCCGATTTTAACGATGCTGCTTTTTGGTAGGCTTCCACCTCAGCTTTTTGCTCAACAGTAGTAATTTTATTTACCAACGGATGTTCCGGTGCTAATACCATAAATGATACACCAAAAATAGTATCTGGACGAGTGGTGAACACCTCAATTTTAGCTGTTGAATTTTGAACTTGGAACTCAACTGATGCTCCCACACTTTTTCCAATCCAATTTCTTTGTACATCTTTAATCGATTCTGACCAATCCAAGCCTTCTAATCCTGAAAGTAAACGCTCGGCATACGCAGTAATTCGCATACTCCACTGACGCATTAACTTTTGCTCTACCGGATGTCCGCCACGCTCAGAAACACCATCTTTAATTTCATCATTAGCTAATACGGTTCCCAAAGCAGGACACCAGTTTACCCAAGTATCCGATAAAAAAGTAATACGGTAATTCATTAGCATTTTTTGTTGCTCTTCTTCTCCCCAACTGTTCCATTCATCTGCCGAAAAATTAGCTACATCAGCACAGACAGCATTAACGTTTGTATTGCCTTCAGCAGCAAATTTTTCAATTAACGCATCTATTTTTTCTGCTTTGTTGGTAATTTTATTGTACCACGAGTTAAATAATTGCTTAAAAATCCATTGTGTCCATTTGTAATAATTAGGATCGGAAGTTCTTACTTCTCTGTCCCAATCGAACGAAAAACCTATTTTATCTAATTGATTTCTGTAGCCAACAATAATATTTCCATCTGGACCTAGAGCTTCTTTTCTGGGAGTTCCATCTTCATTCGCATATTCTCTCTTTAGATTTCCTTGTTCATCAATACATCCTTCAATATTTATTAAAGTAGTTTTTGCAGGATGCTGACCGGTTTGTATCGCATATTGTTCAGCAGGCAAACCAAAAGAATCGTACCCCATAGGATGCAGTACATTATAACCTTGTAATCGTTTATAACGAGCAAAAATATCAGAAGCAATGTAACCCAGTGGATGACCAACATGCAACCCTGCTCCCGAAGGGTAAGGAAACATGTCTAACACATAGTATTTAGGTTTTGTACTGTTGTCTTTAGCCGCATAAGTTTTGTTTTCTTCCCAATACTTTTGCCATTTCTTTTCAATCTCGTTAAATTGATATTGCATCGTTAATAAGTCTTTAAATGAGGTGCGAAATTAACAAATAATAGCTGTATTTTTGTTGGTGAATTTGGAAAAGACACTATTATTAGCTCTCGCAAAGACGCTAAGACGCAGTTATGATATAGCTAAACAAAAAGACGCTAAGACGCAATAGGTATGACAGAAAATGAATTATCAAAAATAATTGTGAATACTGCTTATCAAATTCATTATGAACTTGGCCCAGGATTGCTTGAATCGGTATATGAGGAAATAATGTCTTATGAATTATGTGAACAAGGGTTAAAAGTTGAAAGACAAAAAGGAATTCCAGTAATTTGGAACGATTTGAAAATGAATGTTGGTTTTAGGGCAGATTTAATAGTTGAAAACAAAGTAATAATTGAATTAAAATCCGTTGAAGCAATTGCTCCAGTACACCCCAAACAACTACTAACCTATTTAAAACTAACTGATTTAAAATTAGGCTTATTAATTAATTTTAATGAGCCATTAATAAAAAAAGGAATAACAAGAATTGTAAATAATTTATAACCTTTGTACAACATATTTTAAATAACTATTAAAAAAAATTGCGTCCTTGCGTCTTTGCGAGAGCCGTATTTTGAGAGAAATAAAAACTTAAAACTAATTATGTCAGCTAATCATCAATCTCATACCAAAAGAAGATTAATTTCTTCCTACTTTACCACTATCATCAGTATTTCGTTAGTGCTTTTTATGTTGGGAATCTTAGGGTTAATCTTGTTAAACACGCAACAAATTTCTAATCATGTTAAGGAAAATATTGGTTTTTCAATTATTCTTAAAGGAGAAGTTAAAGATGTGGACATCAATCAAATTAAAAAAACCTTAGATGCCGAAAACTATGTAAAAGCAACCCACTTTATTCATCCCGATACTGCAGCTGCAGAGTTACAAAGAGATTTAGGTGAAGATTTTATTAGCTTTTTGGGCTATAATCCGCTGTTACCTTCTATAGATGTAAAACTAAATGCCGATTACGCCAATACTGATAGCTTAAGCATTATTGAAGCCGATTTATTAAACAATCCTAATATTAAAGAAGTAATTTATCAAAAAGATTTAGTGAGTTTGGTTAATCAAAATGTAAAGAAAATTAGTTTTTACATGCTAGCTTTTAGTGGCTTACTGCTTTTTATTGCGACAGCACTTATTAACAACACCATCCGATTATCTATTTACTCTAAACGATTTTTAATAAAAACCATGCAGCTGGTAGGTGCTCGCCATTCTTTTATTAGGCGACCATTTGTATTGCAAGGAATAGGAAACGGTATTGTTAGTGCATTTATCGCTATAAGTTTAATTATTGTGGTATTGTATTACTTCCAACAGCAATACCCTGAGTTAATTGATTTCAGAAATTTTGAGCTTTACGGAGCACTTTTCCTAATTATGATAGTATTGGGAATATTAATTTCGTGGATTTCTACCAACTTAGCAGTACGCAAATACCTGAGAATACAAACCGGAGATTTGTATTAATTCTTCTTATTTTTCTGAGTAAAAAATAAAATCGCTCCAATAATGGGCAGTAATATTACTATCCATAACCAATTTCTTTTGGCTTTGGGGTTATTAAAATGAGTTCTATTTATTTCAGAAAAAGCCCATCCCGAAAGAAAGAAGCCTAAAAGCAATAATATTAAAATTAGTCTAGCCATGAGTTAACTTAAAATAATAATGCAAAGTTAATTAATAAAATATCTAAAATTCTACTTTTAATTTAGTGTGATATGCTTATTTTTATGCCCCATAAAAAGATAACCTTATGAACAAGATATTAGTAGCCAATAGAGGAGAAATTGCTTTAAGAATAATGCGTACTTGCAGAGAAATGAACATTAAAACTGTTGCTATTTTTTCTGAAGCCGACAGAGATGCTCCTTTCGTAAAATATGCCGATGAAGCAGTTTGTGTTGGACCTCCTCCTTCTAATCAATCTTATTTAAAAGTAGATAAAATCATTGAAATTTGTAAGGAATTAAATGTTGACGGGCTACACCCGGGCTATGGATTTTTATCTGAAAATGCCGAAGCTACCAGAAAAATTACTGAAGCAGGTATTACTTTTATAGGACCTTCACCCGAAGCAATGGAATTAATGGGAAGCAAGTTAGCTGCGAAAGCTGCGGTAAAAAAATACAACATTCCTATGGTTCCTGGTACAGATGAAGCCATTGACAACATTAGCGAAGCAAAAAAAATAGCATTAGAAATAGGCTTTCCTATCTTAATAAAAGCCTCTGCTGGTGGTGGTGGTAAAGGAATGAGAGTGGTTGAAAATGCAGCAGAATTTGAAGAACAAATGAATCGTGCAGTTAGCGAAGCAGTTTCTTCTTTTGGTGATGGAGCGGTTTTTATTGAAAAATATGTAGGCTCTCCTCGTCATATAGAAATACAAGTGATGGCTGATAGTCATGGAAATATTGTTTATTTATTTGAAAGGGAATGTTCAATACAGCGAAGACACCAAAAGGTAATTGAAGAAGCTCCTTCTTCAGTGCTAACACCAGAAATTAGAAAAGCCATGGGAGAAAGTGCTGTAGATGTAGCAAGAGCTTGTAATTATGTTGGTGCCGGTACAGTAGAGTTTTTATTAGAAAACAACAAAGATTTTTACTTTTTGGAAATGAACACTCGTTTGCAAGTGGAACATCCCGTAACGGAAATGATTACCGGAAAAGATTTAGTAAAAGAACAAATAAATGTAGCAAGAGGCGAAAAGCTAAGCTTTACGCAAGAGGAACTAACCATCAACGGACATTCCATTGAAGTGAGGGTTTATGCCGAAGATCCTATGAACAACTTTTTGCCGGATATAGGAAGATTAAACACTTACCAACGTCCAGAAGGAATGGGAGTTAGAGTAGATGATGGGTTTGAAGAAGGTATGCAGATTCCAATTTATTATGACCCGATGATTTCCAAATTAATTACACACGGAAAAGACAGAGAAGAAGCGATAAACAGAATGATAAGAGCGATTGATGATTATATAATCAGTGGTGTAGAGACTACTTTGCCCTTTTGTAAGTTTGCTTTGCAACACGAAGCTTTTAGAAGCGGAAACTTTGACACGCACTTTGTAGGCACACATTTTACTCCTGAGAAATTATTAAACTCTTTTCCAGAGTTAGAAGAAGTTGCTGCCTTGTTTGCTGTAAAAGTGTATGAAGAAAATGAGCAAAAATTAAGCGTTGGTGCTAATAAAAATGTTGTTTCTAAATGGAAGTTAAGAAGGAATTAGCTTAACAAAACAGTAATTGCTAATAACAATGAAGTTCCCTCAATAATTAAGGAATAAAAAAGCTCCGGTTGTTGTTTCTTAGAAAGAAGCAGTAATACCGCTGCTAACAAAATGGTAATAATTTCGGCCATCCATAAACTCATCGTTATGTTTTGAAACACCAAAAACTCATAACTTGCAATAGCAATAAAACCTAACAACAGCAGTACTCCTAATAAAATCGTATATTTTATACCAAGTGCTAACGGAAGTGTTTTTATACCTTTCTCTATATCATATTTCATATCTCTTATATCAAAAGGAATAGTAATAGCAACTACAAATAAAAATTGCTTAATAAGAAACAATATATAATGTAAATTTATTTGTTCTATATTATTTACTAATGGCAACAATCCTGTAACTAAAGTCCAAACAAATGCTATTACAAAAATTTTAAGAAAAGGGATATCCCTTAAAGCCAACCATTTTTTGTTGTAAGGAATAAATCTTACTACATAAACAACAGAGAATAACCCCATAATTGCCAACACCATTATGGTTTTTATATCTATATAAAATAATGATACGATAATGATTATAGCTGCAATAACAATAGTAAATATAATAGGTTGCTTATTTTTGTATACCCACTTCATTCTAAAGCCAATATTGGTTTCATCAATTTCTTTTTGGTTCATTCTTACCAAACGCTGAAAATTATAAATGAAAAAAGTAGCAGAAAAAACTAATACTAATAACGCATTGGATGGTGGGAAATTAAAATATAAAAATGTTCTGTAAGTAAGTGCCGCAACACATAGTGAAACAAAAAAATTACTGAATACTATTAAATGTATAAATGGCATTTTTTATCAGTCGTCAGTTAAGCTATTTTATATTTACTCGACCTACTCTAAATTAGTTTACCCATAGAGTAAAGAGACTGAACTATAAAGTTCGAATTCGAGGCTTTCGAAGTTTTGAAAATGTAGGAGTTTACTGTAGTAAATGACTAATTTTTAAAACGAGAGTAACGAAAAAATCGGACTTTATAAACAGACTCTAATTGGCTATCAGGCTAGCAGTAAAACCAACTCCCAACCCTATTAATGTAGAAACAAGTGCGTTTTGCGTTCTTTTTGCTCGAGCAACACGTTCGTGCCCCCTTAAGTACTCATCTTCTTTAATGTACTGCAAATCTTTAATTTTTCTTTGTTTTACTCGTGTAGGAAAAATTAACGTCCCTAAAGTATATACCAAAGGCGTAGCTACAAAAACAAAACTTTGGTCGTAATGCATAAAATACCCTGCACCAGCACCAACAGCAAAACCTAATTTATTAGAAAATTTAGACGAATAAGTCAAGTGCGCATCTCGTCCTCCATAAACAAAGAGCTGCATATCTTTTTCACTTAAAAAATTTCCTTCTAAGGTATCATACTTATATAATATAGTATCCTTACTATCTTTAGAAAAAGAAAATAACCTATAATTTTCTATAGTCAATTCTTTATCTTTTTTAGTCTGAAAAGTAAGTTGATACTTGTTGTATTCTAAAATTTTGCCTTCTAATTGCTTGCCATTTAAAAACAACAACTCATCTTGAGCCGAAGCAGTAATCGCTATTAAAAAAAGCGAAATGAAAACCAATATTACCTTTATATTACCCAAATCTTATCTTTATAATGTATAAAGAGCAAAAATAACTATAATCTGTTACTTAGTTTATGTTTTTATGCTTAAAAACTACAATCACATCTGTACGAATAACGAACTCGTGTATCGGATAGTTGGTTCTTTAATTCTTTAGCTGCTTTTTTACTCATTTTTACCGAACGAATATTCAACACTTTTAAAGTTGACTTCAACTCTAAAAACTCAGGAGGAAAATAAGTAATCTCACTTCCCCACAAAAAAAGTGTATGTAATTTTTTTAACTCTTTTATGTTCGATGGAAGTGTAGTCGCTTTTATAAAAGTAGCATATAACCATTTCAAATTTTTCAATTCCCCTATTTCTGACGGAATAACTGTTATTGGATTATTAGAAATAATTAATTCCTGTAAATTAGTCAATTTAAAAATTGCTTTTGGCAACTCGCTCAAATTACAATTATTTAAATCTAACGATTGCAAATGAGTATAAGCCTCTATTTTTTCTAAAAAAAGTAAAACTTCTTCTTCTTTTAATTTTAGTTTTAATACATCTTCGGGAGTTGTTTCCTGTGCCTTTTCCCAAGAAAATTTAGTTGTTTTTTTTAATGCTTTTTCATCTAACAATTGAGCATAAGCACTTTGAAAAACTCCAATAAAGCACATTATAAAAAGTAGTTTAACTAAAAAGTTGTATCGTTTTGGTTTTGTCAATATTCAATTGGTTTTTAAGTTCGTTAAGATCTTCAAAAAATTGTTCATCACGAATTCTTTCGTAAAATTTTACCTGAATTTTTTGTCCATAAATATCTTCATCAAAATCAAAAATATTTACTTCTATGGTTTCTTTTTTTCCTTTCAGCGTTGGTCTAATGCCAATATTAAGCATTCCTTCATACTCTTTTTCATTTACAATAACCTTTACTGCATACACACCATTTTTTGGAATAAGTTTATATGTTTCATCAGGTTTTATATTGGCTGTAGGAAAACCTATTTCTCTACCAATTTTGTCACCTTTTACTACAGTTCCATTAATAAAATAAGGATACCCTAAAAATTGTGTGGCTGCATGAATTTCTCCAGCAAGTAAAGAAGTTCTAATTTTTGTTGAACTCACATTTATTTGTTGAATATCTTGAGCAGGAATTTCTTCAACAACAAAACCATACACTTCTCCAAATTCAACTAAATCTTCAAAAGCCCCTTCACGATTTCTGCCAAAATGATGATCGTATCCAATTACTACTTTCTTTACATTTAAACGATTAACTAAAATATCTCTGACAAACTCTAAGGCTGTTAAGCGTGAAAATGCCTTAGAAAAAGGATGAATAATTAAATGGTCAACACCTGCTTTTTCAAGTAACTCTTTACGTTCTCCTATAGTGTTTAGCAGTTTCAATTCATTATCATCAGGAAACACAACCATTCTTGGGTGAGGAAAAAAAGTAAGTAACACACTTTCTCCTTCAAGTTCTTCTGCAGCTTTTTTTAGTTGATTGATAATTACTTTATGCCCCAGATGAACTCCATCAAAAGTACCAATAGTAACTACAACGTTTTTTGTTGACTTAAATTCCTGAATATTAGTGTAAACTTTCACTTATAAAAATCGTCCTATAATGGTGAATATAATTAGGTTGGCAAATATCATTAAAAATCACAATTTTTTCGACAAAAAAAGGAGAATAATTATTGCCATTATCAATTATTTATAATTAGTTTTGCACCCACAAATTTTAAGACAAATTTTTTCATAAATAAAACATAAAACATGTCAACAATCGTAGGTAAAATTTCACAAATTGTGGGTCCGGTAATTGATGTTAGTTTTGCTGATGCAGAAAAGCTTCCTAACATTATGGATGCCTTAGTAATCACAAAAAGTAACGGACAAAAAGTAATCTTAGAATGTCAACAACATATTGGAGAAGATGCTGTAAGAGCAATCTCTATGGATGCTACTGACGGACTAAGCAGAGGGATGGAAGTAACTTCATTAAATTCTCCTATTTTAATGCCAAAAGGCGATCAAATTAGAGGAAGGTTATTTAATGTAGTTGGTGATGCTATTGATGGTATCGGTGATGTTCCTAAAGCAGATGGAAACCCAATTCACAGAAAACCACCTAAATTTGAAGAATTATCTACATCAACCGAAGTATTGTTGACAGGTATTAAAGTAATTGACTTAATTGAGCCTTACTCTAAAGGTGGTAAAATTGGTTTATTCGGTGGTGCCGGTGTTGGTAAAACAGTTCTTATTATGGAATTGATTAACAACATTGCTAAAGGTCACTCAGGTCTTTCTGTATTTGCCGGTGTTGGTGAAAGAACAAGAGAAGGGAATGACCTTTTAAGAGAGATGATTGAATCTGGCGTTATCAAATATGGTGACGAATTCAAACACTCTATGGAAGAAGGCGGATGGGATTTATCAAAAGTAAATAAAGAAGGTTTAGCTGAATCTATGGCAACGTTGGTTTTCGGACAAATGAACGAGCCACCAGGAGCGAGAGCTAGAGTTGCCCTTTCTGGATTAACATTAGCTGAATATTTTAGAGATGGTGAAGGCGATGGAAAAGGAAAAGATATCTTATTCTTTATCGATAACATCTTTAGATTTACACAAGCTGGTTCTGAAGTATCCGCCCTTTTAGGTCGTATGCCTTCTGCTGTAGGTTACCAACCAACATTAGCTTCTGAAATGGGTGCAATGCAAGAGCGTATTACTTCTACCAAATCAGGTTCTATTACATCTGTACAAGCAGTTTATGTGCCTGCGGATGATTTAACTGACCCTGCTCCTGCAACTACTTTCTCTCACTTAGATGCTACAACAGTACTTTCAAGAAAAATTGCTGAGTTAGGAATTTATCCTGCGGTAGATCCATTAGATTCTACTTCAAGAATTTTAACTCCAGACATTGTTGGAAAAGCTCACTATGATTGCGCTCAAAGAGTAAAAGAAACCTTACAAAGATATAAAGAACTTCAAGATATTATCGCCATCCTTGGTATGGACGAACTTTCTGAAGAAGATAAATTAATTGTACACAGAGCAAGAAGGGTTCAACGTTTCTTATCTCAACCTTTCCATGTTGCTGAGCAATTTACAGGTTTAAAAGGTGTGTTAGTTTCTTTAGAAGATACTATTAAAGGATTTAACATGATTATGGATGGAGAAGTAGATGAATATCCTGAAGCAGCTTTCAACCTTGTTGGCTCTATTGAAGAAGCCATTGAAAAAGGTAAGAAAATGTTAGCTGAAGTATAATTAACTTTAAACTTAATAAACTATGCATTTAGAAATCATTACACCAGAAAAAAGCATCTTTAAAGGAGAAATAGATTCTGCTATTTTCCCAGGAACGGAAGGTTCTTTTGGTGTACTTCCAAATCACAGCCCTATTATCTCCACTTTAAAAAAAGGCGATATTAGTGTGGTTGACGAAAATAAAAAATCGAATTTATTTGCTATTAATGGTGGAGTTGTTGAAGTTAGCAACAACAAAATTATTGTGTTGGCAGAGTAATTTAAACAGAAACCCTTATAAATAGAAAAATCTCCTAAGAAATTAGGAGATTTTTTTTGCACTAACTAAACAAGAAAGTTTAATATTAAGGTGGGATTTATTGTTTCCTTATTCAGTAGTACAAAAGTATTTTCTATCCGATTGGAACACTGTTAAATTGCTCTTAACAAAAGTTAAAAAGTGTTAAAAATCAAACATATAGGATGTTTAAGGAGTAACTTTGTTGTAAATGAAGAGAAAATACATTTATACCTTAATCGGACTAATTACTTTTGCCTTAGTAGGGCTAGTTGCTATCCAAATTTATTGGATAAATAATGCCATTACGCTAAGGGAAGAAGGTTTTAGAAACGATGTTACCAATGCCCTTGTTGCAGTTGCCCATAAAACAGAAAAAATTGAGACTTTTAACAGGCTAAAATCTCACAAAAAAAGTCAGGAATTACTAAAACTAAGAGCTAAAAACATTAGAAAAACTTTTAATGCTAATAATAGCTTAAATTATGATACTTCTACGACTTTTGAAGAAAATGGAATAAAGTATAAAATTAGCGAACGTCAAAGTCAAGAGTCTGATAAATTACTCTACCAAAAATCTATCGAATCTTTTTCCGACCAAGGAAAATTTGGTTTTCAGTTTAGTTTTGGAAGTAACACACCTCAAGAAACCGAAAACATTAAAAAAGATGATTTCCCTAAGTTTAACGACTCTATTTTTAACTATAAGGAATATGAGAAATCTATGTTGATAGATGACATCCTTGAAAATCTTTATGAACTTAACAGACACAGAAACATAAAAGAAAGAGTTGCCGGAATTGATTTAGATTCGCTTATAAAAAATGAATTGGAAAATAGAGGAATTACTACCAAGTTTAAATACGGAATTTTTGATTACAATGGCAACGATGTAATTAATCACGATTCTCTACTTTATACCGAAGACATTAGAATGTCGGGGTATTGGACACAACTTTTTCCTAACGACATTTTTAGCACCCCTCATTTTTTAAGTATTTATTTCCCTAATAAAACAGGCTTTATCTTAAAATCGATGTGGATGTTATTGCTCAGCTCCATCATATTATTATTAATTATTATTTGGGCATTTACTTTTACTATTCAGACCATTTTTAAGCAAAAGAAACTTTCTGAAGTAAAAAATGACTTTATTAATAACATGACACATGAGCTAAAAACACCAATTTCTACTATTTCATTAGCTTGTGAGGCTCTTAATGATGTTGACATTTGTAGTGATGGAAAAATAAAATCTAATTACGTAAACATTATTAATCAAGAAAACCAACGACTAGGACTGTTGGTAGAAAGAGTTTTAAAAAGTGCCACTTGGGATAAAACTGATTTAAAATTAAACAGAGAAAGTTTTAATCTGCATGATGTAATTAAAAATGTTGCAGACAATATAAATATTCAAATTACTTCTAAAAATGGTGTTATTTATCAAAAATTAAATGCCGAAAACCCTGTATTAAAAGCCGACAAAGTACACATTACTAATCTAATCTATAACTTATTAGATAACGCTAATAAATATTCGCCCAAAATTCCAGAAATTACGATCGAAACAAAAAACATAAGAGAAGGAATTTTTCTTTGCGTTAGTGATAAAGGCAGCGGTATTAAAAAAGAAAATCTAACTAAAATATTTGAAAAATTTTACAGAGTCCCTACCGGAGATGTCCATAATGTAAAAGGTTTTGGGCTTGGACTAAATTATGTAAAAGCAATTGTAGATAAGCACCAAGGAGAAATAAAAGCAACAAGCGAATACGGAAAAGGTACTAAATTTCAGATTTACCTCCCGTTTGATATGAACCAAAATAATTAAACAATATGTCAGAAAAAATTAAACTATTACTAGCCGAAGATGATGTAAACCTAGGCAACTTATTATCCGATTTTTTGAAAGCCAAAGGCTACGAAGTAACACTAACAAATAATGGCGAAGAAGCTTTTTCTAACTTCATAAAAAGTAACTACCAATTGTGTTTATTAGATGTAATGATGCCTATAAAAGATGGTTTTACAACTGCTAAAGAAATAAGAAAGATAAATCAAAAAGTGCCTATCATTTTCCTTACGGCAAAATCTATGAAAGAAGATACACTTAAAGGTTTTGAAGTAGGTGCAGATGATTACATTTCTAAGCCATTTAGCATGGAGGAGTTATTGGCCAGAATAAATGCTGTTTTGAGAAGAAGTCAAGAAGATAATGAAGCTCAAAATGAAACTTTCTTCACAATTGGCAATTATACTTTCGACTATCAAAAAAGACATTTAACCTTTAAAGGAGAAGCTACCAAACTTACCTCTAAAGAAAGTGATTTATTAAGGTTATTATGTTTGAATGAAAACAAAGTATTAGATAGAACTCATGCTTTAAAAGCCATTTGGGAAGACGATAATTATTTTAATGCAAGAAGTATGGATGTTTACATTGCTAAGCTCAGAAAACACCTTAACAAAGATGAAAACATAGAAATCATCAACGTACATGGAAAAGGCTTTAGGTTTGTTGTACATAAGTGAAGTTTAGTAAAAAAACCTAGCCTTTCACTTTTATTATTGCTGTTAACTTATTAACTTTGAGCAAAACTCAAAAATAGAAAAAAGACATGTTAAAACCAACTATTGAAAAAGCACTTAACAACCAAATTAAAATTGAAGCAGAATCTTCTCAAGCTTATTTAGCAATGGCTTCATGGGCAGAAACTAAAGGATTAGGTGGAACAGCTCAGTTTTTATACCAACATGCCGAAGAAGAGAGAATGCACATGCTAAAAATAGTTCAGTATGTAAATGAAAGAGGCGGAAAAGCTATTATTCCCGCTTTAGCAAAACCAGAATCTCAGTACAAATCATTAAATCAGTTATTTCAAACATTGTTAGATCATGAAGTAAGTGTTTCTAACGATATTAATGACGTAGTGGAGATTTGTTTAAAAGAAAAAGATTATACTACACATAATTTTATGCAATGGTATGTTGCTGAACAAATTGAGGAAGAAGCACTAGCAAGAACCATTATGGACAAACTTCATTTAATTGGAGAAGACAAAGGAGGCTTATATCTATTTGATAGAGATATCGAAACGCTAACCGTACAAGCTTCTAACGCTCCAGCAAAATAAAGTTGTTAACACAAATAAAAAAGTTTTGTTAATAAATGACTAGATAGAAATTCGCCAAACTGTTTTGTACTTATTACATTTACTCCCAAAATTTTTACACCTATTTTAATATTGCATAATGCATAAATTATATTTACTTTTTATATTTGTTTTCTTTATTTCCGTATCTGTATTCGGACAGAAAAAGAACAAAAAAACAGCTTCAAGTAGCGGTACTTCAACAGAAGTTACCGCAAAAAGAGATGCTTTTTCTGGTAAATCTAAAAAAGGACCGAATGTTGATGTTGATGGTGGGGGATCTAAAAATAGAGCTAAAAGCTACAAACATTCCATCTCAAGAAAAAAGGTAAAAAGAAAAGACATGAAAAAGCAAGCCGAATTTTCTTCAAAGAAAAGAAGGTATAAATCTAATAACAAAAAACAAAAAGGAGACCCAAATACTGGAAAATCTCGTTCGGGGAGAAAATCAGGAAAATAATTATAGCCATTTGTTATAAAACTATCTAGTGAATATATTTAAACATACCATATACCTACTTTTTATTGCTTTAGCAGTTGTTTCGTGTAAATCAGGAGGCGACTCTCTTTTTACTAGCAGTTCTAAAAAAGGCCCAAACATTCAAGTTGATAATGGCTCAGGAAATGGTAAATCTAAAAGTAAAAACTACCTACACTCTACTAGCAGAAAAAAAATTAAAGGAAAACGTGGATCTCCTTTCTCTTCTTCAAAAGCTAGGTATGGCAAAACTGTTAATACTAAAACCAACAAAAAAGACAAAAAAGGTGAAGCTAGTGGAGGAAGAAAATCAGGAAAAGGCCGTAAAAAGAATTAAGCTTTTTACTTCTTAATCTTTACTTATTACACAGCTTAAACCTCCTTAAAACCTAAAATCATAAAACCTTATAGTTTTAAAAAGTAAAAAACATCTTTTATTTTAGCTTAAAAAAATTATATTTGCATTTGTTCTAAGTTAATTTTGGCTCAGAATTTGACTGCAAGTGAACTTATTAGTGAAAAAAACAAGCTTCATATTATTATTGATATTTATTATCGGCTCTTCTTTTATTACAAAGAAGGAAGTAGATACTAATGCCAAATTAAAAGCTGTTTTCATGTACAACTTCACTAAGTATATAGAATGGCCAAAAGCATATCAAACAGGGTATTTCGTTTTTGGGATAGTTGGCGACACTCCTCTTTATGATGAATTAACTAAAATGGCTCAAACCAAAAAAATTGGCAACCAACCTATTTTAGTCAAAAAATTCTCCTCAGCTTCTGAGTTAGATAAATGTCATTTACTTTATGTTACTAAAGGAAAAAGCAGCGAGTTAAGTAATGTTATTAAAAAAGTAAAATCTGGCAGCACATTAATAGTTACTGAGCAAGAAGGTTTAGTAGATAAAGGGGCAGGAATTAACTTTGTTGTTAGAGATAATAAACAAAAGTTTGAAATGAATACCAAAAGCATAGAAACACAGAAATTAAAAGTAAGTTCAAACTTAGAAGCTTTAGCTATTACAGTTAAATGAAAAGACTAATTTACATATTATCCCTATTGCTTACTGTCACATCAACAGTTAAGGCTCAGTTTGTGCAAAACAATAGCATGTCTAAAGCTGAATTCTATATTCAAAAAGCTGAATTTGATAGTGCTCAAAAATATATTGACATTGCTGCTAATCATGAAGAATTTACAAAACAGGCTAAAGTTTGGTTTTACCGCAGCTTTATTTATAAAGAACAATATAAAACCAAAGAAAAACAAGATTTAAATTCTTCTCTTAGAAGCGAATGTGCCATATCAATAGATAAATTATATAAAATAGACACTGCTAACACCTATTTAACTCAAGCAGAACCTTTAGTGAAGTATATTGCTTCTACCTATTATAATGATGCTGCAAGAGCAATAAATAATGAAGATTATAAACTTGCTAATAATAATTTTGCTCACTACAAACACTTACAAACACTTATTAAAGCTGATGAAAATACTTTAACAAACCACGAAATTCAATTTAAATTCGCAATAGCGACTGCTATAAGTAAAGGACAAGATAAAGTTGATTCAACGCAAAGGCACCATCTAATAAATATTTATAAAGAAATTTTAGCTATAGATAAAAACAATGCTTCTGCCAACTACAATTTATCACTTTTATATTATAATGAAGGTGTTGATATTGTAAACAACATGGATTATGATATGGAGTTTGAAAACTTAATGGCAACTCAGGAAAAAATTGCAAATTTATTTAGTGCTGCACTACCTTATATGTTAAAAGCTTACGAATTTAATTACAGAAAAGAAGACACACTAGAAGGATTAAAAAACATTTACTACGGACTAAACGATACTGAGAAATCTAATTATTACAAACAAGAATTAGAATCATTACAAAAATAAAATTCAATAGAATTTAACTACTTAATGAAATTCAAATTTACCATAGGAAAAAGAATAGGCACCGGGTTTGGAGTTCTAATTTTTTTGGTAATAACAGTTTTCACTATTACATACAATACATTAGATAGAAGTATAAACATCAATGATAAAATTACTACTGTAAACAACCCTTCATTAAGCACTTTAGAGGAACTTAAGTTAATGGCTGTTCGCTCTAAAATGCTTGTCTTTAATTGGGTATATTATCAATCCAACTCTAAACATCCTGATAAAGTAAAACTCATAAAACTTATTGATAATGAGTACCCAGCTTTAAAGTCCAAAATTGCTAAACTAGCCGTTAATTGGAGTAAAGAAGATAGAAAAAAAATAGCAAAACTATTTAAAGAAATAGATATGCTTTTTGATATGCACAGAGAGGTAATGGAATACCTTCCTAATTTTGAAAGTTATGAAGAAGCTACTAATCAGTTTTTAGCTAACAACATGATTGGAGATGATGGTGATCTATACATAAAAACTAATGAAGTTATTTTTCAATTAGAAGAATTAATTAACATTCAAAAATTCCACACCGATCAAGCAACTAATAAAATGCAATCTTCATTTAACTTTTTAAAAACTCTAGCACAGTACTTAGGAATTGCACTTATTATTGGTGGTTTACTTATTGCTTTTTATACTACCAAATCTATCGTTACCCCTGTAAACAACCTGAAAAATATACTACAAACATTAAGTAAAGGAGTTTTCCCTAAAGGAACCATTAAAGCTAGCAATGATGAGATTGGAGAAATGACTATGGCACTTAACAGATTAGTTGAAAACTTAAAAGCCACAAAAGATTTTGCTGATGCTGTTGGTTCGGGAAAATTTGATGCTCAATATGAACCACTAAGCAATGAGGATACACTCGGAATAGCATTACTAAAAATGCGCGATGATTTAGCTGAAAATGAAAGATTACTAGAGCAGAAAGTAAAAGAACGAACTGCTGAAGTAGTCCAGAAAAAAGAAGAAATTGAAAAACAAAGTGTTAAAATTAGTGAGCTTTATAAAGAGGTTACTGATAGTATTAAATATGCCAAAGGACTTCAAGAGGCAATTTTACCACCTGATGAATTAGTGAAAAAGATACTTCCACAAGCATTTATTTTATACAAACCAAAAGACATTGTTTCAGGAGACTTTTATTGGCTAAAAGAAAAAAACAACAAAGTTTATTTTGCTGCTGTTGATTGTACTGGTCATGGAGTTCCTGGTGCATTTATGAGTATTATTGGAAATAATGCTCTAAATAATGCCCTAAGAGAATTTGACACACCTTCAGAAATATTAGATAGCCTGAATCAAGGCATTAGTTCTACACTTCATAATAACACCATAGGTGTTTCTACAACTAAAGATGGAATGGATTTAGCACTTTGTTGTTACGACCCAAAAACTCAAGAAGTTCAATATGCAGGAGCATTTAACCCTCTATACATCATTAGAAACAACGACATACTTCAAACAAAAGCAGATAAATTTGCCATTGGCACCTATTTCGAAAATCCAAAACAAAAATATACCAACCACACATTTAAGTTAGAAAAAAATGATAAAGTGTATATTTTCTCTGATGGTTATGCCGATCAATTTGGTGGACCAAAAGGCAAAAAATTAATGTACAAAAATTTTAGGGATTATTTACTTACCATACATCAGGAACCTATCCATAATCAAAGAGCATTATTAAATGATAATATTGAAAAATGGAAAGGAAGTCTTGAACAAATTGATGATATCCTTGTAATAGGTCTGTCTATTTAGCCTACCCCCTACCTAAACTCATTAACAATAAGTTATATCAAAATACAACTTAAAAAAATTGTTATTTTTCCAATTTCATTCTTATATTTGTTCTCTTAAAGCATTGTTTTTTGGCGATAAAACCTATCTTATTTTAGATAAAAGCAACATGTATTAGGTTTTATTCGTCTGATTGCTACTTAAAAAGATTTAACTCATATAATATGAAAAAAATTATATTCTCATTAGCATTATTAATAAGTTGTTTAATTGTAAATGCTCAATCTCCAGAAAAAATAAATTACCAAGCTGTTGCTAGGGATATATCTGGAACCCCATTAATTAATCAAACATTAAATGTTACTTATCAGATAAGACAAAGTTCTCCTACAGGAACCTCTGTATACACCGAAACACATACAGGTATCACTACCAATCAGTTTGGCTTATTTACTGCCGAAATTGGAGGAGGAATTCCTTCTGTTGGAACATTTGCTGGAATAAACTGGGGAGCTGGTTTGTATTATCTTTATGTTGAAGTAAATGGT
>JAPHUD010000009.1 GCA_026196775.1 Flavobacteriales bacterium
ACCATTTACTTCAACATAAAGATAATACAAACCAGCTCCCCAGTTTATTCCAGCAAATGTTCCAACAGAAGGAATTCCTCCTCCAATTTCGGCAGTAAACAAACCAAACTGGTTGGTAGAAATACCGGAATGTGTTTCGGTGTAAACGGAAGTTCCTGTAGGAGAGCTTTGTCTTATTTCGTAGGTGACATTGAGGGTTTGATTAACCAAAGGGTTACCTGATAAGTCTCTTGCAACTGCTTGATAATTTATTTTTTCTGGAGCTTGTGCTTTTAATAATGTTCCTGAAATAAAAAGGAGAATAAAAAGTGATATTTGTTTCATGTTAATAATATGTTTTTTACAAATATAAAATTCTTAATTGTTTTTTAGTTCTTGAATCTCTTTTTGTAATTCTTCAATCATTTTTTGTTGTTCTTGTACTGCTTTTATTAGAACAGGAATAAGTTGTGTGTAATTTACTGCTTTAAAACTAACTGTTTGATCAGTCATACCGCCATTTTCATTTGGGATGAAATGTTCAGACTCTAACACCATTTCCGGAAATACTTTTTCTAAGTTTTGTGCTATAACACCATATTGTTTTGTGCTCGGAAAATTTAAGTATTTATATTCTTCCGTTTTAAAGTTATAAGTTTTAATGTCAATTTGAGTCAATTTTTCAATAGCTCCATTAAAACTTTTTATATTAGTTTTAAGTCTTTCATCAGAACCTGTCCAGGTTCCTGAACTAGAGTAAGCTGGGCCAAGACTATATAATGCCCAATTTGTTCCACCACCAGTTGCGTAACCATACAAACCATAATTTGTAGTTGCTGCACCAGATGCCCTTGCATAAACACCAATATTAAAAGAACCTGTAGCATCTTGGGCATTTGCATATATTGCATAATTGCTGGAAGTGGTAGCTCTTGAATTTGAAAAATAACCTGCATAACCATTGTCGGTTGTTCGAACAGTTAACTTATAAGACGAAGATGGAGCTGTCCCTATTCCTACATCTCCATATCTTGAAATAGTCATAGCTGCATCAGCAGCAGTTACATTGGTGCTGTTGGCAACATTGTTAACAGCAAAAATCATTTCCCCTTCTCCATTAGTACCTCCAGCGTGGTTGAAAAATATTCCCCCTTTGTAATGAAAATTTCCATTTATAGCAGTAGTACCCCCTACTCTAAAACGAACACCTGTAGAGGTGTTTGTGGTATTTGCTAAGTTTTGCATGCTCAGATATGAATTTCCTGATTCAGTAGTACTGGTGTTATTGTCTTGGATAAAAAGTCTGGTAACAGATGTACTATTACCAATGGTAACATTTCCACTTGAATTTTGAATAGTCAATTGAGTACCTGTACCTCCTGTTACAAGCATAGAGAGATTATAATTAGCAGCATTAATTATTTTAAATTGGGCAGCAAGAGCTGCAGTACCTCCTACTTGAGTTACACCGTCTAATAATGTATTTCCTGCAACATGTAATTGATGAGAAGGGTTTGTTATTCCCATACCTACATTACCACTTTTTGTGATTGTCATTATTGGGGTAGTTGAAAGCACACCATCACCAATATCTAACCTGTTCCATACTCCATCATATTTAATGCCCATACCTTGTGTTCCTGCAATATCTTCAGAGAAAGAAAGCACAGCATCTCCTCCATCTAAAGGTCTTCTAGAAGCTATCATTATATTGGTTAAATCTTGGGTTGGATTAACTACATGTAAAGGAGCATAGGGAATAGAAGTTCCTATTCCTACATTTCCACTGTTATTGTTGTGTATATCAAGACCATTAAGACTCCAATAGTTGGTAGCTATTACTGGTGCTTGCCACTCTGCATTTCCTTGTGCATCTACTGATGTTAGTACAGAGCCAGCAACAGGGGCAGTTGCTGATAAATTATTTAATCGTAAGGAACCTTCTAAATGAAGTTTAGCAGTAGGAGTTGTTGTTCCAATACCAATATTCCCATTATTTTTAATAATCATTTTCACATCATTTGCAACATCAATTTCAGAAATATCATCGTTGCTGTTATTTAAAAATAGCATGTCTCCTCTGGCATTTGATAAATTTCTTGAATATATTATCCCACCTTTAGTATGCTGACCATTAGGGAAATTACTAGCCTTAAACCTAATACCTACTTTTGCAGGAGAAGTACTACTACCAAAAGTATTTTGTAAATCTATAAATGTCCCTATAGTTCCAATATTTGAATAATTTCCCTGAATATGAAGTTTTGAATAAGGAGTATTAGTTCCTATTCCAACACTATCTGTAAGTATGTTGTTGTAAATAAAGTTTCCTGTTTTCGTCCAAGGAGAAGAGGGTAAAGTAACTGTTCCACCACCATTTGAAAGGGTTAAGTTAGGAGCGGTATAAGTTAGTGTTTGAGCAGGTGTACTAATCGTAAAACTTGGAGCAGTTCCTGAAACAGTAGTTATGCCAGTTCCTGTTAAAGACATACTACTTGCAGGAGAAGTATTGTTGATGGTAAAGTTAGGGTAGGTTCCTGTAACATTAATTCCTGTGCCATTATTGAGGGTAACAGTTTGGTCAGGAGCTGTATTAGTAATAATATTACCACTTAAGTTAATACCTGTTCCAGCAGTATAGGTAGGGGAAGAAGGTAGTGTAACCGTATTACCATTAGAAATAGAAAGAGTATTGGCATTAATAGATAATGTTTGGGAATCTGTATTGTCTAAATAAGGAGATAAATTTATTGGAGTTGGGTCGTTGGATAATGATAAAGTGTTTCCAGTTAAAGTTAAATCCTGATTGTCGGTTAAAACACCATTTACACTAAGAGGATTAGCTATAGTTCCATCACCTGTAAGTGTTGTATCAGAAATTACTACTTGTGTTCCCCAATTATCAGCTCCTGAACCAGCGTTTTGAGCTATCCATGCTGTTCCATTCCATGTAAGTACTTGGCCAGTCCCAGGTGCAGTAGGGCTTAAATTAATTCCTGTGCCTCCAGTAATTCCAATGGTATTTCCAGAAATGCTTAAATCTTGAATTTCGTTGGTTGCTGAGGTGTCATTATCAAAAACATTTAATGGGTTGGCAGTAGTACCATCTCCTGAGATATTATTGCCTTGAGTAATTACTACTTGACTTCCCCAATTGTCACCAGAAGCACTTCCGCTATCACCATTACAAACATAATAAGTAAAATCAATTTCTAGAGGTTGAAGAATATTATCTCCATTATCATCAGTACCAACGTCAATTTTGTTTCCACCATTTTGGCAGTTTATTCCAGTAGGTTCAGGTGTAACAATAGAAATGCTGTTTTTTCCA
>JAPHUD010000001.1 GCA_026196775.1 Flavobacteriales bacterium
TAGATGTACCTAATATAGGAGAAAGAACGCTTAAATGGTTCGGTGTTATTAAACCTACTGATTTAAATGGGTTTTAAAATTTATTTTACAATTATAAACTTAAATATAACTAAAATTTAATATGAGAAATTCAAAAATATCAATTGCTATATTGGCCACTGTCCTATTTACAGCTTCTCAAATGTATGGAGGTAATAAAGATAGAGCAGGTGAGGCTGGTGCTTCTCAATTGTTAATCAATCCATGGACTAAAAGTGTCGGGTTTGGTGGAGCTAATACTGCTTCTGTAGTAGGGTTAGAAGCAATGAGTCTTAATATTGCTGGTTTGGCATTCACTAATAAATCAGAATTATTGTTTACATATAAAAACTATTTATCAGGTAGTGATATTAATATTAATTCTTTTGGTTTTTCACAAAGAGTGAGTGAAACAGGTGTGATAGGCGTTGGAGTTATGTCTATGAATTTTGGAGATATTGATGTTACTACTGAAGATAATCCAGAAGGTGGTATAGGAACTTTCTCTCCTAGTTATTTAAACCTCGATTTTGGATATGCTCAAGCTTTTTCTAATAGCATTTCTGGGGGATTATCTGTTAAGATTATTAGTGAATCAATTTCAAATATTTCTAATAGAGGTTTTGCTTTTGATGCGGGAATCAGATATAAAACTGGAGAAAATGACAGAATAAAATTTGGTATAGCATTAAAGAATGTTGGACCAACAATGAAAGCCTCAGGTGATGGTCTTTCTTTTACAGCTGAAGATAATTCTAGTGGATCGACAATATCTGTTTCTAAAAACCATAGAGTTGCGGATTTTCAATTGCCATCATTATTAAATATAGGGTTATCGTATGATTTTTACATAGCTCCTTCTGTTGATTCTGTTTCAAAAGAAATTTCTTCTATGCATAGATTAACAGTAGCAGGTAATTTTACTGCCAATTCTTTTACTAACGATCAGTACAAAGTTGGTTTAGAGTATGCTTTTAAGGAAATGTTTATGGTTAGAGCAGGTTACACTTTAGAGCAAGATACTTGGTTTGATAGTGAAAAAAGAATCAATGCTTTTACTGGACCCGCTTTTGGTGCATCTATAGTTGCTCCATTAGGTAAAGGAGGTTCAACTTTTAGCTTTGATTATGCTTACCAAACCACTGAGAATTTTGATGGAACTCATAGTATAGGTGTTAGATTACATATGTAATTAATAAAATAAATATATAACAAAATTAAAGAGAGCTCAATTTTGAGTTCTCTTTTCGCATTATAAAACTTATGTCACAGATTAATTATTACACAAAAGAGGGTTTAGAAAAACTTAATCAAGAGTTAAATCAATTAAAGTCAATTGAACGCCCTACAATTTCCGCTCAAATTGCTGAAGCTAGGGATAAAGGTGATTTATCTGAAAATGCAGAATATGATGCAGCTAAAGAAGCTCAAGGATTATTAGAGTTAAAAATTACTAAGCTAGAAAATATTATTGCTAATGCAAGAATTATAGATGAATCTCAATTAGATACATCCAAAGCATTAATTTTATCTAAAGTTAAAATAAAAAATATAGCTAATGGAGCTATAATGGAATATACTTTAGTTTCTGAAAAAGAAGCAGATTTGAAAGCTAAAAAGATTTCTGTAAACTCACCAATAGGTGAAGGTTTGTTAGGAAAGAAAGTAGGCGACATTGTGGATATTAATGTTCCAACAGGAACAGTACAGTTTGAAATAGTTGAAATTTCAAGATAATGAGTACAATTTTTACTAAAATTATAAATGGAGAAATACCGTGTTATAAAATTGCTGAAAATGAAAAATTTCTTGCTTTTTTAGATATTTCTCCTTTAGCAAAGGGACACACATTAGTGATACCTAAAAAAGAAGTAGATTATATTTTTGATATTTCTAGTCCAACCTATCAAGAATTATGGAGCTTTGCTCAAATAACTGCTAAAATGATTGAAAAAGCTATTCCTTGCAAAAGAATTGGAGTAGCTGTTATAGGACTAGAAGTTCCTCATGCTCATATTCATTTAGTTCCAATTAATAATGTAGGGGATATTAATTTCTCAAAAGAAAAGCTTTCTCTTTCTACTGAAGAGATGAAAGTAATATGTGATAAAATTACTAGAGCTTAGTTAGTTTTATTTCTAAGATTATTTTCAACAAGCCTCACTTTTTAGTTTATTCTTAATAACTTTGTACTTCATTTTCAATCAGAGTTAAGATAATGAGTGACCCCATTAAACATGAGTGTGGAATAGCATTAGTAAGACTATTAAAACCGCTAGAATATTATATTGAAAAATATGGAACATCAATGTATGCATTAAACAAAATGTATTTATTGATGGAGAAACAACACAATAGAGGTCAGGATGGTGCAGGCTTGGTTAATATAAAATTTGATGTAGAGCCTGGTGACAGATATATTAGTAGATATCGCTCAAATGATAATCAACCAATAAAGCATATTTTTGATAAAGTAAATAATAAGTTTAGAAAAGCTTATCAAAAAAATCCTGATAAATTAAAAGACGTAAAATGGCTTAAAAAAAATGTTCCATTTACAGGAGAAGTCTTCTTAGGACATTTAAGATATGGAACTTATGGAGGTAATTCAATAGAAAATTGTCACCCTTTTTTAAGGCAAAACAACTGGATGACTAAAAACTTGGTAGTAGCAGGAAACTTTAACCTTACTAATGTAGATGAACTTTTTGATATATTAGTGGATATAGGTCAGCATCCAAAGGAAAAGTCCGACACGGTTACCGTAATGGAAAAAATTGGTCATTTTTTAGATGTAGAAAATCAAGAAATATTTGATAGATATAAAGCTCAAGGCTATTCGAGAAAAGAAATTTCTGCACTAATCGCAAAAGAATTAGATATTCAAAAAATACTTAAAAACTCTGCAGCCGATTGGGATGGAGGTTATGCAATGGCAGGATTGTTAGGACATGGAGATGCTTTTGTTTTAAGAGATCCTTCTGGAATTAGACCTGTTTTTTATTATCATGATGATGAAGTGGTGGTTATTACTTCAGAAAGACCAGCTATTCAAACAGCTTTCAATGTTAAGGTAGAAGATATTAAAGAGATTAAACCAGGACATGCACTAATTGTTAAGAAGAGCGGAAGTGTTCAGGAAAAATTAGTAAGAGAGCCATTAGAAAAAACTGCTTGTTCTTTTGAGCGAATTTATTTTTCAAGAGGAAGTGATATAGATATTTATAAAGAAAGAAAACAGTTAGGAAGAAACATCTGTACTCAAGTATTAAAAAGTATAGATAATGATATGAAAAACTCAGTATTTTCATTTATTCCTAATACTGCAGAAGTTTCCTTTTATGGAATGATGAAAGGAATGCAAGATGAGCTGAATAAAGTAAAACAACAGAAAATTCTCGCTTTAGGAAGTAATATTACTGATGAAAAACTGAATGAAATTCTTGCTTTAAGAAATAGGATTGAAAAAATTGCTATAAAAGATGCAAAATTAAGAACCTTTATCACACAAGATGATGATAGAAATGATTTAGTAACACATGTTTACGACATTACTTATGGTTCTGTAAAACCTACTGATAATTTAGTTATTATTGATGATTCTATTGTAAGGGGAACAACTTTAAAACAAAGTATTTTAAGAATTTTAGATAGGTTAAACCCAAAGAAAATTGTGGTTGTTTCTTCTGCTCCACAAATTCGTTATCCAGATTGTTATGGAATTGACATGGCTAAATTAGGTGATTTTATTGCTTTTCAGGCGGCAATTGCTTTGTTGCAAGATACTAATCAGCAACGTATTTTGGAGGAAGTTTATAAAAAATGTGTAGAACAACAAGATTTACCAAAAGAGCAAATTAACAACTTTGTAAAAGAGATATATGCTCCTTTTACTGCAGAACAAATTTCTAAGAAGATTACAGAATTGCTTACTCCTGAAGGTATGAATGCTGAAGTTGATATCGTTTTTCAAACTATTGAAGGGCTACATGATGCTTGTCCGAACCATACAGGTGATTGGTATTTTACAGGCAACTACCCAACTCCTGGAGGAAATAAAGTGGTGAATAAAGCACTTATTAATTATTATGAAAATAAAAACGAAAGAGCATATTAAGATTGTCAAAAGGTATGGTTATTTTTATACCGTTTTTAATATTCAATACTAAATTTTAGTCATGAAGGAATTAATTGAAGATTTTACCAAGCATTTACAGCATTCAATAGAATTAAATAAGAATACCACATTAACTGCATCTAACAAAGTTTTTGATAATGTGCTTATTTGTGGCTTGGGAGGTTCGGGTATTGGAGCTACAATTATTGTTCAAGTAGTAGCTGATAATGCCAAATTACCAATTTTGGTAAATAAAGATTACAAAATTCCTCAATTTGTTAATGAAAAGACCTTGGTAATTGCTTGCTCTTACTCAGGAAATACAGAAGAAACATTAGAGATGATAACTCAAGCTGAACAAAAAAATGCGACCATTGCTTGCGTAACATCTGGTGGTAAATTAGCAGCTTTGGCTATTGAAAAAAAATATAACCATATTTTAATTCCGGGAGGTCATCCTCCTAGAGCTGCATTTGGGTTAGCTTTTCCTTCTTTATTTAAATTATTGAATTATTATGGGATAATTAATTACGACTATTCAAATGAATTTAACAAGGCCATCGAGTTAATTAATGAAAATGAATCACTTATTTTAGTTGAAGCTGGAGCAATTACTGAAAAACTATATAAAAAAATTCCAGTTATATATGCAGAATCTTCTTACGAAGGTGTAGCTGTGCGTTTTCGTCAACAAATAAACGAAAACTCTAAAATGCTTTGTTGGCACCACGTAATTCCAGAAATGAACCATAATGAATTGGTAGGCTGGGCAAATAAGAATGAAGATTTAGCAGTAGTAATTTTCAGAAATGAAGATGATTATTACAGAAACAAAAAAAGAATTGAGGTAAATAAAACTGTTTTTGAAAAATATACCTCTACCGTTATAGAAATTCACTCAAAGGGTAATTCAAAATTAGAAAGAGCTTTATACTTAATTCATTTAGGAGATTGGATTTCTTATTTATTAGCTGAAAAAAATGGGGTAGACGTGGTTGAAGTAGATGTTATTACTCATCTTAAAAACGAATTGTCTAAAATTTAATACAACATGACAGATTTTAACCCTAACGATGTTGGTGTTGCCAATGGAAATATTTTTGGGCTGCCATATTCACTTGATGATAGCGAAATTGTTATTATTCCTGTGGCTACAGATATAACTTGTTCTTTCAATAAAGGCACTGCAAAAGCTCCACAACGAATAGTTGAAGCTTCTTTACAAGTAGATTTATTTGACATCAATCTAGATAAAGCTTGGGAGAATAAGGTTTTCATGTTGCCAGTAAATAAAAAAGAAGCCAAGCAACATAAAAAAGTAGGTAAAATTGCTTCGGAGTTAATTGCAAAATTAGAAGATGGAGAAGTATTTAATACTGAAGATGAGGAAATATTAGCATCAGTAAACGCTTACTGTAATGAGATTAATAATCATGTTAAACAAACAGCTTTAGCATACCTTAATCAAGGGAAATTAGTAGCCGTTTTAGGTGGAGACCATAATTCTCCGTTAGGATTAATACAAGCATTGGCTGAAAAGTATAATGATTTTGGAATTTTACAAATAGATGCACATGCTGATTTACGTGTTGCTTACGAAGGGTTTGAATTTTCGCATGCATCTATTGCTCATAATGCTTTACAATCAAGTCAGGTTTCAAAATTAGTTCAGGTAGGTATTAGAGATGTTTGTCAGGATGAAGTAGATTATATTAAAAATTCAAAAGGAAGAATTACTACTTTTTTCGATTGGGATATAAAAGCACAGCAATTTGGTGGTAAAACTTGGGAAACTATTTGCGATGAAATTATTAATGAGTTACCACAAAAAGTTTATCTTACTTACGATATAGATGCGTTAGACCCAAAACATTGTCCAAATACAGGAACACCCGTTCCGGGAGGTTTTGAATACGAACAAATTAATTACCTAATCAATAAATTAGTAGAGAGCAAAAAACAAATTATTGGTTTTGATTTAAACGAAGTAGGTAATAGTGATTGGGATGCTAATGTAGGTGCTAGAGTACTTTTTAAGCTTTGTAATTTCTTGAAAAAATCTACTTTGTAGGTTTTAGAAAGTAATTTTAGTAGTTTAGTACTTTGATTTTAAGCTATTAAACTCATGTTTGCTGATTTTTTCAATTTAATATTTCCAAAATTATGTGCTGCATGTGGCAATACATTGCTAAAGCAGGAAAATATTATCTGTACTTCTTGTCAGTTGAATTTACCTAAAACTAACTTTCATTTACATCAGGACAATGATATATGTAGAATATTTTGGGGAAGAATTCAAATAGAAATGGCGGCTGCTTTTTATAAGTTTAGCAAGAAAAGTAAGGTACAACATCTTCTACATCAGTTAAAATATAAAGGCAACAAAGAAGTAGGTGAATTAGTAGGTGAGCTTTATGGTTACGAACTAAAAAATGCTCCCTTGTTTGAAGGAATTGATGTTATTATACCAGTTCCTTTACATCCTAGAAAAAAGAAAATAAGAGGCTATAACCAAAGTGAGTGGATAGCCAAAGGACTTTCTAAAACTATGGATGTTGAATTAGATACGACATCTGTTTACAGAAAAATACATACACAAACCCAAACTAAAAAAGCTCGTTACGACCGTTGGGAAAATGTAAATTCCATTTTTGGTATCAACCATTCCGAAAAACTTAAAAATAAAAAGGTGTTAATTGTTGATGATGTAATAACAACCGGAGCAACTATAGAAGCTTGTGCGACTGATTTGAAAGCTCTAGGTTGTAAAATTTACGTGGTTGTTCTTGCTGCTGCCTAAGATTTTGATTGAAAAAAGTCTCTCTTTAGGGGATTAATGGCTTTTATTTTAAATCACAGCATCTTCGTATTTTACAATTAAAAAAAACTAATTTTGCACCCTTATTATTAAAGTAAGCAATATCGTATATGAAGAATATCAGAAATTTTTGTATTATCGCTCACATCGATCACGGGAAAAGTACCTTGGCAGATAGGCTTTTACATAAAACTAACACCATTACCGACAGAGAATTGCAAGAACAAACACTTGATGATATGGACTTGGAACGTGAAAGAGGGATTACCATAAAAAGTCACGCCATACAAATGGATTATACTTTTGAAGGTGAACAATATGTGTTAAACCTTATTGATACTCCCGGTCACGTAGATTTTTCTTACGAAGTTTCTCGTTCTATTGCTTCTTGCGAAGGAGCTTTACTTATTGTTGATGCTACCCAAGGAATCCAAGCTCAAACTATTTCTAATCTATATTTAGCGTTAGAACACGATTTGGAAATTATTCCTATTCTTAATAAAATGGACTTAGATAGTGCCATGCCCGAAGAAGTAAAAGACCAAATTATTGATTTAATTGGTTGCGATAGAGATGATATTATTGCTGCCAGCGGTAAAACAGGTATGGGTGTAGATGAGATTTTGGAAGCTGTAATTAAACGTGTTCCTGCTCCACAAGGTGACCCTAATGCTCCTTTTCAAGCGTTAATTTTTGATTCTGTTTTTGATTCTTATAGAGGTATTTATGCTTATTTTAAAGTGAAAAATGGTGAAATTAAAAAAGGAGATAAAGTAAAATTTGTAGCTACCGGGAAAGAATATTATGCTGATGAAGTTGGTACATTACGATTAAAACAATTTCCAAGACCAGTGATAAAAACCGGTGATGTTGGTTATTTAATTTCAGGAATTAAAGTAGCTAAAGAGGTAAAAGTGGGTGATACTATTATTACTGTTGATAGACCGGCTCCTGCCATTCAAGGGTTTGAAGATGTCAAGCCTATGGTTTTCGCTGGAATTTATCCTGTAGATACTGACGAATTTGAAGATTTACGTGATGCTATGGAAAAGTTGCAGCTAAATGATGCTTCATTAACTTTTGAGCCAGAATCTTCTGCTGCTCTTGGCTTTGGCTTTCGTTGTGGTTTCTTAGGAATGTTGCACATGGAAATTATTCAGGAAAGGCTTGCCAGAGAGTTTGATATGAATGTAATTACTACTGTCCCTAACGTATCTTACAATGCTTATTTAACTAAAGATAAAGAGAAAGCAGTTATTGTAAATAACCCATCAGACTTTCCTGACCCAAGTAAATTAGATAGAATTGAAGAACCTTACATTAAAGCTTCTATTATTACCAAATCAGAATATGTTGGTGCTATTATGACTTTATGTATTGAAAAACGTGGAGAGTTAACCAATCAAGTATATTTAACTACAGATAGAGTAGAATTAAATTTTAATGTGCCTTTGGCTGAGATAGTTTTTGATTTTTATGATAGATTAAAATCCATTTCTAGAGGATATGCTTCTTTTGATTATCACCCTATAGGCTTCCGACCATCGCAGTTGGTTAAAATGGATTTATTACTTAATGGTGATCAGGTGGATGCATTATCAGCATTGGTACATAAAGACAATGCGTATGATTTGGGTAAGAAAATTTGTAAGAAATTAAGAGAATTAATTCCACGTCAGCAGTTCGATATTGCCATACAAGCAGCTATTGGAGCTAAAATTATTGCTAGAGAGTCGCTTTCTGCCTTAAGAAAAGATGTTACTGCAAAATGTTATGGTGGTGATATTTCTCGTAAACGTAAATTGTTGGAAAAACAAAAAGAAGGAAAGAAAAAGATGAAGCAAATTGGTAATGTAGAAATTCCACCAACTGCTTTCTTAGCGGTACTAAAATTGAATGATTAACGGATTGGTTTAACCTTTTAACCACATAGGAACATTGACACATAGTTTTTGAACTTGTCATATTGAATTTTTTTGTTTCTTTACATAGAATTTGAGTTAGCCTATAAATAATAATTCATGAAACAATCCTTCATATATATTGTTTTAATTTTTTTATTCTTAAACAGTTGCGTAAGAAAAGAACACTATACTATTCAAACAAACTCGTCAAATATTTTTTATAAAGGAGTTCAAAACCCTTTGTTGATTACTGGTAAAAATACTCACAAAACAGAAGTTTTGATTAACAATGGCGTTATTACAAAAGAATTTGTAAAAAAAGATACTGCAAGATATTCTATAGTAGTTTGGGATAGTATTACAACAAAAATCATTATAAAATTCAACAATAGAAACCTTGAATATACTTTCCGGAACAAAAATATTCCAGACCCTTATTTAACAGTTTCGTTAAGTAACCCAATTGGACTTTCTAATGAGACAACTGTGAAAAATTTTAAAACCTTTAAAAGGGTAAATGCTCAACTGATTAATTTTGATTATAATTGTTCTTTTCGAGTTATTAAATACACTATGGTTCAAATCAAAAACAATGGTAAAGTGACATCTTTTGAGTGGAATGACAAAGATTTCAACTATACTCCTAATAAATTTACAAAACTTGCTGAGTTAGCTGAATCTGGAGATATATTTATTTTCTCAAATTGTCAAGTTGAATTTTTAGAAACAAATGAAATTAGAAGTCTTAGAGATTATATAGTCAGAATAAAATAAATCTTATTTTACTACTTTATTCCATCTCCACCAAATCCTTTTCTAAATCGAGTTTACGAAGTTTTGGAAATTTAATACTTGTGTAAAGCACCACTAACAAGGTCATGCTACCTCCAAAAACCACAGAAGCAACTGTCCCCATTAATTTGGCTGCTACACCACTTTCAAAAGCTCCAAGCTCGTTGGATGAACCTACAAAAATGGAATTTACTGATGAGACTCTACCTCGCATGTTATCTGGTGTTTTTAATTGTAAAATGGTTTGTCTAATTACCACAGAAACGCCATCGAAAACTCCACTAAAAAACAGGGCAACTACCGACAGCCAAAACCAACTTGATAACCCAAAAAGAATGATGCACAATCCGAATCCTGCAATTGCTCCCAATAATTTTAATCCCGCATTTTTATTTAACGGAAAATATGCTACCACAATAAGGGTAATAAAAGAACCTATTGCCGGAGAAGCTCTCAACACTCCAAAACCTTGCGAACCTACGTGTAAAATGTCTTGAGCAAAAATAGGCAATAAGGCTATTGCCCCTCCAAAAAGAACGGCAACCATATCTAAGGTGATAGCTCCTAAAATTACTCTGGTATTAAAAACAAACTTCAATCCTTCTTTTAAACTCTGAAAAATAGGTTCTCCGATGTTGGGATTTAGTATGGGTTTGGGTTTTATGAAATATAAAAATAACATTGATAATGCTGCAAATCCGAAAATGATAAACATAGAACCATGTACTCCAAACCATACAATAGCAAAACCTGCCAATGCAGGGCCTAAAACAGATGCTATTTGCCACACAGAACTGCTCCAAGTAGCAGCATTGGCATAAGCTTTTTTAGGGATAAGCAAAGAAAACATAGAAAATATGGTTGGACTAATAAACGAACGCACAATTCCTCCAAAAAATACTAATCCGTAAGTTGCCCAAACAATGTGTTGGGTAGAATAAGCTTCAATTACTTTCGGTAAAGTGATAATAAATAACCCAAAGCTAATCAACATAAAACCTGAAATACAAAACATCAAGAGTTTTCGTTTTTCTTTTTGGTCAACAATGTGTCCTGCAAATAGAGCAAAAGATATAGCAGGAATAATTTCCATAAGTCCGATAATACCTAATGCTAATGGATCTTTAGTTAAAGAATAGACTTGCCATTCAATTACCACAAATTGCATAGTCCAAGCAAAAACTAAGGCAAAACGTAAGAATAAGAATAAATTAAATTCTTTATATCGGAGTGCTTCGTAAGGGTCTTTTGTCATTTAAAAAGTTAACTTTGAGCAAAGTTAACTTAAAAACTAAACACACGCGAAATGTTGAAGCCTAATTTATATTCACCTTTATCCCAAGCTGAATTGGTGTAAGGTAAAAAGTCATTCTCAATAATTCCGGCAGAATTAGTAACATTAATATGGAAAACATGTCCTCCCGTTTCAATCTCTATACCAACACCTAAAGCATCATAATAATTATTTTTACTATCTCTAAATTCGGAGAAAGGTAAAAAATAATCGACTACAAATGCGGTTCTTTTGCTGATTTTAAACCTACCTGCAAAACCTAATGCAAATAAATCATTTTCATCAGTTGAACCATTTTCTGGATGAACATTTCGTTTATCCACAAAGTTTCTGTGTACTAAAGTAGGTAAAATTTCTAACGAAATAGCATTGCTTAATTTACTCGCAATAATAAGTTGATGGACATAAGATAATCTATTTACAAATTTATCTTCTGGTATTTTTGCTACTGCAGCAACAGCTATATTTGCATAATATGCCGCTGAGATAGGTATTCCTCCTGTTTTTTGGTCTAAAAATCGATACTTTATATTCCCATCAATATGTTCTTGTGTTTTACTTCTTCCAACTCCAATGCTAATTCTATCGGTCAATCCATAATCAAAAGAAAAACGAATGTTAGTAGCATTGTCTAATCCCCACAAAGAATGATGTCCTTCGGCTTTCCCTATAAGCATATCTCCAAATCGGTGAGTAATATTAAATTCCAAAGTTTTCTTTTTAGTGGTCTCTATCGTGTTGGCATTAATCAGTTTTTTACCTTTAAAAGTTGCTGTTACTTTTTCTGAAGTAGTTTCTTCTTTCACTTCTTCTTCCAACATATTTAATAAATCATCCTGAGCAAAAGAGGTTAACGAAAACAACGCTAAGGAAGTAAGAAAAAAGGCTCTAAGCATAATCAGTTTATTTTTTTTCAAAATTAATATTTACAGTAACTTTTACAACTTCTGCAATGTTTTTTACCACTACTTTAGGGATTTTAATTTTATGGTCTTTCAATGCTACATCAAACTCAGCAGTCAAATTAATTTTTCCATTGCTAATGGTTAATGTTCCCTTTATTTCTCTTTCAACAGTTACTCCATGTATATCCAATGTTCCTTTGGCAGTAACTTCATAAGTGCCATCTTTAGTAAAATCAACTTCATCTATTATCTTGCCTTTAAAAACAGAGACTTTATACTTATGGCTTTCCATATAGTTTTCATTAAAATGCTCTTCCATTAAAGGTTTCTCGAATTTAAAGCCTACATTGGTAACAATAAAAGCAACCTCAGCATTTTTAGCATTAATAAGTGCTTTTACATCTTTGTTAATAGCACTAATATTTTCTACAGGAGCTTCAGAAAAAAATGAAATTTCTCCATCAGTAGCTTTATATAAGTCTTGAGCTGATATACTTATAGTGCTAACTAATAAACATATTATAATTGTAATTGTTCTCATAGGTTAATTTATTGTACAGTTATTGTGCCCGCCATGCCTGGAGCATGAGCATCACATTGATAATTATAACTTCCTACTATATTAAACACATAGATATAAGTCCATGGTGCAGATGCCAAAGCATTTCCAAAGCTTGCAGGATTAGTTGGAAAAGTTGCTTGTGTTCCATTTACATTATGAAATCCTGATACATTATCAAAAACAACAGTGTCACCAACATTAATAGTTAAGCTAGAAGGAGTAAATATCATTCCTGAAGCAGTAACTGTATGTTTCTGATATGTTGTATTTGGATTGATAGGAGCAGGAATTTCTTCCACTTCATCAAAGCTATTGTAGGCACATCCTGAAAGTAGAATAGTAACAACTAAAAAAATAGAAAATTGCTTCATTTTTATTGGATGATTAGTTTTTCTACTAACTTAGCATCTCCTATTTCAATATTAATGAAATAAATTCCTTTAGGTAATGCCTTAACATCAAACCTGTTGGTTTGGCTAGCAGTTTCTGTGTAAGTTTTTACTAATTGACCTGTAATATTAATAAGTGAAACTGATTTTATAGTTTGTTTAGTATCAATAGAAAAATAATCTGCTGTAGGATTAGGAAAAACCTTAAGCTCTGTTTTTTCTTGTAATTTCACTACCGAGGTAGCTGGCTGAACAACTATTGTACCTGCCATATTAGGAGCATGAACATCACATTGATAAGCATAATTTCCTGCGACAGTAAACACGAAGGTATAATTCCATGGTGCACTTGCAGGTGAATTTCCAAAACTTGTAGGGTTAGCTGGAAAAGTAGCTTGTGTTCCATTCACATTATGAAAGCCTGAAACATTGTCCCACTCTACCGTATCTCCCTGATTAATAGTTAAACTATTTGGAGTAAAAGTCATTCCAGATGCCGTAATAGTATGTTTGGTTTGTGCACTTAAAACTGTTGCTACAGTTAATGATAAAAATAATAAAGATGTTTTCATAATAGTTAGGGTTTAATTAATATAATATCTACAAATATAATGATGATAATCATATTTACTACAAAAAAACTATTTTTTTGACTTTTAAGTATCTGTTTTGTAGATTAATATATTCCTGATGTCCTTTGTTTGTTAATACTTAGAGTGCTGTTATTTTTTTATTTATTCATTTGTTGAAAAATCAAGTTACTTTACAAAAAATATACTATTTTTATTTTTTCAATTCTAAAATTCATACTATGAGAAATATAACACTAATTTTTGTTTTTTTAATTCTTTTAACTGTTGGATGTGACGATGATAAAAGAAACGAACCAATTAACCCTGCTTTTATTGGTTATATATCTGGATTTACCTCAGGTATCATTTCTAATCAATCCACCATAAAAATTAGTTTAACCGAACCTTCCGCTCATGCTCAATATGATAAAGCTATTGATGAGGATTTATTCGACTTTAGTCCAAACATTAAAGGAGAAGCTTATTGGTTAGATGAAACAACTATTGAATTTAGACCTGAAAGTCGCTTGCCCTCCAACACCTATTATAAAGCCGAGTTTTATCTTTCAGAACTTGTAGAAGTTGAAAGAGACTTGAAAACCTTTTATTTTGATTTTGAGACTTATAAACAAGGCATCAGTCTGCAATTTTCTGGAGTTAAAGCATACGACAACAACTCTTTAAAATGGCAACAAATTACCTACGAACTTACTACTGCCGATTTTGCTAATGCTGAGAACTTAGAAAAAACAATTTCTGCAACTCAAAATGGAAAAAAATTAACAATTTCCTGGAATCATGGTATTGGAGAACGACTACATACTTTCTCTATCGACAGTATTAATAGAACAGAAAAAAGAGGCGAAGTAGTTTTAGAATGGAATGGAGAAGTAATTGAATCAGAAGAAAAAGGAGAACAAAATATAGAAATTCCGCCTTTGGGCGAATTTAAAGTGATGGATTTAAAAGTGGTGCAACAACCGGAACAAGCCATTGTTATTTATTTTTCAGATCCTATTAGTACCACTCAAGATCTAAACGGATTGGTGTATTTACAATCGGGAGAGGCCTTGCGTTTAGCTGTTGATGAAAATACTTTAAATGCCTATCCTGAAAAAAGATTAATGGGTACTTCAAAAATTATTATCGATAAGACAGTAAAAAATTCCATTGATTATCCACTAATTGAAGGGTTTGAAAAAAACATTTCTTTTACGAACTTAAAACCTAATGTTGAACTAATTGGGGAAGGTGTAATATTGCCAAGCACCAATGGATTAATTTTCCCATTTAAAGCAGTAAATTTAAGTGCTGTAGATGTAAAAATCATCAAAATATTTGAGAATAACGTAGCTCAATTTCTTCAAGTAAACCAAATTAACGGTAACAGAGAAATGAAACGAGTGGGTAGGATTGTACACCAATCGGAAATGAAATTAAACGCTACTAAAGCTGTAGATTATGGAAATTGGAATACTTTTTCTATTGATTTATCCTCTTTAATTAATGCTGAACCGGGGGCTATTTACAGAGTAGAATTATCTTTTCGTAAAAAGCATTCGCTTTATCCTTGCGAAAATACGGCTGATGAACTTGAAGAAATTGATTTAGAAGATGAGCGTGAAGCATTAAGTTATGACCAGCCAAGTGATTACTATTATTATGACGATGATTATTACTATTATGATGATGATTACAATTGGAATGAAAGAGACAACCCTTGCAGTAAGTCTTATTACTCTAGAAATAACCGAAAAGTAGCCAAAAATGTATTTGCCTCAGACTTAGGAATTATTGCTAAAGGTGGTAATGGTAAAACACTTACTGTTGCCGTTACTGATATTAAAACTACACAACCACTTGCAAATGTTAATATTGAAATTTACAATTATCAAAATCAATTGATGAAAAAAGCCACTACTAACAGTGATGGTTTGGTGGACATTGATTTAAACAAAAAGCCTTTCTTGTTAGTTGCTAAACAAGATAAACAGGTAGGTTATTTACGTTTGGATGATGGTTCTGCACTGTCAGTAAGTATGTTTGATGTAGGCGGAGCAACGGTTAAAAAAGGAGTGAAAGGATATATTTACGGAGAAAGAGGTGTTTGGCGTCCGGGCGATTCTCTTTTTGTATCTTTTATTTTAGAAGATAAATTAGGGGTGCTGCCGGTAAACCATCCAGTGGTAATGGAGCTTTATACTCCAGAAAACCAACTCTATTCACGTAAAATAAAAACAACAGGTGAAAATGGTTTTTATGATTTTAGAACCAAAACAGATGATGATGCTCCTACAGGAAATTGGTTGGCAAAAATTAAAGTAGGTGGCTCTTCATTTTCCAAGACCTTAAAAATTGAAACCATAAAACCTAATAGACTAAAAATAAATCTCGATTTTAAAACACAAGTCCTTAAAGATAATCAACCTATGACTGGTGATATGGAAGTAAAATGGTTGCATGGAGCCATTGCCGGAAATATTAAAACAGATGTAGAGCTGATTTTAACGCAATCTAAAACAACTTTTAAAGATTACCCGGATTATGTTTTTGATAATCCCGCTAAAAGTTTTGATTCAGAAGAAAATATGATTTTTGATGGGAAATTAAATAGCGAAGGAAAAGCTACTATTTACCCTAAAATTAATGTAAAAAAAGAGGTGGCTCCCGGAATGTTAAAAGCCAATTTTAAAATTAGAGCGTTTGAAAATGGTGGTGAGTTTAGCGTAGACAGACAAGCGATAGATTATTCTCCATATAGAGGTTATGTAGGCGTTAAAGTTCCCGAAGGCAAAGGATGGAACGGAGCGTTGTTTTCAGATCAATCTAACTTAATTCCTATAGTTACGGTTGATGAAGATGGTAAACCTGTAAGTCGTCAGAAAGTAAAAATTGAAATTTATGATGTGTATTGGAGTTGGTGGTGGGAACGCTCAGATAATTATGATTTAGCAAGGTATGTTGCCAATCGTTCTAAAAATTTAATTAAAGAAGAGTACATCAATACCACTAATGGAAAAGCCATTTTTGATATGAAATTTGATAGAGATTATTGGGGAAGAAAATTGATAATTGTTACTGATCCTGTTACCGGACATAGTACCGGACAAACTTTTTATATGTCTTATTCCGGGTGGTGGAACAGTAATTCGGGAGATAATCCGGGTGGTGCCGAAATGCTTTCTTTTAGTTGTGATAAAAAAGTGTACCAAGTGGGTGATGAAGTAAAAATTGAATTACCTAATGCAAAAACAGGAAGAGCGTTGTTAAGTGTAGAATCAGGATCATCCGTTATTGAGAAAAAATGGGTAGATGTTTCTGCAGATAACAATACTTTTACATTTAAAGCTACTGCTGATATGGCTCCTAATGTTTATGTGAATGTAACGTTGATTCAACCGCATAATCAAGTAGAAAACGATTTGCCTATACGTTTGTATGGCATACAGTCTATTGCTGTGGAGGATAAAGCCACACATCTTAATCCTGTTATTAAAATGCCGGAAGAATTAGCCCCTGAAAGTGACTTTAAAGTAACGGTGAGCGAGAAAGAAGGTAAAAAAATGACTTACACCATTGCTATTGTGGATGATGGATTGTTAGATTTAACCCGATTTAAAACTCCTAATCCGTGGGAAACATTTTATGCCCGAGAAGCTTTGGGAGTTAAAACTTGGGATATGTACAAGTATGTGATGAATGCTTTTTCGGGAGAAATGGCAGGGTTACTAGCTTTAGGTGGTGATGATTACATTAATGCCAAAGGTGGTCCGAAAGCCAATAGGTTTAAACCTGTGGTAATTTATGCAGGACCTTTTACCATTGAAAAAGGAAGTTCAAAAACACATACGTTTAAAATGCCTAATTATGTTGGGTCGGTAAGGACAATGGTAGTAACAGGTAATCAAGGAGCTTATGGATCAGCAGAAAAAACTACTCCAGTAAAAAAGCCTTTAATGGTATTGGCTACATTACCTCGAACATTAAGTCCTAATGAAGAAGTGAAATTGCCTGTAACTGTTTTTGCCATGGACAAAAAAGTAAAAAATGTTTCCGTAAAAATAGAAACAAACAGTTTACTTAAAATTACAGGAAGTAAAACACAAGAACTTACTTTCTCACGCGAAGGTGATGAAGTGGTAAATTTTGATTTAAAAGTTGCTGAAGCCTTAGGTGTTGGAAAAGTAAAAATTACCGCTAAAAGTGGTAATGAAATTGCTACTTACGATTTTGAAATTAATGTTAAGCCGGCAAACCCTGAAATTACTTCGGTAATTAATACCATGGTAGAACCCGGAAAAACTTGGGAATCTACTTATATGCCTATAGGAATGAGAGGAACAAATAAAGGGACTATTGAAGTTTCAAAAATTCCTCCAATTAATTTAGAAAAGCGTTTGCAATATTTAATCCGATATCCTCATGGATGTTTGGAGCAAACCACATCGGGCGTTTTTCCTCAATTGTATTTAAGCAGTTTATTGGATTTAGACCAAAAACAAAAAGCCGAAATTGAATTTAACATCCGAGAAGGAATTAATAAAATAAAGAAATTCCAATTGTCTGATGGGGGATTAAGTTATTGGCAAGGAAATACCAATACCAACGACTGGGGAAGTAGTTATGCCGGACACTTTATGTTAGAAGCTCAAGCAAAGGGCTATAGTTTGCCGACAGGATTTTTATCTAATTGGATTAAATATCAAACCAAATTGGCAAATGCTTGGCAGTCTCGCGGTGTCAATAAAAACAACTATTACTACTATGGTCAAAACGATGAATTAATGCAAGCCTATCGTTTATATACATTAGCCTTAGCCAAAAAGCCTGCATTAGGAGCTATGAATAGAATGAAAGAGATGAAACAATTATCTGTTTCGGCTAAATGGCGTTTGGCAGCTGCTTATGAATTAGCAGGAAAATCAAACGTAGCTAAAAATTTAATTCAAAATATTTCAACCACTGTTGAATCGTATAAAGAATTAAGTTATACGTATGGAAGTTCAGAACGTGACCAAGCCATGATTTTGGAAACGTTAACCTTAATGGGAGAAAAAACTACAGGACAAAAAGTACTGAAAGACCTTGCTAAACAATTAGGTTCAGAAAGATGGTTTAGTACACAAACCACTGCTTATAGTTTAATGGCTATTGCTAAATTTGTGGGAGTTACCGGAACGCCTTCTGAGCTAAATTTCGATATTTATAACAATAACGATAAAGCAAAAAATGTAAAAACTACGGCAAGTATTGCTCAGGATAAACTTGCTGTGAAGGCTGGGAAAGAAGAAACAATTAAGATTAAAAATAACACCAAACAAACTTTGTTTATTAGTCTTACTTTAAAAGGAATTCCATTGGAAGGAGATAATAGTTCTGCCGAAAATGACCTGAAAATGAATGTGAAATACCTCGACATGAATGAAAATGAAATAAGTGTTGACCAATTGAAACAAGGCATGGACTTTATTGCTGAGGTTACTTTCCAACATCCTGGAATAAGAACCCATTACAGAGAAATGGCATTGCATCAAATTTTTCCTTCAGGTTGGGAAATTAGAAATACCCGTATGGATTTAGTAGAGACCAATAAAATTGCTGATGTTCCTACTTATCAGGATATTCGTGATGACAAGGTTTACCTCTATTTTGATATTGATAAAAACAAAACCAAACGATTTAGGGTATTGCTAAATGCTTCGTATTTGGGTAAGTTTTATTTACCGACAGTTTATTGTGAAGCCATGTACGACAATGAAATCAATGCCAAAAAAGGTGGTAAATGGGTGGAAGTAGTGCAGTAAAGATGTATAATTACATTAAAAAAATTATTTTAAAGCATAAAAAGTTAGTAATCATAAGCATTGTTCTACTAACTTTTTATGCTTTTCTCCTTCCCAAGCAATTATTTAAACAACCTACCAGCACTATTGTTGAAGATGCTCATGGTAACTTATTAGCCGCTAGTATTGCAACGGATGGTCAATGGCGTTTTCCTGAAAACCCTGCTGTTCCTGAAAAGTTTAAACAGTGCATTATTCATTTTGAAGATGAATATTTTGAATATCATCCTGGCGTAAATCCTGTTTCTGTACTAAGAGCATTGTGGCAAAATATTACCTCAGGCAAGATAAAAAGTGGAGGGAGCACCATTACGATGCAGGTAATACGCTTGTCTCGCCAACAACCACGAACCATTTTAGAAAAGAGTTATGAAATGATTTTGGCAACAAGGTTAGAAATCTCTAAAAGCAAAAAAGAAATCTTGGCGCTTTATACGTCTCACGCTCCTTTTGGCGGAAATGTAGTAGGCTTAGATGCTGCTGCATGGCGTTATTATGGACGTTCGTCCGATAAATTATCATGGGGAGAAACAGTTACTTTGGCGGTATTACCTAATGCTCCTGCATTAATTTATCCGGGAAAAAATCATGAATTACTATTAAAAAAACGTAATCGTTTGTTGGATAAATTACAGCTCAAAGGTATTATAGATGCAGAAACTGCTGAATTGGCTAAAGCAGAAGAATTACCAACAAAACCTCACCCGCTTCCTCAAATTACACCTCATTTACTCACCCGATTAATAAAAGAAGGACATCAAGGAGAAAATATTCAAACAACTATTGATATTCACTTGCAACAACAATTGAATCAAATTGCTTCTAATTATCATCATTTACTCAGCCAAAATGAAGTACATAATTTGGCTATTTTAGTTACAGAAGTAAACAGCGGAAAAGTATTGGCGTATGTTGGGAATTCTGATTGTAAGCATGAAGAGTCGGGTGTTAAAGTGGATATTATTACTGCTCCAAGAAGTTCCGGGAGTATTTTAAAACCTTTTTTGTATGGAGCGTTGTTTAATGAAGGTGAATTATTAGCTGATGCATTGGTACCTGATGTTCCCACAAGAATTTCGGGTTATGCACCACAAAATTTTGATAGAACTTATGATGGTGCTGTTCCTGCAAGTAATGCGCTAACTCGTTCATTAAATATTCCGGCAGTAAAACTATTACGCAGCTATGGATTAGAAAAATTTTATAGTAATATACAAAAATTAGGTTTTACCACTATAAAAAAACCGGTAAATCACTATGGCTTATCTATTATTTTAGGAGGAGCAGAAACCAATTTATGGGAGTTAAATGGCGTTTATTCTAGTTGGTCGAGGGTGTTAAATAACTATAGAAAATACGATTATCAGTACAATGCTAATGATTATCGTATGCCTTATTTTATAGTAAATGGTAGTGTATTATCTCAAAAAGAGGAGTTGAAACAACATTATTTATATGATGTTTCCAGTATTTGGCAAACCTATGAGATACTGGCAAATGTTCATCGTCCGAGAGAGGAAAAAGGTTGGGAACATTTTACTTCTTCTAAAAAAGTAGCTTGGAAAACAGGTACCAGCTTTGGACATAGAGATGCTTGGGCTGTAGGGACAACGCCCGAATATACCGTAAGCGTTTGGGTAGGAAATGCCGATGGAGAAGGTCGTCCGGGGTTGACAGGGACATTGGTTGCAGCACCTATTCTGTTTGAAGTGTTTAAAAAATTATCACAAACAACTTGGTTTGAATCTCCATATAACAACTTATCTCAGTTGGCGGTATGTTCTAAAAGTGGCTATCTGTATGGAAATAATTGTGAAAAAGCAGATACCATTTGGGCTCCAAATTCAGGAATAAAATCTAAGGTTTGTCCCTACCACAAATTGGTTTATTTAGATAAAAGTGAGCAATTTCGTGTAAATGATGAATGTTATTCAGTAACTGATATGCAAATTAAAAAATGGATGGTATTACCTCCTATTATGGAGTTGTTTTACAAGACAAAAAATCCAAATTACAAATCACTTCCGCCATTATTAAATAATTGTTATGAAAACACTACTGTAAAAATGGGCATCATTTACCCTGAAAATCTTACTGCTGTTTTTATCCCTAAATTATTAGATGGAACAAGAGGTAAAGTAATTTTTGAAGTAGCTCATGCCAATCCTAATGCTACCATTTTTTGGCATATTGATGATGTATTTATTGCTCAAACTACAAGAGAACATAAAATTGATATTCAATTAGCGTCCGGAGAACATCTGTTAACACTTGTTGATGAATACGGTAGTGAACTTATCCGAAAATTCAATGTGTTGGAGAAAAAATAATTGACTAATTTTTTTAACTAAAAACAATTATGATTTTTAACATAATTATTCTTTTTAGTTTAATTATTTTTGGGCTTCAATTTTAATTACTAAAAAATGGCAGACGATAGATTTCAAGCTCCTGATTATTATAATTTAGATGAGCTTTTAACAGAAGAACACAAACTGATTAGAGATACGGTAAGAGCATGGATAAAAAAAGATGTTTCTCCAATTATTGAAGAATATGCTCAAAAAGCTGAATTCCCAAAACAAATTATTCCGGGATTAGCAGAAGTTGGTGGTTTCGGACCTTATATTCCAGAAGAATATGGTGGGCCTGGCTTAGACCAAATTGCTTACGGATTAATTATGCAAGAATTAGAAAGATGCGATTCAGGAGTTCGTTCTACTTCATCTGTACAAAGTTCATTGGTTATGTATCCTATTTGGAAATACGGCAATGAAGAACAAAAAATGCGTTTTTTACCTAAATTGGCTACAGGAGAATTTATGGGATGCTTTGGATTAACTGAACCTGACCATGGTTCAAATCCAGGTGGAATGGTAACCAATTTTAAAGATATGGGCGACCATTATTTATTGAATGGAGCCAAAATGTGGATTACCAATGCTCCTATTGCTGATGTAGCAGTAGTTTGGGCGAAAAGCGAAGAAGGTAGAATTCACGGACTATTGGTAGAAAGAGGAATGGAAGGCTTTACTACTCCCGAAACACATGATAAATGGTCGTTGAGAGCATCTATTACCGGAGAGTTAGTTTTTGATAATGTAAAAGTCCCTAAAGAAAATTTATTACCTAATAAATCTGGATTAGGAGCACCTCTTGGTTGTTTAGATTCAGCTCGTTATGGTATCGCTTGGGGAGCTATAGGTGCAGCAATGGATTGTTATGATTCAGCACTTCGTTATTCTAAAGAGCGTGAGCAATTTGGAGTGCCGATTGCTTCTTTTCAGTTGACACAAAAGAAATTAGCTGAAATGCTTACTGAAATTACCAAAGCACAGTTATTAACTTGGCGTTTGGGAGTGTTAAGAAATGAAGGCAAAGCTACTTCAGCACAAATTTCTATGGCAAAACGTAACAATGTAGATATGGCATTGAAAATTGCCAGAGAAGCACGACAAATACACGGAGCAATGGGTATTACTAGTGAGTATTCTATTATGCGACATATGGCTAACTTAGAGTCGGTAATTACTTACGAAGGCACACACGATATTCACTTGTTAATTACAGGTATGGATATTACCGGAATTAGTGCTTTTAAGAATGATGGTACTCAGTTTAGTTAATTATAATTCATAATTACTTACATAACCCGATCAAGTTTTTGGTCGGGTTTTTTGTTGTATATTTGTTTTGTTATTAATCACTTATAAGGAATAGTTGAAGCATATTGTACTAATACTATCATTCTTTTTTTCTTTTTATGTACTAAAAAGTCAGAACGATAGCTTAAATAAAAATCCAAAACTTTTATTTATCAATTTTGGTCTTAATGGCACTATTAATAGTCGTGAAGGGTTTAATATAGGAATGTCTTTTGGTAAAAAAGATCATTTTCTTCATCTTCAACATATTCAAAACAGCAATTGGGAAGTAAAATCAGGTACAAAACATGACAAACTTGGTATTGTTACAAGTATCAAGGGCTACTCTTTAACTTACAATTACAAATGGTATAGAAACGAGGTGTTTAGTTTTATACCATCAATTGGAATAATTGGAGGGAAAGAGAATTATAGATTAAATAAAACAGAAGTTATTCCCGGTACAGGAGGTCTAGGAGTTGGAGGGTTGGGATCAACAAGCCCTAGCTATAAATTCTTTTATGAAAAAAATTACTTTATTGCATTGCAAACAAGTTTTAAATTATATATAGCTCCTCCAAATATGTATGCAGGTTGTTATATAGAACCTTATATTTTTGTAAATAATTTAAAAAGAGTTGATTTTGGATTGAGTTTTGGCATGTTAATAGGGAAAATTAATTAATGAAATATATCTCTCTCTTTCAAGCATCCGCTTGGAACAATACACAAAAACTACAATGCACCTCTCCTTGCCTAGCTTTAGCGGAGACAAGGAGTCCAGCTAATTATTAATAACTTTCTCATTACATGGATCCCTGATCTTCGTTGCACTTCGTCAGGGAAGAAGAAACTAATAGAAACATTTAGGGAAAATAAAACTTTATTAAATTTACGCTATGAATCAATACTACGTTTATATTCTAGCAAGTAAAAGAAATGGAACGCTTTACATTGGATTAACCAATGATATTGAAAGGCGAATTTTAGAACATAAACAAAAAGTAGTAAAAGGATTTACAGCAAAATATGATGTGAATATTTTAGTCTATGTTGAAAAATTTGATTCGGCTCCAGAAGCCGCACTAAGAGAAAAAAGAATGAAGAAATGGAAGCGTGCTTGGAAAATGGAGTTAATTGAAAAAGATAATCCTAATTGGAGTGATTTAGCTAAAGATTGGTACTAATCCCCTCTCCTTGCGTAGCTTTAGCGGAGACAAGGAGTCTATCCTAATTACTAATATCTTTTTTATTAATTGGATCCCTGATTTCCACTGCGTTGCGTCAGGGAAAAAACAATTATATACTTTTCTTTGGATAGCTATAGTGAAGACAAGGAAACGAAGTTAATCTAGCTTATTCACTATATCTTTCTCTTTAGCTGGATCCCTGATCTTCGTTGCACTTCGTCAGGGAAGAATTAAAATGAAATATATTCCTCTGGGTTTAGCGGAATACCATTGTACCACAACTCAAAATGCAAATGAGGACCTGACGAAAATTCTCCAGTATTTCCTATAATGGCAATAATTTCTCCGGCACTTACTCTATCTCCAACTTTTTTGTGCAAAATAGAATTGTGTTTGTAAACTGAAATTAAATTGTTTTCATGTTGTAGCTGAATAACGTAACCAGATTCGTTGGTCCATTCGGCAAAAATTACTGTTCCTTCTAAAGTAGCTTTTATAGGTTCATTTTTAGGTGCCACAATATCAGTTCCCAAATGTTTATTAGCAGATTTCATGTTAAACGAATTGGTAATAGTTCCTTTTAGCGGACTATAAAAAATAAAACTGCTTATTGTAGATGGGTTTTTATTTGCCGAAGCAAAAAGGTTGTATTTTTCCTCGGTTTCTACCATAGTTCTTAAAATAGAATCTTCCTGACTTCTAAGGTTGGTAATGCTTTTATAATCTAAACTGGAATCTATATGTGTTTCCTGATTAAAATCTATAGGATTTCCCTGAATAATGTTTTTAATGTTATCAATATACAACTGTTTTTCTGCCAGCACCACTTCCATAGAATCTACTTTAAGTGCATTTTGAAGTCCTGTTTTTCTAACATTTACATTGGCATAACCCGGAATAAACTCTCTAAGAGGAGTAAAAGCAATTAACAAAGTAACAGCAGTAATTAGAAAAATGATAGAAACGCCAACAATAGAAAACACGTTAAGTCTGGATAGACGAAGTGAAACTTTTTCTTCAAAAGTATCATCGTTCAGAATTACCAAACGGTACTTATGCTTCAATTTTTGAAACTTCTTTTTCTTTGGTCGACTCATTTATTTTACGCTGCTATTGAAAATATTTTGACAAATGTAGGTAAAAACTAAAAAAGCCATTACTCAAACCTTAGATAAAACAAAAATGTTAGCTTTTTTTAACAGCCTTAAACCGCAAAAAAAGTTGCGTTATTAAATCAACTTAAAAATCATCACTTAAAATTTAATTAGCTAAATTTGTCGGTTCAACTAAGTCAATATGACAGAAAACCAAAGAAAATGTTATTTTGGTAATCATTTTGACAACCAATAGAAAAATAAAAACATATAATGTCAGCAGAAGGATTATTAGGTAAAGTACTAAAAACATTTTTAGGAAGTAAAAAAGATAGAGATATAAAAGAATTATCTCCAATTATAGATAAAGTTGCAGCTGTTTACCCTCAGCTAAGTTCATTAAGCAATGATGAATTAAGAGCAAAAACAACTTATTTCAAAGAAAAAATTAAAGAGAAAACCAGTGCGCTGGAAAATCAAATTGAAGAATTAAAGCAAAAAATTGAGACAGATGCATCATTAAGTATTAGCGAAAAAGAAAAAATTTATGCTGAAATTGATGAATTAGACAAACAAGTGCTTACTCAAATTGAGGAAGCCTTATTGGAAATTCAACCCGAAGTTTTTGCAGTAATGAAAGAAACTGCCAGAAGATTTTCTCAAAATGAAACCATAGAAGTTACTGCTTCGCAAATGGATAGAGATATTGCTGCCATCAAAGATAATGTAGAAATTAATGGTGACAAAGTTACTTACTATAACTCGTGGTTAGCTGCCGGTTCCGAAATTGTTTGGGATATGGTACATTATGATGTTCAGTTGATTGGGGGTTCTGTATTGCATCAGGGAAAAATTGCTGAAATGATGACAGGTGAGGGTAAAACCTTAGTAGGCACATTGCCTGTTTACTTAAATGCATTGGCAGGAAGAGGTGTTCATTTAGTAACTGTAAACGATTACTTGGCAAAAAGAGATAGCGAGTGGATGGCTCCTTTGTTTGAGTTCCATGGTTTAACAGTTGATTGTATTGACAAGCACCAGCCCAATTCTCCAGAAAGAAGAAAAGCCTATTTGGCAGACATTACTTACGGAACAAATAATGAGTTTGGTTTTGATTACCTTAGAGATAATATGGCTCGTTCTCCGGAAGATTTAGTACAGAGAAAACATCATTATGCTATTGTGGATGAGGTGGATTCTGTATTAATTGATGATGCAAGAACGCCATTAATTATTTCCGGTCCAACGCCAAAAGGCGATAAGCATGAATTTTATGAATTGAAACCAAGAGTAGAAAAGTTAATGGCTGCACAAAAAGCATTTGTTAACACTGCTTTAACTCAAGCCAAAAAATTACTTGCTCCTGCTATCAATAATGAAAAGCTAAGCAAAGAAGCATTAGAAGAAGGTGGCTTAGCATTACTTAGAGCTCACAGAGGCTTACCAAAAAATAAAGCCTTAATTAAGTTTTTAAGTGAACACGGAATAAAAGCTATCCTACAAAAAACAGAAAACTTTTACATGCAAGACCAAAACAAGGAAATGCATAAAGCTGATGCTGAATTGTTTTTTATTATTGATGAAAAATCTAATTCTGTAGAACTTACTGATAAAGGGATTGATTTAATTACCGGAACAGGTGATGACCCTAATTTCTTTATCTTACCGGACATTGGTTCTGAAGTAGCTAAACTAGAAAAATCTGTTAGCAACGAAAAAGAAAAACTTGCTGAAAAAGATAAAGTAATTCAAGATTACTCTATAAAAGCTGAAAGAATCCATACCATCAATCAATTATTAAAAGCGTATGCCATGTTTGAGAATGATGTGGAATATGTGGTGATGGATAATAAAGTAAAAATTGTTGATGAGCAAACAGGTCGTATTATGGATGGAAGACGTTATTCTGATGGTCTTCACCAAGCGATAGAGGCAAAAGAAAATGTAAAAATTGAGGCAGCAACACAAACCTATGCTACAGTTACGCTTCAAAATTATTTCAGAATGTACCACAAACTATCTGGTATGACAGGTACTGCTGAAACTGAATCTCAGGAGTTGTGGGATATTTATGAATTAGATGTTGTTGTAATTCCAACCAACAGACCTATACAAAGAAAAGATAAAGAAGATTTAGTTTATAAAACTACCAGAGAAAAATACAATGCCATTATAGATGAAATAGTTGCTTTGGTGGAAGCAAAAAGACCAGTTTTGGTGGGAACAACTTCTGTTGAAATTTCTGAATTGTTAGGTAGAATGCTTAAAATGAAAGGCATTAAACACAATGTATTAAATGCGAAATTACATCAGCGTGAAGCAGAAATTGTAGCAGAGGCAGGAAAGCCTGGAGCGGTAACCATAGCCACCAATATGGCAGGTAGAGGTACCGATATTAAATTAGGTGAAGGTGTTAAAGAAGCTGGTGGTTTAGCTATTGTTGGTACAGAAAGACACGACTCTAGAAGGGTGGACAGACAGCTTAGAGGTAGAGCGGGACGACAAGGAGACCCGGGTTCTTCTCAGTTTTTTGTTTCATTGGAAGATAATTTAATGCGTTTGTTTAATTCTGAACGAATCATTAAACTAATGGACAGAATGGGTATTGAAGAGGGTGAAGTGATTCAACATTCTATGGTAAGTAAGTCTATTGAACGTGCTCAAAAGAAAGTAGAAGAAAACAATTTCGGTATTAGAAAAAGGTTGTTGGAGTATGATGATATTATGAACGCTCAGCGTGAGGTAATCTATACTAAAAGAAGAAAAGCCTTATTTGGCGAAAGATTAGGTGTTGAAATTTCTAATATGATTTATGATATTGCTGAAGCCTTGGTAGAAGAAAATCAGGAAATGAGGGATTTCGAGAATTTTCAATTAGACTTAATCAGATACTTATCCATTGAGAGTCCTGTTGATGAAAAAACGTTCTTAGAAAGCAAACCGGAAGAACTTACAGAAGATATTCATGAGTTAGCTTATCATCACTATTTAAGAAAATCTGAAGCCTTAGCAGAAACAGCTTTTCCGGTAATTAAAGATGTTTATGAAAACCAAGGAGCAACGTATGAAAATATTTTAGTTCCGATTACTGATGGAATAAAAAGCTTAAATGTTCCTACACCACTTCAAAAAGCGTATGAATCTCAAGGAAAAGAGTTGGTTAAATCTATAGAGAAAGGTGTAATTCTTGCCATTATTGATGATAACTGGAAAGAGCATTTAAGAGAAATGGATGATTTGAAACAATCGGTTCAAAATGCAGTTCATGAGCAAAAAGATCCGTTATTGATATACAAATTTGAAGCATTTAAATTGTTCCAATCTATTTTGCTAAAAATGAATAAGGAAATTGGCAGTTTCTTAATGAAATGCGGATTACCTAAACCAAAAGATGGAGAGATTAAAGCAAAAGAAGCTACTCCGGCACCAAAATCGGATTTAGATAAATTGGAAACTAGCCGACCAGATAATGCAGGTAATCCGGCACAACCAAATCAACAGGAAAAGCCAAAAGCTCAACCCGTAAGAGTAGAGAAAAAAGTGGGTAGAAATGATTTGTGTCCGTGTGGAAGTGGAAAAAAATACAAACAATGCCACGGAAAATTAGAATAATATCTCTTTTTCTTTTTGGATTTGTTTCTTCAATTTATTCACAAGAAAAAGAAGATCAAAAAAATCTCTTTTTTGAAGCGGAATATGCTGCCGGAAAAATTATTCCCAATTTTTTCGACAATTTCCCGAAGAATTCCATGCAAAATACCGTGTCTTTTTCTGTAGGAAACTACAGAACAGATACTACCAAATGGGAAAGGTATTATAACTTTCCTGAAGTTGGTTTTAGCTTAAATTTTTCTCATTTTGGCAATAATCAAGTTTTCGGACAACAAGTAAGTTTAGCAAGGTTTATAGATTTTAGTGTTTTTAATAAGTCTAAACACAACTATCATCTAAAATTAGGCTTGGGAATGTCTTATTTTAATAAGACTTATCATCCTGTTAATAATCCTGAAAATATTATTGTTAGTGCTCCTTTTACTTGGGATTTTAGAATTGCGTTGAATAGAGAAATTCTTTCGAGAGATAAATTTTCCTTAAAACTTGGGGTGGGATTGGCACATCAATCTAACAGTCATGTAAATTTACCCAACAAGGGAATGAACTCTTTTTTAATAGGAATTTCAGGACAGTTTTATGAAAACGCTAAAAAAGAAAGACCTGTAGTTAATAATGATTACAATCGTTCTAAAAAGTCTTTTGTCAAATTCCGATACGGATTAGGTTATCATGAGCAAAGTGAAAATGAAGGGCCTGTGCAAGGCATTAACCAACCTGTTCATTCTGCCTCGTTGGGTTATGGATATACGATTAATCATCATTCAAAAGTGAGTGTGGGTTTTACCTATCGGTTTTATCAGCATTATTATAATGATTTATCTGCTAACAGAGGTGAAAAATTGAATGGTGATCCTACTTTACAAGCTTCTAACTTTATTTTATTTGTAAATAATGAATTCCTTATGGGACATGTAGGATTAGATTTAGAATTAGAATTTAATTTATACAAACCCTATTTTAATTATCACCATCCTTCAAAAGGTGTAATTTCTACTCTGAGACAAATTTTATCTACCCGTAAGGGATTAAATTTCTATGCGAAAAACACCAATACGCTACCAAAAAGCAATTTGTTTTTAGGTGTTTATGTTAATACCAATATGGGAATTGCTGATTTTTTAGAGTTCAGTATAGGGTATAATCATAATTTTTAAGTACTCTTTCTTTACCGTCACTGCGAAGTATTGTGTTGGATTTTTGTGTTGGAGCTGAAGTAGTTTTTTTGGATATCTGTAATTTTATATAAACCAATTACCTCCTCTCCTTACGAAGTGCAACGGAGATAAGGAGTCCAGCCTAATAACCAATGCCCAAATAATAGTAAAGATAAAGTAGAATAGTACTGGATCCCTGATCTTCACTTCGTTTTGTCAGGGAAGTATAGGCGTTAAGTAAAGATTGCTTTGTTTCCCGAATTTTGGGAACAAGCTGTGCTTCACTCGCAAAGACGGTAAACGATAACCCCAAACCTCGAACATCAAACCTTTAAACTCATAAAAAAATATTACTTTTACAGCCATGAACCCATTATACATAAAAGCATTACACATCATATTTGTAGTCACTTGGTTTGCCGGGTTGTTTTATATTGTTCGGTTGTTTATCTACCATGTAGAAGCAGAAAGCAAAGAAGAAAGTGCCAAAGCCATTTTGCAAGAACAATATAAAATTATGAGCAGACGCTTATGGTATGGCATTACTTGGCCATCGGCAATATTAACCGCTTTTTTTGCAGGTTGGTTGCTCTATACCAATTTTGGGTATTATTTATCGCAACCGTGGATGCATGTTAAACTTACCTTTGTAATGGCATTGTATGTTTACCATTTTATGTGTCATCGTATATTTGTTCAGTTGCAACAGAATAAAATTAAGTACTCATCCTTTAAATTACGCATTTGGAATGAAGTAGCTACCGTTTTTTTGTTTGCCATTGTGTTTTTGGTTACCCTCAAAGAAGCCATGAGTTGGGTTTGGGGAGTGGTAGGTATTGTGCTTTTTGGTGTTTTGCTGATGTTAGCCATCAGGGCTTACAAAAAAATGAGAGATAAAAAAGAGTAATAATTTTAAAACTTACTTTATTACTATCCCACCAACACCTTATTTTTATTAATTACTCCATATACTTTACCGTTTAATTTTTTATCGATAAATGGTGAGTTTTTAGATTTAGAAACTATATCGCTAATGGCAAGTTTAGTTTCGCTGTTGGGGCTAAATAAGGTAAGGTTGGCTGCTGTTTTTTCTTTTATTTCAGGAACGCTTAGGTGCAGCAATTGGCGTGGTGCAACGGTTATTTTTTCAATAAAATGGGCTAAGGGCAATTTGTTTTTAATGGCGGTATGAGCAACAGCAAAAGAAGTCTGTAAGTTAACAATGCCAAAAGCCGCATGGTCGAATTCACATTTTTTGTTTTCAATATTTTCGGGAGTGTGGTCGGAGCAAATAATATCTATCGTTCCTTCTTTCAGTCCTTTAATTAATTCTTTTTGGTCGTCTTTGGTTCTTAGTGGAGGCAACACTTTGTAGTTGCTGTCAAAAGTTTCCAATGCGGTTTCGTCTAGCAGTAAGTGGTAAGAATTTACATCGGCAGTAACTTTTAATCCTTTAGCCTTAGCTTGCTTTATCAGTTCTACCGATTTTTTTGCAGAAATATTGGTCAAGTGAATCGCTGCATCACAATATTCAGCTAAATAAATGGCTCTTGCTACTTGCAGTTCTTCGGCTAAAGACGGAATGCCTTTCATTCCCAGTCGAGTGCTTACTACCCCTTCGTTTATTTGTCCGTTGTTAAAAATATTTTTTTCGTTAGGAAATTCCATTATTAACCCGTTGAATGATTTGGTGTAGAGCATGGCTCGGGTAAGCAAACTTGGATTTTCTATGCTTTTTTTATTGTCGGTAAAAACTACTGCACCGGCATTGTGCATATCGTACATTTCGGCAATTTCTTTTCCTTCGGCTTTTTCAGACAAACATCCGGCAGGATAAACATTTACAATGGCATTGGCGGTTTTGTTAATTACATATTCAATTCCGGATTTGCTATCGATAGTTGGATAAGTATCGGGCATGGCAACAACACCTGTAAAACCTCCTAGAGCAGCAGCTTTTAAACCGCTAGTAAAATCTTCTTTGTGTTCATTTCCGGGGTCGCAAAAATTAGCTCTAAAATCGAACCAACCAATAGAAACGTGCAAATCAGGATAGGAGATTTCTTTGTAGTTCCCTGAATTTTTAATGGATTTAGCTATTTTTACGATAATTCCTTTTTCAATAAGAATGTCCATTTTTTGCCCATTCAAATTTGAGTTGTTGTCAACGATTACTGCCGATTTGATTAGTATGTCCATGTCGTAAGTTTAAAGTTTGAGGTTTGAAGTTTGAGGTTAATGCAGATTATTCAATAATTCTCACATTTACACATCTTCAAATTCTCACAATTTTATTTCCACAATTTTATCAAAGCAATTTCTGCTGCTAAGAAAATAAGTGCTAAAATAACGCAAATTTTCCAATATTTTTTCCCTGATTCAATTTCGTTTAGTGCCGACTTAAATGAAACTTCGTTGGCGTTAACAATGTTGGCATTTATTCCGTACTGTGTTAGCTGGGTGGCTAGCTCACTTTCGGTTAAACAAGCTAAATCAGATTCTTTTCTGTTGTAATTAAAAGCAATGCCCATTTCTACTGTTTCGTTGGTAAGCAAATAATTGCCTGCGGTGGTAATTTCGTTGCCAAAGAAAATGGAGGTAGTATTTTGTTCGCTTTTAATTTTTGGAATAATCTCCATGTTGTCATTTTTCAGATGGAAAACATTGTCTTTAACATTGGTGTTGATATTGATGACATTGTTTTCTCCAATAATAAAATAATTTGGATAGGTTGGTTGACTTAAAAAAGCAATGTTGTACAATATCGGAACAAAAAGTGCATGATTGGCAAAGTTGGTAGCGGTTTTGTTTAGACTCGAAGCACAAAGATAAACATGTCCTTTATTGATTTTAAAATCACTAAGAAATGGCGTTCCGTTGTTAAGCGTTAATACATCACTTCTGAAAATGGTATTAAAATCTGCTAAAGCATAATGATTTTTAACCAATGGAAGATTTAGTTTTTCAGCTTCTTTTTTCTCAAAAACATTATTAAAAATAGGATGTTCGTAGTTAATGTCTCTTACTTTTAATGACGAGGTATCGTTGGTTAAATAAGGATTTATCTGAAAAGCAGTTGTCAGTAATTGATAGCTTTCTAAATTCATTTCTTCTGCAGGAAAAACCAATAAACTTCCGCCATTTTCTACAAAAGATTTTAGCGTTTGAACCAATCCGCTATTCAGTTCTTTAAGCTCATTCAGCACAATTAAATTAGCTGTTTTTATGAGTGAATAATCCAGCTGACCAATAGCTCCCGATATAAAATTAAATAAGCTGTCGGTTTGGTAAAGAGCAGGGATAGCCTTATTTTCATTAGTTTGTTTGTCGTGAATTTCTAAAACAGTTATCTGACTAGCAATTTGATAGGAGAAGTGAAAAGCATCATCGGTAATTACAGGATGATCTCTTAATTCAATTTTTCCTTGTTGTATGCCTTGTTGTTTGTTTTGGTAGTTAAAAGCGATGGTAGTTTTATCGTTGGCTTTAACAGAAACACTTGTAGGGGTAATTAATTGCTCATTGATAAATAGTTTTACGGGAATATTTTCTACGTCTTTTTCGCCTTTATTCACTACAATGGCTTTTAATTCTTCCTGCTGATTAAACAAGTGAGTAGGCGATTCAAACCAACAACTGTCAATATATAAGTTATCTATTTGGTTTCCCACAACAGGAATCAATAACCAATTAATGGTACTGTCTTGTTCCAAGTCATTAAAGTCGCTAATGGTTTTTTGGAAATCGGAAAATAGGTAGAAATATTTATTGGCAATTTCTGCATTATTAATGCCTTCTGTAGCTCTGGAGTATATGGCAGAAAGATTTTTAGTTTGAGGAACAATTTCTATTTGCTCAATTTTTTCTATGGCCTGCTCTTGCGAAAGTAAACGATATTCGCCTGAGGCAAAGGAGTTGGTATAAACCAAAAACTTATCGGAAGCATTGTAATTATTTATTACTTCAGCAGCGTTAAGTTTAGCTTCATCAAGCAAAGCACCTAAATTTCCTGTGCTTTCCATGCTAAAAGAATTATCTACATAAATGCCTACTACTTTGTTTTTAGGAGAAGTTACTCCGCTGCTAGTGGGGATGTATGGTTGAGCAAAAGCAAATACCAAAAAACTTATTGCTAAAATTCTGCTGATAAGAATTAGTAAGTGTTTTAATTTAGATTTAGATTGGGTCTCTTGCGTTACTTCTTTTAAAAACTGAACGTTGGAGAAGTAAATTTTTTTAAACTTTCGGAAATTAAATAAGTGAATGACAATAGGTATGGCTATTGCAAAAAGGGCATAAAGAAATTCCGGATAAACAAATTTCATTTAAAGGCAAAGATAGAAAAATAAATGTTATTTGTTAATCGTTATCAGTTAATAGTTATTGGTTTGGTACAATTAACAAATAACTATTAACCATTAACTTTTTTAAACCCTACTTGTACCATCCCGAGTACATCACATAGCTTTCGGCAATTCTTTTTATTTCCCCTTCGGAAAGTTCTTGGTTCATTTCTTTTACTTTTTTGGCAGGCACTCCAGCATAAATACAGTTGGCTTCCACATGCGTTCCTTGAGTAACAACAGCTCCGGCAGCAATAATGGTGTTGCTTTCTACCACCACACCATCCATAATAATAGCACCCATACCTATTAGCACATTGTCTTTTACAGTACAACCATGCACTAAGGCATTATGTCCGATAGAAACATTATTACCAATATTAGTAGGATGTTTTTTGTAAGTACAATGGATTACAGCTCCATCTTGCACATTTACTCTGTTTCCCATGCGGATATAATGCACATCGCCTCTTATTACTGCATTGTACCAAACACTACATTCATTTCCCATTACTACATCTCCAATAATGGTTGCATTCTCTGCGAAAAAACAATCAGCTCCAAATTCAGGAGCTTTGTCGTTTAGTTTTTTTATTAAAGCCATAGAAAAATAAATAACCGTTTATGTATTAAAACCAACCGTTTATAGGTTAGTTAATGTAAATCATTGTTTAGTATGTCAAAAAATCCTAAATTGCGAAATGATTTGTAAATAAAATAAATATCTTATACAAAGTTACAATATAAAATTTGCATTGAGACGCAACTTTATGGGTAAAAAATGAGTCTAGGTGTTACATAATTAATTCTTTTCTGTATGAAAAAATATTATAGTTTTTTAATTTTAGTAGTATTTGTGTTTAGTTCTAATATACATGCTACTCCTATTACAATAGGAACAGGAACAACTACCAATACAACTACAAGTTATCCAGCACCTTATGGTAACTGGTATCATGGAGCAAAACACCAGTTTTTAATTTTAGCTTCGGAGCTTACTGCAGCAGGAATGACTGCTGGAAATATTAATAGCCTAGCTTTTGATGTAGCTCAGGCTCAGGGAACTCCATTACAAGGATTTACTATTGCATTAAAATTAACTTCTACTTCTACTGTCTCAGCTTTCGAAACAGGTTTAACAACTGTTTATGGACCACAAACTCATACAGATGTTGTGGGTTTAAATAATCATATGTTTATAAGCCCTTTTTATTGGGATGGAACTTCTAACTTATTAGTAGAAACTTGTTTTAACAATGCTTCATGGACTAATAATGCAATGATTTATAACTCTACAACTTCATTTACAAGTTCCATTTGGTACAGAGCTGACAATCCGAATGTCTGTACATCTCCATTGTCAAGTGTGACTGGAACTCAAAGACCTAATATGGTTTTTGATTGGATAGCAGCCAATATACCGCCTTCAAGTAATTTTTCAGCGAGTACTACATACACTTGTTCTGGAGTAGTTTCTTTTACAGACTTATCCACACAAAATCCTACCTCTTGGCTGTGGAATTTTGGTGATGGAAATACGTCAACACAACAAAACCCAACTCATACTTATTCATCTAGTGGTACTTATACAGTAAGCTTAATTGCTTGTAATGCTTTTGGTTGTGATACTTTAGTTATGAATAATTTAATAACAGTAAATCTTTCAGGAGGTACGCCAGTGACAGCATCTTGTACGCCAAATACGTTAACTTATTGTTGTGGTTTTGGAATTACGCAAGTAGATTTTAATACCATAAGTAATGCATCAACAGATGGGGCTGATGGATATAGTGATTTTACTTGTTATCAAACTACTGTTTTTGAAGGGGCTTCATATACATTATCAATAGGAAGTTCAGCTCAATCAACCCAAAATTATGCCGCTTGGATAGATTTTAATAATGACGGAGTTTTTAATAACACTACAGAACGTGTTTTTACAGCTACTTCTCAAATGAATACTTCTGGCAGTGTTGCTATTCCATCAGGTGCAGTTTTAAATACACCTTTAAGAATGAGAATTTCTGCTGATTATGATTTTAGTGCAGCTCCTACTCCATGTGCCAATTTAGATTTTGGTCAGGCAGAAGATTATACGGTTATTATTACCCAAAACTTAAATGCTCCAATAGCGGCTTTTAGTCCATCACCCAACCCAAGTTGTAGTGGAACAGTCTGTTTTACCGATCAATCTCAAAATGTACCAACATCATGGATGTGGAATTTTGGTGATAGTAATACTTCTACACAACAAAACCCTTGTCATACTTATGCGGCAGATGGTGTTTATACAGTAACGCTTATTGCTACCAATGCCAATGGAAGTGATACTATTACTCAAACTGTTAATATTACAACAGCAAACCAAGTGTTGCCTGCAAGTTGTACACCTTCTACGCTTTCTTATTGCTGTGGGTATGGAATTTTAGATGTTAGCTTTAATACCATTTCTAATTCATCGGCAGATGGTTCAGAAGGGTATAAGGATTTTTCTTGCTCTCAACAAACAACTGTAAATGAAGGATCTTCTTATGTTATAAATATTACAACAGGATCAAGTAATGCTCAAGATACTAGAGTTTGGATAGATTTTAATAATGATGGTGTATTTAATAATACGAATGAATTAGTACTTACTATAAACAATGCTTTTAATCCAATAGGAAATATTACTATTCCTAGCGGAGTGGTTTTGAATACACCTTTAAGAATGAGGATTACTTCTGATGTAGTTGGAAATGTTCAAAATGCATGTGACAACTCTAATTTTGGTCAGACTGAAGATTATGGTGTAATTATTCAACCTAATATATCACCTCCTACAGCTAATTTTATAGCTTCAGATACTGTAACTTGTTCAGATACTATTCATTTTACGGATTTATCAACGAATATCCCAACTGGATGGACGTGGTATTTTGGAGATGGAAATACTTCCACACAACAAAATCCATCACATTATTATGCCAATCCTGGAACTTATACGGTTAGCTTAGTGGTTACTAATGCTTTTGGGCAAGATTCAGTAGCAATGGTAAACTACATTACTATAGAGTGTTTTAATACTATGCCAATTAGTGGATCAATTGTAATAACAGATTGCAATGGTACGCTTTACGATGATGGGGGACCAAGTATGCCATACTCAAATAATACAAATGGAGTGGTAACTATTCAGCCTACTGGAGCAGCACAAATAACATTAAATTTTGTGTCTTTTAATTTTGAAAGTGGTTTTGATTCGCTGTTTATTTATGATGGACCAACAATAGCTAGTCCTATTTTGGGAGGGTTTTCTGGAACCAACTTACCAGGAATAATTACATCAACAGGAGGAAGTATAACTATCAGACAAAAATCTGATTTTACGGTTGTGAGGCCTGGTTTTGAATTGAATTGGTTCTGCTCTACTAGTAGTTCTAATAATATGCCTGTAACAGGAAACACTTCTTACACCGATTGTAATGGAACTTTATATGATAATGGTGGACCATCGTTAGATTACTCAAACAATACTGATGGAACAGTAACTATTCAACCAGCTGGAGCAACTCAAATTACACTTACTTTTGGAACATTTGATTTTGAGAGTGGATTTGATTCATTAATTATTTATGATGGACCAACAACGGCTAGTCCTGTTTTAGCGGGGTTGTCAGGTAATGCCTTGCCTGCACCTATTAGTTCAAGTGGAGGAAGTATTACCATAAGACAAAAAACTGACTTTACGATAGTTCGACCTGGTTTTCAATTAAATTGGACTTGCTCTACAGTTGGAATAGATGAAAATTTATTGAGTACAGACATAAATGTATTTCCAAACCCAGTTTCGGATATATTACATGTTGAAGTAAATAATTTTAATATTGACATAAAAGAATTAGTATTGGTAAACACAGTAGGGCAAGTAGTAGATATAATTGTTCCTCAAACTAATATTTTTATTTATGAGTTTAACGTTGCCCATCAATCCAAAGGAATTTACTTTATAAATGTTATTTCAGACAAAGGAGTAATAACGAAAAAAATTATAGTTCAATGATAAAAAGAGTTTTAATACTATTCATTGCCATTATTAGTAGTGGTTATTTGTTTGCTTCACATTTAGTAGGTGGAAGTCTAGGTTATGAATACATGGGTCAAGTAGGAGCAAATTACAGATATAAAATTATTCTTACCGTATATAATAATTGTGATAATAATTCTCAAATTCCAATACCTGTTGCATCACATAATGTCTCTATTTACCAACAAGATATAGGTGGTAATCCAATGGGTGGTGGGAATAAAAGTCTTTTTCAGACTGTCTCTGTTCCAATTGTAGATTCTAATTTGGTTCAGCCACCTGTTTCCAGTGGATGTGCTGTTGGGCAAAATGTATGTATTTATAAAGCGGTGTATGAAACATTAGTAGATTTACCTTTAAATTTTAACGGCTATCATTTATATTTTGAAAATTTTGCTAGAAATGCTGCTATTACCAATTTATTAAACCCAGGAGGTACAGCTATGGCTTTCCATGCCTATATAGCCCCTTCGTTAGTAAATAATAGTTCGCCTGTTTTTCAAGATGATCCGGTTCCATTTTTATGTGTAAATGATACAGTTTCTATATTAAATACTGCTATAGACCCTGATGGAGATCAACTAATTTTTTCTTTTGTAACTCCTATGAGAGGTGCGGGACAAGCTCCAAATCCACTTCCATGGACAATTCCTACAGTAAATTATAATGGAGGTTATTCAACAGCTCAACCCTTTGGTGCGGGAGGTTTTTCTTTTATTAACGGAGCTACCGGATTAACACAATATATGTCTCCTACAACAGGTAATTTTGTTGTAGCTGTTGAAATTAGAGAATATAGAAATGGCAACTTAATAGGAGTGTCAAGAAGAGATTTACAATTATTAGTGATTACTTGTCCGCCTAACCCAGCTCCAAACCTATCAAATACAGGAGGAAGTGGAGTAACACAATACACCATTAGTGAATGTGATAATTTAACATTTCCTATAACATTTACAGACCCTAATGGAGATAGTTTAACACTGACTGCTACAGGTCAAATTTTTGACCCCAACTTTATGAATCCTCCTGCAACTATTAATTCACCAGTTACAGGAGCAGTAACAGTAACTTCTAACTTTAGCTGGACTGCTCCTTGTGGTTCCGCTCAAGCATTACCGTATCAATTTTCAGTTTCTGCTACAGATAATGGTTGTCCACCTAAAACTACTAATGAGGTATATCAAATTACTGTGGAACCACCAACACCACCGGATACTATTATTGGTCCTTTAACAGTTTGTCCGAATACAACAGCTTCTTATACTACAAGTCCAATTTCTGGATATACGTTTAATTGGGTGGTGACAGGAGGAGCGGTAGCCTCGGGGCAAGGAACAGACTCTATAACGGTTAATTGGGGAAGTTCAGGGACAGGTACAATTACCTTGAATAGCTTAAATGGTTGTGGTTGCCCTTCAGATGTAATAAGTATTAATGTAAACATTTTACCATCTCCTTTTGCTGATGCAGGTAATGATACTACTATTTGTTTAGGAGATAGTGTGCAGTTAGGAGGTAGTCCAACAGGACCAGGTGGTTCTACTATTACATGGTCACCAACAACAGGTTTATCTAATCCAAACATAGCAAACCCTATAGCATTTCCTTCTTCAACTACCACTTATATCGTAACTGTTGATAATGGTATTTGTCCAACAACGGATACGGTTACTGTTTTTGTTGGTTCAGCATTGATTAATGCAGGAAATGATACGACTATGTGTATTGGTGATTCTGTACAACTAAATGCAACTGGTGGAGTAAGTTATTCTTGGTCGCCAACAACAGGTCTTTCTAATCCAAACATAGCTAACCCTATAGCGTTCCCTAACACCACCAGTACTTATGTGGTTACTGTTACTGACTCATTAAGTTGTACAGGTGTTGATTCGGTTACGGTAATAGTTGTTACTCCACCTGTAGTCACTATAACTAACGACACTACCATTTGTGATGGTGATTGTATACAACTAAACGCAACAGGCGGCACAAGTTATAGTTGGTCGCCAACAACAGGCTTATCCAATCCTAATATATCCAACCCAATAGCTTGTCCAACAGTAAATACGACCTATGTAGTAACAGTTAGCA